>JAAYAD010000088.1 GCA_012719545.1 Clostridiaceae bacterium
CAACCTCCTAATTCTCTGTCCATTCTTCTGAATTTCTGCCGACAATTCTTTTCGTTCCTATGTTTCCATAACCATTTAATGCATTTCCAATAATAAACAATCACTTTAGGCATCGTGTTTGACCTCGCTTTCCCTCTGTTTCCTTTTTCTCCAGTCACCCATACAGGCTTCTATCATTGAACCATCACAATAATTAACACACGGACAATCTTCACAACATGGCATCGTGTTCGACCTCCTCAAATACCATCCAGTACATTTCATCTTCTGCCATTCCTTGCTGTTTGAGATACTCTCTTGCCGATTCTTCACTGTCAAAAAGCATTTCGTTCCCTTCATCATCAAGCAAATATTCAAGAGGGTTTATCGTTATACCGTTTATATGTCTACCGACTATTACCATCGTGTTCGACCTCGCTTTCCTCATAATCTTCACATTCTACCTCTTTATCTCCCATTCTTACTTTCCAGTTGTCCATTCCATTTATGCAATGTCCATCCCAGTTAGCCTTACAGGTTTTGCATTGTTCAGATAGTGTCACCCTTCCTCACCCCTCGCTTTCCTTTTTCCATTCATCCCTGCCGACAATGTATAAAATCCCGATAGCATCGTTGCCCCAAAGACGTTCTACACTCTCGCTATCGATTGCAATGGTCACTTCTCCCCATGGGCCTTTGCCATGTCTTGCGCTTTTCATATTACTTGATAATGGGAATGCTTTTATGTCACCGTTTCGCTGTACTATGTTGTTTAGTTTGAGTAAATCACTCATCCTTCCTCGACCTCGCTTTCCTGCAACATTTTGGTTGCTTCCATTGCGATGGCAATATCTTCATCATTTGCGGCAGATAATTCTTCAGCAATAAAGTTCAGTGAATTAGTCAATGCTTCCGTAACCCGTTCCAGCATTGCCCTGTACGCAAGGGCGGTTTTGGCGGCTTCCTTTGCAAAAACACCTATCAATGTCAACGGCTCCTGCTCCCAAGCCTTAATCTTTTCCAACTGTTTCTTGTCCAACATTCTTTATCTCCTCCCAGCGTAATTATTCCGGTATGCGTCATTCCTTGTTTTGTACGTTATGCATAGCACCTGTTTTACTAATGGTTAGCTCTATTAGGGTCATAATCGCATAGTTTGCCAAGTCTTTAAGAGTATCTTCTATGCTTTCATCCCTCACCTGGGCCTCTTGCTTAATTAAAGCTTTAAAGCGATTCAGCTTGTCCTCTAAACGAATAGCAGCCATAATCATGCCATATTCTTTAAAGGATTTGCCGAAGCTGTCGTTGTAGTCAGCATTCTTAGCAGCATAAATATTATTAAGTTCATTGCATATATTGCTGTGGTATTCAACTTTATTAGCCAAATTCATACCTTCATCCCTCACATTCATTTAATAATTCCTGAAATCTGGTCAAAAAAGCTATCATCATAATCTCGCTGTATGAAATTATCTCGATGAGGAATACTTTTCTTATTGACTTTGACTTCTGGGCGGCTGTTCAAATAAGATTCAAACTTTGTGCCAAATAAGGTCTCTGGCCTCAGATAAGGTCTCATATCCTTTTCGCCTGGAGCCGGTTCATGCCCCCAGTCTGCAACCTTATTATCGATGACCTTAAAAAAGTCATCCAAGGTAAATCCCTCATTGAAACGTGCTTGAATGAGTCTCCTGCTTGTTTGCGACTTTGACCTGTAATTTGTACCTGCTTTTTCATTGAGATAAGAGATGATCTCGTCAAAAGGAATATCAGGACTATTTATATTATTTTCTTTATTCTTTATGTTCTTTTGATTCTTATATATAGTTTCTTTTTTGTTTTTCATTTGTTTCTCACTTTCTTGTAATGACAACTCGTCAAAGTCGCATAAATTCTCATGTTTCGGTTTCTCATTTGTTTCTCTATTTTTTTCAATGGGTATACTATCCCCTTGGTAGACGGAATAATTTTTTACAGTTATTATGGAGTACTTGTGCCCAAACTTTTGGACTGAAATCATGCCCTCCTGCTCAAATAGCGCTATCAGCCTGTAAATTTTATTCCGGTCTATGTGTAATTGATCTGCCAACTGTGGTCCCCTAAAAAGAAACTGACCTGGTAAAAGATCAATGAGCCGTCCCAATACCATTTTCTTAGTTGGCTCGAATGCAGCCTTTCCAACTATATATAACCAAAGAAGAAAGGCCTCAGCGTCAGTGGAAACCCAATGGTCGAAAACAGATCTATGTACCTTAAACCATGAAATAACGCTCACCCCCAATATTTAGTTAGAAAAGGGGAATATTCTACTCTTTCATAAGATTATCCACCTCGCTTTGGAGCTTCTCAATGGCTCTATTAAATATCCGCCTGCATTGTTTAGTCGAATATTTCATGAGTTTTGCTGTTTGTTTCCAATCAAAATGTTGGAAACAACGATAATCAATTACTGAACGTTCCTCAGAACTTAGAATTTCTGAAAACCATATCTGTTCAAATAATGCTTTGTCGTCCAGAATCTGATTTATTTTTTGAGTGTAGTATTCTATTTTGTGATCATAGCGGTCAATGATAACTTGTACTGTGTTATAGACAGGATCTGAGAGCCCACTTCCTTTAGGCATGTCCGTAATAGGCACAGCTTTAAGTGTTGCGTATGATTCATGCTTGTGCCTAATGATTTCATTTAGTTCCTTTTGAAGCCTTAGTATTTCATCATTGATAAAAGGATAGTCTCTCAGATAAGCTCGTATATTCAAGTTATCCTCCCCTTTTTGACACCGCTATAATCTGTTTAATTTAAAAAGGTAAACCTTCGTCACTTAGCTGATAATAACTTTCGCTTTGACCTTCAGGAGCACTTTCTTGATTCTCTGCCTTCTTGCTGTCAACAAAATATACCTGGTCAGCTTGGGTGTACTCATCATATCTTTTCGTGCCGTTATCATCCCACACATGTGTTTTCAGATGGCCTTCAATCAGGATTTTGCTACCTTTCTTGAAATACTTAGAAATGAATTCTGCAGTTCCTCGCCAGGCCACAATCCGGAAAAATTCTGCTTCCGCTTCCGGCTTATTTATTGCAATTCTAAACCGGCAAACAGGAACATTGTTCTGAGTAAACCTTAATTCCGGATCTGCAACGAGCCTTCCTAATAAAATGACCTTGTTCATGTTATACTCTCTTCCCCTTCCTTGCCGCCATCTTGTGACCCCACCCACAATTGAGAGATGCGCCCCTTCGCTTTTTTATCCTTTGTGGTGGACCATATTTTTGCCACTCTTCCTCGGTCATTTTCCTTACTGTGCATTCGCCGGAATTTGAAGGATGAGCAGCTTCAATGAATTTATTTCGTATTTCATAATTCATACCGTCACCTCGGGCTAAATAAGGCTGCCTGAGCTTGTCCAAAAGCTGTCTGAACTGATTGCTCATACTCAGGAATTTCACCTTTATACTCCTCAACATTATTAAGGGAAAAAGTTTGTATTGATAAATGTGGATACGGAAGTCGTTTGAAGTGTACATTTTTGACGAGTAATGCATTTTGAGAGGGATATTTCGTACATGCAAGAATCCGCACGTAATATACTGGTGACGGATACCCTCTGAATCCGACTATTTCTCCAATATATTCTCCATAACCTTCATCAACTGCTTTTACTATGCTATGTAATTTAAGCATATGTACACCCCATAATTAAAACTTAAGGTCTTTATGCTTAAACACTGCTGCGGGGCTATGTTGACGCCTAAAGATGATGTAATGTATAATAATTATTGAAGGATTTTTGATTTGGCTTGGTTTTGACCAATGCCTATTTTTTTATCTTTTTTTCTGAAAATAATACCTTTGTTGAATGTTTGAATTGGGATTATGTCATATAACCTGAGGTAAGCCATTTGCTGCTCTTCTGGCATTGAAATTAATTCCCGAACAGTTATCTGCGGCATTTGATATCCTCCTTCCCATGTTCATTATTTGGTCTTCTGAATAATCGCATAAGATATTAATCATGTCCTTTTGAAAATCAACCAGTGAACCATCGGAGCTGTTCCAGCAGAAAGCAATCTTTGCCGCATTAATCGCAGCTTCAAAACTTATTAATTTTTCCATTGTTTCAGCTCATCTCGCGAATACTACAGATAAGCCAGCGCCTACCATTTCCAGGAGTTCCTTTTCAATGTCCTGCCATGTCTTCTGCTCATGCTCTTCAATGGTTCCATCACAAGCAACATCTACTATTTCCGGATGAATGTCTGTGACATCTTTGACTTCTTTTTGCAATCGCAGAACCGATCTTGGCAAATCCATGATGTGCAAATCAGGCAAAAACCTCCGGCCAACTTCAGTTGAATTTTTTAGATGCAGGTAAGCCAAGTATTTTGCCTTATAAATTTCCACCATTCGGCATACCACATCATCCGGGGGCGTTGTTCTCCCTGATTCATACTCTGTCAAGCTTCTAACGGATATGAATAGCTGTTCTGCTGCCTCCTCTTGTGTCAAACCCGCATTTTTTCTGGCACTTTTGTATATGTTTGTGTATTCATGTTGCATTCTCTCTCACCCTTTCTTATGTTTATAATTAACTTATAAAGAAGCAGATAATTAATTTGAGTCTTTGGTTGAACTTGAATCTGTATGGACCAATTTAGCACGCTTATTTTTCTCATGTGTTTTATACACGTTCAAAAATAGGCGAGCTGCATCCTGCTGTTTTTGCTTTATTTCATTTTCAGATAGATTGGGGTTGATATTAACTATCTTCATCACATTCACCCTGAAATAAAATAAAGGGACTGATATATACTATGGGATTTAGGGCCTGTCTGGTTTTTCTTCCTGCGTATCTGGTTCAAAGAAGCGTGTCCAAGGAAAACCGAGTACATTGGCTATGGCTTGGGCAGTTTCGACAGATGGGGTTCGATTTCCGTTTTCTATAAAGCTATACTGTTGTTGGGTTATCCCAATTTTAGTTGCTACTTCGGATTGAGATAACGCCATTTTCTGCCTCAGGTCTTTCAACCACTGTCTCATGCATTTCACCTCCGAACAACAACATTTTGTTGTCATCATGATATAACAACATTTTGTTGTTGTCAATATATTTTTAGCAAATTTTGTTGTGATAATTTAATTGGACAACTTAATGTTGTATAATGGACAAAAAAGGAGCATCTGGAATGTTCACTGAAAGGCTCAAATTACTTAGAACTGAAAAACGAATATCCCAATCATTGCTCGCTACTCATTTGGGAGTTACTCAACAGGCTATTGCCCGTTGGGAAAAAGGGGAGACAGAGCCTGATATTAGTACTATACAAAATCTTGCATCATTTTTTGGTGTTTCCACAGATTACCTCCTCGGCCGCACAGATGAGCGTAACCCAGGAAGTTCAACTGATGATTGGCCTCCAGAGGCAAAGGTTTTATTCAGAGATGTTAAAAAACTTACTCCAGAACAATTGGAGCTTGTTACAAAGTTGGTTAAAGAGTTCATTAATGAAGATTGAATAAAATTATAATATAAAATTATTATTAAAAGTAAGGAGCTAGAAAAATTTGATGCGCTGTAATTGGCATTATAAGCGCTTTTTAATAAAATTATAAAATAAAATTTTCAAAGGTGTTATTTATGGCAAGAAAACGACGTTCACGTATTCCTGGAGTTTCTTTTAGTTGGAAACGCGCACTGGGAGTGACAAAAGCAAAACGTAAAATTGCTAAAATAACCGGTATACCACAACAAAAGCAGGAAGGCGAAGAAAACTAGCAAGAATGTTAACCGGCGGTTGTCTTTTACCAATATTAACTGCGTTACTTATAATCACATTGTTTATTATTATTTTATTCTAATTAATGTTAATTGCAGCTTAGGCTACTTCTTAAGTCAAGACATAATAAATATGGTCTTGGCTTTTTAAATTAAGGGGCATTTGTTTCGTTAGGTGATATAAAAAAAGGGCCTATTACGTAAAAGGTAATGCCTTGTAATAATTATGAAATTTGCTTAACTTAAGTGAACGCAACGAATATTGAAAAATCATTGCTGCGCTCATATAAATTAGGTTATAATTACTATGTATACCTACTAGAAAGGAGCGCAGGCAATGTTAAACTTTGTAAAGAATCTTATAAACGAAGTAAATAAAGATATTAAAAAAGCCGAAGACACAAAAAAACAGAAAAAAGCTTCTTTTGAAAAGGAGTTTAACAGATGGGGAAAATTGAAAACGGAAAGTCCAAAATTCCTGCGTTAATTGATTTCTTGTACCGCGATACAAGTATCATTGATTCTTTGTATGCTCAATTATTTAGCGGAAATATTAAGCAAGTCCAATCAGAAATGAGTTCCACAGTCGAAACTGAACATTCAATTGAAGGTTCTCTGCCTTTCATGAAAGCTGTAAAAGGCGACCATGATATCTCTTTAGAAAAGACTACTTCGCAGATTGATCCACATGATGCCAAAATAATTGAATTGTTTGACACAATCGGTATATCTGTTAACGAAAAACCGCTACATGATTGCGTTAATGGTGAAATTGTCCTAATAACGGGCGATATTTTACTTAGGAACATAAATACCATAAAATCGTGTTTACCTTTACTTTCATCACTTGGTATGTTAACTAGTGCAGAGAAATCATTTAATCAATCTTTAGGTACCGCAGGAGTAAAAACAATTTCAACTGTATTAAATACGCGTAATTTTGCAAACACTTTAGAAAAAATGTTTGATATGCTTAATTTCCCTTTACATATAGAAATACAGACAAACACCTACGAGAATGCAATGTGTCCTCTGAATGAGCAGTATCTCAGTATTAGTTCAAAAGACTTGCTATCAATATATGGGCCTTCTTTACCCGGCCAATGGTCAGTTATTGGTATATTGTCACATGTAGAACAGGCTAAGCCATATACAATAACAAATCCTAATAATTTAAGGCAGATAGCTGATTTCATTCAAAATGAACTTAGAAAATTTGCGAATGATGGTGCTCCAAAGTATATTATTAAACCCATAGTAATTTATCAAAAGCTTATCTTTGCTTGACATCGATTGTTATTGAGATACGTAAATGCAACTTTACAGATAGATTGCAGCTTTGGCTACTTCTTAGGTCAAGACATAATTAATGTCTTGGCTTTTTTATTTAAAAATAAGAATCTTGAGGTTTAAAGATGGCAATCTACGAGCAATTATCATTTGATAATATTGAGGTATCGGAACCAAAGCCCGAAATTAAACTTTTCCAAAAAATTTATAGCTTTATAAAAGAAAAATATGATGATGCTGAAAGTGTGACTTTAAAAGTTAATAAATCCTATTTATCCATATGCTTTTTTAGGGTTCCAAAGTTGCGAATCAAAAAAGTTAAGAATGAAGTATTTCTTGAAATACCTGAGCATTTTAAGGATGAGCTTAATAGGCATAACATTGAAAACACTGTTACAGCGGATCATTACTATAGAGTTAAAGTACCTGGTTTTATCTCAAATAATCTTCGGGCGCTTATTTCAGATATCTATGAATATTGTTATAGAAAATATTCTGATGAGCGTTTTGATTGCTGTTCCAGATATTTAGAGTGCTCGGATAATAAAATGTGCTGCTATGAAGGTCAAAAGTTTTCAAGAGCATGCAGTTATCATTATAAGTTAAAAGATGGAATTATCTTTTTTGGTAAAAACAGAACTATTAAATAAGTTGATGTTATGGGTGAAATTATGAGCGCGAAATCAATTGAGCATTATGAAGATTTATCATTTAAGAAATATATGAGCAAAGCTCAGCGTGATAAAGCAATTATGACTTTAGAAGGGATACTAAGAGGCATTTCATTAGACGGAAAAATAAAAAGTAAAGAAGTAGAAGAGCTCGCTTTTTGGTGTAATTTAAACAGGCAATACATAAATAAAAGTTTTTTCAAAGAGGTTATCCCAGTAATTGATGAAGCATTAAGAGATTATACCCTCACCCGTGAAGAAATTGAGGATATTCTTTGGGTGTGCGAACATTATGTAAATCCAATGAAATATTATTCTGGATTAACTGTCAAAACACAGCGACTTCATGGGATACTACATGGTATTCTTGCTGACAATGAAATTACTGATGAAGAAATAATCGCATTAAAAGAATGGATAGATAGAAACACAAGCCTTATGGGTTCTTATCCTTATGAAGAGATTAAAAGCCTTTTACTCTCTATTCTAGAAGATGGCGTTATAAGTGAGGAAGAGCGGAATATTCTTAAACTCTTCTTTAGTGAGTTTGTGGATCTGAGCCAGTCACTAAATCTTAATGCATTAGAAATTGAAAAGTTACAGAATGAGATCACCATACATGGTATCTGTATGAATAACCCTGAAATAACTTTTAAGGATAAGCTTTTTTGCTTTACTGGGGTATCGTCCAGAGCCAAAAGGGGAGATATAGCGAGGCTAATTGAAGAACGCGGTGGGAAGTACAATGACAATGTAACTGGAAAAACAGATTACCTCATCGTGGGAAATGAAGGTAATCCATGTTGGGCTTTTTCATGTTACGGCCGGAAAGTGGAAAAAGCAATGAATATGCGCAAAGAAGGAAAGCAGATATGTATAGTAAATGAAATAGATTTTTGGGGTGCAGTGCAATCAGCATCATCAAAACCGGAACAGTTTAGTATCGTATTAAAGTTGGAAAAAAATCAATAAACCAAAAATTAAGATTTCGACAGCTAAGGCTATATCCAAAGGCTAAGACACGATTGTTGACTTGGCTTTTTTTCGAATTTAAAAATTCTAGGAGCTTAAATATGTTGCCTATTAATAAGATTAAAGAAGAAATTAGTAGAGCTTTTGTTAGTTTGATAACAGCTAGATCAGGATACGTGGTCGAGTATTTAGGGCATGATTTTGGGATTGATGGTACAATAAGAGAGCTAATAAAACTACCTAACGGTGATGTACGCCCTGGATATGGACCAAGTATTGATTTTCAACTAAAATCAACAGAAAATTACATAATAGAAAATGACAATATTGTTTATGATCTGGAAGCAAAAAACTACAACGATTTAGTGGTAAACTCAGCAAATCCTAGAATTTTAATTCTATACTTGTTACCTAGGGAACAGGATAGATGGGTAAAAATCCTTGGAAAAGATGCTAATACTTTCACATTAATGATGCATAGTGCATGGTGGCATTCCTTAAGAAACGAGGAACCTACTCATAATACAAGTAAAGTTAGAATTAGAATTCCTCTATCTCAAAGATTCGAATTGAATACAATAAGAAATATGTTTTATAATATTAATCAAGGTAACGCGTTATGAGAATGTTATTTAGTAATCTACAAGAATTAAACAATTCTAACATTATAAATTATCTTAAACGTAATGATTGGGTTCTGTTAGATGACTACCCCAATAAGAACTTTTTATGCTTTATAAACGATGAATATGGTAAAATATTTATTCCATCAAACGAATCTTTTGCAGATTATTATCTGAGGATTCGCGAAGCCATCCTATTTTTATCAGAAATATACAAAACCTCAACAGATGAAATCATTAATGATATTATCAATCCCCTTATAGATTATTTTTCGATAAGAATCATATCTAGTGGAATTAAAGATGGTAAAATCCCTCTAGATGTAGCTACTAATTACTTAATTGGGCTTAAAGAGCTAGTAATTTCATCGGCCGCTAATGAGGAAAATCCTAGACCATATGTGTTGAGAGCTTCAAAAAATGATAGTCAATATGCCAATCTTTTTAAGTTTGCACAGACTAAGGTCGGAAGTTATATCATGACAATAGAAACAAATCCTATGGATGAAATATCATGGACCCAAATAGTTATGGATGAAAATCAATGTGGTTTTATTGATTCGCAGGAAGAAATTCAATTCCCACGTAGAATAATGAATCGAATTTCTACTGCATTCAAGCAGTTACAAGAATTCGATCTGGAAGACATGGAAACTTTTTTAGAAAGCGCATATATAGAGGGATTAAATGCAAATATGTGTGATGCTATTTCAAAGTTTTATGAGAACGATTTACCAGATTTTAATATAGAAGTAAACTTTGGAACGACAGAATCACATAAAAAAAATAATAGTTTATTTAAGTATAGGTACAATAAAGAATCACAATATGCGGTTAAAATAATAAGCGAGGAATATAAGAAAAAAAATGTTACTCAAGAAGTTCAGATTTGTGGTAAGGTCGAGGGTTTAAAGGCACTGCATGGAATAGTAAATAAAGAAGAGCTTAGTGGATTTGCTACTATAATTGGGGAAGTCGATGGTCAGACAAAGAAAGTTCGTGTTTTTTTAGAAGGTAAAGATTTTAGGTTAGCTTGTGATGTTCTCAAAAGAGGTAAGAGCTTGAAAGTTAAGGGAGAAATGTCTCGTGTAGGTAAATTTTTTACTATTGAATGTCCAACGATAATAGAAGAGATATAACAGAACATATGTTCTTGAAACGAAGATAAGATTACTATATAATTAAGGCATACCAAAGGAGGGTATGTCTTGATTATTTCTGAGGATGAAATTCGTCAGATAGCTGTAAATCTCTTGAAGGTACATAATATTGACACTTCTTCGGCAATTGACATCAAGGAATTAATCAAACTGTCAGGCAAAAAAATATCATGGATGGTTGCCGACCTTAAGGGTATCAATGGGTTCACTTGCTATAACACCAATAAAGACAGTTACCGAATGTTCTTTGATGAATCTCTTATCAATAACTGCCCTGCACGCTTAAACTTTACTATGGCTCATGAATTCGGGCATATTATGCTAAATCATTTTTCAGACTTGGATAATTCAATACTCATGCATTACGAAAAGGAAAGAGCAGCTAATATTTTTGTAGATGAGCTACTTATGCCAACGGTGCAGGTAATGAAGTATAAGCTTAATGCTTGGGAAATTTCTGAAACATACAATGTTTCCTTAACCGCAGCATATAACAAAATAAGATATATGAAGCAGAACTCTTTATATAAGAAAGAAAGGGCAATAGCGACGGCTCTTAATATAATCAACAGGCATCATGTTCCTGTTTATAGCTTTGATTTTAAATTGGTTGAGGCACTTCGTGACCATTGGCTTGACCCAGATTATTCGGTGCTGTAAGATATTAGGGTACAAACCAATAATTGAGGTTAAATCATGTATGCCATTTATGCCAGACAGTCAATTGAAAAGTCTGACAGTATCAGCATTGAAACTCAGATAAATCTTTGCAGCTCATTTGCAAAAGGAGAATTCCTAGTATATAAAGATGCCGGCTATTCAGGATCGTCCACTGACAGGCCAGATTTCCAACGCCTGCTTTCAGATATCGAAGCCGGTAAAATTAGTGCTGTAATTTGTTATAGGTTGGACAGAATCAGCAGAAGTCTTACAGACTTTGCAAAGCTTATTGAGTTCTTTGAGAAATATAAAGTTCAGTTTATTAGTGCTACAGAGCAATTTGATACCTCATCCCCCATTGGTCGTGCCATGGTATATATCATCATGGTTTTTGCTCAATTGGAGAGAGAAACAATTGTGGAGCGTATAAAGGATAATTATTTTTCCCGAGCCAAAAAAGGGATGTTCCTGGGTGGACGGTGTCCTTTTGGTTACAAAAGCAAGCAGATAATACTTGATGGAAAGAAATGCTCCGTTCTTGAAATTGACCCGGATGAAGCAAGCATACTTAAAGAGATATTCAGAAGATATACAGAGGAAAATGAATCTTTATATAATATAGCAATATCTCTTCCGGGCTCCTGGACTTCTAATAAGGTATCCAGAATACTTAAGAATCCCGCTCCTGTCAAAAATTCAATAGATTTGTATGAGTATTTTAAAAATAACGGATATCAAATTGCCAACCAAATAGATGATTTTAACGGAGAGAATGGCTGTCTGCTTGTCGGAAAAGAAAAAGGAAAGAAAAACCGTGTATATTGCCCGACATCAGAACAGACATTGGTGATAGGTTTACATAGTCCCATTATTGATGCGCGCACCTATATTGCTGCCCAGGCAAGGCTTCAAAAAAATAAAGCATCTAAACGCCTTGGAACTGGTCATTTGTCTTGGTTAACTGGTCTTCTTAGGTGCGGCCTATGCGGATATTCTGTTACATCAAAAGTTGTGAAGGGATATAAATACTTCTGCTGCAGAGGAAGAAGCAATTATGGTCCTGATAAATGCAGCGTTAAAAAGCTTTTTGTTGCAGGAGAAATTGAAAAGGCTGTAGAAGCAGAGCTGTTGAAACGTTGCAGGGATACAAAGTTATTATTAGCTCCATCTACTGATACCCCCCACGATATGGCTATTAAAGCTCAGATTATCAAAATAGATGAGCAGATAGATAATTTATTGTCTCAAATGGCAGAAGGTGTTGTAGGAGAATATATCGCCAAAAAAATAGAATCATTGGATGCTAAAAAGAAAGAATTGCAGGCTCAAATCAAGACCAAGGAGCCGGCAATTGACCCAGAGAAAATAGAAGAAATGCGCAACATAGTTCTTAATGAATGGCAGGATCTTGACATAAAGCTTAAGCACTCTATTGCTGAGTTTTTCATTAATAAAATCTATATTTCTGAGGATGAAATGCGCATAGAATGGGCTTTTTAATAATTAAAACAACAACTGGGGTAAACGCCCCAGTTTTATTTTGAACAATAATTTTCAGTCGCTTCACGTTTCTCTATAATGACTATACCATCAAGATAATAATTGTTCTGCTGTTCACTCTTTTGCAAGTTATATTTGTTTGCAATTTCTTCTAATACCTTTTCATCTACAGTGTTATCTTGTTCCTTAGATTTGCTTAATTCATCATACTCTTTGATAGTATCTTCGATAAATGACTGTACTTCATCCAGGCCATTATCTTTTAAATACTTCAATATATCAGGATGGTCTTGTAATTCATCCAGACGATAGAATTCTAATCTACCAGGTTTATCTGCCTGTTTGTATGCAGATATTCCAAATGAATTAGTTATCATCAAAGCTATTATGAAGAAAAATGCTAATATCTTTTTAACTTTTAGCATGGTTTATCCCTTGACCTATATAAAATGGCATCTGTATTGTATAATACTAAATTTCTGCTGTCAATATATCCTATCAATAGAAAATTATATATAATACTTTAACTAAAAGTATTTCATACTTTCAACAAATGTGATATTATAAATGCTGAAATGCAATCAAATCTAAGCTTTCAGAATTTTGCCTTTCTGTAACAGGGGATAAATCGCCCGGATGTGAGAATAATATCAGCCATTTTCCTTTATAGTCAGAAAGTGAAACCGGTCCGAATGTCGATACAGCCTTAAAATCAGGAGCCTTTTGCCCAAGCCTCAAACAGAAACCACAGCTATCCATCTTGATACCTCATACCATCTTGTCCCTCTACATCATATGCCTTGTACAAAAAATTGGACAATGGTAGGCTTGTCCTTTTTTAAAAATTAAAAAAGTTCTTCCCGTGGGAAGAACTTTCTACGCTCTTAGGATAATCATTTGCTTCTCTGCTTGGATATTTCAAACATTACAAGGGCGGCTGCCACTCCTGCATTGAGGGATGAAATTGTACCTTTCATGGGAATTCTCACAATAAGGTCACATTCACTCTTTACAAGCCTTGACATACCCTCTCCCTCGCTTCCTATTACAAGAGCGCAGGGACCTTTAAGGTCTGCTTCGTAATATACGCTTTCTCCATCCATATCGGTGCCGATAATCCATAAACCTTCATTCTTAAGGGAACGAAGTGTTTGAACCAGATTCGTAACTCTTGCAACGGGCACATACTCCAGGGCACCTGCCGCCACCTTTGCAACTGTTGCATTCAATGATGCAGAGCGGCGCTTAGGAATTATTATGCCATGAACTCCCGCACATTCGGCACTTCTTATTATTGAACCAAAATTATTGGTATCTGTTATCTCATCAAGAACAAGTATGAAAGGATCTTCTCCTTTCTCTTTAGCTATTGCAAGTATATCATCAACCTCAACATATTCCCTTGCTGCCGTTTCTAAAATTACGCCCTGATGTGCACGGGTAAGGGACATTGAATCAAGCTTTTTCCTGTCTACATACTGGATGGGTATTTCCTTTTCCCTTGCCATGGCGATAATTCTTAAAAGGAATGAATCCTGGGAGTCCTTCTCCACATACAGCTTATTGGCAGGGCGTGATGACCTGATTGCCTCAAACACAGGGTTTTTACCCTCTACCCTGTCTTCCCTGTCCTGTTCTTCATTAACTGACTCAAATTTCAGGGCAAACTCATCCCTGCTCTTTTCATATACATCCTTTTTATTGCCTGCTGGCTTACCAAAGGCTTTTGTGCCCTGTAAGTCCCTTCCATTACCTTTTTTACGTGAACGTTTATCCTCAAAATTAGGTGCTTCTTCACGGAAGGCGCCTCTTCTGCTCCTTGCAGCACCTGCTGTTTTCTTATCATTATCTTTTCTTGATTTACCGGTTGTTCTTCTCATCTTCTTCAAGCCTTTCATTTGATTCAATAATTAAAGCTGCTTGTTCCATAATGTAGTTTAGCCTGTCGTGTCTTCCTGCCAGGTACAGAAAGCCAAGAACCGCCTCAAAGGCAGTGGCATATTTATAATCCCCAACATCTGCATGTTTAGGTATGGTAGTCGATTTGGCATTCCTTCCTCTCCTGAAAATGTATGCCTCATCCTCAGTGAAACTTCCCATCAAGGCTTTTGATATAATTGCCTGGGATGATGCCTTTACATAATCAGTTGAAAAAATATGAAGATTGTGGGATGTTCCTTTCTTGGTCCTTATTAGTCTTTCCCTTATAAAAAGGTTAAATACCGCATCGCCCATAAAGGCAAGAACTGCCGGCTGCATTTGTCTTAATTCATCAACATTTTCAATGCCCAAAGCAAATCCTCCAATTAACCGAAAATAATGCCATGTGCCCTTACACATAGCATTTGCGTTGATTAATTTTTTATATTCGTGGCTAAATAAAATCCCACAAGGAAGGTATCTTAATAAACGGCAAAATATCTCTCCAGCCTACGAAGAATGATAAGCAGAGATGGAGAAGCACTAAAAAAAGAACTGCCAGAACCAAATACTTAATGGTCTGGTCGCTTTTCATTTTCAAGGCCAATGGTGGAAGTACAGCTACCAGAATTATGGGAAAAGCATAGCAAAGATACTCGGGAAGCTTAAGAAGCTCACCATAACGTAAGATTATGAAACTGCCATATACGGCAATCATGCCTATAATGTTTATACTAAAGGATTTTGCCTTGTATTGGGTACCCATTGCCAGCCTTACGGTACATAAAAAAGTCAGGTATGTAACGGCGGCCAGAATTAAGAACCGTAATGCATAATCCATAATACTTTTCCTCCTTGCGGCCCCCAAATGATTCCTCGCTGGAAAAGCCCTTGTATCTCAATGAAATTGAGGGGATTACCCCCCCTCAATTTATTTAACCACAATATTGATGAGCCTTCCTTTTACCACTATTACCTTGACAATGTTCTTGCCTTCAATATAGGGTTTTGAGCGTTCATCGCCGAGGACTATTTCCTCAATTGCCTTATTGTCGGCACTTGTAGGAACATTGATCTTATACCTGATTTGTCCGTTAAACTGGACAGCTATCTCCACTTCATCCCTTACTATTGCCTTTTCGTCATACTCAGGCCATTTCTCATTAAATATAAACGAACTATGTCCAAGCATTTCCCACATTTCTTCGGCAAAGTGGGGAGCAAAGGGTGAAATAAGCTTGATTAAGTCTTTTATTGTTGCCTCAAGGATGCTTCTGTTCTTGTTCTCCAGTGCGTCATACTTATATATGGCATTTACAAGCTCCATTATCCTTGCAACTGCTGTATTGAACTGGAACTGATCGGTATCCTGGGTTACACTCTTAATGGTGCTGTGTCTTACAAACTGCAGCTCTTTTTCATTTTCGCCTATATTATCGGTTGAAGGCGCGTTCTTCTCGGCAACAAATTTTTCAACCAATCTTTCAACACGGCCTATAAAACGGTCTATTGCCTTAATTCCGTCCTCGTTCCATGGACCGCCTTCAACATATGAGAAGCCAAAGGCAAGATACATTCTGAATACGTCAGAGCCGTATCTTTGGATGTACTCATCGGGCAGCACGGTATTGCCTCTGGACTTGGACATCTTCTGGCCATCCGCCCCAAGTATGGTTCCCTGATGCACAAGAGACAGGAATGGCTCGTCAAAGTTAAGATATCCCATATCCCTGAGAGCCTTGGTAATGAAGCGTGCGTACAGAAGGTGCATTGCCGCATGCTCTGCGCCGCCAACATACTTGTCAACAGGAAGGATCTTATTTATCCATTCGCTGTTAAAGGGTTCCTTATCGTTTTTATTGTCTGGATACCTTAAGAAGTACCAGCTTGAGCAAACAAAGGTATCCAGGGTATCGGAATCCCTCTTAGCAGGACCGCCGCAGCACGGACATGTGGTATTTATGAATTCCTCACATTTTGCCAGAGGAGATTCTCCATCGGGAGTAAACACAACATTGTATGGCAGTTCAACAGGAAGCTGATCCTCAGGCACCGGTACAATTCCGCACTTGTCACAATAGATTATGGGAATTGGGGCACCCCAGTAACGCTGCCTTGAAACAAGCCAGTCACGGAGGCGGTAAGTTATCTTGAATTGGCCTTTGCCTTCCTTTTCAAGCTTCTTAACAATTAATGAACGAGCCTCTTCGGAAGTTACACCGTCAAACTCGCCGCTGTTGGTAAGTACGCCGTATTCACAGAAAGGAAGTGCTTCATCCCCATTTGGCCCATTTATTACACGGACTATTCCAAGATTGTACTTGGTGGCAAACTCATAGTCGCGCTCATCATGGGCAGGAACAGCCATTACGCATCCTGTGCCGTAGCCTGCCAATACATAATCGGCTATCCAAATGGGCACTCTGGCCTTTGTCAGAGGATGGATGGCATATGCTCCGGTAAACACGCCGGTTTTCTCACGAACCGTGGACATACGGTCAATTTCGGAAATTTTCTTAACCTGTTCTCTGTACTCTTCAACCTTATCCTTGTATTCAGGAGGAGTAATTAAATCCACCAATTCATTTTCAGGAGCAAGCACTACATAAGTAACACCATACAGGGTATCTGCACGGGTTGTGAAGACCCTGAAGGTCAGATCCTTTCCTTCTACTTCAAACTCTATTTCAGCTCCTTCGGAACGGCCTATCCAGTTGGTCTGGATTTTCTTTGTCTTTTCAGGCCAGTCCAAAGAAGGAAGACAATCCAAAAGCTCCTGGGCATAGTCTGTTATCTTAAAGAACCACTGGGTAAGATTCTTCTTGGTAACTTCGGTATTGCAGCGCTCACAGGCACCGTCAATTACCTGCTCATTGGCTAAAACTGTCTGGCAGCTGGGGCACCAGTTAACAGGAGCGTTTTTCCTGTAGGCAAGCCCCTTTTTATAAAGCTGAAGGAAAATCCACTGAGTCCATTTATAGTATTCAGGAACGCAGGTAATTACCTCATAATCCCAGTCAAAGGTTGCCCCCATCTCCTTGAGCTGTTTCTCCATGGTTTCAATATTGCTCATTGTGGAGTCCTTGGGGTGGATTCCTGTCTTAATGGCATAATTTTCTGCAGGAAGACCAAAAGCATCAAATCCCTGGGGATGGAAAACATTATATCCCTGCATTCTCTTCATGCGTGCCCAGGAATCAGTAAGACCGTAATTGTACCAGTGACCCACATGGAGCTTTGCTCCTGAGGGGTATGAGAACATTTCAAGGCAATAAAGCTTTTTATCAAGATTATTACGGTCAAACTTGTAGATATTGCTTTCTTCCCATCTTTTCTGCCATTTTCTATCAACTTGTGTTGAATAACTCATAATTTATCCTCCAACTTATAAAGGCTTAAATTTTCTATTCCAAGTCATGGACGAATATTTGCAACATCATTTTCCGAATTAAGAACTATCTCTTTGCCATCCTGCCACAGTCGTTCAAGTCCGTAGTACTCTCTGTCCTCTTCATGGAAGATATGAACCACAACATCGTTGTAATCCATAAGAATCCATCGTGCATTATTGTATCCTTCTATATGAAGCGGCCTGATGCCCTCTTCAATGAGCTTTTCCTCAACATTATCAGCAAGGCTTTTTATGTGGGTCACGGATGTTCCGCTGGCAATTATAAAGTAACTTGCAATGGTGGTCAACTCGCGAATATCTATGGCTTTAATGTTTTTTGCCTTTTTATCTTCCAGGGTCTTTACTACAATGTCAAATATTTTTTTGCTGTTTTCCATTCTTGTTTACATCCTTCCTTTCATATCAAATCCCCATTATGTACAGGAGATTAATAAGAAAGACTCCATATAAATCTATGTGAGTCATTATAACATGAAAAAATTGTATCTTCCACTGTCTTGCCAAAACTTTGACAAGCTCCCAAGTCTTTCTTTTAAAGCAGCAGACTGTTTTAATAACAGTCTATTCCTCCCAGCGTGAATAGGAACCGCATGGAAGAATAATTTTTGTTCCTGCCACGGGTATGCCCACCTCTCCGCAGGTAACCCGTCCACCGTACTTTGCGGCAATTGTCATCTCCAGCATATTTGCCGAAACCTGGGGCGAAAATCCTGTTGTATAGGAGTTTAAAAGGAAGAACAACGGATTATCGCTCATGACATCCTTTAAGGTGTCCACTAGTCCGAAAAGCTCGTCTTCCAGCTTCCACAATTCACCGTTAGGGCCCCTTCCGTAAGAAGGAGGGTCCATAATAACGGCATCATATTTTCTTCCTCTTCTTATCTCTCTGCGGACAAATTTCATGCAATCGTCAACAATATAACGTACGGGCCTGTCAGAAAGTCCTGATAAAGCAACATTCTCCTTGGCCCATGCAACCATTCCCTTGGAAGCATCCACATGGCATACCGATGCGCCTGCAGCCAGACATGCACAGGTGGCGCCGCCCGTATATGCAAAAAGATTCAGGACAGCTATGGGCCTGTTTGCCTGTCGTATTTTTTCTGTCATCCAGTCCCAGTTAACCGCCTGTTCAGGAAATAGTCCTGTATGCTTAAATCCCGTAGGTTCTATTTTAAATGTAAGATTTTTATATTTTAACGTCCAGGACTCGGGAATTTTCTTCTTAAATTCCCACCGTCCGCCGCCTTCCCTGCTTCTGTGGTACTGAGCATCCACTTTGTCTTTAACATTTGGCTTGGTCCATGGCCAGATTGCCTGAGGATCAGGCCTTCTTAAAATTGTACCATTCCAGTTTTCAACCTTTTCTCCTTCCCCTGCATCAAGTAACTTGTAGTCTACCCATTTGTCTGCAATAAGCATATGTCAAGTATCCCGCCTTATTAAACCGAATTAGTGTCTTAAAACTTTATTATATTATAGCCTTAATAAACGCTTATAAATCCAGTATCAGTTCAAGTTCAGTTCAAATATTTTCAATATTTTTTGGCCCAAATCATTATTCATAAGAGTTAAGCCAAGTGAAACATATACAATAATAATTATCAGAAGTCCGGGTATTCCTGCAAGCAATCCCTTGGCAGAACCTTTTATCTCCTCGGTTTTATCAACCGTTGACTTGGTCATTGATCTTAAAACAGTAAGAAGTCCCATTATTACCAAAAGGCAAAATATAAACAGGATGAAAAACACGCCTGACATTAAGCCAAGCAATTGATTTAAAGACATTCCTGCCTGATTGGCAAGATCCATAAGCTCTTGGGTAGCAAAGGGGTCTGTAACAACTTCGCCGGTAGAAGCTCCGGTACCCATAACCAGATTTACCAAAAGCGTTACAAGCCCGTTATTCATAAAATGAAGTATCATACCGTTAAAGATTGAACCGGTGCGATACACCACATAAGCCGATAAGAGCCCCACAAGGGTTTGGGCGGCAAGCCTTTGAAAATCAAAATGGAACAGTCCGAACAATATGCCGCTTAAGAATATTCCCCAGCCGGCACCCAATCTTTCCAGGCCTCTCTGGATCATTCCCCTGAAGAGGAACTCCTCGCAAACCGCGGGAACAACAGCCACCAGGAACAAGGACACAAACAGATTGTGGGCCATAAATGTGTTTATTTCACCTGCAAGATAAACACGGCCAAAGGCTGCCCTTACTGCCACCAAAGCAGTCATTCCGGCACAGAAACCTGCAATTATCATAAACGGGCTGATTCCAAGCATAAGAAGTACTTCCAGAGGTTTTGGCGCTTTGAGTCTGAAAGTAGTTTTAATGTCATAGCCTCTGATTAAGGCAAGAAGCAAAGGAGGAAGAGCGAGGAAAATGATCTCAGAAACCACCAGAATTATCTCTCCCCTTATATTAGCAATAAGTTGAGATCCAAAAATGTAATAGAGGGCGACGATTGAATACAAAATGGCCGAGTCAAAGGTTTTCGGAAGCTTTTTGCTTACCTGGACATTATTTTCAGCAGAAAAGATATCCATAAGAAACATCCTCACAATTATTTAATTTTTCACGGCAGATAATTCCATTATAGCACTATTTTTAAGCATCATGCAAAGATTAGGTCACCCCAAAGCTTCATGTGCCTCTTTTACCACTTTAGCGGCATTTATCTCTGTTTTAATCTCAGAATCGCCATTTAAAAGATATATCAGATACTCAATATTCCCTTCAGGCCCGGTAATAGGAGAGAAAGAAAGGCCGCCTACGGAAAAGCCCAGGTTCTCTGCCACATTAATGACATTATTAATTACTTCCTCATGAACCGCAGGATCCCGCACAACGCCCTTCTTGCCCACTTTTTCCCGTCCTGCTTCAAATTGGGGTTTTATGAGGCACACGGCCCGTCCATCCTGCTTTAACAGCTCTTTTAATGGCGGCAGAATAAGCTTGAGCGAAATAAAGGAAACGTCTGCTGCGCCGAAATCAAGTGGCTCACTAATCTGCTCCCTTGTTACATAGCGGAAGTTTGTACGTTCCATGCATACAACGCGCGGATCATTTCTAAGCTCCCAGGCAAGCTGACCGTATCCTACATCCACAGCATAGACCTTTTTAGCACCGTTCTTGAGCATAACATCGGTAAAGCCGCCTGTTGAAGCGCCCACATCCACACATACGAAATCCTTAAGGTTCAGGTTAAATTCATTAATGGCCTTTTCAAGCTTAAGGCCTCCCCGGCTTACGTACGGATTAACCTTGCCCTTGATTTCAATCTCGCATTCCTCTTCAAACTTGGCCCCGGGCTTGTCACAGCGTTCACCGTTTATAAATACCAGCCCGGCCATTATGGCTCCCCGGGCTTTTTCTCTGCTTTCAAAAAGCCCTTTTGAAACAAGTATGACATCAAGTCTTTCCTTGGACATTGCAACCTCTCACTTAAACATTTCCTTTATACTCTTTTTAATACCAGCGGCATCCAGTCCGTACTTCCTTAATACCAGACTTTTTTCCCCGTGTTCAATGCCTTTGTCGGGTAAGCCCAGTACAAGGCAACGGGCATTTAGTTCTTTATTACTGATAAGTTCTGTTGCATAGGAGCCGAAGCCTCCGTTTTTGATGGCATCCTGTATAACAACTACTTTACCTGTCTTTCTGGCAGATTCCAAAATAAGGTCATCATCTGCGGGTCTTAAGAATCTGGGATTAATAATCTCACAGGAGATTCCTTCACTTTCAAGAAGTTCGGCAGCCTCACAAGCTATATTAAGCATGTATCCTATACCAATCAGGGTTACATCCTTGCCTTCCTTTACGACTACTCCCTTTCCGAATTCCAGCGGGGTATGGCTTCCCGGAATCTCATGGCCGGAACCTCTGGGATAACGTATGGCAATTGGGCCCTGGTGCTTAAGCACGGCATATTCAAGCATTTCCTCAAGTTCATTTGGTGTTGCAGGCGATAATATGGCAAGATTGGGGATGGTGTAAAGATATGAAATATCATATATACCCTGATGGGTCTCCCCATCATCTCCCACTATACCGCACCGGTCAATGGCAAAAACCACTTTAAGCTTCTGGAGGGCAACATCGTGGAGAATCTGGTCGTAAGCCCTTTGAAGAAAAGTGGAATATATTGCTACAACAGGTTTTACTCCGCCCATTGCAAGGCCGGCCGCCAAGGTTACCGCATGCTGCTCGGCAATACCCACATCAAAAAAGCGCTTTGAAAATGCTTCCTTAAAGGGTCTTAAACCTGTCCCGTCCGTCATGGCGGCTGTAATTGCCACAATATCATTATCTTTCTGGGCAAGCTCGCAGAGCTTATTTCCAAAAACCGAGGAATAGTTCAGGCTTCCAGGCTTAAGTACCTGTCCGGTTTCAATTTCAAAGGGCGCAATCCCATGGAAGATATCAGGTTTGTCCTCTGCAAAACTGTATCCCTTTCCTTTTACTGTTTTGACATGGACAAGAACAGGCCCTTTCATGGTCTTTGCCTGCTCCAAAACCGACACCATTTCTTTTATGTTATGACCGTCAATGGGTCCAAAATAGCGGAATCCCAGCTCCTCAAAGAACATTGACGGGATAAGCATACTCTTCATGGCACCTTTTATTTTATGAATTAACTTCCTCACCCTTTTTCCAGTCCTGGGTAAGGAATCAATAAATGCCTGCATGCTTTCCCTGGTTCGATAATACAGGGGCCTTACCCTTACCCTGTTTAAATAGCGGGAAAGTCCCCCGACATTGGGAGCAATGGACATACCGTTATCGTTAAGAATAATCAGAAGCTTTGTACGTGACATTCCCGCATCATTGAGGGCCTCAAATGCCATACCACCTGTCAGCGCTCCGTCACCTATGACTGCTGCCACCGTATAAGTTTCGCCTTTTAAGTCTCTTGCTCTTGCCATTCCAAGGGCTGCTGAAATGGAGGTACTGCTGTGGCCTGTGTTGAATGCGTCATAGGGGCTTTCATCGGTTCTTGGAAAACCTGAAATGCCGTTAAGCTGGCGCAATGTGCCAAAGACATCTTTTCTGCCGGTTATAATTTTATGAACATAGGTCTGATGTCCAACATCCCAGATAATCTTGTCCCTGGGAGCATTAAGAACCTTATGAAGAGCAAGGGTAAGCTCTACAACCCCCAAGTTTGATGCAATATGTCCCCCTGTTTTTGATACAGTCTCCAACAAAAACTTTCGGATTTCTTCCGACAACTGATTTAATTCTGTATAGTTCAGTTTCTTTATATCATCGGGACTGTTAACTTTTTCAAGCAGTTCTCCGTGTCTGTATACTTTATCACTCAACTACGATTACACCTCATATCAGTTAATGGTTGTTTGATTTCTGTTTCCCATTACCATTACCATTTCCATTTTTTCTGCACTTCTTTGATTTTTTTCCGTTCTTGCCTATGGGAAGAACAGAAAGCATGCGTCCTGCAATATATACGATATAGTCTGCATTATTCATTCCTATATTCTTTGTAAAGCCCTTTCCACCTACAGTAACTGCTGCAATAAAAGCGCCTACCAGAACCTCGATAACAGAAACATTGGCACTGTCGGCAAAAACCCTGTACACAATTGCTGTTCCCGCTGCACCGCTTACAACACCGCAGATATCACCCACAACGTCGTTGCAGAAGCTGGAAACACGCGATGCATTTCTAAGAAGCATTATGGACTGACGTGCTCCCTTTATTTTTTTTGATGCCATTGAATGAAAAGGTGTTTCGTCGGCGGCTGTTACTGCTATTCCAACTATATCAAACATTATACCTATAAGAATGATTCCAAGAACCACCAAAGCGGCCATGGGCGCCGAAATTACCCTGAAAATGCTTGTAGAAGCAAAGAGAATAAGAATTGAAAGTGAAAAGGACACCAATGTAATAAAAAAACCCCAGAGGATATGTTTTTTTTCTATCCCAGAGCTTCTTTTAACCGGAATGCTTTCTTTTGTTAATCTCCTGTATTTGTCAAGGAGCTTAAAATACCTTTTTTCCGATTTATCCTTGTCCAAGTATGATCCTGCTTTCAAAAATAAGTAGTTTAAAAATATACAATTATCGTCAACAGGATGGCAACAACCCGAGTAAATTTTGCGTCTTAGGTCAGGCAGGTTTTCCCCGTATCGTACCGGAACGTCACCATTCCGGCGGTTTCCCTTTAAACAATACGTTGAGAGGTTGCCCTCGTCAAAGCCTGATCGCCACTTAGTCCACACTGCAATCCCCGGATTGCCTAATGGAATTAACAGCCTAGGGGTTTTCCCCTTAAGTCTTACCTAACTTCTAGCCTCTTTTGCACCATTGGTTTCATACGGCAATATTGCTCATGTACCGGCCAGTACATAAACACCTGATCCGTAATCCTCCAATCAGCACTCAAGGCAGGCTACACTGTCCACAGCATCAAAAGTGATACCGCATGACAGGTTCACTCCCTCCTCGTAGTCAAGATTTGTGTCGCTTGCGCGAGGCAATCTGTCTCCCACGAAAGAGGGTCTCCGCGGTAGAGGGGTCAACTCCCGCATGCCATT
Source organism: Clostridiaceae bacterium (assembly GCA_012719545.1). Lineage (GTDB taxonomy): Bacteria > Bacillota > Clostridia > DSM-8532 > DSM-8532 > DTU059. The sequence continues at coordinate 24,531 of JAAYAD010000088.1, forward strand.
GCGGGCTGCCCCTAAACCTTAACTCCCAGCATCAGCCCATCACTGGGCGTAACAAGCCGACACAAGGAACTTCATCGATGTGCCCTTTTACGGATTTTTAGGCCCGTCCTCGAAGTAGGCAGTACTGACTAGGATACTGCACCATCCCATTGACTTTTCATTGGAAGATAATTATACAATAAAACTGCAATTTATGCAAACAAGACGGCTACCAGCACGCCCAGAACGGCTCCCAGAATGACTTGTATGGGGGTATGGCCCAGAAGCACCTTAAGCTCTTTTTCAACCTTGATTTCCTTAGAAAAGTATATCAGCTTGTTAAGAACCTCGGCCTGCTTTCCTGCGGCGCGTCTTACGCCGGTAGCATCGGCCATGACAATAAAGGCAAGAACCGTAGCAATAGCAAAGTATCCAGAATTAAACCCATAATGGATGCCAAGAACAGTTGCAAGGCATATTGAAATGGCAGTATGTGAGCTTGGCATTCCGCCGGAAGCTACAAATTTCGTAAAGTCAACCTTACGGTGCTGTATAAGATAAGTGGCAAACTTTATAAACTGGGCAAGAAACCATGAAAATATGGGCAATATTATGGCTTTATTTGATGCAATCTCCGCTAAAACAGTCAAACTGTATCTCCCCTAATAAATCTGGCTATTTATTTCTTTCTGCAATCCAGCAAGCCATCTCGGTTAAAAATCCCGAATTGTCTATATTTTTAAGGGAATCGGCGGCCCGCTGCGTTGACTCCTTAAGAAGAGCCTTTGCTTTATTTAGTCCAAGCAATGTTACAAAAGTACTTTTATCATTTTTCTCATCTGTTCCGACAGGCTTTCCGACAATCTGGCTGTTTCCTTCAACATCCAGAATATCGTCCTTTATCTGAAAGGCAAGACCTAAGCTTTCAGCATAAATTTCCAGCGATTCAGTGATTTCATCAGGAACGTTAAAGAGCCTGGCAGGCATAAGTATACTTGCTTTAATTAATGCGCCTGTTTTCTTTTTATGCATCTGGCATAGTTCATCATAAGTTATTTTCTTTCCCACTGCCTCAATGTCTATAACCTGTCCGCCTATCATTCCCTTTGTACCAGATGCATCGGCAATAAGTTTTGCAGCTCTGGCACAATAAAGGCTGTTGTTTTCTTCCTTAATTGATTCATTCAGCATAATTTCAAAAGCCAGGTTCAGTAATCCGTCGCCGGCAAGAACCGCCATAGCCTCTCCAAAAACTTTATGATTAGTTGGTTTTCCACGTCTAAAATCCGAATTGTCCATGCATGGCAAGTCATCATGGATAAGGGAATAGGTATGGATAAGCTCAATGGCGCATGCAAAGGGCAGCACCTTTTCTTCGTCCAAATTCAGCATGTCGCATACGGCCAGAGAAAGCACTGGTCTTAATCTTTTGCCCCCTGCGGTCAGGCTGTATTTCATTGACTCGTAAACTGTCCTTTCAAGGCAATTTAAGTCAAATTGCAGATTGTCCTGCAGCCATTTTTCTACCTTATCAGAATATTGCTGAAATTTAACCAAAAAATCCATGTTATAATCCCTCTGGGTCAAAGTCCTTTTCCGTCTCGCTGTCTTTTCCCTCAATAATCAGTGTTATGCGCTTTTCAATATCGTCAAGCTTCTTATTGCACAGGCGAACCAGACTTACTCCCCGCTCAAACATTTTAATTGATTCATCCAGAGTCAAATCTCCGCTTTCAAGAAGATTTACCACACTTTCCAATTCCGCCATGGCCTGCTCGTATGGCATATCATTTCTATCATCTAATTTTTCCATTTTGAACTCCCCTCATAATTCTATACTTTTTTATCATACACTGCTTTGAATTTTCCGTCGGAAACCGTTACAACAAATTCATCCCCATGCTTCATATCATCGACGGAGCGCACAACTGCCCCGCTGTTTTTTTGAACAACCGCATATCCCCTGCTTAATACGGTAAGGGGACTTAAGGCATCCAATTTCCCTGACAGTACCATTAAGGCATTCTTATGTTCCTGGCTTCTTAGCCTGCATACCTTAATGAGATCCCGCTCCAGTTCGTCAAGGTACTGTCTTTTCTGGTTAACAAGGTCATAGGGTCTTTTAAGGCTTACCGATTCGCTAATTCTTTCAAACCGTATTTTTTCTTGTTTTACGCGATTTAAAAGGGAAGCTGTAATTCTCTTCTCAATTACTTTCAGATTTTCCTTAAGAGCTCTCTTTTCGGGCATCACCAGCTCTGCCGCGGCAGATGGAGTCGGAGCCCTTAAATCCGCTACAAAATCTGAAATGGAATAATCCGTTTCATGTCCAACTGCCGAAATAATGGGAATTTCAGATTGGAGTATGGCCTCAGCCAGGCCTTCATCATTAAATGGCCATAGATCCTCCAGGGAACCTCCTCCCCTTGCCAGAATAATCGTATCCACATTCTTCTTTCTGTTGAAATATTGAATTCCCTTTATCAGTTGTGCTGGAGCTTCCGGCCCCTGTACCTGGGAGCCATACACAATTATTCTGCAGTTTGGATATCTTCTGTTAAGTACGTGTATTATATCCCGGATAACCGCACCGGTAGGCGAGGTAATTACCCCTATTGCACAGGGGAGCACAGGAATAGGCTTTTTACGCTTCTCATCAAAATATCCCTTCTGCTGAAGCTTATTTTTAAGCTGTTCAAAGGCAAGGTATAACGCTCCTGTCCCGTCAGGCTGCATCTCATCAACATAAATCTGGTAAGTGCCTCCTGCGGGGTAAACTGAAACATACCCTCTTAATACAACCTTCATGCCATTGTCAGGCTTAAATTTCATACGGCTAATCTGAGAGCGGAACATGACACATTTTATTACAGCACCTTCGTCCTTAAGAGAGAAATACATATGACCTGATGTATGAAGCTTGAAATTGGAAATTTCTCCGGACACCCAGACATGAGAAAGCAGCATGTCGTTGTCAACAAGCTGCTTAATGTATTCTGTTAATTCAGATACTGTAAGTGTTCTTAACATTGTTCTCCTCACTTAAATTAATAGCCGTTTTGCTGAAGCTCAACGTAAATTTTGCCCAGAACTCCGTTTACAAAGGTTTTTGAGTCCTCCCCGCTGTATTTTTTTGTAAGCTCTACCGCCTCGTTTATGGATACGTTTGCGGGTATATCATCCCTGTATTTCATCTCATAGCAGGAAAGCCTTATAATGGCAAGGTCAACCTTAGGTATTCTTCTGATTGTCCAGCCCTTCAAATGCTTGGATATAAGATTATCCAGCTCAGGCTCATGCTCAATTACACCCTTAACAACATCAAGCATATATTCTCTGTCGGACTCTTCCGAAACGTTATGCTCCTGAATAAAGCGATCTATCTGTTCATCAATATCGTCTTTCTGAATTTGGACCTGATAAAGCAGCTTCATTGCCTTTTCTCTTGTCTCTCTTCTGCCCAATAATAGTCCCTCCGAATTCTTGTTAAAAAAATACCAGAAATAACAATGCTATTTTTCGTATATTCAGATTATAACCATGCTAGGCTTTCCGCGCAATATAAAAAATACGTTCCTCCTTGGGCGATGGGGCTTTGAAGGTAAGTTCCCCATAGCATCCAACAAGCTCAAGCCCCGCATATTCAATTGCTTTTTTTATTTCACTCTTTGTAAATGCCCTCTCTTTATGAGTTTCGTCAAACCGCTCATAAAGTCCGTCCTTGTTTTTAACAAAGAAGGTCAGGTCAAAGGTAGCATATCTTTTTTTACTGTTGTATGTATTATTCCAAATCCACGATATGTCATCATCCAGCTCAAAGAATACGTTGTTTCCTAAAACCTTGGACAGCTTGTAGGGCGAGTTAACATCAAAAATGAAAAGCCCCGAAGGATTAAGATAGTTGTTAACAAGTTTAAATACTTTCTTTAAATCTGTTAATGACGTTAAATAATTAAGTGAATCAAGAAGACATATTACTGCATCGACAGTACCATAGAGTTCAAAATTCCTCATATCCTGGTTTATAAACAATATATCAAGATTATTTTCCTTTGACTTTTCATAGGCCTTTGCCAGCATGTCAGAAGACTTGTCAAGGGCGATTATGTCATACCCTCGTTTTTTAAGCTCAATAGCCATGCTTCCTGTGCCGCAGCCAAGCTCCAGAATCAGATTGGGATTCTGGTTAAATTTAAGAAAGGCTGATTGCAAATAATCAGCCCACTTAGTATAAGGGATATCGTGCGTCAGTCGATCGTAAACGTCTGCAAATCTTGTGTACATTACATTACCACAGCCTTTATACAATTTTTGATTTTCTCTTCCTGGAAAGCAGTCCTCCAATTCGGCCGGTTTCCTTAGAGGTTAAGCTCTTCCATCCTCCCTGCTGAATTTTTTCTAGCAAGCCTAATTCTTTAGCTATCTCAAGTTTCAGAAGCTCATCCTTTTTCTTCTGCATTCTCAATCACCCCATGGCGTATTATTGCCATAACTATCCATGGGTATTCGATAATAATTAATTTATTTTCTTCATAACTTCCTGGATTGCTACTTTAAGCTGAGCATCCTTGTCATGCGGTATGTCCTCAATGGACATTGTTGACATCTCCTGATCCAGGTGCACTTCAATATCCGGCATTACACCCTCGCCATGAATGCATTTCCCTGAGGGAGTGAAGTAGCGGGCAATGGTATATTTAAATCCACCTCCGTTTTCAAAGCCGGTATCAATTGCCTGAACAAGACCTTTTCCAAAAGTCTTGGTACCTACCAGCACCCCTTTTCCATAATCCTGAATGCAGGCGGCAAGAATTTCTGAGGCACTTGCACTGTAACCGTTAATCAGAATACTCAGAGGCATATTCAGTTCCCTTGCGTCAGAATACTCTTCATCCCTGACCTTATTACGATCCTCAGTATATACAATAAGTCCCTTGGGTACAATTCTGTCGCAAATTCTCACAACCTGGCTGTAATCACCGCCCAGATTATCACGGATATCTATTACAAGCCCCTTCATTCCCTGCTTAATCAGAGCATTCAGATGTTTTTCAAAATCGGCTGCTATATCGTCATCAAATTGCTTGATGCGTATATAGCCAATACTGTTTTCAAGCATTTCGCTGGAGATATAGGAAATATTGATGGGGCGCCTCTCAAGTTCCAATTCTATATAGTCCCTTATTTGAGGCCTGTATATTGTTATCTTGACCTTTGTTCCGGCCTCGCCCCTGATTTTCTCAACAATAAGATCGGCGTCACCCACTGTAGTTACGTCTTCGTTATTTACCTTAACAATTCTGTCGTTCTTTTGAATTCCTGCTTCCTTGGCAGGTGAGTTGGGGAAGACATCAGCTACAGTAAGCAAGTCGTTTTCATCCATGTGTACCGAAACACCTATACCCACGTATTTTCCGGAGGTGTTTTCCATAAACTCTTTCATTTCTTCAGGAGTATAGTAAACGGTATAAGGATCTCCAAGACCCATGGAAAGGCCCTTAATAGCCATGCTGAAAGCCTTGTTTACGTCCACGTCCTCATAATAGCGGGTATTAAGAATATTTTTTACCCTGCTAAAGGCATAAATATTTTCTATGTCCACCTCATCCTTGTCGAAAAACAAAGCATTCTGAGGTTTGAACCATTCAACGGGTGCTTTGGAAATAAAAACATTCCAGGACACCATTCTGATGACCGAGCAAAAATACCCCAATAAAAAAGTAACAACCATACATAATGAAATAAGAGTAATTAATAAAATTTTACTTCGGTTTCTCATCTTTGCAACCCTTCTTAATACAATCCTTTTGGCATATCTATTTTACATTCTATTCTTGTTTTTTTCAAACAATGTCACCATACAAGCCCCACCCTAATATAATATCAATTTAAGAGCCTTTTAATCAAAACAGATGTTCCGTATAAGGCATTTGATTATCATGGCACTTGCTCTGTCTAGAGCCTTAACATTTTACGCCCCGTGTTTAACGATAAGTATGCACCATTGCCAAATAGCATTATTTAATGGCAAGATTCATACACTTACGTATTTATAGTCAAATAAACAAAAAGGATGCAAAAACTTACATCCTTTCTGCAATTAACTTAATATGTACTTACATATGACATTTTTACTTTTTATTTGATACGTAATTCAAAGGATTCTTGCGTTCACCGTTCACACGAACCTCAAAGTGAAGATGTGGTCCTGTGGATAATCCGGTACTTCCAACCTTTGCAATGGTCTGCCCTGCTTTTACTGTTTGTCCTTCCTTAACAAGGAGTCCTCCTGACTTAATGTGGAGATAAAGGGTTGTAATACCGCCACCATGGTCGATAATTATGGTATTTCCTGAGCCTCCGCTTCTCCATCCTGACCAGATTACTTTGCCGGAAGCCGCAGCAACTATATTTGCGCTCATTGGAGCGTTTATATCAATACCGCCATGGAACTTCTTAACTTTGAGAATTGGGTGAATACGGTCGCCAAAGGGTGAAGAGATTCCATAATATCCGGGAGTAGGCCACACCATTGTACCGCCGGTGTATGCTGTTCCCGAAGAAGATGCTCTTTTAATTATTGCAGCAAGCTCCTGGGATTCTTTTTCAAGTTCTCTCTCAGCCTTTTCCCAATAAGCAACACTTTTTTCACTCTTGGATATTCTTTCCTCAGCAGCCGCGCGGGATGCCTCAAGGTTCTTTATTTCTGCAAGGCTTCTTTCAAGCTCCTGACGGGCATTTTGCTCTTCCTGCTCCCTAAGGGTCTTAAGCTGGCTTATTTCAGCTTCTTTTGCCTTGATACTGTCCATCAGATCCTGATCGAATTTTGAGATAAGCTGCATCATATGTACTTTTTTAAACATTTCATCGAAATTGGAGCTTTGCAGTATCTCATCCATATGTGCGTTGGTTCTGGATTGAACGTAGAGGACAACCAGTCTTTCCTGGAAGAGCTTCAACTGTTCGTCATACTCTTTCTGAGCCTGTGCAATTGCTTCATCCAAGGTTTTGATTGCTTCTTCTATATCTTTGATTCTTGCTTCAATCTGGCTTTTTTCATAGCCTTTTTGCTGAAGCTCGTTAATAATTTGCTCACGAACTTTTTTATCATTTAAAAGGGTTTTTTGCGCTGCCTTCTTTTGGGCTGCAGCGGCTTGCTTCTCCTTCTGTGTTTGTTGTAATTCTTTTTGCAGATCCTGTACGCTTACTGCAAAGGAAGAAAATGTCATACTTATCAACAGCAGAAATAGTACAACTGTTGACAGGATTCTCTTTATCATATGTAAAAGGCCCCCATTCTTTTATAATGGTCGCTGTATATATTGCTGAATTTACGGCGTTTTTTATTACGATTTTGTTACATTTTAGCTCTTTTCCTATTATATCCTCTATTAATCACACATTCAAGTGCTTTCTAACCGAAAGAATGCTGCCGACTCCGCCAATCATCACACCAAATATAGCGTAAATAGCAAAAATATGTAGTGCAACCGGGGAAAATTCAATTATTCTTAAAGTGGAAAGTCCCATGCTGCTTAAGATTGAATTAAGCACATTCTGCAGCCAGGTATATGCCTGAGATGTAGCAAAAAATGAAGCCAGCGCTCCTACAAAGCCGATTAAAATACCTTCAACAATAAACGGCCAACGTATAAAACTGTCAAGAGCACCGACATATTTCATGATTTCAATCTCACGGCGTCTTGCGTAAACTGTAAGACGTATGGTATTGGATATAAGAAATACGGCTATAACCATTAAAATTACCAGGATAACCATAACAATATAGTTAAAGACCTTCAGTATTTTTTCAAGTCTTTCAAGACCGCTCTTGTTATAGCCTATACCGTACTCAGTGTTTACACCGGTAAACTTGGTAAGCTGAACTATTACCTCATCACTGTAGGCAGGATCAGTAAGCTTTATGTAAAATGATTCAGGAAGATTTTCAGCTGAGAGTCCCTTTAAAAGTGCCTCGTTCTTAAGCTCGCTTTTAATATTCTCATATGCCTGTTCTTTTGTTTCCATACGGTATTGGGAAATAACTCCCGCTTCTTTTTCTCTTTCAATGTATGCAATTACCTCTTCTCTTTCAAAATCAGATGCATCAACTTTCAAAAATACCGTAATGTCAAGATCACGCTTCATAGCCTCAATATTGGAAGTAATATTGACAGCTATCAGAAGCACAATCCCTAAAAAGAACAGGGCAGCTACAACCGTCATAATTGACGCCAGGGACATAAGCTTATTTTTATATAAGTTATTTGTACCTTCTTTTGCAAGTAGACGTAAAGTTCTAATTTTCATTTAAATATAGACCTTTCTGCTCGTCACGTATTATTTCACCACGATCAAGCACAATAACGCGCTTTTTCAGGGTGTCCACAATATCTTTCTCATGGGTGGCAACAACCACAGTGGTTCCTCTCTGGTTGATTTCCTCCAATAGATTAATAATCTCCCACGATGTTTTTGGATCGAGATTACCTGTAGGCTCATCCGCAATAAGCACTGAAGGGTTATTGACCAATGCCCGGGCCAGAGCTATTCTCTGCTGCTCTCCGCCTGACATCTGATTTGGATATGCCTTTGCTTTCTTGCTTAAGCCCACAAGCGCAAGAGCAAGAGGCACCTGCCTTCTTATTTCACGGGGAGATGCCTCAACAATCTGCATTGCAAAAGCAACGTTTTCATATGCTGTTTTATTTGGTAGAAGTCTGAAGTCCTGGAATACCACACCCAGGCTGCGTCTTAAATATGGGATCTCCGAACGGGGCATGTTATGTATGCTGTATCCGTTAACATAAACTTCGCCTTCCGTCGGTGCTTCTTCGTGCATGATTAGCTTTAGAAAAGTTGATTTGCCAGAACCGCTGGCTCCTATGACAAAAACAAATTCGCCTTTTTCAATATTAACAGTAACATTTTTTAAACCGACCACACCATTGGAATAAACCTTAGTGGTGTCTACAAATCTAATCATTTTGCCCCCCTTTATTCAGTGAGGAAAATTATTTTGACACCTCGTCAAGGTAACGTTTTACCATCATTGCAACCTTGAAGTATATGGCATCATCAAATTTTCTCAAATCCATTCCCGTTAATTTCTGTATCTTATCCAAACGATAGACCAGAGTGTTACGGTGAATAAACAACTGACGGGATGTTTCACTGACATTGAGGTTGTTTTCGAAAAATTTCTGTATTGTAATCATGGCTTCGGAATCAATGGTTTCAAAGACGCCTTCCTTGAACACCTCATTTAAGAACAGACGGCAAAGGGTGGTAGGAAGCTGATAAATAAGCCTTCCTATACCCAAATGGTTATAATCTACTATATTCTTTTCAGATTCAAATATCTGACCAATTTTTAATGCTGTCTGGGCATCCTTGTAGGAACGCGCAACATCCCTTAAGCTCTGAGCTTCTGTACCAATGCCAATGCTGGCCTTAATCATAAGCTCACTGCTTAAGGTATCAATGATAATTCTTGCTTTCTTGTAAATTTCTTCGTTGTCCTCATTATCTTTAAGTTCCTTGACAAGAACGGTGTTCTGATCATCAAGAAGGATAATGTAGTCCTTGTTGTTGTTGGGGAAAAGACTTTGGATTATGTTGTAGGCATAAAGCTCACGGGTTTTTTCTGTTCTTATAAGGTATACAATTCTGCGGCTTTCACTTTTTACTCTTAATTCCTTCGCCCTGATGGTAATATCACCGGGTAGAATGTTGCCAAGAAGGACATTCTTCATAAAGTTGTTCCGGTCATATTTCTCATCATAATAAAGCTTGGCATTTTCTAAACTTATAGAAATAAGCTCGGCATATTTCTTTCTGTCCGGATTGTCGCTTGTAAGATACAATACGAAATCAAGCCGTCCGTTGATTTCAATCTTTTTCAGCAGTATATCAGGTTTTTCTGTATACATTGCGTTAGACAGCAAAAATTCAGCACAAGCTTCATGGATTGTGCCGATTTCTTCTTCCTTTGTACTGGCAATTACAGTACCTGTACTGTCAGTAATGCCGAAATCTATTCCTATTGCTTCACGAATACGCGAAACTACTGATTGGAAAACTTTAAATGCCAAGCAAATAACCTCCAATGCAACAAATCCCTTTTTATTCTTTTTTATTATACACAAATATTTTATTTGATACAACTTTTTTGCCTTATCTAATATTTCATCTAATATTTCGGCAGATAAAGACAATAACTTGAATTTGTGCCGGTAATTTACCTGGCATGATCTGGATGTGGCAAAAAAGAAACGCTTCAGTTAATAAGCACACATTCCGAAAATACTATTCTTATAGTATTTAAAAGCTCCTTATTTCGAAATGAAGAAGCGTTATGGATGAATATTTTTACAGGTGCGCAGGTCAAAAGGAATCCAATCATAAAATCATCATTTTCAATAATTGGCTCGCCTTCATTAATGCCAAAGCCGTCGGTAACATCTTTGGGTATGTCAAAAGGGCTTTTGCCCTGAACCTTATAACATCCATTGTCCAGAACAAACACATGAAGTTCAGGTACCTTCGGAGCCTGCATTCTTACAAAGGTTGTCAGAAGGCTTATATATTCCTCATATTGGCGTTCAATAATATATTGCCGTATAGACTGATCCACTTCATTTTCCAGCTTTCTCACATACTCGCCAAGCCTGAAGGTGACAAATCCGTCTAAGGTCAGCACCTCGCTGCTTTCCAGGTATTCTTTTATTTTAGGGACAATAAGCCTTTTTCTTGCTTCAATTGCATCACCTTTTCCCAAAGGCTCCGAATACAGCCTTGAGCAAGCAATGCGGTAAATTTCATCCCTGCCGGTTTTAGGCAGGCTCTGACAGACACGGTTTATAATTTTTTCTACAATGCTGTTTTCATATGATTTAAGAATATATTCTGCAAGTATTTCGGACAAAATATTAATGGCTTTGCGGTGCTTTCTGCCATTTTTGATGCATCCGTCCATAGTTATGGTAAGACAGGATTCATCTTCACTTACACGAAAGTGAAACGAACTGTGTTCACCACTTTCAAACCGTTTACGCAGATAATCGGCCAATCCTTTAATGTCTTTCACGTAGTCTACCCTTAAGGATGGCATCATATCACATCCTTTCAGGTGTAGTATATGTCAATCTCATTGTCCGTTATACGGAAGATAAAGGAATCAAGCCGCCTACATCCGCAACCCTTTCATTTGACAGTGATACAGGTACAATGCCATGTTTTTCCATGAACAATAACATGGTTTCTTTCTGCTCCAATTTATTGAAATCCCCTGAAAAAGCAAGCTCATGGTCAGAGATAAGGCCTGTGGCCCCGCCTATGAATCCATAATCGTAGCCCTTTAAAATAATTCCTTTTTGAGGCGGAATTAATAAAGAATCGATTCCATTTTGAAGTGCCGCATTGTGAATGGTTTTATCAGCAGTTATAATGGCATGGTCATTTAACACGCAGGTTGAACATTTTGCGTATCCCTGTTTTACAGCAACGGGCTTTATACCGCATTTATTTATAAGTTCCAGAAGTTTAGGGTCAGTAAACTTAAGGTTTAAAAAAGCAACTTTTCCCACAATTGCACAGTTATAAGCTATGTCATAGGGGTAAGTATCCCCTGGCACAGTCTTACCTTCAATGAGTTCAAAACCTGAATCCTTCAGTTTTTTTAGTACGCTGGGGGAAGCTCCCGGAGTATGGACAATAACACCGCTTGCCACATTGACAAATTGCATATCGGCATGACTTGAAAGGTATGGAGGCATGCCTTCAACAGGCTCTGCTGTAATAATCTCTATACCTTTAGATATGAGGCTTTTAATTACAGTTTCAGGTGTATCACAGCCAAGAAGCATTAAAGATACGGCTCCTGAAGGAATATAAGGAACCGCAAGTGGTTTTTGCATCTCTTAATCACATCTTTGGTTGTAAAAGCATATCTTATTAACATCCGCACCAAATGTTCTGGCCATATGGCGGAATGTGCGGTTCTGATATGCCGCACCCGTAAATTTATTACGGGTGCGGTTGAAGTTTATATCCTATTCTTCTACGTTCTCTAAAATTGACAGAAGTTCACCAACAAATTCCATAGGAATGGCAACGCCCTTTTGGCTGGGCCTGTATTCATCACTTTTGCTGTCAAACCAGAATGTACGAATATCTACGTAAGCCTTAGAATTCTTTGTCACTTTTTTTACTTGAATTTCTTCACGGCTGTTTTTTACAAATTTGCCGAGAAGCTCTTCGGAATCCCAAAAATCTGCCATTATAAATTCCTCCGCTTAATTGTCCAAATTTTTCTGTTTAAGCTTTATTATTATATCACATAAATATTCATCCATTTCAACGAAAAAGGAATTAATTTTTTAAAATCGTCCATAATAAACACTTGAAAGCGGATAATTTCCGCATAAAAAAAGTAAAGGAGTCAGGGAGTATGAGAACACCGTTTGACAGAATTGCACTTTTACTTGTAATCATAGGTGCTCTGAACTGGCTGCTAGTAGGCCTTTTTCAATACGACCTTGTAGCAGGCATATTCGGTGTGGCAACTATTGCTACCCGAATCGTATATTCACTGGTAGGAATTGCAGGGCTCTACTGCATAAGTCTTTTATTCAGAGATGCACCAGTTGTTGATTGATGAAAATCAACCCTTAAAACTGGCTGTCTCTTAAAGGAGACAGCTATGTTTTTATATGTATTCTTTTATGACGCCCAGAACATCAGGACACCTTCGTCCGACACCATTTCGACAACTACCGAGAACCCATTTTCATCATTAAAACGTAAATCTGAAACCACAAGACCGTATTTACGGAGCACCTCATTAAAATCCTTTTCCAGGCGGTTTCTGGCAATATCACTAAGGATGGTTTCCATATTACACCTCTGCATAAATGAATTTCATTATACAGAATAACCGGAAACCCTGCACATAAAAAATAGCAGTGCCCGGCACTGCTATATTATATCTTATTTCCCTTTTGAATTTTTTACTTCATAATTTTGATTTCAATCCTGCGGTTCTGTTGGCGACCTTCCGGTGTTTTGTTGTCTCCTACGGGTCTGAACTCACCATTGCCTGTAGCTGTAAACTTAGCCGGATTTAATTTCCCAACATCAACCAGGTATTTTACCACATTGGTTGCACGTGCTGTTGAAAGCTCCCAGTTTGAACTGTATTTTGAATTGCTTATTGGTACATTATCGGTATGGCCTGAAACATAAATCTCGTTTTCAAGACCCCTTAACGTTTCAGCCAATTCTGTCAGAAGTTTTTTACCTTCAGGACGAATTTCGGCGCTTCCCGAATCAAAGAAAATTTCCGAATCCAATCTTACAAGCAGAAATTCCTTTTCTTCGGTTACCTGAACCTTGTCTGACAAACCTTCTTCTTCAATGGTCCCCTTTATGCCCTGCTTTGCGGCATCTATATTTTGCTCTGTAATTTGCTTTCCGGCATTTACCAGCATTTCTTCCGCCGATTCTATATATTTCTCCTTGATTTTACCCTTGTCATCCTTAAGGCGTGAAAAATCAACCGTAATAACGCTGTTGCCGCTGTTTTCAAGAATAGATGTACCTGCATTCAAATTAATAAACGAATTGGCAAGACTAGCAGCTACCTCTGTAAAAATGTTCTTGTCAACGGTGGACATTGCAAAAAGCATTATAAAGAAGCAAAGCAGCAGCGTCACCAAATCGCTGTAGGTTGTCATCCATTCAGGTGCACCAGAGGATGATTGTTCCTTTCTTCTTGCCATTTTCTCACCTTTTCCTTATTTATGCGCTTGCTACCTCTGGTCTGTCACTTTCTCTCCTGGTCAGAGCCTCATACTCCAGCTGCTGAGCAGGTGAAAGGAAAGTCTTAAGCTTAGCTTCCATAAGTCTTGGGTTCTCACCGGCCTGTATTGACAGAACACCTTCCATCATCATTTCACGCAGCCTGATTTCTTCGGCGCTGTTGTACGCAAGCTTTTCTGCAATGGGATTGCATATATAGTTTGCCAAAATACTGCCGTAGAAGGTAGTTACAATAGCAAGAGACATTGCAGGACCTATAGTAGATGGATCGTCCATTGTTCTTAAAAGGTTTATAAGACCCATAAGTGTACCAATCATACCCCATGCCGGAAACTGGGAAGCCATAGTCTTAAAATATGCCTGACCATTTTGATGTCTTACGGCCATACTGTCAATATCAAGCTGCATGGTGGTTTTTATAATCTCTGCCTCAATACCGTCTACAACAAGCTCAATAGCTTTTTTAAGGAAGTCCTCCTTGATCTCGCTCTGGGCCGACTCAAGTGCCAAAAGCCCTTCTCTTCGTGCCTTTTGAGATAAGCCTACCAAAGTTTGAATGGTCTCAATTGCTGATGATTTGGGCGCTCTGAAGATTAAGGGAATAAGCTTAAAAGCCCTGATGGTATCAGCAAGCGGGTAGCTTAATATTGTACAGCACAAGCCGCCACCCATTGTTACTATTATTGACGATATGTCAATGTAACTACTTAATTCGCCACCACTAAGCATACCGTAAAGTACAACTGCCACACCGCCAATTAATCCAATTATGGAGCCTATTTCCATAGCTTCACCTTCTGTGTCTTACTTATATATTATCATTGTAAAAGTAATATAATCTAACACTGCTTATATCGGCATAAATTAATCCTTGGTTTAATCCTTATCCATTCACTCTTAATGACAATTCTGTGTATTACCGCAAAACATAGATACTTAAGGATTTGCCGGATTGTTGTATTTTACCGATATTAACTTTATCAATAATCAAATTTATCATAAAATTAATTATTGAATTTTTATGCACTCAGATGTATAATCATACATAATTAATTTATAAGTGGTGATTAATATGAAGCATTTACTTTGCCTTAGCGAATGGTCTGGTAATGAAATTATTGAAACCATCAAACTTGCAGAACAATTAAAATTTGAGAACAAAAACGGCATCCGCCATAATCATTTACTTAAGGGCAAAACCCTGGGGCTTATATTCGCAAAAGCTTCCACCAGAACAAGGGTATCCTTTGAGGTTGCAATGTATCAGTTGGGAGGATATTCACTCTTCTTAAGCTCAAGCGATATTCAGCTTGGCAGGGGAGAAACCGTATCTGATACAGCAAAGACTCTTTCAAGATATATAGATGGCATCATGATAAGAACCTTCAAGCAAAGCGATGTTGTTGAGCTTGCCAAACAAGGCTCAATTCCCGTAATTAACGGCCTTACCGACAGCCAGCATCCCTGCCAGATCCTTGCCGACCTTCAGACCATCAAGGAACACAAGGGCAAGCTTGAAAGCCTGAAACTAGCCTATGTCGGAGATGGAAACAATGTTGCCAACTCCCTTTTGATTGGCTGTGCAAAGGTTGGCATGAATATTTCTGTTGCAACTCCTCAGGGATATGAATGTGAAGAATACTCAATAAATGTTGCAAAAGAAGCTGCAGCCCTCACAGGCGCAACTGTTACTATAACCAATGATCCTTATGAGGCTGTTAAAGATGCAGATATAGTGTATACTGATACCTGGGTGAGCATGGGTATGGAAGCCGAAAAGGAAAAGCGCGCCAAAATTTTTATGCCTTATCAGGTAAACAATAGGCTTATGGAAGCTGCAAAGGCCGATGCTATATTTATGCATTGCCTTCCTGCTTACAGAGGTTTTGAGGTAACCGAAGATGTCATTGACGGGCCACAGTCTGTGGTCTTTGACGAGGCAGAAAACAGGCTCCATGCTCAAAAGGCTGTACTTGTAAAGCTTCTAGGGTGATAATATGCTTTATTCATTTATTATCCGGCAAGCCGCAGAGGAAGATGCCGAATCCATTTATTCCATCCTGCAGGATGCGTTTAAGGAATACAGCCTGATTACAGGTGTTGATAAGCTTGATGCCCTTTCTGAAACTGCGGATGAGATAAGAAAAGATATTAAAAATAAGATGGTCTACGTTGCAGTAATTGATGACAAAATTGTAGGCACCTTAAGGCTTGAAATTAAGGGCAATGAAGCTTACTTGAGCCGATTTGCCGTAGACCCTGAAAGCCGCAACATTGGAATTGGAAAATCCTTAATGAGTGTGGTGGATAAGTACCTTAAAGAGAAGGGCGTAAGTAAGGTTACACTCCATACAGCCTCCCGCCATGGTGAATTAATGAGATTCTATTATGGGCAAGGCTTTTATGTGGAAGCCATCGAAACAGACAGGGGATATTTAAGAGCACGGTTGGTCAAGGAAATATCGTAACCATATGTACCAAGCCTATTGCAGACACCAAATGAACTTTCTCCTTTTCAAAATCATTGTTCCACCGAAAAAACTTATAAAATAAATCCTTTGTATACCTTGCATTATGCCGGTTACAAAGGATTTTTTATTTCTTCATTTCTTACCTCTCTTCCAGTAGTTTCACAATATAAAATTTTATATTATCCTAAGTCCTGAATATTCATTTTATCCAATTCGGCACGCAGTTTCAATTTCTCTCTGCATGCAATATATATTGCCAAAAATATTAAGGTCGGAATATTTAATAAAATAAAAATAGGCAGGACAGACGCAAACATTGGGAGTATACCAGGTTTTTCAGGTTGTGAAACAGTTTTTTCAATTATTTGAGTACCATTTTCAGTCACCGAAGAAATGGTTGTAAAAGTATACATTGGCCACGAAAGAACAGCAACTAAAGAAAACATAAAACATATGAAAGGTATAATTAACCCCAGCCATTTATTCTGCTTTTTTGAAAGAAAGATTTGCAGCCAAATGATGCCTGCGAGAAATGCAAGAAAAATAAGCATAAATAATATAACCCTCGTTGCGTACAGCATCTATTTAACCTCCTTTTGAGTTTTTTTGAACTCGTTTATTAAAATCTTAGCGGTTTCAAAATCTATTTTTTCATTTACTGCAAGACGCTTGATTAACGCAATATATGGCTCATTCGCAGTATCTTCACTGATTTGAATCTTCTGGATTATTCTGTCCAGTCTTAATCGTACAGTTGGATAAGTAACACCATACTGGTTGGCAATTTCTTTAAGAGAACCAGATGCTAATATAAATTTTTTAATGAACGTTACATCTTCATCATCAAGATTTGTCATCCATTCAGGTACAATTTCTATAGCCAAGTTAACCACCCCCTTTAATATTATTAAATATACACTTTAATAATATTAAAGTCAATAGTAAATTGTTACTTTAAAAAAATAATGGTCATTATAAAAATAATGACCATCACATAGAATTATATTATTTTTGTTTCCATTGGCTTTTAATGTATAGCGCTTTTTTCTACTTTCCACCATACTGCTCTGCGTTTTTGTCATGGATTCCTAAAGAATTACCTAAGTTTATGGGTATACCTATACAGAATCCCGCCATTAAATTCAAGAGTAAAGCCCTCTTTGATAGCATCATAATTTTTTATTTCTATGCCAAAACTAAATTTTGAAATGGGGCCAAACCCTTTCTGCCCTACATCTATTTTATTGCTGTTTTTATCGTATACATTATATGCATCCGCAAGAAAATAACTTGTAGCAGCGCCATCCTCGTTAAATTCATAATGATATAAAAACTCACCATCATGAAAGCTTATAAATGGTTTGGCATTAAAGCTAAAGTATATGTCATTTCCCCGATGCATGACATTTTCCAATATAATTTCTACTCTGCCTGCTTTGCCAATTTCCTTATTCAATTCAATAACTTCATTTTCATTTTCCGGAATCCAGTCAGGTTCTATAAACGCCGTAAAAGAAATTGGTTTCTGTATCTCATAGATATTATAGCTTCTGCCATTCAAAACGTTATCAAATATTCCCTCTTCACTTATGCAGTTTCTGTAAACCACAAAAGATGCTGCTATGATAATTAAAATGGTGAGAATAATTATAGTCCTTTTACTTCTTAACATAAATACCTTCCTTTTTAGAAGAATCTTTGATTTTACTCTTACCAACTTATGGAACCCATTATAAATCCAGATACATTTTCCTGCTCAATTCTTTAAACCCCTTGTTCGAGTAAAATCCGGCTGCACCTTCATTGAAGGAAAAAACATTTAATTCAACTCTGCTGATTTTCTTTTGCTTGGCCCATTCAATTACCTTTTTCAATAGTTCCGAACCTGCATGACAGTTTTTGTACTCGGCTTTTACTGCGAGGCTGCCCAACTGCACCCTTTCCTTTTTTTAAAGATGGGAAAATCGGGCGAAGTTTGAATACGGCATTCAGCCAATCCAATGACCTTCGAATTTATTTCTGCAACAAAAAGTGCCATATTTTCATTATTAATGAGCTCGGATATATATTCCGGTGTCCTTGGGATATTTTCGGGCTTAACATAAAGATCGGGAAGATTTATTCTATGTAATTCATCAATCTCCGAAAATATCTCGCTTAAATCATTATAATCAGCTATTGATGCTTCCCTTATAGTTATTTTCATATAAATACCCTCTGAAATTCTATTGAACAAATGTGTGGTCTAACCACTTAACTATAATATATACCTATATTTTACACTATTCCTCTCATAAAGGTAATTTTTCTGCAGTAAATTAAGAAGATGTTCAAAATCAATATGATATTGTATGGAGTCGTTCAATTGAGACAATTATCCGTGGCCATAACCAATTGAAATTGTAAGGTCTCGGATGACTACAAGCATAAATTGGCACTGGATAAGTACAGCATGAGTTGTAAAGGACGATATACAGAAAATCCTTCGCGGCCTGCTTTATCGCAGGAAGCGAAGGATTTTACACACTTTATTATTCAAATAACTTAAACTGAGAGTTTAAACCAACTTAATCTTACGCCTTTTTTCTTTCCAGCACCAACTTAGCCTTTTCAATGACCTTTTCAGCTGTCAGGCTATATTTTTCAACCAGGTCGGCAGGCTTACCGGATTTACCGAAGGAATCCTCAACACCCACCATTTCCATGGGAACAGGGAAGTTCTTAACAACCACTTCTGCCACAGCGCTTCCCAGGCCACCCAGGACATTGTGCTCCTCACAGGTTACAATTGCGCCGGTTTCTTTGGCAGCTTTAATTATAATTTCTTCATCAAGAGGTTTAATTGTATGAATATCTATTACCCTTGCGGATATACCGCTCTCCTTCAATGCTTCAGCCGCAGCTAAAGCTTTCTCTACCATAAATCCGGTAGCAATAAGGGTAACATCTGTTCCTTCTTTCAGGCATACGCCCTTGCCAATTTCAAACTCTGCATCCTCAGGATAGATAACGTGCACATCAAGTCTACCAAGTCTTAAGTATACTGGCCCATACATTTCAGCTGCCTTCTTAACAAGTGCCTTGGTGGATACAGCATCGGCAGGTGAAATAACTGTCATTCCGGGTATTGAGCGCATCAGCGCAATATCCTCAATAGCCTGGTGGGATGCCCCGTCTTCACCAACGGTAATACCTGCATGAGTTGCGCCAATTTTAACATTCAGGTGAGGATAACCAATAGAGTTTCTTACCTGGTCAAAGGCTCTTCCGGCAGCAAACATGGCAAAGGTGCTTGCAAATACTGTCTTGCCGCAGGTTGCAAGGCCTGCCGCAACAGCCATCATATTAGCTTCGGCAATACCCATGTTAATATGTCTTTCAGGGTATTTTTTCTTAAAAAGATCTGTTCTTGTAGACTTTGAAAGGTCTGCATCAAGAACTACTATATTTTCATTATGGCCAATCTCCGCAAGGGCGGTTCCATAGGCCACACGGGTTGCTATTTTTTCAGACATGGCAATTCCTCCGTCATTCTAAATTAACTTAATAAACACATGAATATTAACCATTCAGGCTTTCAATATAAGCATCCAGCTCGGCTAATGCCTGATCTGCCTGTTCCTTCTTAGGCGCACTGCCGTGCCAGGAAGCCTGATTCTCCATGAAGGAAACACCCTTGCCCTTAATTGAATGAGCAATTATTGCTGTTGGCTTGCCTTTATTCGCCTTCGCCTTTTCAACTGCCTTCTCTATCTCGTCAAAATCATGAGCGTCAATTGAAATGACATCCCAGCCAAAAGCGAGGAACTTATCTGCAATTGGTTCGGGATTCATGACTTCGGTAATATTACCGTCAATCTGAAGCCTGTTGTAGTCTACAAAAGCTGTAAGATTGTCAAGCTTGTAATGAGCAGCCGCCATAGCAGCTTCCCAAACCTGTCCTTCCTCAAGCTCACCGTCACCCAGCATTGCATATACACGATAGCTCTTATTATCAAGCTTTCCTGCCAGAGCCATTCCCACTGCGGCAGAAATTCCCTGTCCCAGTGAACCTGTGGACATATCTACGCCCGGCACATAGTTCATATTGGGGTGACCTTCAAGATAGCTGGAAACCTGTCTGAATCCTTTCAGGTCCTCAACAGGGAAAAATCCTCTGTGGGCAAGAGTAGAATAAAGGCCCGGAGTACAATGTCCCTTTGAGAGAACAAACCTGTCCCTGTCCGGATTCTTTGGATTCTTGGGGTCTATGTTCATTTCCCTGAAGTACAGGTAGGTTAAAATGTCTGCAGCTGAAAGAGAACCGCCGGGATGGCCGCTTCCTGCAGTTGCCACTGCAGTGATTATTCCCTTTCTAATCATGGCTGCTGTTTTCATAAGATCCAATTTTACTTTCGCATCCATACCGATTACCTTCCTGTTGCATATTTATTCAATTTCTTCAGCATAAGTATAACACTAAATTCAAATTAAAGTAAATGCAATCCATAAAATACTTTTTATAAAGCCGCTTCAAATCTTTCAGCTTTTAGTCTTTCAGATTTATAAATAAATCTCATGAGTGTTCTTCATGGCTTGTAAGGGGCAGGAAGCCTTCACCCAGGACTTCCCTTACATCTATTAAGAGTACAAAGGCATTGGAATCACAATCTTTTACTATTCCCTTAACCATTGGAATTTCTTCACGCTTAACCACACATAAAAGAACAGTTTTATCTCGGCCGCTGTACATTCCCATTCCTTTTAAGCCGGTAACCCCGCGATCAACATCATAAAGAAGCCTTCTTGCAATTTCATCCGACTTGTCGGAAATGATAAGAAGGCTTTTGGCAAAGTTCAAGCCCTCAAGGTATGTGTCTATGGTTTTGGATGAAATATATAGGCTTATTGCAGCGTACAGACCAAGCTTTACGCTTCTGAATGCTATCATGGCAAATAAAAGGACAAGTCCGTCCAGGAACATAAGATACTGTCCGAAAGAAAATCTCGGGGATAACTTTTTGAGAATTGCCGCAGCAAGGTCAGTTCCGCCTGTTGTGGCATTCTCTTTCAAAATTATACCAAGTCCGAAGCCCATGATAAGGCCGCCCACAATACCATTAAGCAATAAATCAGGAACAGCCATGGACTCGTCAAACATAATCAAATATTCGTTTATGAGACGCTGAAAGAAGTGATATGTTCCATCTACCATTAAAGAAAGCAAAACAGCACCATACAGGGAACGGATAAAAAATGCCCTTCCCCTGCTTTTATACCCTGAAAGGAAAAGAGGTATGTTAAATATGAGCATTAACGTACCAACTGGAATTTTACCGTTTGTCACATAGTAAATTACAGTTGCAAGTCCAGAAATTCCTCCGGGGGCAAGCTTATATGGAATCAGGAAAAGATTCATGGAGATGGCAACAACCAAGCAGCCCAGCGCAATTACTCCATAAGAACGCCAGACCCCCTTAAAAGCTTTTGTCATATTTTCTACCCCTTGTTTCCAATATATATATTATATATTATTTTCTCAAAAAAAAACCGGGCATACCCCGGTTCAGTTACTGTTGATTATAATGATCTTTTGATTATGGCGTTTCAGGCTTGTCAAGGATTATTCCAACCTGACCAAGCCTAAAACATCAATTATTTTAAACCATACTTTTTCTTAAACTTATCAACACGACCACCGGAATCAACAAGCTTCTGTTTGCCCGTAAAGAAAGGATGGCACTGTGAACAAATTTCTACATGCAGAGCCTGCTTTGTAGAACCTGTTTCAAATGATGCACCACATGCGCAGCGAACAACAGCTTTACCGTAGTTTGGATGGATACCTTCCTGCATGGTTTTCACCTCGCTTAAAATGCATATTACTTTTTATAAGAATAACTTGCTCTCATTACTTAAAAAGCGCCGAATGGTATTGTACCACATCAGGGTTTATTATGCAAGCAAAACTACTTGTATATTGTATCATAACCATTCTTGTCACGCTGCAGGAATGCCGTATTTATGCCGTTTACAAACTCCTCGTTGGTTTTTGTATTCATAAGCCTGTTTATAATCATTTCTGTTACATCGGCTGTTCCCACATTGCTCATTGCCTTGCGTATAGCCCATATTCCATCCAGCTCTTTCTGGCTCAACAACAGTTCCTCTCTTCTTGTTCCGGAACGGTTTATGTCTATGGCAGGGAAAATACGCTTTTCTGACAGTTTTCTGTCAAGATGCAGCTCCATATTACCTGTTCCCTTGAATTCTTCATAGATAACGTCGTCCATACGGCTTCCGGTATCTATAAGAGCGGTTGCTATAATGGTTAAGCTTCCTCCGTTTTCAATATTTCTTGCAGAACCGAAGAAGCGCTTGGGCTTATGAAGAGCTCCGGGATCCAGACCACCGGAAAGAGTTCTTCCTGTCGGAGGAATAGTAAGGTTGTAGGCACGTGCAAGACGGGTTATACTGTCTAAAAGAATAACCACGTCCTTCTTGTGCTCAACAAGGCGCTGAGCTCTTTCCAATACCATTTCCGCCACTTTTATATGGTGTTCAGGAACCTCATCAAAGGTTGAATATACAACATCGCCCTTGATGGAACGCTGCATATCGGTAACTTCCTCAGGTCTTTCATCAATGAGGAGGACTATTACCTCAATCTCCGGATACTTGGTAGTAATAGAGTTTGCAATTTTCTTAAGCAGAATTGTTTTACCAGCCTTTGGCGGCGAAACAATAAGTCCGCGCTGGCCCTTGCCTATGGGAGCAATAAGATCTATCAAACGGGTGGACAGTTCTTTGCTATCCAACTCCAAAGTAATACGCTCATTGGGGAAAATAGGTGTCAGTTGATCAAATGAGCTTCTTTTTAAAGCTACCTCGGGTGGATCGCCGTTGACAGACGAAACATAAAGAAGAGCCTGGAATTTTTCGCCTTCTTTTTGAATCCTGCCCTTGCCAACGATTTTATCGCCTGTTTTTAGGTTGAATCTCCTTATCTGAGATGGTGAAACATATATGTCCCTGGGCCCTGAAAGATAATTATGTCCCCTTAAAAATCCATAACCATCTGGAAGGACTTCAAGAATTCCCGAAACAGGATTATCGCTTTCAAGGCGTGAAAGATCCCTTATTCTGGATGGCTTATTCCTTGCATCTCCTTCTGCCAAATCAGCCGGCTTATCAGAGATACCTGCCTCACTGGTTTGAGTCTTTTGTTCTTCGGGTTTTAATTCCTTATCAGCTGCTTCTAATACGGAAGCATCTGGGATGGCTGCAGCGTCCGGCTTCTCCTCAACGACATTTAAATCTGCCGCAGCTTCAGGTTGTTCTACTAAAACTTCATCCTTCTGTTCTTCCTTCTTAGTCTCAGCTTCATATTCTCCGGCTTCCTCAGCTGCTTTAGAAGTATCGGTTTTTGCTGCTTTATCTGATTTTTTTGTTCTGGTTTCTTTTGATTTTGATACTGTTTTTTTACCAGCAGCTTCAGCTTCTTTATCCGCTTCAGCTTTATTTTCTGATTCTGATTCCTTTTTGCCTTCAGCTTCCTTTTCAGCTTCGGCTTTCTTTTTGGGACGACCGCGGCTTGTCTTCTTTACAGGCTGCTCCGAATCTGCGCTTTCTTCTTTAGCGCCGGCCTCGTTCACAGGTACAGCAGCCTCCTTATTATCGGATTCATCACTTTTTTCAGACTTTGCCTCTGAGGCTTTAGGTCTTCCTCTTCTTTTCTTTTCAGGTTTCGACTCTTCAATGGCTGCTTCAACTTTTGAATCCGATTCCTCGGCTTTAGTCTCGTTTACGACCTCATTAACAGCCTCACCTGAGACAGATGGCTCGTCTATTTTTTCAGGAACAACTGCGGGAACATCGCCGCTTTTTGCAATCAGTTCTATAAGCTCACTTTTTTTAAGTCTCGAAATGTTTTTAATGCCCAGCATTTTTGCAATATACCTGAGATCTGCCAGCGATTTCCCCTCAAGAATAGACTTATCTTCCATAATACACCGCCTTGCGAACTATATATGTTTTATGTTTATTGGTGATGAAAACTAATCTTCTAATTTTAATACTGTTTCAAAATTCTGAAGAATGTTTCTCTTAAAAAATTATTATTTTTTAGACTCAGGGGGTTAATATAAACAGGCAAGGGCATAAGCCTTCAAGCAAATTCCCCTCCCACGCCTGCTTAAGGCATAAATAAGATTCATATCTATAATATATTACATGGCGCGGTAAATTTCCAAAATCTCGCCGTTCCCGCTTTGTTTCAGATAAAATAATACCATAATTATTCTTTTTCCATAATGTTAATTATTTATGGGAAATATCACAGATATGAACACCACTAACTGATTTAATATAACAAGTAATTTTATAGTTTGTCAAGTATTTAACATTATAAGTTTATTTATTTTTGGAATTCTAATCTTCTACCTTCAATTCTATGCCGTTTTCTGACGCAAAAGTTTTGAGTTTTTCCAACACCTGATCCTGTTCTGACTCCTGGGTAATATTTTTTTCGGACTCTACAATTTTAATATTGACATCCATGCCCGTAACTTTGCTGAAGGCTTCCCTGATTGCTTCAATACTGTCGTTGCGGCTAAGTACGGCTTTTTTAAGTCCTCCCTCACCGGGTACAACTACGAGAGCCGTCTCCTTATCCTTTATAATACACTCAGTATCCAGCAAATATGCATATACCTTCATTTTGCCCAATGTTCTCACGCATTCAATAACATTAGGCCAATGTTCAAATCTGGTACCGGCAGCAATATTGCCTGTTGCCTTTTTGCTTGCTTTATGTTCTCCACCTTCTGGCTGGCTATTATTTTCCGGATTAATTGTTGTTATGCTTTCGGTTGCTTTTTCTGTCTTAGCGCGGGCACTGTATTTGACAGTACCTGAATTTATTCCTGACTCAAGGCTGCTTAGCCTTGCTTCAAGCTCCTGAACTCTTTTTTCCAGCCGGGAAACAACGTCTAAAGAGGCAGCGTTCAATGAAGCACCGTCTGAACCCTCAGATAAATTTGCGGAGCACAGCTTAACCAGAGTAACCTCAAATGCAATCCTCTGGTTTTCAGACCATTTTAAGCGGCCTTCGGTTTCAGAAAGTTCCTTAATTACAGCCACAATTCTGTCCAGGGACAAAGCTTCTGCCTTTTTAGTTAAGGAACCTAATTCCTCCTCATCCATATCAATGAGGTTTATGGCATCTCCCCCTATTTTTACAAGCATCAGCGTTCTGAACCACTCAATGGTCTGGGAGCATAAGGGCACAAGGTCACGTCCCTCATTCATAGCCTCCTTAATGTATCCTAGAGCATTTCTGGCATCTCTTTCTACAATTGCAGTTGCCAGTTTATCAACTGTATCCGATGCTGCAACACCCGAAATTTCAACCACATCACTGCGGGTTACGGTATCTTTGCCTACGGATACGCACTGATCAAGAAGGCTTATGGCATCCCTCATTCCACCTTCTGAAAGGCGGGCTATAAGCTTTATCGCACCGTCATCAAAATTGACGCCCGTATCCTTTGCAATAGTCTTTAAACGTGACGCAATGCCGTCCAGCGAAATTCTCTTAAAATCGAAACGCTGGCAGCGGGATAAAATAGTGGCAGGAATTTTATGTGGCTCCGTTGTGGCAAGAATAAATACGACATTTTCCGGGGGTTCCTCCAAAGTCTTTAAAAGAGCGTTGAAAGCTCCGGTTGAAAGCATGTGAACTTCATCTATAATATAAACTTTGTATTTTGTTACGGCAGGAACGTACATGACAGCTTCTCTGATTTCACGGACATCATCGACACCGTTGTTGGAAGCTGCGTCAATCTCAACCACATCAATTATGGATCCGTCCAGAATTCCTTTGCAGTTGGAACATGTATTGCAGGGATTGCCGTCAATGGGATTAAGGCAGTTAACAGCCCTGGAAAATATCTTTGCAAGGGTTGTTTTTCCCGTACCCCTGGTGCCGCAAAAAAGGTATGCGTGACCAATGGTGTTGTTTTTTACGCAGTTTTTAAGAGTAGTGACAATATGACTCTGCTCCACAACATCATCAAAAGTCAATGGTCTCCATTTTCGATAGAGCGCTACATGTGCCATAGCAGTTACATTCCTTCCAGTGGCTGAACTAAAATAACTTAATACCGTTTATGCTGAAAAGTTTAGCAACCATGTTGCAATTAATCAAGACTTTAATAATTAAGACTAATACATTCAAAAAGTATGCAAAAAAACGAGGGATAACCTCGTTTTTCCCACAATTATAAACCGTGCACCTGCCTTCGACAGACAAGTACAAACGTACCATGCGCCAACGCACTCAAACCAGGCATACTTGCGGCACACCTGGAGTGACGCTTACCGCTGCTTCCTCCCGGACCTGACGGGGTTCACGTTTCCAAGTTGCGCAAGACCCAATTCTCATCGCACCTCGACGCATAACTGCTTTACACTTGAAAGCCTCGGGCAGGCATTCAACCCTGCTACAGCGGATTGCAGGTACAGGGCACCGCTACCTCCCCGTTTAGCACGGCAAACCTATTATATAGTATTTTACGGCCGCTTGCAACCAAAATAAACTTGTAACATTTGGCTAATGCCATATTTATATATTTTATTATTTTCTGTCCCTGGCGCGTATTTCGGTACGGCGTATTTTTCCGCTTATAGTCTTTGGAAGCTCGTCAACAAATTCAATAATACGCGGATATTTGTAGGGTGCAGTATGGGATTTTACATATTCCTGAATTTCTTTTTTCAGCTCCTCAGAGGGGTTATACCCTTTAGCCAGTACAATGGTAGCCTTTACAATATTTCCGCGTATGGGATCGGGTACTCCGGTAACTGCGCACTCCAGAACAGATTTATGTTCCATAATAACGCTCTCAACTTCAAAAGGCCCGATTCTGTATCCCGAGGATTTAATAATGTCATCGGTTCTTCCCACATACCAGAAGTAGCCGTCTTCATCACGCCATGCGGTATCACCGGTATGATACAGGCCATCATGCCTTGCCTGGTTTGTCCTTTCCTCGTCCCTGTAATACCCGATCATTAAGCCCACGGGCATTTCCTCTCCGTAGCGCACCACTATTTCGCCAACTTCACCGGGCTCAACACTGTTGCCGTCCTCGTCAACAAGATCTATGTCATAGTGGGGTGATGGTTTTCCCATTGCTCCGGGCTTGGGCTCCATCCAGTAAGGAGTCATCAGGCATGCTGTGGTCTCGGTCTGGCCGAAGGCTTCCATGATTCTTATTCCTGTCATTTCCCTGAATTTATTGAACACTTCAGGATTTAATGCCTCTCCTGCCGTTGTGCAGTATTTGAGAGATGAAAGATCGAATCCCGAAAGATCCTCTTTAATAAGGAATCTATATATGGTTGGGGGTGCGCAGAAGGTAGTAACCTTATATTTTTCAATGCGCTTTAAAAGTTCCAGGGGGTTGAACCTGTCAAAATCAAAGGTAAATACTGTGGCCTCTGCAAGCCACTGGCCATATAATTTTCCCCACACAGCCTTACCCCATCCTGTTTCCGAAACAGTGAAATGGAGTCCGTCCTGAGCCACATTGTGCCAGTAAACGGCAGTTGGGATATGCCCCAGTGGATAATAATAATTATGGGCAACCATCTTAGGCATTCCTGTTGTGCCTGATGAAAAATACATGAGCATTATTTCGTCTGCTTTTGGCCTTGCTTCGCCTGTTGGAGGAACAAACGGGGGAGCATTTTTAACTCCTTCCTCATAGCTTATCCAGCCTTCCTTGACACCTCTTACAATTATTTTCACCTTCAGGGTTTCGGTCATGGCCTGGGCTTCATCCACAAGGTCGGATATATTTCCGTCAGAGGTGCATACAACAGCCTTGATACTGGCGGCATTCACCCTGTATTCTATATCCTTTGTCATAAGCTGGTTGGTGGCGGGAATAGCTATGGCACCAATCTTGTGGAGGGCAATCATGAAATACCACCATTCATAGTGGCGCTTCAATATCAGCATGACAGGGTCGCCCTTTTTTATTCCCAGACTTAAAAGCCATGAGGCAATTCTGTCGCTGTTTTCCTTAACGTCCGAAAAAGTTATGTATTTTTCATCTCCGGCTTCATTGCACCAAACCATTGCAAGTTTGTCGGGCTTCTCAACAGCAAGCCTGTCCACAACATCATATGCAAAATTAAAGTAAGGATCTTTTTTAAAACTGACCTTGGTCACATGACCTTTTTCATTTAATTCTTCAATGACAAATTCTTTATACAGTCTTGACATCAGCTCATCCTCCCGTCATTATCTCTTATTACAACTGCCAGAAATACGCATGGTTCGCCGCCTGCGGCTACCATTCCGTGTCTGTGGGAGGCATCGTAATATACCGAATCCCCTTCTCTCATGATGAACTCATGATCATCAATTTTCATCCTTAAGGAGCCCTTTAGAATATAATCAAACTCCTGGCCTTCATGGCTTCTCTGCATAATCTCGCCTTTTTCTGCGGCTTCATCATAGGGCGCCTCAACCAAAAAGGGCTCAGCATTTCTGTTTTTGAAAAGATAGGCAAGGCTCTGGTACTTAAGCCCCTTTCTTCTCTCAATGCGTAAGCCCTTTCCCTTTTTTACATGGGTGTAAACCGAAAGAGTGGGACCGCTTCCCGTTATTAGCTCGCTGATATCAACTCCAAGACGCTGCGAAACCTTGTAAAGAAAGGTAAAGGAAAAGTCGTGCTTGCCCTCCTCGCATTCAAGGTATTCTTCCTCAGTCATTTCCACAAGTTTAGCCATTTCAGATGCAGAGATTCCAAGATCTGCCCTAAGGCCCCGGATCCGCTCCGCAATTTCAAGAATCTTGTCTCCCATTAGAAAAACCTCCTTGTCAATGGTATTGGATATCAATGAATAATATAGCCGTATAATCAAAAAAGCTCGTCCCGCAAAGCTATAGCCTTGCTGGGACGAGCTTGTATGCCCGTGGTACCACCCATTTTCTGCTTAAAAAAAGCACTCAATTTCAGGTTCTGACAAACCCTAGCCTGTAACGCGGCAAACGCGGCACCTTACATTCAATTTTCAGATGCCGGACTCCGGAAAGATGCCCATAATATCCATCCTGCCTGCTCACACCAAACGCAGGCTCTCTGAAAGGACTTACCGATATTACAGAGGTTCCTTCATTGTCTTTAATATGTATTTTAAAACAATATTGTTTTTATAATATCCGGTCTTCCTGTATATGTCAATAGTATAATCTTGACCCATAAAAAAATGCCTGAACATATAAAACCAAGTCAGGCACCTTAAAAAGCTGTGTATAATTAACCTAAATTAAAACAGGTAAAATATATGCAATAAATGATTTTGGGCACATGTAAAAATTAAAGTTAAGACTTTTCCTTTACCTTTTTAATAACCTTTAGGCGAGAGAATTCCTCCCTGTCCTTTTCTTCAAGGACCCCTGCAATATGGGCAGTAAGTTCTTCATATTTGGGTATGAGAATATTCTTTAATGCATTGGTCCTTTTTACCGTACGGCGAATGTTTGTTGCAAGACGGTATACTGCATTTTCTATTTCAGCAAGCTCTGCAGAAAGAATTTTTGCTTCTTCAAATTTCATACGGGCAATGTCCAGGGCAGAATTGGTCATACGAAAACCATACCGTGGCTGCATTCTGGGGCTGTTAACTGTCACCTCGGGAATTTCAACACCCATGACGCTTTTCATTCGCACATGCACACTTGTGTCCTCGGGTATTGCAAGGCCAATCTGGTCAATAAGGGAGATGCCAAGGCTCACATTGGCATCCTGCAAAGCCTTGTATGCCTCTTCAAAGACAACAAGTATCCTGTCCTGAATCTTTCTTGCCTTTTCCACCAGATTCATCATTTCCCGCACAAGAATGTTTCTTTTTTTGTCAAGAAGCTCATATCCCTGACGGGAAAGTGCGAGGGTATTTTTGGCTATGATTAAATTGCCCTTGGTTGGAAATAGGGTTGTATCCAT
The DNA here is from genome assembly GCA_012719545.1 of Clostridiaceae bacterium. Taxonomy (GTDB): domain Bacteria; phylum Bacillota; class Clostridia; order DSM-8532; family DSM-8532; genus DTU059. The sequence continues at coordinate 54,802 of JAAYAD010000088.1, forward strand.
TTATTATACCTGCCTTCCTTCATTTTCAGGAGAGACATAATACTTTTCAAGGGTTTTTGGAGAAATTCTGTCAAGTTCTTCTTTTGGCAGGTGGCCTAAGAGCATCCATGCCAGATCCAGGGTCTGAGTTATATCCCTTTCTTCATGGAAATTCTGGGTTATAAACATTTCCTCGAAGGCACGGCCAAAATTCATATACTTTTTATCCAGCTCGCTTAATTCCTCTTCACCAATAACTGACGCCAGTGCGCGCACTTCCTGAACCTTTGCATAGGATGCAAAAAGCTGGTTGGCCACTTCAGGATGGTCCTCCCTTGTGTATCCCTCACCTATTCCGTCCTTCATAAGACGCGACAGGGAAGGAAGCACATTTACAGGAGGATATACGCCTCTAAGAGCCAGATCCTTGTCAAGAACTATCTGTCCTTCGGTAATATATCCGGTCAGGTCGGGTATAGGGTGTGTAATATCGTCATTGGGCATTGTAAGTATGGGAATCTGAGTTACGGAACCCTTGCCTCCCTTTATTATTCCCGCTCTTTCATAAATTGAAGCCAAATCACTGTAAAGATATCCGGGATATCCCTTTCTGGAGGGAATCTCACCCTTGGATGACGATATTTCGCGCAATGCTTCTGCATATGACGTCATATCGGTCAGTATTACAAGAACGTGCATGTCTTTTTCATAGGCCAGGTACTCTGCCGCAGTAAGAGCGCATCTTGGTGTGACAATTCTCTCAACCACAGGATCATTGGCAAGGTTTAAAAACATTACAACGCGATCCAGAACCCCGCCTTTTCTGAAACTCTCCTTAAAATACTCGGCAACGTCATATTTAACACCCATGGCCGCAAAGACAATGGCAAAATTTTCCTCGTTGGCATCCTGGATTTTTGCCTGGCGTACAATCTGCACGGCAAGCTGGTTGTGGGGAAGTCCATTTCCCGAAAAAACGGGAAGCTTCTGTCCCCTTATAAGGGTCATAAGGCCATCAATGCTTGATATGCCTGTCTGTATAAAATTTCTGGGATATTCTCTCTTAACAGGATTTATGGGTTCGCCGTTAATATCCATGTACTTTTCAGGGAATATTTCTCCCAGTCCGTCTACGGGGCGCCCCATGCCGTCCAGGATTCTGCCCAGTATTTCTTTGGACAGCGGCATTTTCAAGGGTTTTCCTTTCAGCCTTGTACGTGTGTTGGCAAGGGATATTCCCTGTGTCCCTTCAAATACCTGAACAACACAGGTCTCCCCTTCTATCTGGATTATACGCCCCAGGCGCAATTCCTTTCCTACATGAATCTCAACCATTTCTTCAAAGGAAGCGTCTTTGACTCCATCAATTACAACCAGCGGACCGGATATTTCCTTAAGCCCGATATATTCCAAATTCATCAGTCATTCTTCCTTTCAGCATCCTTGTAATCTGCTTCAATTTCATCCAGAACCTTGTTCAGATTTTCGTTAAGGGTGTCAAAGGCACCCAGATCATCGTTCCGGATGGTATATTTCATACGGATGACATCTTCAAAGACACCTGCATTTCTGAAAACAGAGACTGGAATCCCCAGAGGAATAAGCTTCTGAAGCCTGTCATAAAGCTTTAAAATGGTATCCATCATAAGATACTGCTTTTGAAGCGGAACATAAGTATCCTGTTCATTATAGGCATTCTGCTGCAAAAAGCCCTGACGTATAACTCTTGATATTTCTATGACCAATTTCTGTTCTTCAGGCAGAATATCGCTTCCTATAAGCTTTACAATGTCAAGTAACTTTGTCTCCTCCTGAAGGATGCGGCTTAATCTTGTACGCTTATCCATGAAATCCGGCTTGATATTTTCCTTATACCAGTCAGTCAGATCTTCAATATATTCACTGTAGCTGCTGGTCCAGTTGATGGCAGGATAATGGCGAGTATAAGCAAGGGATTTGTCCAAAGCCCAGAAACAGCGGATAAAGCGTTTTGTATTCTGGGTAACAGGCTCTGAAAAGTCTCCGCCCTGTGGGGATACTGCACCAATTATTGTGACAGAGCCAAAAGTGCCATTTAAGTTTTCTACCCTGCCCGCTCTTTCATAGAATTCTGAAAGCCTGGAAGGAAGATATGCCGGGAAACCTTCTTCCGCGGGCATTTCTTCAAGACGCCCTGAAATTTCTCTTAAAGCCTCTGCCCAGCGGGATGTTGAGTCAGCCATTATAGCCACATCATAACCCATGTCGCGATAGTATTCGGCTATGGTTATTCCGGTGTAAATGGATGCCTCACGTGCCGCCACCGGCATGTTTGATGTATTTGCAATAAGAACGGTTCTGTTCATAAGGGGTTTTCCGTTCCTTGGATCTATCAGGTTAGGAAAATCCTCAAGGACTTCGGTAATCTCGTTTCCACGCTCACCGCAGCCTACGTATACGATAATGTCCGCATTGGACCATTTTGCAAACTGGTGCTGGGTAAGAGTCTTTCCGGTGCCGAAACCGCCGGGAATCGCAGCAGTACCGCCCTTTGCAATGGGGAACATTGTATCAATTACACGCTGTCCGGTTATAAGCGGAATATCCAGATGCTTTCTTTCCTTGTGAGGTCTGGGCTGACGGACGGGCCAATCCTGAACAAGGGTAAGGCTATGTATGGTTTTACCCTCCTTAACCTTGACTATGACCTGATTTATATTGTAGCTGCCGTCATTTAATGCTTCTATGACCTCTCCCTCAACATAAGGAGGCACCATAATCCTGTGTACAACAGAATCTGTCTCATCAACCTCGGCAATAATATCCCCGGGCTTTACCGTATCTCCCTGCTTAACCTTGATTCTGACATCCCAAAGCTTGTCAGTATCCAGGTTATCCATGGAGCTTCCGCGCTTTATAAATGCCCCGGTTTCTTCGGCAATGCGGGTTAAAGGCCTTTCAATACCATCAAAGATATTGCCTATTATTCCAGGACCGAGCTTAATTGTAAGGGGCTTACCGGTAGGAGTAACAGTTTCCCCAGCCTTAAGGCCGGTTGTATTTTCATATACCTGAACAATGGTCTCAGTCTCAAGGACCCTTATGACTTCACCAATGAGCTTTTCATTGCCCACAAGTACCATTTCATACATTTTAAACGGGTAGTTTCCCCTTACTTTTATTACAGGACCATTAATTCCATAAATAATACCATGTGATGTTTCCGACATCTTTTCACCTTCTGATTTTCCGACTCTGCTATTCAATGCTCAATCCAAAGTTTTCAAGGAAATTCTCACGCTCATAATCGAGCTTGCTCTTAAAGGAATAATCCAATAAAATTCCTTTTGATCTGTTAACTATGACTAAGCCTCCCAAAAGTTTATCATCGCTCTCCAGAACATCAAATGACAGATTGTTTTTTTGCTTTATTTCTTCGAGAAGAGCCAGATCGTCGCTATCGGCATATATCTGGACATCCCCCTGGCCAATAGTATTAAGGCCATTTTTCACCATATCCTCAATATAGCTTTTATAGCCTTCTTCTCTTTTGAACTGGCTAATCTTAGTCTTAACATTAAGGAAAATCAAATCAATCATTTCTTCACGTCGTTTAAAGAGTGCGTGTTTGCTTTCCAGAAGAGCCTTTGATACTTTCTCATTCATTTCCTTATCGATGACACGGATTGCTTCCTGAATGCGTTCATAAGCCTTCTTTAAGGATTGTATTTCCTCTTTGTCTATCAGTTCTCTGTTTTCTCTTTCAGCCTCTGATATAATCTCTTTCTTTTTCTCATCGGCTTCTTTCATTACCATAAAAGAAAATTTTCTCAGCTTTTCACTTACAGTACTCATATGCTTCACCCCCAGAAGGCTGTCAACCTTATTTCGGTGTTATATAGATTTAAACCTTACATTTTAATTCCAATGGCCTCATTCACATAGCGCATAATGTAATCGCGGGGACGCCTTGTGCCATGACGGTCAGGTATTTCCACAACAAGGGGTCTGGTTCTGTTAAGCTTTAAATCTGCAATTACATCAGGTATCTGCTCAACAAGAAGCTCTGTAATGAAAATTATGCCTATGCTGCTGTCTTTAAGGGCCTGGTTCAGCGCAGCCAGTGTCTCTTCACGGCCGTGAACCACCACCCCATCGACTCCTGCAAGTCTCATTCCTGTTTTTGTATCAACATTGTCGCTTAATAAAAACATTCTCACAAATATCACCCTTTATGCGTTAAGGATGAGTATGGATATGATAAGACCGTAAATTGCTATACCTTCTGCAAGACCAACAAATACGAAGGCCTTACCGAAGATTCCGGGATCTTCGCTCAACGCTCCAAGGGCAGCGGCACTGCTTGATGCAACGGCAATACCTGAACCTATAGCGGATAAGCCTATGGCAAGAGCTGCACCGATGTACTTAAGTCCGTCGGATGCTGCCGCAGCTGCCTGGGCATTATCTGCTGCAGAAGCTGTAATACCGCCTGATAAAAGCAGAATGGTTGCAACAATGATAGTGCCGAAAAGAGCCGTAACATTCATACCCAAAAGCTTCTTTGCATCCTTGCCTTTCACCTTTTTGTTAGTTAAAGCAAGTCCTAAACCGATAGTACTCATAACCAAAGTAATAGCAATCATTAAAACAAATTCCATAGTAGTGACCTCCAAGTTAAGTAATGTATAAATAAATTATTAAAATTTAATCACTTACTTATATTCAGGACTTTTGTTACTCATCAGTAATATGGGCAGGCGAAAATGCTCTTCCGTCGCCATTATAGAAACGGCCAAACAGTTCATAATATTCAAGGCGCATACACTGAATGGCAACAATAAGCCCCTCAAGCCCTATAGTCAGAAGATTTCCAATTATGACTACGATAATTCCGCCAACACCCTCCATCATGTGATAGAGAGTCCATACTGCCAGTGAAAGTCCGGCATGGTTAAGGGCAAAGGCTCCAACCCTGGCAAAGGAAACAGTACCCGAGAAGAATGACAAAATAGCCTCAAACAGCTCAAAGCTTGCTTCAACAAAATACATTCCCTTCTCCTTGGGGAAAAGGTGATTCTTCCTTAAAATCAGATTCTCCAGAGGCTCTCTCAAAAGAATCATGAGGGCAGGAATCACACATACAATCACTATTGCCACAGCATTTAATACAAGATTTCCGGTTTTCAAAGAAATTAAGATTATAATTGCAAGTCCACCGTAGAACATAAGACCTGCAAGACCGTTCTTGTCAAACAGGAGCTTACCCCAGCGCCTCATGCGGATATTGTTGATTATGTTTGCTATCATTGTAACAATGATTATGACGGCACCATATCCAACAGCTCCATAAAGGAGAGTATTTATGGTATCACTGCCGTGTAGGGGGCTTGCCCAGAGAGGATTTATAATCTCCTCATTGCCAAATACACTTCCATATACAAAGCCAAACAGAGTTGAAGAAATTCCCACATACATCATGATGCCGCCCAGGGCAGACTTTTTCCATTTGTAAAGGAACAGTCCAAATAATGCGATTACCGCTCCCTGTCCCACATCACCAAACATAAACCCAAACATTAGAATATAGGTAATGGTGGTTAAAGGCGTAGGATCCAGTTCCTTGGCAGAAGGAAGCCCGTACATTGACACCAATGCTTCAAAGGGCTTGAAGATTCCCCTGTTTTTAAGTATTGTAGGCGGCTTGGAATTTACAACATCATCAGGATCCTCACCGGAAAGAATAATATGGTCCAGACTTTCAATCTCTTTTTCCAGCTTCTTATAATCCTTATATGGCATCCAGCCCACAAGATAGAAAGTATTCTGGGTATGGCATGACAGCTTCTTAATGTCGTTTACCTTTGAAAGGTAAAGTACCCTGTGATAATAAAGGTCAAACTTGGCCTTATTTTTGTTTACCAGCTCGCTGAAAGCAGCCTGATCCCTGGCCATGGCCATTTTAATTTCCTCAATTTCTTTTTTAAGCCTGACCATGACATTCTTAGGCTTACCTTTGACCTGTTCTGAAATCCACACACGGGTAAAGCCTATTGCAGAAAAAACGTTGTCAATAACAGGAGCTGCCGACGAGGGCGCAAAATATGACAGCCATACATTTTCGTCGTCTTCGGAAACAGGAACCACAATTACATCCAATTCCTCAATGTACTGTTTCTGCTTCTGGTAATTATCTTTTGGCACAACTCCAAATCGAATCTTCAAAAATGCAAAGTGGAACATTTCATCAATTTCTATATTAAGCTTTTCAAAAGGCTGGAGCTGCTTTATAATAAGCTCTTTTTCCTTAATCTGGGTGGAATATGTTTCAATTTTTTTCTGATACTCAGAAAAGCTGGCCTCCAGCTCATCAACATAATCCTCAATTTCAGAAATGTCCACAGGCTCTCCAAAAACTTCATCAAGTTTGTCAATATCATATTCCTTTATATTGACACCAACATTCTCATTGAGGATTTTCATCCGTTTTTTAAGGCCTGTAAGAGCCGTGTTGTCCTCAAATGGAATCAGCCCCGAGATATCGAGAGAACTGTATGAAGGCTCAAGATGGATATTTCTGTTGACAATATGCTTGAGCACAAAATCATCAAACATATCCATGGGACCCATTATATTCACATATTCCATCCGCTCAACGGCCATGACCACCACAACCTTTCAATGCTGTCAGCTTTTCATCCCTATTATATAATTTTTTATATTATCTTCTGATAGTTTATATCGTACGCCTTCAATAATTGATATAATGTTGGACAATTCGACCTCTTTAAGCCTTAAATACGAAACCACACAGGCTATTGAAAAGGGATTTGTCCGAAAGCGCTTTCTGTGTATTTGGTACATAAATTCCGAATAGCTTTGCTCAAAGAACTTATTTCCCTTATCAAAGAGAAAAGCATAAGGAGTTGCTTTTACAGCACTTATAAACTCATCAAAATTTCTGGCTTTAATCATTGCGTCTATTGCTGCCTTGTTAAGCTTATATATCAAAGGCAGAGTATAGCTTTTGATTACTTCGTTGTCCATATTGTAAAAGGTCTTGCTTCTGTAAATCCAGAAAATATTAAAGATATCACTTTCAAGACCTGCATATTCCCTTATTAACTTACGATCATTGGAATCTTTCAGCTTTTTGTATTCGTCATGGACAGTTCTGAGATAGAAAAGATCAAGGGCCATTTCCATGCTGAAAAGGCGTGTTTCATTATCTTCATGGGCAAAGGGTCTAAGGACGTTATAATATTCGGTTCCCTTAAGCTCATTTATGAACTGTTCAAGATCCTTTGCCATGGCAAGCTTTGACAAGTCAAGGTTGTCGTATTTGATATTGAGAATACGGGAATCTCCTAAAACCAAACCGGCGTTACCGCCGGCCTCAAATATTCTGAATATGATTTTTAAGCTCTCTATTTCAACCTTGGTGAACATTAGATGAATGAACTTTTTGATTTGTCCATTAGTGAATTTGGCAAGTTTTATATAGTCGTTGACCAGATCCTGCTTTAAGATGTTCTCAAGACTTCCTCTATGGATTTCATTTTCATCCACGTCAGAAAGTACAGCTTTAAAATGGGTATTATGCTTAAGATAAGACACAATATCACTGACTGTCTTTTTATGTATTAATTCCCTATAATCATCCATATCAAGGAGCCTGCCGTACATGGCTCTTGTCTTGCTTGAAACGGCTCCGTATTTTATAACGTTAAGCATTATGTCACCGCCCAATAATCCGGGTGAATATCTGGTTTTCCCACTGCTCACGGTTTTTATTGTATGTTTCTTCAAGCATCTTCAATTTCTGAGTTCTGCTTTCGTTAATCTGGTTTATCTTCTCCTCTGCATCCCTTTCGTTTCTTAGCCTTAATTCCTCTATCTTGTGCTCCGACATCTCCAAAATATTTGATTTTAAGTTCTCTATTTCATTGCGGGTTGCCTTATACATATTTTCTTTTTCAGCAATGCCTTCAGCAACAAGGCTTTGGGCCTGATGCTCAATTTCTATGATTTTTTTGAGCAATTCTTCCATTCTATCACCGCCCGTGGTAAGATGCATATGCGGGGTATTTGAAAAATGAATCATAAAATTAGTTATATACCAAGCAAAAAATTATTTCAACAACTATATTTTTCAATTTAGAGGCGTTTTATAAAATTTTTTTAGATAAAACATATAAATACGCTGACTTATACGAGCAAACTAATAAATGCTGATTATTATTGCATAATTATGCAAACAAGTGTATAATTATTAAGCCAGGAGGTGTTTATTATGACTCTTAACGATATCATTGCATTGGATAAGAAATATTTTATGAATACCTTTGGGGACAGGCTGCCTGTATGCTTTGTCAGAGGCAAAGGCATGAAGCTTTGGGATACAAACGGGAAGGAATACAACGACTTCCTGGCAGGAATTGCGGTAAGTGCTTTGGGACATTCCCACCCGGCTCTGGTCAATGCCATAGTTGAGCAGGCACAGAAATTTATCCACTGCTCTAACTATTATTATATTGAATCCCAGGCAAAGCTCGCTCAGCTGATTGTTGAAAACTCATGCTGTGACAGGGTGTTTTTTGCAAACAGCGGGGCTGAGGCAAATGAAGGAGCAATTAAGCTTGCACGTCTTTATTTCAGGAAGAAAGGCCAACCTGAGAAATTTGAAATAATTACTCTTGAAAAGTCTTTCCATGGAAGAACCTTAGCCACATTGGCTGCAACCGGCCAGGACAAATACCAGAAAAACTACAGTCCTCTCACACCTAAATTTTTAAGTGTTCCAAATAATGATATAAAGGCCCTTGAAGAGGCTATAAGCGAATATACCTGCGCTGTAATGCTTGAGCCCATTCAGGGAGAAAGCGGAGTCAACCCCACAAATGTTGACTATATCAGGCAGGTTCGCGAATTGTGCAACAGAAAAGGCATCCTCCTGATTTTTGATGAAGTACAGTGCGGTCTTGGAAGGACTGGCAAGTTATTTGCCTATGAGCATTATGGCGTCGAACCTGATATTTTCACCCTTGCAAAGGCTCTTGGAGGCGGCTTCCCAATCGGCGCCCTGTGCGCAAAGGAACCCTATGCAAGTGCTTTTGCTCCGGGAGATCACGGTTCAACCTTCGGCGGAAATCCACTGGCTTGTAATACGGCTTTTGCTGTACTTTCAACAATCATCAATGACAACTTGAGCAAAAACTCCGCTGTAATGGGCGATTATTTCATGGAAAAGCTTTCTCAGTTGAAAGATAAATGGCCGTTTATAAAGGAAGTACGCGGAAAAGGGCTCATGATAGGAGTTGAACTTACTGTTCCCAAGGCAGTGGAAGTTAAGAAAAAATGCCTTGACGCAGGCTATCTTATAGGAAGCGTGGGAGAAAACATAATCCGTATGCTCCCGCCCCTTATAATAACCAGGGAAGATATTGACGGCTTCATTACAGCCCTTGACAAGATAATGAGTGAACTCTGAAATTAAAGGCGCCAAAAGCATGGCGCCATTTTTATGCAACATGACAAGCTCATCTGCATACAATTGGTATGCAGATGTTTTTATATGTGGTGATAATATGCCTGATAACTACAATATGTTTGACAGAATTGGCGGCAGCATTCAGAAAAAGAAGCTTGAAAAGGCACTTGAAATGTTCCATAACGAAAGTCCCCAGGAACTTCGCAGAAGGCTGGGCAATATAAGCACAGAAGAAATCCTTGAAAAAATCAATGAATATGATTCCAGAAAGCTTAGCCAGATGGGTATTAACCTTGATGAGCTAAGAAATAAAATCACAGAAAGAGACTTCCAGAAGCTTATGCAGGTATTGGGACCAGAAGGCTCTGTAATTGTCCAGAAACTTAAATCATTATTAAAATAGCGGTGGAGGCGGTCTTATGGCTGACGACCTCGATAGAAAAATAAAACAGATTGCTGATATGTTTGGCGTATCCGACACAAAAAGCCTGAGAAATATAGTTGACAATATATCCTCCAATTCGGCCCCGAGTAATGAGAGAGATTCTTCCGAAGCCAGTGCTTCCGATGAAGAGGAAAACGCTGTTCCTACTTTCAGTCCTTACAGCCAAAGTTCAGGGAGAGGTAGGAACAATACTCTGGACATATTATCCAAGGCAAATGAAATGCTTAATATGTTCAATAACATCAGTGACTCCCGAATTGCGCTTTTGCATTCGGTACAGCCCTTTTTAAGACCAGAAAGGAAGCAGCGTCTGGACAATGCAGTACAGCTTTTAAAGATTATATCCGTGATTAATGCTCTAACAAATAACCGTAATAATACAAAGGGGTGACTCATGGATGGAGTCAAAGGGACTAAACTCAATTCCGTTTCCTTATGAACTGGAGGATGATTCAAGAAGCCGGAAAGCGCCTGCCTATCATCGTGGTCCCCCGTCGTTGCAGTCTTTTTTTAAAAACTTAGGCCAGGACGATTTAATACTCATTCTCCTTATTATCCTGCTTTTGGCTGAAGGAAGTGAATGTGACTACCTTCTTATAGGAGTTTTGATATTTATTTTTCTGGCCGGCATCGACGGCCTCCCCCTGTAAAATTTAAAAATTTAGTATAATTTTTGACCTACTGCAAAAGCTTATCATGAAAATCTCGTTTTGGAGGTATTTCATGAAAAAGCGCACCAGACTTGCATGGGTCTATTTTATTGCAGTAGTTCTTCTTGCAGGTATCTATATATTCGGAAACCTGATACCTGAGCTTGAAAATTACAGCAGAGCAGCTATATCCTATTACGGTTCAAGCGGAAAGGAAGTTATAGAAATACAGAAAAGGCTGAAGGCATGGGGGTATTATCATGGTGCAATTGACGGCAAGTACGGTTATTTGACCTATCAGGCGGTAAGGTACTTTCAGAGCAAGAACGGCCTGAAAGTAGATGGTATCGCAGGAAAACAGACATTGTATGCCCTGGGATTGCCCACCGGCTCCTCCAGTAATCCCAATGACCAGCATCTGGAACTTTTGGCCCGCTGTATTTACGGGGAAGCCAGGGGCGAACCCTACGAAGGCCAGGTGGCAATTGCAGCAGTTGTATTGAATCGTGTGGCCGACAGCAGATTCCCTAACACAATACCGGGAGTAATATATCAGCCGGGTGCCTTTACAGCTGTATCTGACGGTCAAATCAACCTTACCCCCAACGATACAGCATATAAAGCGGCAAGAGATGCTTTAAACGGCTGGGACCCAACTTACGGGTGCATCTACTACTATAATCCGGCTACAGCTACAAGCAAATGGATTTGGAGCAGGCCCATTGTAGTAAAAATAGGCAGGCACAATTTCTGCAAATAAAAATTGGTTCTATAATAAATGTTGGGGTTACCAGAAGCTAAATAACAAAGACAGCTTCGGTACTCCAACATTTTTTGTAAATAAAATGAGCATGGAGTTGGAATCTCTAGTAAAATGAAGTTGCCGACACCACATTTTAAAAG
>JAAYAD010000016.1 GCA_012719545.1 Clostridiaceae bacterium
GAAAAAGCTAAATCCAGATATGAACCCTATTTTGCAATTTCTTATTGAATTTTTACCAGTATTTAGAGAAAAATCATTGATGTATTTAGAAAAAACGGTTATGGCCTAAAACCACAACCGTTTTTGTCTACAATCTGAAACTACCGGAACCTGCCGGTAGTTTTTTATATGTTCGGCCTTCTTGATTTATAATGAAAGCAGGAGAGGAGAAGGGCATACTATGAACAGAAAACTTGAGCGGATGTTATCAATAATTATTTATCTATTAAATCACGAAAAGGTAAAAGCACAGGAACTGGCTGATAAATTTGAAGTTTCGGTAAGAATAATTTACAGGGATATAGAAGCCATATCCCAGGCAGGGATTCCTGTCAGCACATTGCAGGGGGCGGACGGCGGAATAGAAATTGTTGAAGGGTACAAACTTGACAGAAGTGTCCTGACAAAAGATGAGGTTTATAAGATAGTAGCTGGATTAAAAGGCTTGTACAGTGCGAGTAAAGAAGATATAAAAATAAAGCTTCTGATAGATAAACTCACCGGTATGGTCAATAAATCCGGTTACGTGCCGGCAGGAAATGAAATTATCATTGATTTGTCATCGTGGAATAAGAATGATCAGCTGGGTTACAGGATACAGGAAATAAAGAAAGCCATAAGGGAACATAAAATCATTGAGTTCATGTACTACAGCGATGAAAAGCTGACAAAAAGAAAAGCTGAGCCCTGTGTTATTGTTTTCAAAGAAGCAAACTGCTATCTTTACGCATATTGCCTTAAAAGAAAAGATTTCAGGCTGTTTAAGCTAAGGAGAATGAGTGACTTAAAAATAACTGATACATCTTTTGAAGCCAGAGAGTTTTCCTTTGACAATATAAACTGGGAACAAGAGTTTGAAAATAAGAAGAATTTGACCATTGTTGCACTCTTTGACAAGTCCATGGTTCATGCGGTAAATGATATCTTCGGATTTAATAACTATGAAATTGCACCGGATGGAAGACTTAAAGTAACTTTTAATATGGCCATGAACGGATGGCTGTACGGGTTTATCCTTGGTTTTGGAGATAAAATTGAGGTTTTGGAACCCATAGAACTTCGTGACAGGATAAGGAACATGGCCGAAAATATATGCAGGATTTATGAAAAAACCTGACATACTGTTGTCAGGTTTGCTGTGTTATCATTAGCTTAAAATCGTGATTTTCTGAACAGTTCAATCTTATTGGTTAGGTAAAGTATATAAAATATTGGCTTTGATGCTGGTTGCTTAATTGGCTGGAGGTTGATTAAATGAGTGAAAAAGCTTTTGACTTTAAAAAAGAATACAAAGAATTATATATGCCCAAGGACAAGCCGGAATTAATTGAAGTGCCGACTATGAATTTCTTTATGGTGGATGGAAGCGGCGACCCCAATAACAGTCCTGAATTTCAGCACGCGACAGAGCTTTTATATGGGCTTTCCTATACAATCAAAATGAGCAGGAAAAAAGGAATTGAAATTCCAGGGTATTTTGATTATGTGGTTCCTCCCCTTGAAGGACTATGGTGGATTGAGGAAGAAACATTTTCCTTTGAAATAAGGGATAACTGGAAGTGGACTTTAATGATACGCCAGCCTGATTTTGTAAACCAGGAGATTGTTCAATGGGCAAAAAAAGAACTTGCAAAAAAGAAGCCGGAATTAAACACGGAAAAGGCACGTTTTGAAGCTTTTGAAGAAGGCTTGTGCGTGCAGGTTATGCACATTGGGCCATATTCCACCGAACCTGAGACAATGAAGAAAGTTGAGGCTTTCCTAAAAGAAAACGGCTTGAGAAACAGATTCTTAAGCGGTGGAAAGCATCATGAAATATACCTTTCAGACCCGAGAAAGTCAAATCCTGAAACAATGAAAACAGTGCTCAGGCATCCGGTGGAAAGAGTTTGAGATTGAATTAAGAATAGCTTTGAGATGAGAATTTATCAGTAGCCTTATTGTCGAAACTTGTTGAAAATATTACCTAATTTGGTGTTGACAGCCTTCTGTTGATATGATAATTTTCATATATAATGTTAAAACTTGACATTACTTTAAAGATTTAATAAAATTTTTGATTTTTGTTTCAAGGAGGAATATGTCAATGCCATCTGTATCAAATTCATTAAAAACTGTGTCAAGTTATTCTCAGCAATCGAATAAGACTACTGTTCAAAGCAAAAGTACTTCCCAAAATAAAACTGCAAGCAGTGTAATAAAAGGTACTTCTGTAGCAGTACAGCAAAATCCGTTGAAGGGCACGAACTATAGTGTAAATACTACTCAAAGAGGAACCACGGTATTAACTATTGTTGATAACTCAGCAGGCAGAACTAAAAACGGAGTTCCTGTAGGCGCACCAGCCGTGAGGATTGATTCACCACATAATGGTGCAAATTATAATCATATTAATACCAACCCATCACTTTATCCAAATAATGCAGTTGTTAAAGCCCTTGACCACAAACCTGTTTCAAATACAATTTATAATGCCGCAAAGAATTTTGACGATGTTGCTAAAGTTGCAAAAGTTGGAGGCAGGGCACTTGCTGTTGCGGCTGTTGTAATGGATGGTAAAGATATTTATGATTCTTATAAAGCAGATGGCAATAAAGTGGGTAAAAATACAGTAACAACAGCAGCAGGTGTTGCCGGAAGCTGGGCAGGAGGTGTTGCAGGTGCCAAAGTGGGAGCAATGGGAGGAGCTGCCATTGGAACTGCGATATGCCCTGGATTAGGAACCGCAATTGGAGGATTTGTAGGAGGATTAGTTGGAGGTATAGCCGGAGCACTGGGAGGCAGAGCAGCCGGGGAGGGAATAGCAAAGGCTGCTTATAGGTAGAAGAGGTGACATAAGTGATTTTACATAACAAAAAGAAAACTGCTGAAGTAGATTTTAATGTTATTAATCTTAAGATAATCGATGATCTGACGTATGAATTGTATTTAGATGAAAGCTATAATAAATACAATAACTCATACTTATGGAATTATGTTCAAAGAGACTTACTGGCAGCTATTTTTAAGGAGCATCCCGTTTGCGTTGAAATATTAGATAAGCAGCATGTAGAAATACTTAAGGAATATTTGGACGAGTTTTATACTATTTTCGAAATAAGCAATGAAAAAGCATATATATTTAGCGAGAAAGCAGATTTGAGATTATTGACAGAATTGATTGAAGGAACAGATATCTGGATTTATGCCGGATTGCTAAATATATATGCTTGCCATTCAATCAGAGCAAATGCCGAAAATCTTGATTATTATTTTAAAGTAGAACCTTTTGGTGATAATCTTGGCATTAGTATTACTCTGAGTAAAGAATCAGGAGCAGCCTTTAAGGAAAATCTTATTGAAAGAATACAGAGTGTAACTGAGGACTATAGGCTAAAATTGAATATAAAAAGAGAAGGTGTAATATGTTAGAATATTTGCCAATTGGTTCTGTGGTGCGTTTAATTGGTGGAACTAAAAAACTAATGATTTATGGCAGAAAGCAAATACAGGTAGGAACAAATAAAAAGTGGGATTATGTAGGTTGCCTGTATCCTGAAGGTCACTTAAGTGAAAAGTATAATGTCTTTTTTAATCATAATGAAATTGAGGAGATATACTTTAAGGGTTACGAGGATGATGAGGAAATCCTAACAAGGGAATTATTAAAAAAACTATGAAGATATGCTCAAGCACTTGAGAGACGGGGGTGCGGACAAAAAGTTGGACTAGGATTCACTCCGAAAGGAGTAGAATATGTACTCAGAAGAACAGTACCTTCGAGCGCTTGAAGTTTATGACGAAACAGGCTCAGTTACAAAAACCATTACCATTCTCGGATACCCGGCTCGGAGACAAACTCTGTATAACTGGATAATGCGAAGGAAGCATGTACCCGAAGGATATTCTACATTTCGCGGATTAAATACGCCTGAACACCCAAGGCATCCTCCATTATCAGTAAAATTAGAAGCGCTACATCGTTGCTTTGAATTGGGAGAAGATGTACAATCAGTATCA
>JAAYAD010000011.1 GCA_012719545.1 Clostridiaceae bacterium
GATTTAGAAACAGAATACTTCATGTTATGGCTTAAGCCTTTACATACAAAACTGGCAGACAACCAAATATTGATTATCTGCCAGTAACATATAGCTATTTCATTTTACTTTGTGTCCTACCCCAACAATTGACGTAGAACCATTCTAACATACTCCTCATAATACCAGGCACACATGTATCTCGATGTCAGCCGACGCACATGTGGATCCTACTATGATAAAAAATAAAAACCCCAGAAACTGAGTCTCTGAGGTTTGTAAGTTCTTTGAAATATTCTCTTGATTATCTCTTGGAGAACTGGGGTGCACGGCGAGCTTTCTTCAAACCGTACTTCTTTCTTTCCTTCATTCTTGGATCACGTGTAAGGAATCCAGCTTTCTTCAATGCAGGTCTGAAAGCCTCATCAACCTTTAAAAGAGCTCTTGCGATACCGTGGCGGATAGCGCCTGCCTGACCGGTAAAGCCGCCGCCTCTAACATTGATAATTGCATTGAACTTGCCTAAAGTCTCGGTGAGAACAAGAGGCTGCCTGCAGATTACCTTAAGGGTTTCAAGTCCAAAGTAATCGTCAATGTCTCTGTCATTTATAATTATGCTGCCGTTTCCGGGCACCAATCTGCACCTTGCAACAGACTTCTTTCTTCTGCCTGTACCATAATACTGAACCTTTGCCATCTTACATTATCCTCCCCTCGATTATATATTGAGCTCAAGCACTTCGGGCTTCTGTGCCTGATGATTGTGTTGGGAACCAGCATACACTTTGAGCTTTTTGAACATAGCACGTCCCAGCCTGTTGTTGGGGAGCATTCTCTTTACAGCCAGCTCGAACACTCTTTCAGGCTTGGTCGCAAGGAAATGTCTGTACTTAATTTCCTTCAAGTGTCCAATCCAACCTGTATGACGTCTGTAAAGCTTCTGATCAAGCTTCTTGCCTGTCAACACAACCTTATCTGCGTTAAGAACAATTACATAATCGCCTGTATCAACATGGGGTGTATATTCAGGCTTATGCTTTCCACGAAGAATCTTTGCAACTTCACTGGCGGCACGACCAAGAACCTTGCCTTCTACATCGACAACGTACCATTTCTTCTCTACTTCCTGTGCCTTAGCCATATAAGTCTTCATGAGGCAACCTCCTTTGGTTAATATGTGTTTACGTTTATTTAATAGTCCTACTAATAAGCAAAATAAAAACGTCGCGAATTGCGGCGTTTCTTATTTTAATACATGACTTTGAAATATGTCAAGGCTAATATGCGCAAAATTTAAAATACATCTCAATAGCTCGCTTATTTGCTCGTTTTTTCTCGTTTTCTCTCATTATTTCACTTACCGTCCCATTTTTGATTTTTTAAGGGTTGCAACCCCTGAGGCCAGCGCATTTGAAGGTATAAAACCGCATTTAATCAGCCCCTTTTTATGGCAAAAGGACATCACTGAAACATAAATATAACCGGATAATTTCATCTTTTGATTCAGGATTATATCTATTAACTTCATACCGCTCCTGACGTTTTCAATGTCTTATAACATAATTAAAGAAAACAGGGGTTAAAAGATACCCCTGTTTTTTCGCCATTACTTTTGTACAGAGCCGACTTTTTCAATTTCTATTTTGCCATCCTTAAGTGAGATATGAACCTCATCTCCATCTTTTATCCGCTCGTCCAGGATAGCTTCTGCAAGCTTATCCTCAATCTGTTCCTGAATGGTTCTCTTTAATGGACGGGCGCCATAGGTCTTGTCATATCCTTTTTCAGCCAGGTAATCCTTAACCATGTCATCAAAGGTAACCTTGATATTGTTCTGAGCAAGCCTCTTGGCTGTCTCTTCCAGCATAAGGTTGGCTATCTGCTTAATTTCGTCACGGGTTAACGGATGGAATACTATTATCTCATCCACACGGTTCAGGAACTCGGGCCTGAATGTCTTTTTAAGTTCGTTCATGACATTCTTTTTCATGTCCTCATAATCTTTTGCCGCGTTTTCTTCTAAGGAACCGAACCCAAGACGTCTTGTCTCCACAATTTCACGGGCACCCACATTGGAGGTCATTATTATAACTGTATTTTTAAAGTCCACAACTCTGCCCGTGGAATCTGTCAGCCTTCCGTCGTCAAGAATCTGCAGAAGCATATTGAACACATCGGGATGAGCTTTTTCTATCTCGTCAAACAGCACCACAGAATAGGGCTTGCGCCTTACTTTTTCGGTAAGCTGTCCTCCTTCATCATATCCCACATAACCCGGAGGCGAGCCTACAAGCCTTGATACGCTGTGCTTTTCCATGTACTCGGACATGTCTATGCGTATCATCAGGCTTTCATCACCAAAGAGGGCTTCTGCAAGAGCCTTTGAAAGCTCTGTCTTACCAACACCGGTGGGACCTGAGAATATGAAGGAGCCCACAGGGCGCTTGGGATCCTTAAGCCCTACACGTCCTCTTCTTATTGCCCTGGAAACTGCCTTAACGGCTTCTTCCTGGCCAATAACCCTCTTGTGGAGCACCTGCTCCATATTTTTAAGGCGCTCTGATTCTTCCTGAGCAAGTCTGCTTACAGGAATACCTGTCCATGCACCAATAATTGACGCAACTTCCTCTTCGGTAACTACCTGAGTATTAATGGAGTTATGCATCTTCCATGCTTCTTTCTTGGATTCAAGCTCTTCTTTTAGCTTGTTTTCCTCATCCCTCAGGGAAGCAGCCTTTTCAAATTCCTGGCTTACTATTGCGTCTTCTTTCATCTTGTGGATTTCTTCTATTTTTCTTTCCAGCTCCTTAAGATCAGTAGGAGCAGTAAAGCTTCTTAATCTTACCTTGCTGGCAGCCTCATCAATAAGGTCGATGGCTTTGTCAGGCAAAAAGCGATCGGAAATATAGCGTGTTGATAGTTTAACCGCCGCCTCAAGAGCCTTGTCGGTGATTTTGACCTGATGATGGGCTTCATATTTATCTCTGATACCCTTAAGAATTTCTATGGTCTCTTCTATTGTGGGTTCTCCAACTGTAATAGGCTGGAACCTTCTTTCCAGAGCCGCATCCTTCTCTATATGCTTACGGTATTCGTCAAGGGTTGTGGCACCAATAATCTGTATCTCGCCTCTTGCAAGAAGGGGCTTTAAGATATTGGCGGCATCAATTGCTCCTTCTGCGGCTCCTGCTCCCACTATGGTGTGAAGCTCATCTATAAAGAGAATTACGTTTCCGGCATTCCTGATTTCCTCAATGGCTTTTTTCAGGCGATCTTCAAACTCTCCTCTGTATTTTGCGCCTGCAACCATCGAAGAAAGGTCAAGGGTAACAACACGCTTATCCTTTAAGGTCTCGGGGACATTCCCCTCAACTATTTTTTGGGCAAGACCCTCACAAATGGCTGTTTTACCTACACCGGGCTCACCTATAAGGCAGGGGTTGTTCTTGGTTCTCCTGCTCAAAATCTGAATTACTCTCTCAATTTCCTTGTCACGCCCTATAACAGGGTCCACTTTGCCTTCACGTACAAAAGCTGTTAAATCCCTGCCAAACTGATCCAGAGTAGGAGTTTCAACCTCCACGGCTGAAGGCCTGTTTTGAGCAACAGCCATGGGCGTGTCTTCGCTGAGCATTGTCATAATGCTTTCATAGAGCTTTCTGATATCCACGCCAAGATCTATGAGTATTTTTACCGCAACACTTTCGCCCTCACGCATAATGCCAATGAGTATATGTTCGGTGCCGATAAAATTCTGTCCCATCCTTCTGGCTTCGGCATAGCTAAGTTCAAGAACACGCTTTGTGCGGGGCGTATATGAAATAGCGCCGTTACCGCCTTCGCCCGTTCCTATGAGTTCTATAATCTTATGCTTTATTCTTTCATCAGTAACTCCATTGGAAACCAGCACACTTGCGGCAATGCCCGTGCCTTCTTTTACAAGACCCCAAAGAATATGTTCGGTACCTATATATGGATGCCCTAATGCCATAGCAAACTCTTTTGCATGTATTAAGGCAGCTTCCGCTTTTTTTGTAAATCTACCGTAGATCATGTTCTCACCTCTTGTTATAGAATGGTTCTCAAATTCTTCTGGATTTAATTGCTCTGTCTCTTTTCAATAAGGTTCCTGACATAATTGGCTCTTGCTATGTCTCTCTCCTCAGGGGACAATTCTCTTTTTTCATGCTGCTGCAGCCGTCCGGGCTGGATCATAAGCGTCATTTCGTTGACATCGATTTCTGTGAGGTCATGGATAAGGCCAAGATTAATGCCCAGCCTGATATCAGAAAGCCTTTTAAATGCCTCCTCGGATGTAAGGGTCCTGGCATAGCGGAGTATTCCATAAGACCTCATAATCCTGTCCACAAGCTTATTGTTGGTTTTATTTAAAAGCTCTGTTCTTAATATCCTCTCCTGTTCTATTATCTGATAGCTTATATTCTTAACGCTCATGACAATATCATTCTCATCTTTTCCCAGGGTAACCTGGTTTGAAAGCTGGTACATGTTTCCGATGGCTTCGGTATTTTCCCCATAAAGCCCTCTTACTGCCAGCCCAAGTTTTCCGCAGGACTCCAGTACTGAACGGATATATCCTGTCATGGTAAGGGCAGGAAGGTGCAACATTGCCGAAACACGTATTGCTGTTCCCACATTTGTAGGACAGCTTGTCAGGTATCCTATTGTATGGTTGAAGGCGTAATCCACCTTCTCAGAAATTATGTTGTCCAGGTAGTTGCATATATCAAAAGCCTTTTCAAGCTGCATGCCTGAAACAAGGCATTGTATTCTTAAGTGGTCTTCCTCGTTGAACATTATGCTTACCTGCTCATCTGTGCTGATAAGAGCAGCAGCATTGAGATCACTTTCAGCAAGTTCCTTGCTTACAAGGTGCTTTTCAACCAGCACCTGCTTTTCTATAAACGAAATATCCTTAAATCTGATTAAAGTAAAGTTTTCCTTAAGCTTGGGGTTAGTTGAGAACAAAGCTTCACAAGTTTCTCTTATAACGCTTTCCTGATGTACCGGAAGACTTCTTTGAGGGAAAGGGTAGTTTTTGAAATTTCGTGCTAACCTGACCCTGCTTGAAATTACAACATCAGAATCAGGGCCTATATCAACATACCATTTATTCATGGTTTGAGCCTCCCTTCTCAAGAAGTCTTATCTGATCCCTTATCTGTGCCGCCCTTTCATAATTTTCGGTTCTTATGCATTCATTGAGCTGTTGTTTAAGCTTTTCAATCTTTACATCAACTGCCTGCTGACGTTCATAGCTCTTGGGTGTTTTTCCGCGATGGATTGCGTTTCCGTGTATCCGTGTCAGGAGGGCCTGCAAAGGCTCGTAAAATACCTCATAACATCTGGCGCATCCTATTCTTCCGGTCTGGTTGAATTCCTCTGCCGTCATTCCGCATCGGTCACATCTTGTAACGGCAACGTTCATTTTTTCTTCTTCATTGTGTATTCCCAAAAGTCCAGTCAGGAGGGAATTGAGATCAAGTTTAACCCCCTGGGCGCCGGCACACTGCTTGCATACAAGTAAATCGGTCTTTTGTCCGTTAATAATCTGAGTGAAATATACGGTCGCCTCTCTTTTTTTGCAAATTTGACAAAGCGCCATAAAACTTCCTCCTATTTCACGGTCAAGCTCATAAGCATGTTTTTAAGTATGGTTGCCCTTACATCATCGCGCTTGTCTACTGGAACATCAGCCAATACCTTGTCCGATGTGGCAGCCTTCATGAGCATTGCCTCACGTCGTTCTATAATATTATAGTCAACAAAATTGTTAATAAACACTTCGCAGGTATGCTGAGAAATCTTGTTTCCCATTGATGCAATTATATGCATAAGATAATCGCCGGCAGATTGGGTGTTGAGCCTTTTTATGCTTATATATCCACCGCCGCCCCTGCGGCTTTCAACGTAATATCCCTTGTCGGTTGTAAAACGTGTGGATATTACATAATTAATCTGTGAGGGTACACAGTTGAATTTATTTGCAAGCTCATTTCTCTGTATCTCAACAGACCCCTGTTCCTCATTTATCATTGATTTGAGGAAAGCTTCTATAAGGTCACTTAATCTAGCCATTTTTATCACCCCGTCTTATCTTTGACTATCCCTGACTATTATAAACCATTTTCCTTAAATTTTCAAGGAGGCCCCTATTTACACAAGGAGACGGTTCTCATGCAAAAATTTTGCACAAAAGCCGTCTCCTTAGTATTTTTATTCAGCTAATAAACTATTACTCTTCCTCTGCTCTGTGTGCAGCCTCAGCTATAACCTTCTCTGCAACGTTAGGGGGAGCTTCTTCATAACGTTCAAACTTCATTGTGAAATATCCTCTGCCCTGTGTAATGGATCTCAAATCTGTAGGATAGCGGAACATTTCAGCCTGAGGAACTTCTGCAATAACCTGCTGCATGCCCTCATATGGGTTCATGCCAAGAACGCGTCCGCGTCTCTTGTTGAGGTCTCCTATAATATCGCCCATATATTCATCGGGAACGAAAACTTCAACATGGCAGATGGGCTCCAGGATAACAGGGTTAGCCTGTTTCATACCCTCTTTGTATGCAAGGCTTGCGGCAATCTTGAATGCCATTTCGGAAGAGTCAACTTCATGGTATTTACCGTCAACCAGTGTAGCCTTAAGATTAACTACAGGGTAACCGGCAAGCACGCCTTTCTGCATGCTTTCCCTCAAACCTTTTTCAACAGCGGGGAAGTACTGTTTCGGAACGGCACCGCCGAATATCTTTTCTTCAAATACCAAGTCTTCTGTTGGACCTGGCTCAAATTCAATCCAAACATCTGCGAACTGGCCGTGGCCGCCGCTCTGTTTCTTATGCTTACCTTCAACCTTAACCTTTTTCTTAATGGTTTCGCGATAAGGAATTCTGGGATTTACCAACTCCACATCTACCTTGAACTTGCTCTTGAGCTTGCTTACAATTACGTCAAGGTGCTGATCGCCTATACCATAAATCAAGGTCTGTTTGGTTTCAGGATGCAGATAAACCTTGAAAGTGGGATCTTCTTCAACAATTCTCTGAAGACCTGCACCGATTTTTTCTTCATCGCCCTTTGCCTTAGGCATAACTGCCATGGACAGCATGGGTTCTGGGAATTTAATTGGTTCAACAATTACCTGGGAATCCTTTGTTGCAAGAGTATCACTGGTTTCTGTGACAGTCAGTTTGGCTACGGCTCCGATATCTCCGCATACCAGTTTAGAAGTGCTAATCTGTTGTTTGCCCTTCATATAGAAGATGCTTCCGATTTTCTCGGGCTTTTCTTTATTGACATTATAAACCGTGCTGTCTGCTGACAACGTACCGGAAATAACCTTCAGGAATGAAATCTTGCCAACGAAGGGGTCGGCAATTGTCTTATATACCTGAACAACAAGGGGCTGGTCATTGCCTACTTTAATTTCCACAGGTTCCTTGGTTGACGCATTAAGCACCTTAACGGTTCCCTTTTCACAATGAGCAGGCATATACTTGACCAAAGAATCCATCAAAGTGGACACACCAGCTTTTTGTATGGATGAACCGCAGGTAACCGGAGCTATATCTCCACTCAGCACACCGGCCTTGATTCCCTTGCGGATTTCTTCGTCAGTAAAGGGTTCACCTGAAAAATACTTTTCCATAAGCTCTTCATCGGTTTCGGCTACTGCTTCGGCAATTCCTTCAAGATAACCTTCTACCAGGCTCTTCATATTATCGGGAACTGGACCTTCAGTTTTGTCCTTACCGTTGAAATATATGGCTTTCATTCTGGGAACATTGACAACACCCTTAACCGTATTGCCTTCCATTATTGGAATTTCCAGCGCAACGACGCTTTTCCCGAACTTATCCTTCAACTGATTGTAGACTTTTTCAAAGTCTGAATTTTCTTCATCAAGCTTGCTTATGAAAAACATTCTTGGAAGCTTTCTTTCATTGACATAGGACCATGCTTTTTCGGTGCCTACCTGAAGACCATCCTTTGCGCCCACCAAAATAACGGCTCCGTCGGCTACACTTAATCCTTCAAGCATTTCTCCCGCGAAATCGAAATAACCGGGAGTATCGATGATATTAATTTTTACGTCATTCCATTCAACAGGTGCAAGAGCAGTGGCAATTGAGAACTTTCTTTTGATTTCCTCAGGATCAAAATCCAATACGGTATTACCATCGACAACGCTGCCAAAACGGTCAGTTCCGCCTGTCAGAAATAACATTGCTTCGGCGAGCGTTGTCTTACCCGCATTGCCATGACCCAGAAGACATACATTGCGGATATTCTCACAACGATAGTCTTTCATATAAATTCCCCCTTATGGTAAGTATTTGAAAATCGAACCTGTCGATTTGTGACACTTTCCAAAAATATCAGTCCTGGCAAGTTCATTTTCATTATATTATACCAGATCTATTACCCTGAAAACAATTTTTTAAACTTTTCTTTTTTTATGTAAATTCTAAGGGGAAGCAGTTAAGCCTAAATTTTTTATAAACAGTTCTGCCAAAAGCATATCCTCGGGAGAAGTAAGCTTTATATTATAATAACTGCCTTCAAACATTACCACTTTATATCCTGCGGCTTCGGCAATACTTGCATCGTCTGTCGCATTTATTCCTTTTTCATAAGCCTTTTTATAGGCATCCAAAATTATTTCCATTTTAAATGCCTGGGGAGTCTGGGCGCTCCAGATAAAACGCCTTTCAGGAGTTGCACTAATGATATTTTCCTTGTCCACCACCTTTATGGTATCCTTTACAGGCATTCCGGCACAGGCAGCACCATAAAGACGCGCATTAGCTATGCTGCGTTCTATAATGGATTTGTCCGCAAAAGGCCTTGCCCCGTCATGAATAAGAACAGTTCCCACAGAATTTCCAAGGGAAATAAGACCGTTATACACTGAATCCTGGCGTTCCTTTCCGCCTTCAACAAGAGTAATATCAATTCTCTCCCTGTATTGGCGGCTGACCTCTGCCATTTGTTCCTTATCATCCGGGCTTATTACCAAAACAATTCTGTCAACAAGCCCCGAATTTATAAAGTTATCCAGAGTCCATTCAATAACTGTCTTACCGCATACCTTAGCTAAAACCTTGTTATGGCCAAGCCCCATGCGGCTTCCCTTTCCCGCGGCAACAATAATGGCGCCTACGGCGCCAGCTTCATGTATCATATATAATCCTCTTTGCAAAATAATTTTTTAAAATCAGAACCAAACAAGCATATAGCTTACTTTGCCAAAGACAGATGGACATTCTTGTACTTGGCAAAGATCATACGTCCTGCTGAGGTCTGAAGCACACTGGTCACCACAACGTCAATAAGCTGACCCTTAAATTTATAGGCCGACTCCACAACAACCATTGTTCCGTCGTCCAGATAGCCAACACCCTGACCATTTTCCTTTCCTTCCTTTACAATTCTTATGGTCATTTCCTCTCCGGAAACGGCCACAGGTTTCATGGCATTGGCAAGGTCATTTATATTAAGAATATCTATTCCCCTGATTGATGCAACTTTTCCCAGATTATAGTCGTTGGTTATAATCTTCGCGTCCATTTCCCTGGCCATTTTCATAAGCTGCTCGTCAACTTCCATATTGTTGTCCCTGGCTGTCTTGTCTATGGATATGGGAAATTTGCCGTCATTTTTGAGCATGTTAAGAACATCAAGGCCGCGTCTGCCTTTAGCCCTGACAATATCATCGGCGGAATCCGCAAGATGCCTGAGTTCTTCCAGTACAAACCCCGGAACTATAAGCTCTCCTTCCAAAAAGCCGGTGCGGCATAAATCAAGAATTCTTCCGTCAATAATGACGCTGGTATCAAGAAGCTTTCTGTTCTTAAGGCCAGAACTCTTATTTCCCCTAAATCCGTCAAAAAAATTATCATTTTTCTTAAGCAATGCGAAATATACACCGCAGATACCCATCAAAATATTTATTGCAATAGATATGACTACTCCAACAACCTGTATTTTTACAATTGGTATTGAGACAAGATTTGCTACAATAAGACCTGCAATCAACCCGCCGGCACCTATGGCAAGCTCATATGTGGTTATGCTTTGAATTGCCTGCTCAAACTTCTCAGCAAAGATTGCAGTGAGGCGAATTATTTTGCCTCCTACGATATACATGATAATCCCAAGAAAAATAGTGGCAAAGACAATTATCCCTATTCCATAATAGGTAGTCAGATAATCTGTCATGCCATTTCTTATGAAAAGATAGCGAACCAGTGTCATACCGGTCAGGGCTCCGGTAAGCCCAAAGATGTATTTGAGTACTTTTTCCAACATGTTAAGCCCCTTAAAGCTTCAGTTTGTTATGCGCATATTGATCAGTTCTTCCACATCGCTCGGTTTCATGTTCTTAGCCAAAACCAACTCGCTTATAAGGATTTGCTTGGCACTGTTCAGCATTTTGCGCTCACCTGTGGAAAGCCCTTTGCTTCTTTCACGCAAGATAAGGCTTTTAACAACTTCGGCCACTTCAAAAACGTTGCCGCTTTTTATCTTGCTCATATTTTCACGGTATCTTTTATTCCAATTAGCTGTTGACTGTTCGCTGGATTTGCTGCTTAAAGACTGAAAGACCTCATCTGCATGCTCATCGTCGATAACATCACGTATTCCAATGCACTCTACATTGTTGATTGGTATCATGACTTTCATATCTCCTACAGGCATTTTCATGACATAATAGCGCTTGCGTTCGCCAAGAATTTCACGTTCTTCTATAGATTCGATAATTCCTGCTCCGTGCATAGGGTATACAATTTTATCCCCTATATTGAACATACCAACCGCTCCTTCTAAGACATACATAATCTCATTCACTTTATCCGTTGTGTCTTTAGGGATAAGGCAAATGTATGTAAGAAGCCCGTGACGAGTATATGCCATGCCTATCAAGGAGATAATCAAACTCGTTAATTTTAAGTATACAACACTTAATATGAAAAGTCAAAGAAGCCCAGTAATATGAGTACATCCATAGCTTTTCCAGAAAAGTGGAAAACTATTCTATTGATGGTTTTAATGCAGTGGAATATCTTGTTGATAAAATGTATTTATACTATAATTGTGGCAAATAAATCAGCCCAATTTTTTGATTAAATTCTCGTCCAAAAGGTGCGTTGTTATGAAATCTTACAGAAAAGAGCTTAAAATAAACTTTCCAGCACGCAGAGGATATCTTAATATCACTCCCGAGGTGGAGAAATGCCTTCGTGAAAGCGGAATAAAGGAAGGCCTTGTATTGGTAAATGCCATGAATATTACTGCAAGTGTTTTTATAAACGATGACGAACCCGGGCTTCATGCCGATTTTGAAAGATGGCTTGAAAAACTGGCTCCCGAAAAGCCACATTCACAATATGCCCATAACGGTTTTGAGGACAATGCCGATGCCCACTTAAAGAGGCAGATAATGGGCCGCGAAGTGGTTGTGGCCGTAACCGACGGCAAGCTGGATTTTGGCACATGGGAACAGATTTTTTACGGGGAGTATGACGGAAAGCGTGAAAAACGCGTGCTTATAAAAATTATTGGTGAATAGGCAGAAAATTGCGCCTTTTATTGTGCCAGCAAAGCTTATGTTCAATAACCCGGACAGCTATTTAGTTCCTTTTTGTTTTCTATGTCTTGTTATAAAACAGACGGATTTTCTTAAGTTCAATCAGTTGGGTAATATTGACCGGCCACATGAAAAAAGCTGCAGCAATATATAGGGCAATTACAACAGCAATAATAATCCATACAATTGGCTTTTTGCTTAAGCTTTCAATTAATTTCATAATTGTCTTACCTGCCTTATTTTTAAGCTGCAGATGCCCTTCTTTACCAGAGCCATTTTATTCATGTGGCCTATGCATTGCCTGACAGTATTATTTTATTTTAAAAAACAAGGAAAGTGTTTCCAATTGACATAACTGCGGCTATAAATGTAACAAGTGCAAACCGTCATAGATTAGACAGGTGTGACATTAGTTTTTGGAAAGGAAAAAGGCTGTCTCACCGAAACAGCCCAATCCTCATAACTTTTGCAATATATAATGCATTTGACTATGCTTTCTTGTTCAATGCATCCAGAAGCTCATTAAGATCCATTCCGTGAACCATGGAAGCCTCTTCAAGGGTTTCAGCCTGAGAAGCAGGGCAGCCTATGCAACCCATGCCAAAGCTTATCAAGATCTCTGCAGCATCCGGATTAGCCATCAGAACTTCTCTGATAGTCATATCTTTTGTTATGTTCATGTTTTTGCCTCCTTCAAAGCATTTGGGTGCCACCAAACATTCTGACACTTATTCTTATAGTTTGCAACAGGTAAAGAAAAAATTCCGTGATTGAAATCACATAAAATTGTTTTCTGTCAGATACTTTTCTGCCGCCTGGCCTGCCACCGCACCATCGGAAGCAGCGGTAACCACTTGTCTTAATGGCTTTTCACGTATGTCTCCCGCTGCAAAGACACCGGGAATATTGGTTTTCATATTTTCGTCAGTCTTTATATACCCACCTTCATTAAGCTCAACTTTGCCTTTGACCAGTTCGCTATTTGGTATATTTCCTATGGCTATGAATACTCCGTTTACATCCAGGTGAGATATCTCATCAGTCTTTACATTTCTTATTCTTAATCCTGTAACCATTATATCCCCGATAATTTCCTGAACCACCGAATCCCATACTGGAATTATTTTTGGATTTTCCAGAACCAGATTTGATAAGAATTTCGAGGCTCTCATGGTATCTCTTCTATGGATCAGATATACCTTATTGCAAAATCTTGACAGATACAAGGCATCCTCTGCCGCCGTATCCCCACCGCCTACAACAGCCACATCCTTATCTCTGAAAAATGCGCCGTCGCAGGTTGCACAGTAGGAAACTCCTGAGCCTGTAAGCATTTCCTCATTAGGAAGGCCTAATTTTCTGGGCGATGCCCCCATGCATAGTATGACCGTCCTGGTCTCATATACCTTTTCACTTGTTTTGACTTTCTTAACGGCTTTGTCAAGCTCAAGGTCCAGGACCTCTTCATTAATGGCCACAGCACCAAACTTCTTTGCCTGGTTGATCATGTTTTCCCCAAGCTCATTGCCGCTTATGGAATCAATCCCAGGGTAATTGTCCATCTGGGTGGCTATGGCCATCTGCCCTCCGAAATAAGCCTTTTCAATTATCAGAGTATCAAGCTTTGCCCGGGCTGCATATATAGCCGCTGTGGCTCCTGCCGGGCCCCCTCCTATTATAATTACGTCATGCATAATTAATCTCCTCACCTAAGCAAATAATCTGACTACAATAATCCCGCATGCATAATGGCGATACTGTAAATTTAAGCCCTTACTATCTTTTCTATAGAATATCCTTTTATAATTCATTGCATTATTTATATAAGTAGTAAGTAACTTAAAAATTCATAAGTCTTTTTTTACTCATCAAATATCTTTAATAAGAACCGCCCTTACAGGAGCAGCTTCCACTCCCTTCACTTTGATGGGAGCAGCAAAGAGCATATATTCGCCCTCATCCACATCTTTAAGCATAAGGCACTCCATAATTATAATATCAGAATTAAACAAAATCCTATGGGTAGGATGTCCGGGCTGATCGCGCTCAATTCCAAGGGCATCTATTCCAACGCCTGAAACTTTTTTATCCTTTAAATACTCCGCTCCTGTTTCATCAAGATATATAAAATTCTTTTCCACATTTTCCTGATTACTGTCATAGGAGTTTTTTGTCTTAAGGAGGATAAAGTCACCTTCTGATATTTCCTTTTTGGAAAGATGTTCCCTGGTTATCTTTTCATCCACATAAGTAAAGTCCAAAACCTTGCAGCGGGTTATAACTCTTTCAAGCTTAAGCCCATCCAGGTTCTTGCCATCTTTCAGAATATGCAAAGGTGCATCAATATGGGTTCCGGTATGCAGATTCATATTGAGCCTGCTTTCATATACCGAACCTGTTTCATAATTCATATCAGTTTCTATTATAGGTCTTTTGAATTCCTTTCCCTTGTATACGGGCATTTCATAAAAAATATCCATTGATATATCGTATATCTTCATATTATATAACCCCCTATATGTTAAACCACTGTCTTCCATCCCGTGCCAAAAGCTCAAATGCTTTGACGGGCCCCATTGTTCCCGCATCATAATTGGGGAAATTAAATTTTTTCTGATCCTTGTATTCAATGATTCTGTCAGCAAAGTACCAGGAAGCTTCGACCTCATCCCATCTTGAAAACAGTGTTGCATCCCCGCGCAGAATATCGTAAATAAGCCGCTCATAAGCTTCTGGTGTATTTCCTGCTTCCCTGTTGATTTGGCCTGCTTCCATTTTAGTGGATACAATATCGTTGTGGGTATTAAAATTCCTGGTGTTGAACTGGAAGAACACGCCTACATTGGGTTGTATCCTTATGACTAAGAGGTTTGGCTCCTGCAGGTACTTTTCTTTAAAATAAAGTATATCTGGCATGGGCTTAAACTGTACCACAATTTCCGAAAAGTCTGCCCCAAGCCTTTTTCCGGTTCTGATATAGAAGGGAGTTCCTGCCCATCTGAAGTTGTTAATATGAAGCTTTATTGCAACAAAAGTTTCTGTTTTTGAATCCTTGGGCACATTTTCCTCTTCTCTGTAACCCGGAACGGGTACTCCGTCAACCACGCCCCTGCCGTACTGGCCAAAGACCACATTGTCACGTAAAAGCTCCGGGGTAAAGCAATCTATTGCCTGGATTACCTTAAGCTTTTCAGTCCTGATTGCATCGGTTTTAAGGTCTATGGGAGGTTCCATGGCAACCAGCGAGAGAATCTGGACAATATGGTTCTGAACCATATCTCTCATGGCACCTGAACTTTCATAGTAGCCGCCCCTGGTGCCAACTCCGCTCTTCTCACAGAGGGATATTTGTATATGGTCTATATACTTATTGCTCCACAGCGACTCAAATACAGTATTGCAGAATCTTAAGACCATTATGTTCTGTATCATTTCCTTGCCAAGGTAATGGTCTATTCTGTAGATATCTTTTTCTTCAAATACTTCCAGAAGCTTATTGTTAAGTTTCTTGGCAGTTATAAGATCTTTTCCGAAGGGCTTTTCTATCACAAGCCTTGACCAGTAGTTGCCATTCCTGTGAAGACCGCTTGAATGTATTCCATGGACAATTGTTTCGAAATACTCGGGAGCTACTGCAAGGTAGAACACCCGGCCGCTCTGGATATTATATTCCTGTTCAAGCTGCGCAATCTGAGCCTTGAGTTTTTCATATCCGCTCATGTCAGTAAAATCGAACTGAACGTAATAAATTAAATTTCTTAGTTTATTCCAGTGTCCTTCGTCTATTTTGTTTCTGGAAAACTTTTTGAGGGATTCAAATACCTCATCCCTGTATTGATCATTGGTCTTGCTTCTTCTGCCAACAACCGCAACAGCAAAGTTCTGAGGCAGCAAATTATCATAGACCAGATTATATAGAGCCGGCATAAGCTTTCTATGAGTTAAATCGCCTGTTCCGCCAAATATAACCATTACCGATGACAGGCTCTTATTTTCATGCATTGCCATATTATACCCCCTTTCTGTTGGTCTTTTTTCTTTATACTACCCACTTGGCTCATGATAATAACTTAAAATACATTAATATTTAAAAGCCACATTCAAGTTTATTATAATGCCTTTTATGATTCAAATTTTGTAAATATGTCAACTATAAAAAAGCAGTCTATATAGTTAGGGGATATGCCCTACCCTAGCATATCCCCTAAATGTCTTAATTATCGGTTTATGTAAATCTTAAAAGCTCGCTTACCATAATTTTTAGCATAATATTTAACTCCATTAATGGTTATGGTAGCTCTAAAAATATAGTACCTTTTGTCTAACTGCATATTCTCACTCCGTTCTTTTGTAAATTTTTCTTGATCAACCTGAACGGATAGACTAAAATGTAATTGCATGTATACATTTTGGGTAGTCATCTATCCATTCAAGTCTGATGGGTACATAGCCCATCCAAGAAGAGATAAGCTGCAACTTATCCCTTCTTTTTTACTATATCATACTTTTTACTATATCTTCCACTCAATATTGTATCCATCTTTAAAACTAGACGCAATATATAGTATTTTGAAGATTAATTTAAATTTTCCCTCTGATGTCATTAATTATTATCCAACAAAAAGCAAAAATCCCTGAAACGCTTTATAAGCATTTCAGGGATTTTATTTTTGGAGGCGCCATCCGGATTTGAACCGGAGAATAAAGGTTTTGCAGACCTCTGCCTTACCACTTGGCTATGGCGCCGAATTTAAAAACCGCAGTTACATGTCCTGCGGTTCTTTTGTGTGTCTGGAGCGGGATACGAGATTCGAACTCGCGACTTTCACCTTGGCAAGGTGACACTCTACCACTGAGTTAATCCCGCACACATTTGGTGCCCAGAGCCGGAATTGAACCAGCGACACGAGGATTTTCAGTCCTCTGCTCTACCAACTGAGCTATCTGGGCAAAAATGGCGACCCGGAAGGGGCTCGAACCCTCGACCTCTAGCGTGACAGGCTAGCGTTCTAACCGACTGAACTACCGGGCCATGTGGTGGGAACAATAGGGATCGAACCTATGACCCCCTGCTTGTAAGGCAGGTGCTCTCCCAGCTGAGCTATGCTCCCATGCCGTTTTTCATTTTTGCCTCAATCAGTCGCGGCTTTTACAGTATACAAAATCCTGTTCATCATGTCAAGCTGTTTTTTAAAAATTTTATGAATGTTTATTTATGCCAGTTTATGTAGTATTCTGTCATTTCCTTGGAGCCCTTGAAACACTAAGGCCCGACGGAGGTTTCTTAAGCCTGCAACCTCCTGTCGGGCATCTTTTTCGTGTAAAACAGCTTATAATATTCAGTCCCGTTAGTCCTTTAAGCGCAGCCTCAAGGATTATGATTCCTTTTCAAACATATCCTTGCCAACGCCGCAGTCCGGGCATACCCAATCATCCGGGAGATCTTCAAATGCTGTACCGGGAGCGATGCCAGCATCGGGATCCCCAACCTCCGGATCATAAACATAACCGCAAATAGTGCATACCCATTTATCCATATTGTTATCTCCTTTCTTATATCGTACGGCAGTCCTGCCGCAGCATCAGCAATATGCCCGGCCGCTGCCCTATTTAATGTTTGATAGTTTATTTACCACCTTTATTGCGGATGAAACTTAATAATTTAATTTATCCGACAGTATCGGCAATTCATATCGGACAGCCCTTTATTAAAAGAAAAATCAAACGGTCTGTTTGATTTTTCCGCAGTTTTCCACCACTAATTAAGCTGTGCCGTATAAAGGGTACTTTGATAGGACAGGTTGGAATACTCATTAAAGGCTATATGAAGACCACGGGCAATGATATCTGCCATTTTCATTACAACAGACAGCCTGGTGCTCTGAAGAACGAGGAAGTCCATGAAGCCTCCGGTATTTACCACTCCTGTAATATGCATATTGCCTACGGCAGGAAGCTCCTTTTTAAGTCCTGCCCCGGGTTTAATAGGGCCTTTCCCCACCGAGATGCAGCCTACGTGCTCCAGAATGCCCAAAGAAGCATCTACGGCAATTATATATGGATCAGAATAAAGCTCCTCTGCCTTTAAGACAGTTTCCTCAAGATTTCTGGCATGAACCGGGTAATCAAGAGTTCCAAAGACATGGACACCCGGCATTTTTCTTTTGACCAGCATATCCCCTACCAGAGGACCAAGAGAGTCACCTGTTGAACGGTCGGTGCCAATGCACATAACCACAACAGGACGTTGTTTTACACTTCCTCCGTATTTAAAGCCTGTCATTGCCATTATATCCGATATAGCTCTCGCTACTTTGACAGCAGCGAATTTATCATCTGACCTGAAATAACCTTTACTATCCAAACAACTCCGCAACCCTTCCCTAATTCCAGATACCAGTTAATAAGTATTCCCTTTGCCTGTCCTAATATGCAAATAACCAGGCTCTGAAATACACTTTTTATGGGAGGATTGCTTTACAAGCTTAGTTTAGGCCCTTCATGGACAGGGAAATACGTTTCCTCTTTTCATCCACCTCTAAAACCCTTACCTTCACAATATCACCAACGGACACTACTTCCATTGGGTTTTTTACAAACCTGTCACAAAGCTCGGAAATATGAACTAAACCGTCCTGGTGTACCCCTATGTCCACAAAGGCTCCGAAATCCACCACATTGCGTACCGTTCCGTTTAAAACCATCCCCGGCTTCAAATCGGAAATATCCAGCACATCCTCGGACATTAAAGGAGGGGGCAGCTCATCCCTGGGGTCCCTTCCGGGCTTTGAAAGCTCGTTGATAATATCATTAAGGGTTGGTATGCCAACTCCGATGGCTTGGGCAACCTTTTCGGCACCAAGTTTTTCAATCTCGTCCTTTAATCCATCAAGCCTTTTTTCCTCAACATCTGAAAGGGTATGTCCGGTAATCTCCAGAAGCTTTAAGCATGCCTCATAGGATTCGGGATGGACCGATGTATTATCCAGTATGTTTTCCGCTCCGGGAATCCGCAAAAAACCGGCGCACTGCTGAAATGCCTTTTCTCCAAGCTTCTTGACCTTTAAGAGCTCTTTTCGTGATTTAAAGGGTCCATTGATTTCCCTGTATTCCACAATGTTATTGGCAACGGCAGAATTAATGCCCGCCACATAGGATAACAGGGATGGAGATGCCGTGTTCAAATCCACTCCTACACTGTTTACACAGCTTTCAACCACTCCGGCCAAAGCCTCATCAAGCCGCTTCTGGTTCATATCATGCTGATACTGGCCTATTCCTATTGCTTTGGGATCAATCTTTACAAGCTCCGCCAAGGGATCCTGAAGGCGCCTTGCGATTGATACCGCACTTCTTAAGGATACATCGAACTGGGGAAATTCCTGGGCACCAATCTTTGATGCCGAATAAACCGAAGCTCCCGCTTCGCTGACAACCATATACTGTACCTTTTTATCCAGGGTCTTGATGACTCCGGAGGTAAAAATCTCGGTTTCACGGGATGCGGTGCCGTTTCCTATGGCTATAATATCCACGCCAAACTTATAGATAACATCTTTAAGTACTTTTGCGGCCTCTTCCACCTTATTCTGGGGAGGAGTGGGGTAGATAACCCCCGTATAAAGCACCTTTCCGGTTTCATCCACAACTGCCAATTTGCATCCTGTTCTGTAGGCCGGGTCAATGCCAAGAACCACCTTGCCCCTTACAGGCGGCTGCAAAAGAAGCTTCCTTAAATTTTCCGAAAAAACCTTTATGGCTTTTTCAGAAGCAGCCTCGGTAAGGCTTCCCCTGATTTCATTCTCAATGGACGGGGCAATCAAACGTGTATATGCGTCCTCCACAGCCTTTTCAATTATCTCTTTAAATATGGAGCCTGTTTTTGAAAGAGTTTTGTTATTAAGCCAGTCTATAATGCGCTGCTCAGGGGCTTCAAGCTTAACCGAAAGGAATTCCTCCCTTTCTCCCCTGTTAATCGCCAGAACTCTGTGGGGGGCAATTTTAGAAACCGGTTCCTGAAAGTCATAATACATGCGGTAAGGCGAGTCCTCTTCCTTTTTGGCAGAGGTCTTTATTATACCGTCTTTAAAGGTCATTTCCCTTATCTTTCTTCTGTATTCGGCATTGTCGGAAATAGTCTCGGCAATAATGTCCATGGCTCCCGAAATTGCTTCCTCTGCCGAATTGACCCCCTTTTCGGCATCGATGTACTGAGCGGCCAATTCCATAACATCGCCCTTTATAAGCTTTTGGGCATATATTATTGCCGCCAGAGGCTCAAGGCCTTTTTCCCGTGCTATGCTGGCTCTTGTACGGCGTTTGGGCCTGAACGGGCGGTAAATATCTTCTATCTCCTGAAGAGTGGTTGCCTCATCCAGGCTTTTTGATATTTCATCAGTAAGCTTTTCCTGAGCTTCTATAAGCCGGCGCACCTCTTCACGGCGGCTTTCAAGATTCCTCAAATAAACAAGCCTGTCATAAAGCTCTCTTAAAACCTGGTCGTCAAGACCTCCTGTGACTTCTTTGCGGTATCGCGCTATAAAAGGAATTGTATTGCCCTCGTCAATGAGCTTTACGGTGTTTTCCACCTGGGACTTTTTTATTGAAAGCTCCTGGGCAATAATTGAAAGCATGTCGGCCATAATTATCTCCTTAAATTTTTGTTTTTTATTAAGGTTACCATTCCCCGGCCAATTTCTCAATATTGACTGAGCTGTATTCCTTGTGCTGGATAATTTTTACCCCTTTACACCGAACATATGTTCTTTTTATAATTATAATGCGATTATTAAACGGGAGGGTTATTATGAGTTCTTACGGAAGCGGTGAAAGGACTATTCTTCATGTGGACGTAAACTCAGCTTTTTTAAGCTGGGAAGCAGCTTACCGCCTTCAGCACGGAGCTTCTTTGGATTTAAGGGAAATACCAAGTGTAGTGGGGGGAGACAGGGAAAGCCGCCGCGGCATTGTTCTTGCCAAATCCATCCCGGCAAAAAAATTTGGAATCAAGACCGGGGAAGTTCTTTGGCAGGCAAGGAGCAAATGCCCCAATCTGGTTGTTGTTCCCCCCGATTATTCACTATACCTTCAATGTTCAAATGCACTTATGGAATTGTTAAGCCAATATACTCCCCTTTTGGAAAGATACTCTGTTGACGAATGCTTTCTTGATATTACCCATTCCCTCAGGGGGCGAAGCCCTCTTACCATTGCCCGGGAAATATCACAGCGCATTAAAAACGAGCTTGGTTTTACAGTAAACATTGGAATTTCCAACAACAAGCTTCTGGCAAAAATGGCCTCGGAGCTTGAGAAGCCCGACAAGATTCATACCATGTTCCCTTCTGAAATACCCGAAAAAATGTGGCCCTTACAGGTCAATGAACTTTTTATGGTTGGGCGCAGGACAGCTGCAAAGCTTAACATGCTCAATATCTTCACCATAGGGCAACTGGCCAATGCAAGCCCTAAATTTCTTACAGCCCATTTTAAAAGCTATGGAAAGCTTTTAAACCAGTTTGCCTGGGGAATTGATGATTCTCCGGTAAATCCCTATGCCAGTGAAGCCAAGGGTATTGGCAATTCCACCACTACACCCTTTGACGTAGATAACGAAAGGGAAGCTCTGCTCTACCTTCTGTCCCTTGTGGAAACAGCCTCGTCCCGCTTAAGAAGGGCTAATCTCATGGCAGGAGTGGTGTCGGTTTCCATCCGCAAAACTGATTTGAGCTTTTCCTCCCATCAGCGCAGGCTCCCTGTACCCACGGACAATACCGAAAGCCTTTTTAAGGCAGCCAGCGCCCTTTTTAAGGAACTCTGGGACGGCTCACCCCTGCGCCATCTTGGAGTGGCATTTTCATCCCTATGCAGCGACGGATTTTATCAAATATCCCTTTTTGATGAGGGGCGGATTCTTAAAAACAAAAACCTTGACGCAAGCATTGATGCCATCCGCACGCATTTTGGCAGCACGGCTCTTATCCGGGGAAGCTTTGTAAACTCAGGAATTCCTCCTCTTACAGGCGGAGTCATGGACGGCTTTCCTGTTATGGCTAAACCTGCATTGAAAGGAGGATATCGATGAAGATTCTCATGAAAAGTGTGGACATGATATTCTCAAGCAGCAAAGACGGAATTATAACGCCTTTAAGATTCAGGCTTTCTGAGGATGGTGAAGAATCCAGAATTGTTAAGATAGACCGTATAATTGACCGTAAGGAAGAAAAGCTTGCCGGAAATCCCATGCTGGTATTTACGCTTCAAAGTACCATTGACGGGGTGGAAAGAATTTTTGAAATGAAATACGAGGTTAACAGCTTTAAATGGTATCTTTATAAAATGTAAGCTATAATGCTTCTTATAGTTGCATTTGTAGCGCCTTTCTTTTCCATGAAATATGTATGTCTTAGTACTTCTAATAAAATTAACAGGCCCGACTTCTGTTAAAATACCGAAATCGGGCCTTTTTTGATATAACTTATAACTGTCTTAATACTTAACGGCGACAATTAATATCACCCTTCAGCAGCAGCTGCTGTTTTCGTCTTATCAAAGTACGAGGACAGGACTCTTTCCAAATCCAATACGTCCTTCATTTCGAAAAAGCCTTTTTTGTTCCTGATAAAGCGTACACACTTTAAGGCGCCTTCAGCAAAAGCTTTTCGGCTGAATGATTCATGCACGATTTCAATCTTGTCATTGTCACCTGCGGCTATAAGCTGGTGACGTCCAACAATTCCACCTGCACGGGTAGCATGAATGGGTATGGGCCTGTTTACTTCAACGCC
This sequence comes from Clostridiaceae bacterium, assembly GCA_012719545.1. GTDB lineage: Bacteria > Bacillota > Clostridia > DSM-8532 > DSM-8532 > DTU059. The sequence goes on from JAAYAD010000011.1 coordinate 22,378, forward strand.
TGAAAACTCCAGGCCTTTTTCAATTTCGTCGGCTATTTTCAATGCAGTTCCCGAAGGTGCATCCTTCTTGTGTCTGTGATGTGCCTCAGAAATTTCAAAGTCGTAGTCCGTAAGAATACGTGAAACTATATTTGTTAAAAGCATCATCACATTGACACCAAGGGTAATATTAGGTGCATATACAATAGCGGCACCGTGCTTTTTGGCAAGAACTCTCATACGCATCAAATCCGTCTTTGAAAAGCCGGTGGTGCCGATAACAAGGCCTTTTCCTGCCTCTGCTATTGTTTTTACCATACTCATAGTAGCTTTATAATTAGAGAAATCAACAAACACATCGGGTTTAATCTTGTCAATTACATGCTTCAGTTGCCCCGGCGAATAGATTTTGGCACCTGTATTTGGAAGCCCTAATACTTCTCCAATATCTTTTCCGATTTTAGGTGAAAACTCGGAACAAATGGCACCTACAATTTTTATATCACGTTGTTCCATAAAAAAGCGTGCGATCTCCATTCCTGTGCGGCCAAGGCCAACCAGGCATACATTTGTCATTAAACTCCCTCCAATCCAGATTTAAATTTAGAACAAAGAAAAATTGGACGCAGCTTATGACATTTAAGGCATATCAACCACCCTCTCTTCCAACGCTTACGAGATTAGCTGACGGATTCGGGTCGAAAGAGTTTAACCCTACCGGCAAAGCCGGATTCACCCCAAAAACGGTTCTCCCGCTTCTTGTATAAAACAAGAATTCAGCGTATTTGTTGAAAATGTTCAAGACATGAATCAAACAGTTTTTAATTGATTTAAGTATTACAGAAAAAGTACATATAAAAGTACATAAAAAGTAATAAGAGTGCCATAAAATTATAACATCATTACAGCACTTTTTCAACTATTGCCCAACCCCAATGCCCATGCCAGTAATACGTTTGGAATATTTATTCAGTTGTTTTTCGTTTAATTATTATTAAAATCAATTATCTTATATTACAAAAATAATCGGATTGTATACTTTAACATGCTAGTATTTTATGGTAGTATTGTACATACGTAAATTTTTTAGTTATGGAAGTGGAGGTAGTCTATGGCTGCATTTAAGGTTCCGGAAAACTACAAGCCAATACTGGATTTAAGAGAAACAGAAATAGCCATTAAGCAAATTAAGGATTTTTTTGAGAGGGCTCTTGCAGAGGAATTGAATCTTGTGAGAGTTTCAGCTCCACTTTTTGTACTTCCCGAATCAGGACTTAACGATAATCTCAACGGAGTAGAACGCCCTGTTTATTTTGATATAAAGAGCATTAACGGAGCTGTTGCTGAGGTTGTTCATTCCCTTGCAAAGTGGAAGAGAATGGCTTTGGGACGCTACGGCTTTACTGAGGGCGAAGGCCTTTACACAGACATGAATGCCATCCGCCGTGACGAAGACCTTGACAATCTCCATTCCATATATGTTGACCAGTGGGACTGGGAAATGGTTATCCCTAAAGAAAAACGCAATCTGGACACTCTTAAGGAAACAGTACTTAAAATATTTAATGTTTTTAAGAAGACACAGGATTATATCGTGGGTCTTCATCCTGAGCTTCCCCGTTACTTACCTGAAAACATCACTTTTATAACAACTCAGGAACTTGAGGATATGTATCCTGACCTTTCTCCCAAAGACAGGGAAACAGCTTTTACAAAAATTCATGGAGCAGCCTGCATCATGCAGATTGGAGATAAGCTTAAATCAGGAAAGCCCCATGACGGACGCTCTCCCGACTACGATGACTGGAGCCTTAACTGCGATATTATTTTCTATTATCCTGTTCTTGACACCGCTTTTGAGGTATCATCCATGGGTATAAGAGTTGATGAAACAGCCCTCGTAGAACAGCTTAAGAAAGCCGGATGTGAGGACAGACTCAAACTTCCTTTCCATAACGATATTCTCAATAAACGGCTTCCATATACCATTGGCGGAGGTCTTGGCCAGTCCAGAATATGTATGTTCTTATTGGGCAAGGCTCACGTGGGAGAAGTTCAATCCTCCATTTGGCCTGAGGAAATGATTAAAGACTGCGCAGAAAAAGGAATTATACTTTTATAATAAACTATAATAGACGTAGAATCATGTATTTTGTATAGGTTATTATTATAGCGAGAATAAACAAAGGTCACAAGGTTAATGCCCTGTGACCTTATTTATTCCCGACAGGTCAAAAGCGGGAGTATATTTAAGGCATGCCGAATCAAGCCCCTGTACATATCCGTTTTTTAAGCCCAGTTCATGAAACTTTTCAACAACAAAATCATATTCCTTCTTTGTAATTCTTCTTCCCAGACCCGGAAAGTCCTTGACGGGGTCTATTGGTGTATATTGGCTCATAAGGCTTATGTATGCATCACTCGGGATGTTGTCATGAATCCACTTTAGGATTTTTACAGAGTCATGGGCAGAATTGGGCAGAATAAGGTGTCGGATTATTAATCCCTTTTCTATAATTCCCTGGTCATTTAACCGTACTCCCCCCACCTGCCTGTACATTTCAAGAATGGCTTCACTGGCATATTTAAAGTAATCCTCAGCGCCTGAATACAGATAGGACAATTTGGGGCTGAAATATTTAAGGTCAGGAAGATATACGTCTATATAGCCTTCCAGCTCTTTTATAGTCTCAGCTTTCTCATATCCGCTGCTGTTCCATACAAAAGGAATGGAAATTTTATGCTTTATTTTCTCAATGCTTCTAATTATGGATCTATAAAATATCGTGGGGTTAACAAGATTAATATTGTGCGCCCCCTGTTCCTGAAGCTCAAGAAATATTTCAGACAGTCTTTCAATGGAAATTATTTGCCCATAGCCCCCATGGCTTATGGAATAATTCTGGCAAAAACGGCATCTTAAACTGCAGCCTGAAAAAAATACCGTACCTGAGCCCCTTGTACCGCTTATACAAGGCTCTTCATAAAAGTGCAGGGATGCTCTTGCTGCCTTGGGCAGTTCCCCCATTCTACAAAATCCGACACTTTTTTCTCTGTCTACTCCGCAGTTTCTTGGACAAGCCTCACAAATCAAAAGAAGTCTCCCCCGGTTAATAAAATAGGACTTATTTACCATTGTACCATATTTTTAATTTTGACATTTTAGTTCTATTGTTAAAATTAAAA
>JAAYAD010000009.1 GCA_012719545.1 Clostridiaceae bacterium
CTTTTAAAATGTGGTGTCGGCAACTTCATTTTACTAGAGATTCCAACTCCATGCTCATTTTATTTACAAAAAATGTTGGAGTACCGAAGCTGTCTTTGTTATTTAGCTTCTGGTAACCCCAACATTTATTATAGAACCAATGAAATTTGTGTTAGCAATAAAAATGGATTTAAGGAATATTAAATCAACAATGCTATTGGTACAATTTGTGATATACTACTATCAGAAATAGCGTAGGTGATGCTAAATGAACCAAGATATTTTAAAAGAAATCATTACTTCATCTGACAACATTGTCTTTTTTGGAGGGGCAGGAGTATCTACTGAAAGCAATATTCCCGATTTCAGGAGCGCCAACGGTCTTTACAACGAGAAGACTAGGCTAAGCTTTTCTCCGGAAGAAATACTGTCCCATACATTCTTTATGCAGTATACCAGGGACTTTTTTGATTTTTACAGATCCAAAATGATTTATAAGGATGCAAAGCCCAATGATGCCCATCTGGCTCTGGCAAAACTTGAGAAGGAAGGCAAATTAAAGGCCGTAATAACACAAAACATTGACGGGCTTCACCAAATGGCCGGAAGCCTCAATGTGCTGGAACTTCACGGTTCGGTTCACAGAAACTACTGCATGAAGTGCAGAAAATTTTTTGATTTGGACTATATCCTTGACACCAATGATATACCACGGTGTGATGTGTGCCACGGTATAGTAAAGCCCGATGTTGTGCTTTACCAGGAAAGTCTTGACAGCAATATTCTTGAAGCATCCATAGATTATATTTCAAAGGCAGATGTGTTTATAATAGGAGGCACTTCTCTGACGGTTTACCCATCTGCCGGGCTGGTTCATTACTATAGAGGCAATAAACTTGTTTTGATTAACAAAACGCCGACGCCCTATGACAACAGAGCTGATTATGTTTATTACGGAAATATTGCCGAAATTCTTAAAAAAGCTGTGGACTAGCCAGAAAGCAAAAGTTGTGGCAAATGCCCAAAAGTAAAAGAAAAAAGACATAGCTTACGAATATATATAAAGCATCAATGTTAAGAATGGGGGAGAAATAAGTGCAGGAAATTCTGAAAAAGAAAAAACGCCCCGATTGGAAATCAATTGTGGGGTGGATTCTTTTTATCACACTGGTGCTGTCAATTATATATTCCATTGTCCAGATCGTAATATCACCTTCTGAAGACATTGCCGGCAGGGAACATGAAAAGCTTAAGAGCGACTATGTTCTTATGCTGATTCAATGCGTTCTTGGTCTGATTGTTATGTTTATCCCGTCAATTATAGAGAAAAAAAGATCCATAGACATTCCCAACTATATGGAGGTCCTATACTTTATTTTTCTCTATTGTGCAATATATCTGGGAGAGGTAAGAAATTTCTATTACCTTATTGCTCATTGGGACATAATACTTCATGCTTTCAGCGGAGCAATGCTTGGAGCTCTGGGCTTTACCCTTGTAAGTATCCTGAATGATTCAGAAAAGGTAAAATTTCAGCTAAGCCCCTTCTTTGTATCCTTGTTTGCTTTCTGCTTTGCCTTGGCTGCTGGTGCAGTGTGGGAAGTATATGAGTTCAGCATAGACGGAATATTTGCTCTTAATATGCAGAAATTTGCTCTTGAAGACGGTACCTTGCTTGTAGGCCGGGATGCACTGGTTGATACAATGCAGGACATAATAGTGGATGCCATAAGCGCTTTGGCGGTTGTTATTGCGGGGTATTTAACAATCAGAAAAGACAAAAACAAGAAGAAAGAAATATAGGATTATTCTTTCATATACATTTAAGACAATATATCAAAATGAAAGATGCGGAAATGAATTCCGTATCTTTTTTTATTTAATACTTTATTGCAATAGCGTGATAAATTTAGTACAATTTATTCATTCTTTACTTGAAGAAGGAGGCAGAGAAATGAGCTTGGAACAAGGACAAATATTTACGTCCATGTGTCTATATGTAATTGCAGTAATTTGCATAGGACTGTATTACGCGAAGCGTTCCGGCGAGAGCAGCAGTAATTTTCTTATCGGCGGAAGGTCCTTGGGTCCCTGGATAACTGCTATGGGAGCCGAGGCATCGGATATGAGCGGGTGGCTTTTAATGGGGCTTCCCGGAGTTGCCTACTGGTTTGGGTTAAGCGATGCAGTCTGGACATCCATTGGCCTTTTGGCCGGTACATATTTAAACTGGCTTTTCGTGGCCAAAAGGCTCAGGGGATATTCGGCAATTGCAGGTGATGCCATTACAATACCTGACTTTTTCAGCAACAGGTTTAAAGAAAAGAAAAAAGTCATAATGACAATAGCGGCTCTGTTTATTCTTATATTCTTTTCTGTTTATGCTGCAAGCTGCTTTGTTACAATGGGAAGGCTTTTCAGCACCATTTTCAATGTCAAATACCATTACATGATGGTGGCAGGAGCATTATTTGTCATTTTCTATACCTTTATTGGGGGATTTCTGGCTGAAAGCGCATCTGACTTCATGCAGGGAGTTATCATGGTTATATCACTTTCAGTAGTGCTGGGAGTAGGTATATCAACAGCAGGAGGAATTTCATCGGTTGTTGAAAACGCAAAATCAATACCGGGCTTTTTTGAATTCTTCGGGATATCACAGCCTGTAATGAAGGATGGAGTGCAGCAGCTGGACAATTTAGGAAGGCCACTTTTTGGAGATAAGGCTGGATATGGCTTGATAACCATAGTTTCAACACTTTCATGGGGACTTGGTTATTTCGGAATGCCTCAGGTGCTGCTGAAATTCATGGCTATACGCAATTCCAATGAATTGACACTCTCAAGAAGAATCGCAACCATATGGTGCGCCATATCATTGTTTGCTGCGGTAATGATAGGAATAATAGGAAGGATAATATACCCGGATGCACTTCTTACCCAGACTTCTGCCGAGAGCATATTTATATTGATGTCAACAAGATTCTTCCCGCCGATTATGGCAGGAATAGTAATGGCGGGGATATTGGCTGCTACCATAAGCTCAGCCGATTCATACCTCCTGATATCTGCATCAGCCTTTTCCAAAAATATCTATCATGGGCTTATGAAAAAAGATGCGGACGATAAGACCGTACTTCGCATGACTCGTATAACCTTGCTGGTGATATCGGTTATCGCCATGGTTATAGCTCTTGATGAAAACAGCGTTATATTTAAGGTTGTTTCCTTTGCCTGGGCAGGCTTTGGCGCTACCTTCGGCCCATTAATGGTGTTTTCACTGTTCTGGAAAAGGACAACAAGGGCAGGAGCAATTTCAGGAATGCTTACAGGCGGAGTAATGGTATTTGTCTGGAAGTTGCTTGTAAGGCCGCTTGGAGGAGTTTTCGACATTTACGAACTGCTTCCAGCATTTGTACTGTCCTGCCTTGCTATTGTTGTGGCATCCTTTCTTACCAAAGAACCTCCCAAAGACGTATTGGAGCAGTTTGAAGCGGCAAAGGCCTACGAAGAATAATATTATATAGTTTCACCTATACAAGACTTCCTGATGCTCTTTCAAGCATCAGCCTGATTCTGTTTATCTGATTGACTTCACTAGCACCCGGATCATAATCAACTGCAACTATATTGGCTGAAGGATACATATCCTTCAGCTTTTTTATCATTCCTTTGCCTGTAATATGGTTTGGAAGGCAGGCAAAAGGCTGCATGCAGATAATGTTGTGGGCGCCTGCTTCTATTAATTCCACCATTTCCGCTGTCAAAAGCCATCCTTCACCTGTCTGGTTGCACAAGGAAAGTATATTCTCAACACTTCTGGCAAGTTCCTGTATGGTAAGGGGAGGACTAAAGCGATGGCTTCCTTTAAGGGCATACCTTAAGTCATCTCTGAAGCTCTCTACATAGCTTATAAAAAGATTTCCAAGTAACCTCTGAACATTGGTTCCTGCAAGATATCGGTGGTTTATCTCCCGTCCGTAGGCGCAATACAGGAAGAAGTCAGTAAGACTGGGCACAACCATTTCGGCTCCGTTTTCCTCGATGAAGTCTGCCATATTATTGTTGGCGGTGGGGTGGTACTTGACAAGTATTTCGCCTACAAGTCCAACACGGGGTTTTTGTATATCTAGGATTTTAACCTGTTCAAAGTCATGTGCTATCCCGTAAAGTGCCCTGCGAAATTCCTTGCGGTTACCTGAGCGTATAATGGGTTTGCATTTTTCAATCCATTTATTAAGGAGTCGATTGGCTTCACCCTTATTTGCCTCATAGGGTCTTACCCTGTATAGAACCTTCATCAAAAGGTCACCGGTAACAAGAGCCATAATGCCCTTTTTAACAAAGGCCGGAGTTAATTTGAATCCCGGACACTTTTCAAGACCGGAAACATTGAGGGATATAACAGGAATATTATTAAATCCTGATGCATCCAGCGCTTTTTTTAGCTGTGCAAGATAGTTGCTTGCCCTGCATGGCCCGCCTGTCTGGCTGATTATAACTGCTGTTCTGTCAAGGTCGTATTTTCCTGATTTAAGGGCATGAATTAACTGGCCAATAACTATTATTGAAGGATAGCATGAGTCGTTATTAACATATTTCAGTCCCTCTTCAATGGCCGCCCTGTCAACGGTGGGAAGCACCTCAAAATTATAGCCTTCAGATCGGGCAGCTTCCTGAACCAGTTCAAAATGAATGGGTGCCATCTGAGGGGCTAGGATGGTGTGCTGCCTTTTTTTCATTTCTTTTGTAAAGACAGGCCTTATATAGTTCAGGCCTGGAGTAAGGCCTTTGCTTTCATTTTTGGATAGTCTGGCGTCTATGGCAGCCTTAAGGGACCTTAGGCGGATTCTTGCCGCCCCCAGGTTATTTACTTCGTCTATTTTTAATAAGGTATAGATTTTGCCGGCTGCATTTAAGATTTCCTGAGCCTGCTCTGAGGCAACAGCATCCGGTCCGCAGCCGAAGGAATTAAGCTGAACAAGGTCAAGTTGTTCATGCTTTGCTACAAAATCTGCGGCTTCATACAGCCTTGAGTGGTACATCCATTGATCCAGCACCCTTAACGGACGCTGCACTTTTCCTAAATAGGCTATGGCATCCTCGGTCAAAACGGCTAATCCCAACGAAGTAATGATATTTGCTATTCCATGGTTAACCTCGGGGTCAAGATGATATGGCCTTCCGGATAATACAATTCCATGACTTTTGGTTTCTTCAATCCATTTTAAAGCTTCCTGGCCTTTTTTGCGAATGTCCTCCTTGAAAACGAGATCCTCCTGCCAGGCTGCTTCAACAGCATCCTCCACTTCTCTTAAGGTGATGCCAAAATCCTTAAACTCCTCATAAAGCCTTTGAATCAGCTTCTTTTTGTTGTCATAGGGGAGGAAGGGGTTATGAAACTTCACACCCTTTTCCATAAGAATGTCCATATTGGATTTGATGACTTCGGCATAACCAATTACCATAGGGCAGTTATAATTGTTGTCGGCACCTTGAAATTCCTTTCTCTCCCTTGGTATGCAGGGGTAAAAGATGTGTTTAATATTTTGGTTAACAAGCCAGGCTATATGGCCGTGAACCAGCTTGGCAGGATAGCAAGCAGTATCGGAAGATATGGTATCCATGCCAAGCTCGTATATTTTTCTGGTGGAGGAAGGGGAAAGGACTACCCTGAATCCCAGCCTTGTAAAGAAGGTAAACCAGAAGGGATAGTTTTCGTACATATTTAGTACCCTTGGAATGCCCATGGTTCCGCGGATGGCGTTTTTTTCATCCAGGGGTTTATAGTTAAAGAGCCTGTTAAGCTTGTATTCATATAGGTTTGGAACATCGCCTGCCTTTTCAAGACCTGCCCCTTTTTCACAGCGGTTTCCTGTTATAAACTTCTTGCCGCCGTCAAATATGTTTATTGTAAGAAGACAGTTGTTGGTGCAGCCTTTGCACCTGGTTATGTCCGTTTTATATGAAAAAACCTTTAACATGTCCCTGCTGATTAAGGATGATGTGTATCCTTCATGCCAGTTTTCCTTTGCCAGAAGTGCAGCACCAAAAGCGCCCATAAGACCTGAAATGTCGGGCCTTACCACTTCTTTTCCGGTAATAAGCTCAAGGCTTCTTAAAATTGCGTCATTTAAGAAGGTTCCGCCCTGAACTATGATTTTATCGCCCAGCTCTTTGGGATCCTTGATTTTTATTACTTTGAAAAGTGCATTCTTTATGACAGAGTAGCACAGCCCCGCAGAAATATCGCCCACAGATACGCCTTCCTTCTGTGCCTGCTTTACCTTTGAGTTCATAAAAACGGTGCAGCGGGTGCCAAGATCAGCAGGAGAGGGAGCTAAAAGCCCTTCTTTGGCAAATTCGTCCACACCCATGCCAAGAGATTTTGCAAAGGTTTCAATGAATGAGCCGCAGCCTGAGGAACAAGCTTCATTCAGCAATACGTTCTCAATTACTCCGTCGCGTACTTTGAGACATTTCATGTCCTGCCCGCCAATATCAAGAATTAAGTCCACATCGGGCAGAAAAAATTTAGCTGCTGTATAGTGGGCAACCGTTTCAACTTCACCTATATCGCAGGAAAGAGCGGCTTTTATCAGTTTTTCACCATAGCCTGTAACAGCGCAGCAGGCTATTTTTTGGTCTTTTGTAATGTTTGAATATATTTCGTTAAGTATTTTTATTGCCGAGTCAAGAGGGCTTCCTTCATTGTTCCCGTACCATGAATAAAGCAGATTTCCTTCTTCATCGATTAATGCAGCTTTACTTGTTGTGGAGCCAATGTCAAGACCAAGAAAACAGTTGCCTTTATAGTCCCATAAGTTTTTACGCTTTGCCTTATATTTTTCATGCCTTTTTCTGAAAGATAAATATTCATCCTCACTTTTAAACAAAGGCTCCAGTGATGCGGTCTCAATCATAAAATTATTCTTCGCAGAGCTGATTTTATCCCGTAACTGGGTAAAAGTCATTCCGTTATCCGAATCTTTATTGCTATCATTTTTTAAAGCAGTCATATCGGCTTTGGAGGAAAGGGCAGCGCCAATTGCAACATATACTTCGCCGTTTTCAGGAACAACAATTTCACTGTCATTAAGTCCTAAAGTTTCCTTAAATCTTAACCTCAACTGGGGCAGGAAATGAAGAGGGCCGCCCAAAAATCCTACCTTTCCTTTTATTTTTCTTCCGCAGGCAAGGCCGCTTATGGTTTGGTTAACAACAGCCTGGAAGATGGAGGCTGCAATATCTTCTTTTCTCGCGCCTTCGTTTAAAAGAGGCTGGATATCGGTCTTTGCGAAAACCCCGCATCTTGCGGCAATGGGATAGATTGTGCCATAGTTTTCAGCAAGCTTGTCAAGGCCTTTTGCGTCTGTCTTTAAAAGAATTGCCATCTGATCAATAAAAGCGCCTGTACCGCCCGCGCATATGCCATTCATTCTTTGATCCACACCGTTATCAAAGAATGTAATTTTGGCATCCTCGCCGCCAAGCTCGATTATTACATTAACATCGGGTATAAAATGCCTGACAGCCCTGCTTCCCGAAATTACTTCCTGAACAAATTTAATTCCCAACTTTTCAGAAACCGCAAGACCGCCTGAGCCGGTTACTGCAAGTGTAAGGCTTGAAGAGCCAAAGGTGTCGGAAAGCTCATTAAATAATTCCTCAAGAGTTTTCCATATGTCAGAAAAATGTCTTCTGTACCTTTTAAAAACCAGGTTGTCCTTATTATCAAGGACAGCAATTTTGATTGTTGTAGAACCAACATCAATTCCGGTGTAATACATCTTTTCGATAGTATTATCTGTCCTTTCCATAAAATATATTATTTTGCTCCTCCTTAACGTCAAGATAACTGCAAAACAAAGGAAGGGAAGGATGAGATAGGATTTTGTCCTTAAAGCAAAGTCATAGGTTAGTATAACCAAAAACAAGATAAATAAAGTAAAGGGCTGGGATTTCCCATTAAAATCCTGTAATTATAAATGTTTGAACCATATCTTATGTAATATTTGATAATAGTATCCAATAAAGGAAGGGTATTGACATTGTTTTTTGTACGATTTATAATATAAACGTCTTATAAGTTTAACGTTAAAACAATATTTTATACAATTTTGTAATCAGCATGTTTACTTAGTTATATTCTGATTTTGTACGGAGTCCTGCCGATAAGTCTTATAATTTCACAAAATGTATTTAATATTTAAAAACCTTTATAAATTAGGGGTTTGGTAGGATGCACCCTTTTTATTTAATGCTATTTATAAGTTTAACGTAAAAAATAATATGAATTATCAATTCATATTAGTGTTTTAATACAATATCAAAATAAATAGGGGTGATTTTATGAAGTTCAGATTGCGACGCACCATTGCCACGACGCTGGTTCTGCTTTTGGTACTGACTCAAGGTTTTATTTTTACTCCCACATCATATGCAGCCGACACTCCAAATCTCGCTCTTGGAAAGACCATTACAGCAAGCAGCCATACTCAGGTATACTATGCGACCAACGCAAACGATGGAAACATTAATACCTACTGGGAAGGTGCACCCGGGTCTTATCCCAATTATCTGACTGTTGACTTAGGAAGTGTTCAAAATGTGTATAAGGTTGTTCTTAAGCTGAATCCTTCCTGGGAATCAAGAAACCAGACACTTTCAGTTCTTGGAAGCACAAACGGCTCAAATTACACAACTTTGAAGTCATCCCAAACCTACACCTTTAATAATCCTTCCAACACTGTGACAATCACATTCAATGAAACAGCCGTTCGCTATGTCCGCTTAAGCTTTACTGCCAATACACGCGCTACAGGCGGCCAGGCAGCAGAATTTGAAGTGTACGGCACTGCTCAGGGCGGCGGAGGATATCCTGATTTGGTAGTTACCGATATACAGTGGACTCCTTCAAATCC
>JAAYAD010000035.1 GCA_012719545.1 Clostridiaceae bacterium
ATCGGGCTTTATAAAGGTATCTCCTTCAATGGGCAAGGGTCTGTACGGGTCGTCCCATCTTAATACGGTTGGCTCACGGGTCTGCTTAGGCTCTTCTTTTTTAACTCCTTCTACCTTTGCCCTTTCACTTGGGTCAAGATAGCGGATTATAAATGCGGCTGCCTGGGCTCTTGTGGCATAGTCATTGGCTCCAAAGCGTCCGTCCGAATATCCTGAGATTATTCCTGAGCCGTAGGCTATAAGAACATGGGGCTGGATGTCCTTAGGAATCTGATTGTAATCCTTTATTTTGCTTATAAACTGCTGGCAATCTTCAGAAGACAAACGGTTTTTCTCAAATCTATTGTAGGCTCGGACTATAATCTTTGCCATTTCTCCCCTGGTAATGGGCTCTGCAATATTCTTAAGGGTGTATTCCCTTGCCGCAAGAAAACCTAATTCCTCCGCCTTCTTCACATCCCTTGCCGCCCAATGGTCGAAATCCGGGACAACATCTATTAAAATTTCCGGATCATACATAGCGCGTATGAACATTTTTATAAACATAGCTCTTGTTACAGTTCCCATGGGGTCAAGGGTACCCTTATCGGTACCATCTATGGAGCTTAAGCCCACAAGCTTAGTCATAACGCTCATGTACCAGTCTCCCTTTTTAGCATCGGAAAACTTTCTGACTATTACATCCTCAAGCTTTGCATATTTTTCATTATCAATGTCTTTAATGGAGCGTATGCTTTGTCTCAAAGCTGCCAGTTCATCATCAACACCTGCAAAAGACACTGGAACAAATGCATTAACAAGAAATGCAATGGCAATTAATGCTGCAAAAAGCTTTTTCATGAACATCTTCTCCTTTAAAAATTTAAAATTTAGTAAAGACAGTTAATAACATAATATGCGTATAGATTGAAACATAAGATAATAAAACCTTTATGTGGGTTTGATGGTGTAATTAATTTAAACTGTAATCTTCTGGATGATAATATATTTACAGGATATAACAACCAATGGTATTTGTCAATATTTAACAGGTGATATGATAACTTAGGAAATCAAAAAGGGGCTGTCTCAAAATAACATTGAGATAGCTCCTTGTTTTTATCTCTAAAAACACAAAAGACAGGTCCGAAAGACCCGTCAAATGCGGTAGAATTTTGAGATAGCCACTCTATTTTTCTATTTATTTGATGGCTCCCTGTACAACACCTTCGATTATGCGTTTCTGAGCAAATACATATGCAATGATTACCGGCAAAATTGTCATCACGATACCGGCCATCAAAGGGGCATAATCGACACTGTACGTCTGGAAGAAGCTATAAGTTGACAACGGCAGGGTTCGCTGCACAGGTGAAAGCAGCACCAGGCTGGGCAGCAGGTAATCGTTCCAGATCCATAAAATATCAAGTATCATAACAGTCACCATAACAGGTGTAAGCAAGGGAAGGACAACCTTAAAGAACGACTGCAGCCTGTTTCCTCCGTCAATCAGGACAGCCTCTTCCATATCTATTGGTATGTTTTTAATAAATCCATGGAAGATAAAAATGGCAAAAGCCTGACCAAAGCCAATATACATAAATATGAGCATCCACTTGTTATTCAGTAATTTCATATTTCCATAAATGCTTACAAGCGGTATCATTACGGCCTGGAAAGGAACTATCATGGAAGCGACAAATCCGGCAAATATGGCTTTGTTGACCTTCCATTTTATCCTTACTAGGAAATATGCCGCCATGGATGCAGTCAAAAGTATCAGAGCGACACTGATAAATGTAATTATTATGCTGTTTACGAAGCCGTCAAGAAAGTTCATTTTATTAAAGGCATCAACATAATTTTTGAAGTCTATATTATCGGGCAGCGAAAAAGGACTCTCCGTAAACTGCTGTGTTGTTTTGAAAGAGTTGTTTATCATCAGAAAGAATGGAATTATAAAAAGAATCAGTAAAAAATATATGAAAACATACTTTAATACCGTCCTGATTTTGCTTCCTATCATGCTTCCACCTCATACTTCTTGGTTAACATGACCTGAGTCACAGTCACTAGTGCAACAACAATAAACAATACGATTGCTTCAGCTTGCCCTACAGCATATTGATTTGCCTGGAAAGCTTTCTGATATATATGCATAGAAGCAAGACGAGTGGAACCATACGGAGCACCGTTTGTCAGAGCAAGGTTGAGGTCATAAGCCATGAATCCTCTTGAAATAGTTATAAAAAAGCAGATAATGAACGAAGGTACCATGGAAGGTATGGTTATGTAAAAGAGCTTTTTCATACCTTTTGCACCATCAATGTCGGCTGCTTCCAGAACCTCTTTCTTTATGCCGACAAACCCCGCTATGTAAATCATCATAAGGTACCCTGCATATTGCCATACCGTAACAATAATCATCGCAAGAATCGCCCTGTCAGGGTGGGTTAAAAGCGACGTCTTCAATGGCTCGAAGTCCCACGAATGTCCTAACTGGGTAATCACATTGGCAAAAATAAATTTCCAGATATATCCCAATATAATACCGCCAATCAGATTAGGGGTAAAAAATCCACTTCGCAAAAAGTTTTGTGTCTTAATATTGCTGGTAAGAATATAGGCTAAAATAAACGCCAGCAAATTGCAAAAAACAGTAGAATAAAATACGTACAGCAATGTCTTTAAAAATTGAGTCATAAACTCTTTATCGGAAAAAATAGCAATGAAGTTGGCAAAACCAACAAAATCCTTTGTTCCCTTTACAGGATTATAATTGGTAAAGGTCAAAAAAACACCATATAAAAATGGTATCACCAAGATACAGGTAAATGCTATGAGGGAAGGGCCCATGAATGTTATGAAAAGTCCTGCATTTTTAAGCGATTTCTTCCTGGATATCATTATTGCTCTCCTAAATAAATAGTTTATCAGGTGGATAGTGTATATTTACCACTATCCACCCGCCATTAAAACACTTGCTATTTGACAGATCTCCAGTAGTTGTTAATGCCATCTGCCAATTCTTGTCTGTTAATTGCGCCTGCCACATACTTAAGCATCAGGTTTCCTGTCTCAGTCCATGCATCTCCTGTAATGTATGAGAAGCAGCCAAGATTGATGGTTTTTCCGCGGCTTGCATATTCAGAAATGGATGTGGTCATTGAGTTATATTTAATATCTGTTCTGACGTTCTTGTAAGGCATGTAGAAACCAGCATCGAGGAAGAACTGCTGTCCCTCGGGATCAGTAAGCATCCAGCCCAGAGCATCCAATGCTGCCTTATACTGTTCTTCTGTATTTTGAGACTTATCTATACACTGGAATTTGGGCAGTACCATTACAACCTCTGTATTTCCATAATCTTCAGGATTGTTGCTCCAAGGTACCGGGATAAATCCATATTCTGTATCAAAGTTCTCAAGACCTACCATTGAAGTCCATGCCCAATCACCCATAAAGAAGGTTGCGCATTTGCCCTGAGCAAAAGCAAGAATGTCGTGGTTGAAATCTGCTACCAGCGGATCTGCTTTATTATAGTTGTATTTTACCAGCAGATCCAATGTATCCATATAGCCCTGGAAAATCGGGCTGTCCTCGATCTTCTGTGTACCTGCTTTTATACTGTCTATGAATCCAGTACCGTCGGTAGTTGCCGGGCCCTGTACCGCATATGTAAGTGTCAGGTAGTGACCACCCAGTGACCAGTTTGCGCCATGCAACATGGTTGCAGGTATGCCTGCTGCTTCGATTTTCTCAAAGAATGCCTGAAGAGCATCTCTGGTGTTGATTGTTGTGGGATCGAACTGTCCGTTATAAACCTGGTCGACTATCCTCTTGTTGTATAACAGTCCATAGCCCTGAACACTCCATGGAGCGCCCAACACCTTGCCACCAAAGGTTCCGCCCTCGATTGCTGACTCATTGGCATATTCAAACAGCCAGGGGGCATTATCCTTCGTAAATTCTACAAGTCTGTCCTGGTACTCAATTACATTAGCCGGGTCGACGTTCATAAATGTAGGGCCGTTGCCTGAAGCGAAAAGTGATTGCAGCTTCTCCTGCTGTCCTTCGCCGATACCTGTGGGAATCAATTCAATTACGACATTTGGAAAGAGCTCGTTGTATCTGGCGAACATCTTCTCAAACATTTCGTTAACTTCAGCCGAAGTATTGAAGTATGTAAGCTTAACAGTTTTGTCTTTGCTGCCGGAATCAGTGGAAGGTGAGCCTGAAGGACTGGAACTTGTACCTGGAGCAGCCGTTTCAGGTGTTTTACCGCATGCTGTAAACATCAAGCTTACAATAACCAAAACAATGACCATGGACATGAATACTCGTTTCATAGACTCCTCCTATTAACTTTTTATTTTTATGCCACAATTGATTAAAAAGATATATGGCATAATTTGATATTACTCTAATTTATTTAAGATGTCAACCATTTGACATATTTTATATTTATTATTGCAAATAAAAAATCTGTATATATTATATTTAAAGCCTGTTTCAGCATAAATGTCAAACGCATGACAAACCAAGAGTTTTTCCGATCTTCTCGAAGCATTGGGTTTCGGGAAATAATTTACGAGTGCAGAGCTTTTGCCATTGCGTTCACATACTCATCTCTTGCCTGTCTGCTGATCTTTGCATCGCAGGAATATGCATCAAATCCATGAAAACACCCGGGATAAAGATGAAATTCCACCGGCACGCCCGCTTGCGCCAGTCTTGCGACATAATCTATGGTCTCATCCCTGAATGGATCCAACTGCCCTACGCAGGTATAAGCAGGAGGAAGTCCCGACAGGTCTTTTGCCCTAGCAGGAGCAGCATACTGGGGAACTTCGTCCGAATCCATTTCCCCAAGATACATTTTCCATGCAACCATATTCAGCTCCCTGTTCCATACCCTCTTATAAGACTCGGCCGTTATTTCATGGCTGGAAAATGTAATGTTCCGGTCATCGATCATAGGATACAAAGGCATTT
This sequence comes from Clostridiaceae bacterium, assembly GCA_012719545.1. GTDB lineage: Bacteria > Bacillota > Clostridia > DSM-8532 > DSM-8532 > DTU059. Next base: position 4,975 of record JAAYAD010000035.1, read on the forward strand.
GGAATTTTATTTTGGGGCCGCCTCTGTCACGGGCAAGCAAGGCAAGGGCTGCGGTCAGTCCTCCACCCGCGCTTGCTCCGGCTATACCTATTCTCGAAGCATCTATTTTTAAAGCTTCTGCATTGTCAACCATCCATTTCAGGCCTGCATAGCAATCTTCGATGGCTGCCGGGTATGGGTGTTCCGGGGCAAGCCTGTAATCTACCGAAACAACAACACAATTTGCATCTAGTACGAATTTTTCACAGATTCCATCGTCCACATCAGGGTGCCCTAGAACATATCCTCCACCGTGTATCCAAAATACTCCGGGCAGGAATTCATCCCCTCTGTCTTTCCTTTCATAAATCTTTACAAGCAAATCAGATTCAGGCCCTTTGAATCTGTCAACCGTTGTCTTTACAAGCGGAGACAATTCAAAAACAGGCTTGGGAAGATTTCTGGCTGCATTTAACCCATTCTCCAAATCTATTACTGGTGAACTCATGTACATCTGCCTCAATTCGGGCAATATATCATCTTTTCTCATCAACTCAGCTCCTTATCCGCATTTCACCGCTTTATTATGTTTTTTAGCCGCTCCTTCAGCTACATGCTTTCACTGAAATCAATTAAAAGCCCTTTGGTAAATAAACGAATCAAAAAGCTTTCAATGTTTTAATCCGCAGCTTATTCCGAAACAAACCGATAGGCTGTTTTTCCTTCATTGTCCAAAGCTTCTATGCTGAATGAGCAGTTTTTCAGATCGGCACTGAGAGTTGCCTCACAGCCGTTGTTCTTCCATCGCAGGTTCAGCACACCAGGTTCTGTATCAAGAATCTCCAAATGGGCATCGAAACCAAAAGCAGGGAACATGTTTCTGAATCTCAGAAGAGACAATTGCTTAAGGACAATATCCTTTTCAAGTCCATTTTTGACCTGTTCATATGTAAGGTTGGTCCGGTTGATCTCTTTATGTCCTCCCTGACCGGCTCTCTTGACAGCCTCATAATCATTCTTTCCTGCGAAAAGGTCAAGATACCATACCTGCGGTTTTCCTGGCATGAACAGCTGGATGGCCCTGGCAAGCAAAAGCTTTCTGTCGTCCTCTCCCAATGCACTGTAGTAAGTGGCATTCACCTGGTAGTAGATGTTCTTTGCTCCATGTAAATCTTTTACATATCCCCCCCTATCGACTACCAATTTAATCAGGCTTTCTATTTGCTCATCAGGCATAAGCCCCTTCAGATCAAGCAAGGGAATACCGTCATGGCAGCCAAGCATATTTACTGCTCTGTACTTCTTTTCCCTTATCTCAGTAATCCATCTGATCAGATATTTGATATTGCTTCTTTCAATCGCGTCGATGATAAGACCGGGCAGGAAGAAGTCATATATCAGATAACCTTTTTGAGCAAGCTTTTCATGGATTTTTTCCTCATATTTTGAATGGATTTCGGGAAGCAGAGTTAAATTGTACTTATCAGCCAGAGTCTTGATGCGTTCAAGTATTTCCCACGTCTGGGGTTCATTCAGAAAGTTTTTGGAGCCAGGTTCTTTGGATAAATACGCAAAAGCGTCAAGCCTTACTATCTCCGCCCCGTACCAGGATATTTTCTTTAGCGTCTCATCATAAAACTCCCAAACCAATGGAGACTTGATGTTAAGGTCCATCTGTCCTAAGTATTTGCGCCTGGATTCAAGCAAATCAATAACCTTATCCCTGAATGGAGCGAACTGGCTCAAGTCTATTTCTGATGGTTTTTTCCCCTCTTCCAGTGAATCGTTGATCACTTTTGCCAGCTTTACCGCCGTCAAATATTGAATATCCATACTCCCGACCAGATCCAGCGGGTCGACTTTTTCATATCTTACTTCCTGATAGAAGGTGTTCCAGTAAGGAACTTCTTTTCCGTCAGGCATGCGGACATTCAGTATTGGAAGCCCCGGTTTTCTGAAAAACATATCTTTGATATATCGGGCGTCAGGCTGTATATAGCCTTCTTCGGTCATTTGGCCGCAACCATCCCAGAATTTGTTCCAATCGATGAAAAAGTCTTTATACTTGGAATTTTCACCGTTTTTCAAGATATCCTGAAACTGTTTTGACAGAACCGAAGAATGATTCAGGACAAAATCCAGTTTGAGCTTTATTCCAAGTTTCTTCAGTTCATTGAGGTCTTCTACCGTAGCAAAGTTTTCATTAAGCTCATAATCGATAACTGAAAAGCCGCGATCCAGATCTGTGTTATAAATACTTGGCAATATGTAAAAAGAATCAAATGCGTTTTCGAACTCAGGCATTTTAAGAAGCCTGATAATATCCTCCAGCTTTTCTCCTATGCTGTCCGGATATGCATTTATCATAGGGCCTGATCCTATATGGTTTTTGGGAACATTGTCATCTTTATTGTACATTCCTGACCTCCGCATTCTGCCCCTGCGTCATTATTCTCATATAATCGTCATAGGACAGTATATCTCCGCCTTTTGAAACAATCAGCTTAGCTTTATATGCCTGGGATATCAAGAGATCCTGCTCCAGATCAAGTACAGTATTGGTAAAGGAACTGTCTACCCCTTTATCTCTTTTCCGGGCTTTTCTGTGTTCCAGTGTTTCCTGAGGAGTGCTGCTTAGAAGAATCGGTATATCTACTCCCTGAAGGTTTTTGTTGTTTCCGTGAGTCCACTCAATCAAAAGAATGTTTTTATCACTGAAATCCATCAGGTCATACCATAATTCAGTGTCTTCTCTTCCCATTCTCCTGAGGTATATCCCGGACTCTCCTTTTTTGAACTTGTAGATGATAGAAACAAGCTCATTAAAATTGATTTCATGCTGAGTGCCAAGATAATCCTTTAAACCTTTTCTGCCTGCTTCCTGATAGGTTGAAAGCCAGGGATACTCCCTTATAAGTTCAGGGTCTGAATCCTTACCGCTTTCCTGAAGCTCTTTCAATATGTTTTTCAGATCAGCGGAATACAGTCCGCTGCTGATAAGACCCATGATCCCGTTGTATCTGAAGATTCTCAGTCTCTCAGCATCATTGTATTTTGGTATCCTGTGACAATAATTGTCTCCTGACAGGGTATAGCTTCCCAATCCCACTTGATTCAAATAAAAAGAAAGCAAGGACGCTATCTCTGATTTTCCTACACCTGAACCCCCGCACAGGGATATAACCGCACGTCTATACGGATTTTCCTTAAGTACCGGTATTACAAGTTCAAGCAATCTGGGGAAAATTACGTGAGACTTTTTAATATGTTCCGGACCGATCTGAATTTTGTCGCCGGGCATATCTCCTTTAGGAATCTCATCTAAATTCAGAGCGCTTTGGGGAGTCCACGAATTGTCACTTGATAATTCATCCAAAACACGATTGGTTTTGGTTATAAAACAGTCATTCATTGGTGCCTCCATTTTTATGTAAATATTTTTCTCACTCACCTTCATTATAATTGTTCAATATAACAATGTCAACCGCATGACATTTTTGAATATAATGAACTTTCTTATCCTCCGATCCATTATTTCAGCTGCATAAAAGCATTATCTTTGAAAGTGTAATGAAACTTATGATACATAATAGACGCAATAGCTATTGAAATAAATAAAATTATGTCAATCGATTAAATTCACTTCACTTGTTTCGTCCTAAACAGGCACGAAAAGGCAGAAAGAAAAGGAAGCTTAAATCGGAGTACTATACTGATGAGTAATGAACTGAAGTGAAAGAGATAAGGGATTCAGGAGTGTTATTTAATAATGTTCCTTATTTCTGTTATTTTTTATTGATTACAACCAGCTCAAATATATCCAAAGCTAGTATACAAGCGCCATTCAGGCGATTTTTATTTTTCTGATTATAATTCTCCAATCAAAACATGTTCATTGACTAATCCATAGGAAAAGTAACAATCCCCGCAATGTACGGAGATTGTTACGGAATTGAAACATTACCGCCAGACGAACTGGCACGTTGCAGTTCTCCTGTGTACGGAGATTGTTACGGATATATGACGAATGCCACGATTATTGGGATACAGTTGCAGTTCTCCTGTGTACGGAGATTGTTACTGAATCTGAAATATCATCTATCCCTGACGCTCAAGTTGCAGTTCTCCTGTGTACGGAGATTGTTACACGAGGTTAATGGATATCATGCTTTAAAGTATTTAGTTGCAGTTCTCCTGTGTACGGAGATTGTTACGGCTTGGTTATATAATCGTCATACTTTGCTAATTTACACCCTCAAAAGTGCGGATCCCCCAAAAGAGCGATACACAGCATCCCAAAAGCCGCTTCCCACGGTACGGTA
>JAAYAD010000085.1 GCA_012719545.1 Clostridiaceae bacterium
GAAAGGACGGCAAGCAGGTCATAACTGTACCTTAATCGAGCCTCTTAGTATTTACTTGCGAAAAACAGCCGACAACTTCCGCCATCGGCTGTTAACTTATTTTAATTATTTCATTGTCCACTTGACGGGGAGCAGTTCATTATTATAGAACCATTTTAATTAAGTTTTTATGCGCATTAATATTTATAAAGATAAATTATATATTGAGATAAAACAAGTTGTCCTTTGTCTTTAAAGCAGGCTTTATTGCATAAATATTATCCGGAATGTGCCGGAAATCTGATTTGGATGGTATATTTACAATGGCCTTCTATTTACAAAACGCTTGAAATATTTTTTCGTTTAAGCAATAATTAGGGCAAAGAAAGCAAAATATTTGACCAAATCGAAATAAACCGGGTATTAAGCGAGTATAAGAGGAATATCAATACGATATTCTCTCTAAATAAAATGGGGTGTAAGAGTTGAGTATTGGTGCACACGTAATGGTAGTGGATGATGATGTCAATATATGTGAGTTAATAAGAATGTACCTTGAAAAGGACGGCTTTCAGGTTTCACTCTGCCATGACGGGAAAAAGGCAGTTGAAATGTTTAAGGATAAGGCACCCGATCTGGTAGTTCTGGATATAATGCTTCCCGGCATGGATGGATGGCAGGTATGCCGTGAAATACGAAAGTTAAGCTCAATTCCCATTATTATGCTGTCTGCCAAGGACGAAACTTTCAACAAGGTGCTGGGTCTTGAGCTTGGAGCCGATGATTATATGGTCAAGCCCTTTGACTGCAAGGAACTTATTGCAAGAATCCGCGCAGTATTAAGACGATATGAGCGCCATGACGATGCTCCAATGCAGGTTGTATTTCCTGGTCTTGTCATAAATAAGTCAAATTATACGGTGAAATATAACGGAAAGGATCTGGAACTTCCTCCAAAGGAACTGGAACTTCTGTATTTCCTGGCTTCAAACCCCAACAAGGTTTTTACCAGGGAGCAGATTCTTGAAAATGTATGGGGATTTGATTTTTATGGGGATACGAGAACGGTGGACGTGCACATAAAAAGACTAAGGGAAAAATTTGAGCCCGGTGAATACAAATGGCAGATTAAGACTGTTTGGGGTGTAGGTTATAAATTTGAGGTGAAGTGATGATAAAAACGATGTTCGGAAAAATACTGATTATAGTGATTCTTGTCCTCGTCATCAGCTTCACCATTACAGGCCTTGTGATGAATGCAGGCATTACAAGGTTAATAACTGAGCAAAAATCCCAGCAGCTTGATGTAATATCGGATAGGGTAATAAACGCTCTCAAAGTTTTGGTGAGAAACGGCTCAGGCCATGACTCATACTTATTTACAAGCTATCTTCAAACCCTTGCGGTTAATACAGACACCATCATCTGGATTATAAGGGATGACGGTGCCATTATTTTTTATTCCAGCATACCTGAATATATTGAGGATGATCTGGACATATCCGAGGAAGGCTGGCCAAAGCTTCCAGATGCCCGCCAGTATGGCGCGACCCTTGAAGAATATACCACCGGAGATTTTTATGGCTTGTTTAAGGAGTCGGGAGTGGAATGGATTACAAAAAGCCAGCGCTTTACCATAATGCAGACATTTCCCTATAATGCCGAGGCTAAGGGCCTTGTTCTGATTCATTCCCAGATACCCGGTATTTATCGTATAAAATCGTCCATACTTGTTATTTTCTTATCTTCAGGACTGATAGGCGGAGCCATTGCATTTTTGTTTGTAGCCCTTCTGTCGCGCAGAATAGTAAGGCCTCTTAATCAAATGAAGGTTGCGGCTCGTAAAGTTGCCGCAGGAGAGTTCGGGCAGAGAATTCCCGTAGTTGGAAAAGACGAAATAGCTGACCTTTCACAGAGCTTCAACAATATGGTTGTTGCCCTTGAAAATCTGGAGCAGATGCGCAATGACTTTATAGGAAGTGTCAGCCATGAACTCAGAACTCCTATTACAACCATAAAAGGCTTCATACAGGGAATACTGGATGATGTAATACCGCCTGAAAAACAAAAGGAATACTTAACAATTGCAAGGGATGAGGTTCAGCGCATGCAGAACCTGGTCAATGACCTTCTTGATCTTGCAAAAACCCAGGGCGGCGAAAAAATGCTCAAAATGTCTGACTTTGACATAAATGAGCTTATCCGAAGGTGCGTAATAACCCTTCAGCAAATGCTTATTGAAAAAAATCTTGAATTCAAGGCAGATTTTGAAGTTGAGAGAATGTTTGTCCATGCCGACAGAGAGGCAATTCAGAGAGTTATTCTCAATTTGCTGCATAATGCCATCAAGTTTACGCCCGAAAATGGGGAAATTACAATTAGGACTTATAAAGAAAAAGACAAGACATATATTTCTGTGGAAGATACCGGAAAAGGTATTCCTCAAGATGAAATAAAATATATTTTCGAAAGATTTTATAAGACCGATAAGTCCAGAAGCGAGGATCGTACAGGAGTGGGACTTGGTCTGGCCATTGTGCGCAATATTATTGTTGCCCATAATGAAGCAATTAAAGTGGAAAGTCAAGAAGGACGTGGTTCTAAATTCATTTTTACCCTGCGTAGCGCTTCGGTTGCTGAGCCATACTAAAGTTAACATTTTATTCATATGTATGTCAAAATTAATAGATATAATAAACTTACAAAATCAGTATGAAAGGAGTAAGTTTATATGGATGACTACAACAACGACAAATACTACTACAATCCGGAAGATAACAGTTGGTCCTATACATCCGGCCCTGACCAGGACCGGTCGTATTATGGCTCGAGCGATTATGATAGACATGAGGACAATTACGAAGACCTGAAAACCTCATCCTTCTATAATGAAAGCTACAAAAAACCCTCAAAGGGAAGATTAAAGGGCCTTTTCCTGCCCATGCTTGTGGTAGCTCTCATCAGCTCAATATTAACCGGAGCAGTTGTGGGAGCTTACTTTACCTACGGAATATCCGGCACAGGCGGGAACAACGGAGGCAAACTGAGCGGCGTTACACCCGAGACTACTCCGGTAAAACAGATTGAAATTATAGACAATACAACGTCGGCTGAAACAGTGGTTGCTGAAAAGGTAAGCCCGTCCATTGTGGGCATAAGCGTTTCCTTCAGAACCAGCGACCTGTTTTTCGGAACCCAGCAGAATCAGGGTTCGGGCTCCGGAATCATCTATCGAAGCGACGGATATATAATAACCAATAACCATGTTATAGAGGATGCCATGCTGGGAGCCTCCGGCAACAAAATAGCTCCCGGTTCAAAAATACAGGTAATTCTACCAAACCAGATTGATAATCCCTATGATGCAACGGTGGTAGGACGCGACAGCAAGACTGATATTGCAATTTTAAAAATTAATGCCTCTGAGCTTCCTGCTGCAGAGTTCGGTGATTCTGACAAGGTAAAGGTAGGAGAGAAGGCAATAGCAATTGGCAATCCCGCAGGACTTGAATTTATGGGTTCTGTAACCTCTGGTATCATAAGCGGACTTAACCGCGAGCTCGAGCTGAGTGACGGCAAGAAGATGAAGCTTATTCAGACCGATGCGGCCATAAATCCTGGCAACAGCGGCGGTGCCCTTCTTAATTCAAAGGGACAGGTTATAGGAATCAATACCTCCAAAATAGGAGGAAGCTATTATGAAGGTCTCGGCTTTGCAATTCCGTCCAATAAAGCGGTAGAAATAGCCGAAAGCCTTATACAGAGCGGCTATGTAACGGGAAGACCCAAGCTTGGAATCAGTGTTGACACCCGTTTCAACGAGGAAATTGCCAAAGCCAATAAGGTGCCATTAGGAATACTTGTGTATGATGTAGAGCCTTTGAGCGGAGCATACAACGCAGGCATCAGATCAGGCGACATCATTACAAAGTTCAACGGAGTAGCCATAAAGAACTTTGACGAGCTTGAAACTGAAAAGAATAAATATAAGGCTGGAGATACCGTTGAAATTGAACTTTACAGGATGCCAAACAATGGCTCACCCGATAAAGGTCAATACTTAACCGTTAAGGTTGTATTGGGAGAAGATAAAGGATAAAATTAACTGAAATTTTGTAGAAAGCGGCTGTTCATACAATATATGACAGCCGTTTTTCTGCGTTTTACGCAATTATTACATTAATAGCCGCATTCATTACATATTGCAACACAAAAATTATTTAACTGCTATATTTTATATTGTAGAATCTAACCCCCCCACCCTAGTAAGCCCGCTGCCATTTCACTTCTTATCATGGCGGCGGGCGTCTTAGCGAAATGTAGTTTTCTGCCGCCGATACATTCCTGATAATTTCAATTTATACTATTTTTATATAATTTATTTCCGCGTTTCCGCATTTATTACAATAAAAGCCGCATTTATTACATTTAGCGTTTTTCCTGTAACTTAATTTGCTATACTTCAAGGTAACCAAGAGGTGAGGAAAATGCTTCAGCAAATTGCGGTTAACTTTACAGATTACCTTGTCAAAAAAAACGTTGCAAAGCAGGAAGACAGAGAAATTTACATATATGGCTTTGAAGCTTTGTTCTCAACATTGGTTAACACGATATTGGTAATTATTTCAGGAATTTTTTTGGGAATTCTTAAAGAAACAATAATTTATGTTATCGGTTTTGCCATACTTAGGGTTTACTGCGGTGGCTATCATGCTAAAACTCATATAGGCTGTGTTACATATTTTGGTGTTCTGTATTTTTCATCCATGGCGTTGATATATTTTTTCCCTTATCAATACTCAGCAAGCTTTTCGGTAGCTTCCGCCATTCTGTCATATCTGTTTATTTTGAAATTTGCCCCTATTGAGCATAAAAACAGGCCCTTTGTTGGAAACGAGTTTGCAGTTTTCCGCAGAGTAGCCAGAATAATAGGGTTTTTGGAGGTCTGCGTAATTACCATTATTGCATTTACGCAACCCCATCTTGCAAAGGTTTCATTGACATTATCAGTTGCTGTATTAAGCGTAGTTGCCGTCATGGTGACGGCTTTAGCAGTAAATAAAGGAAAGGGGTGAAATGCATGTTCGTACTTAAGGCTCTTGCTTCATTAGCTTCATTGGTTGCATTCCTCAGCAATTTCACAGGTTGTATAGTATTTGTGAATCAGCCAGAAATGCCCGAAAAGGTAAGAATGATGAAGCGCTAAAAAGATCAAGGCGTAAAAGTATGCTAATGTATCCGGCAGATTTCAAACTGCAGTTATCCCGGCCTGAAAACCTTTGGGCTGGGATAATTTTTATCATTTTAAATAACGGGGAAAATACGTCGTTTTGTGCATTATTGACTATTCTGTAAGGATAGGGGGAGAGGAATTGAAAATAAACAGCCAATTTTGGTATGATAATATTATACATAAAATGCACATTAAAAATAATGATAATGAGGAAAGCAGGCCTGTTTGGACAGGCTTTGCCAATAACGACGTTGGGAACACTATGCAGATTGCTGTATGTGATGATGAAAAGATATACCTTGATATGATAAAAGGGTATTTGAAGGATTGTCTTGCATCATGCGATGACGATTTTTTTGTAAATATTGATACATATACCTCTGGAGAGAGCCTGCTGGATGCCTATAATAACGGCGCACGCTATGATCTGGTTTTTCTTGACATTAGGATGAAGAGGCTTTCAGGGTATGATACTGCCAAAAGCATCAGAAGCTTTGACAACAAGGCAATGATTATTTTTATTACCTCGTTGGTAGACTATATTTTCAGCAGCTTTGAATACAAGCCCTTCTGGTTTCTGACAAAGCCTCTTTCAGAGGAAAAATTCAAATATGTATTTTTTAAAGCCCTATCCGAAATTCAAAACAGCAGGAATAAGGTGTATTCCTTTTTCTCCAGGGAAAACGGCCTGGTTAGCCTGGAAATAAGCAATATAATATACCTGGAGAGTGCTTTAAGAAGAATCAATATTTATTCAAATACACAACAGTTTACATATTACGCGAGTATTAACGAGGAGGAAGAAAAGCTTAAAAAGTACGATTTTGTCAGGATCCACAGAAGCTATCTTGTGAATATGTCCTACATACAAAGAATTAACAAGGAAAACGTGGTATTAAAAAACAGTATTGTTCTTCCTTTAAGCGAACATAGATTTAAGGCTGTTTTTGACAATTTTACTAGCTATCTTGCGAGGTGCTCGGTATGAATACCAATCATGACATCATGTGGCTGACGGTGGAAGCCTGCACATCGCTGTTTGAGATCCTGCTTCTTTTTTCCTTCCTTGACGGTTTCCTCACTCCAAAGGAGGAACCTAAGTGGAAGAGGATTATTATTTTTGTTGGAGCATTTATCGTACAATTTGTTGTAAGTGCGGTCTTTTACAATATACCAAATGCTTTAATTATAAATTACTGTCTTCTGTCACTTGGCATATCCTTGCTTTTGTATTCGGCAAAAGTGACTCATCATATTTTTTCATGTGTTCTTTTACTTGCTCTTTTAACTGTAACTGAGCTTATAACAGTTTTTATTCTGGTATTGGCTCTCAGAATAGATACCATATTGATTCAGACTGTCCCTTTGTTGAAGTTTTTTTGCATAGCACTAAAAAATATTTTATCCCTAGCAGTTGTTAAGTTGGTATGCAATTTTAGAAAATCTAATTTGAGAGAGGTTGGAAAGCTTTATTTCACTTTCCTGCTGCTGGTGCCAATAATCTGTATCGGAGTTGCCCTTATAATTCTTCAGTTGGTTCTTGAAAACAATATAGACAATCCTTCTATGGTTCTGGCATCATATCTGGGACTTATGTACATAAACGCAATTGTTTTTGCCATCTTTGAAGGTTTGCTGCGCCAGCTGGACAAGGAATACAGGTATAAGCTTATTGAAAAGCAGTTGGAGCTTCAGCTTAATCATTACAACAAGCTGGCTGAAAATCGCGCCTTGCTTATGGAAACCCTCCATGATTTTAAAAACCATCTGAATTGCATCTATAACCTTTACCTGTACAATAAAAATGAAGAACTTGGAAACTACATACAAAATCTTATCAATGTTACCAATACCGAAAAGGTAATTGATACAGGTAATCTTGTTATAGACGCATTGCTCAATGACAAATACAGCATAGCCAAAAAAATTGGCATTGAATTTAAAAAAGAGCTAAATCTTCCTGCCAACCTGAAGGTTGATCCCACCGATATTTGTGCCATTCTCGGCAATTCCCTCGACAATGCCATCGAGGGATGCAAGAGAATAAAGAACTCTGCAATGCGCCGGGAAATCGCACTTTCAATGACATATCTTGATTCGTATCTGGTTATAGTTGTAACCAATACCATTGACCAGATGCCAATCAAGGAAGGAAAGTTCTTCCGCTCATCCAAGCCTTCTCCTGAGCTTCACGGCCTTGGCATGCACAGCATTGAAAGAACCGTCAAAAAATATGACGGAAATATGGTGGTAAAATGTGAGCAGGGTCAGTTTAAGCTGGAAATTGTAATGTCCATAGCTTAAGCATAAGCAAGTATCCGGTCTATAAGTGTGTCCTTGAATTTTGTAAGGGCATCAAAATCCATATTCCTGATGTAGTACTTTTCGAGTTCATCATGGGCTTCCTTGGCTGCGTTTATGCTGTCAATGGCCTGCTGGAGCAATATTTCCGTGTTGGTACGGTTGAAATCAAGCCGTGATTTATGATTCTCAATTAGTTTATCCATATATAACTCGTTAATTAAATAAGTGGAGCAGCTTTCAACATCGCACACATCATGATATTCGTTAGCCGTAATTACAGCAGTATTCAGGGCAGGAATAATAAGATGCTCTATTCTTAAGGGATCCATTGAGCAATAAAATGTTTCTATATCATAGCCCCGCTGCAAGGCTTCATTTTTAATTGATTCAAGAACAGATCTTGTACACGTGCCTGACGGAGCGCTTAATCTGATTGTTTTCATATTGGCGCATAGATTGTCTAAAAAACCTGAAAAACCTCTTGGGGTTATTGCGCTTGCAAACATGCATCTTTCGCTTCCGACGCTGTCCGGGTATTTTTTGTCCCTGAAAATATCGGATACAAGTTCTCGGATTAAGGTTTTTTCCTTGTATTTATCCAAAGCTTCCCTGTATACTTCCTCGGTATCTTCCTTAAGAGAGGCTGCCGCCTTAAGATACCGGTATGCCGTTGCAAAACTATTTTTGATTTTTTTATTTATACTTAATATTGCTTCCCTTGAATCCTGAAAACCTTTTTCATTCCAGAACTGACCAAGATTGATTATTTCATCCACAACACCGGGGTATATGGGGTCAACAACATGTGGAGCGGTGCCGTCCATCATAGCTATTTTAAGCTCCGGCACAACTATGCCATCCAGACTCTTATTATCACTGGAGCAATGTATAAATTCCACACGAAAGCCCTTTTGGGACAATTCCTGACCTATTTTTCTCATAAGGGTGCTTTTCCCTGTACCGGGGCCCCCTTTGAAAATGAATATTCTTTTTGCATGGCTTACGGAAATGATATGTTTAAAGTAGCTGAAAAAACCCAGGGGTGTATTTCCGCCTGCATACATATGTCTTATATTCTCTTCAGGCATATTGGCACCTCGCAAAGAATCTATACGCCATATAGTATATTTATGCTTTTTAAAAATATGCCCGCAAGCTAAATCGGATACTTTCATGGTATTGTAAAAGGTGACAATGAAGGGACTTAAGGACCTTTATCTATTGGAGTTTTGCGCCTTTTATTTAGGTGTTTAATACTTTATAATAATATAGTCAGCTTAATTATTCCACAAAATAATACAAGAAAATATTATAGGATTGGAGCTTTAAAATGGCAGTAAGAAGGTTGTATGTCGAAAAGAAGCCGGGTTTTGACGTGGAGGCTTCAAAGCTTTATTCTGAGTTAAAGGATAATCTTTTGATTAATGGCCTTGAAAAGGTTCGGGTGCTTCAGCGCTATGATGTTGAAGGAATTACCGACATGGACTATGAAAAAGCCAAGATTATGGTATTTTCTGAGCCTCCTGTCGATTATGTCTATGAAGAAACTCCAAAACTAAATGAAAACGAGCGAATTATAGCCATTGAATTCCTTCCCGGACAATACGATCAAAGGGCCGACTCAGCAGCCCAATGTATACAGCTTATTACTCACGGAGAAAGACCCAATATAAGGGTTGCCAAGGTTCTTGCCCTCTCGGGAGACATATCCGATGAGGATTATCAAAAAATAATAAACTATGTAGTCAATCCTGTGGAAATGAGGCTTGCATCCATGGACAAGCCCACCACTCTTGAAGAAGTCTATACTACTCCCACTGGTGTTGAAAATATCGAAGGATTTATTAATATGTCTGAAGATGAGCTAAAGTCCCTGATAGAGGAAATGGGCTTAGCCATGTCTTATGACGATCTGGTATTCTGCCAGGAATATTTTAAGGACCTTGAGAAGCGTGATCCTACCATAACAGAGCTCCGAATGATAGATACCTACTGGTCAGATCACTGCAGGCATACAACCTTTTTGACACAGATAGATAATACCCAGTTTTCATCCAATGAAGTGGCAGCAAAAATAGAAGAGGCATATAATGTCTATTTGTCTACAAGAAAGAAAGTATACGGAGACAGAGAAAAAGACATATCCCTCATGGACATTGCAACCCTTGCCATGAAATACTTAAAATCCACCGGAGATTTGGACAACCTTGATGAATCCGATGAGATAAACGCCTGCAGCATTGTTGTAAAGGCAAAGGTTGACGGCAAATACGAAGACTGGCTTGTAATGTTCAAGAATGAGACCCATAACCATCCTACTGAAATTGAGCCCTTTGGTGGTGCCGCCACATGTCTTGGAGGGGCAATCCGAGATCCGCTTTCAGGGCGTGCCTATGTTTATCAGGCTATGCGCGTAACAGGCTCCGGAGATCCGCGCACTCCTATTTCACAGACCATTCCGGGAAAACTTCCCCAAAGAGTAATTACTACCACCGCCGCCCATGGCTACAGCTCCTATGGCAACCAGATAGGCCTTGCAACCGGAATGGTTGCCGAGATTTATGATAATGATTATGTCGCCAAGAGAATGGAAATAGGGGCGGTTGTAGGTGCAGCCCCCAGAATAAATGTGGTAAGAAAAATGCCCGAGGCCGGAGACATTATTATTCTTCTTGGCGGAAGGACGGGCAGGGATGGTTGCGGAGGAGCCACAGGCTCTTCCAAGGAGCATACTGAGGAATCTCTCACAAAATGCGGCGCAGAGGTTCAAAAGGGTAACGCTCCCACCGAGCGCAAGATTCAGCGCCTTTTCAGGAAAGGCCATGTAACCCGTATGATAAAAAAGTGCAACGACTTTGGTGCGGGTGGTGTGTCGGTTGCAATTGGCGAACTTGCCGACGGACTTGATATAAACCTTGACGCTATACCTAAAAAATACGAAGGCCTGGACGGGACGGAGCTTGCCATTTCCGAGTCCCAGGAAAGAATGGCGGTAGTTGTTGCTCCTGAAAATGTGGAAAAGTTCATTCAGGAAGCAAGAAAGGAAAATCTGGAGGCTACCAAGGTTGCGCTTGTAACGAATACAGGGCGGCTTCGCATGAGCTGGCGCGGAAAAACCATAGTTGATATCAGCCGTGACTTTTTAAATACCAATGGCGTCAAGCAGGTTGCACAGGTTTTGGTAAAAGGTGCTAAGCTTTCTGAAAGTCCGCTTTCAAAAATTTCTCCCGAGGTTGAACCATACGAAAATGATATAAAAATGGCATGGATAAAAAATATGGAGCGGCTTAACGTATGCAGCCAGAAAGGGCTTGTGGAGCGCTTTGACAGTACCATAGGCGGCGGAACTGTCATGATGCCATTTGGCGGCAAATACCAGCTTACCCCCATTGAGGGAATGGCTGCAAAGCTCCCTGTTGAAAGCGGAAATACCACAACCGGAACTATTATGACTCATGGCTACAATCCTGAAATAGCAAAATGGAGCCCGTTCCACGGAGCAGTTTATGCCATTGTTGAGTCGCTGGCCCGACTTGTAGCAAGCGGCGGAGATTATAAGAAAGCCAGATTAACTCTTCAGGAGTACTTTGAAAAGCTGGGAACCAATCCCGAAAAATGGGGAAAGCCATTCTCAGCGCTATTAGGGGCATTTTATACCCAGATAAAACTGGGCGTTCCCGCTATAGGCGGAAAGGACAGCATGTCAGGTACATTTAAGGACATGAATGTACCGCCCACACTTGTTTCCTTTGCCCTGGCTCCCATTGAAATCACAGATATTATTACTCCTGAGTTTAAAAGGTGCGGAAGCAAAATTGTACTGCTTTCTGTAAATAAAGACTCAGTTCTTCTTCCTGACTTTGAAAGCCTTGAAAAAACATTCTCTGCCCTTACAGAATTAATTAAGAGCAAGAAGGTTATTTCAGCTTTCTCCTTAAAATTTGGAGGCTTAGCCGAGGCTGTCTGCAAAATGGCCTTTGGAAACGGCATTGGAGCGGAACTTAAGGAAATGGACATTAAAGATATGTTCTCCTTAAACTACGGATCCTTCCTTTTGGAAATACCGGAGGATGAGGATGAAACCAGGCTCTTTGAAGGCCTTGACTACACCATTATTGGAAGAACAATTGCCGAGCCTGAAATAAGAATAGGTAATGTTTCAATTGCCCTGGAAGAACTTCTCTCTTCCTGGCAGGGAACTCTGGAAAAAATCTTCCCCACAAAAGCCGCCCAGGATTCTGAGAAAGTTAAAAGTGTCAGCTATACCGGCGGATGTACCCGTAAAGGCATTAAGATTGCACATCCAAGAGTGTTTATTCCGGTATTCCCAGGCACAAACTGTGAGTATGACGTAAAGAGAAAATTTGACGAAGCCGGCGCCATTACTCAGGTGTTTGTGTTCAGGAACCTGACAGCCCGTGAAATAGACGAATCCATAAAGGAAATGAAAAAGTGCATTGATGAAAGCCAGATTATAATGATTCCCGGCGGATTCAGCGCAGGTGACGAGCCCGACGGTTCCGGCAAATTCATTGCAACGGTATTTAGAAATCCATACCTGACCGAATCGGTTATGGAGCTTTTAAATAAGCGCGACGGGCTTGTTTTAGGCATATGCAACGGCTTCCAGGCACTTGTAAAGCTTGGGCTTCTGCCCTACGGCGAAATAAGGCCGCTGGATGACAATTGTCCCACATTGACTTTTAATACAATAGGAAGGCACGTTTCCACCCTTGTAAGGACCAGGATTGCTTCAAACCTTTCTCCATGGCTTTCCAAAACAAAGGTGGGAGAGACCTATACCATAGCAGTGTCCCACGGCGAGGGAAGATTCTGTGCCGATGCTGCAACTCTGGCCGAAATGGAGAAGAATGGCCAGATAGCCACTCAGTATGTGGATATAGAAGGCAATCCTACAATGGATATCAGATATAACCCCAACGGCTCTGTGCTTGCCATTGAAGGCATCACAAGCAAGGACGGAAGGATTTTGGGTAAAATGGGTCATGATGAGCGTTTTACTCCAGGCACCTTCATTAATGTACCAGGAAACAAGGACCAAAAGATTTTTGAAGCCGGAGTGGAGTACTTCTTATGACGCGTTCTACAAAGAACCTGACACAGCATATAGTGAATCTGAGAAAAAGCTTAAAAGTATTTGCAAAGATAATGGATTTGATTTTAATACTTACAGTTGCGGCTGTTCTATTGGTGGGGACAACTGCATGTACAAGATTTATTAAAGACAAAAAAGATACCGGGCTGGAGGGGCATAATACCTCAGCAAAGCCTGCAGAAATTTCTGAAAATGAGCCCGGAGAAACTGGCGATGAAAAGGACGGCTCATTAGAAAATGCCCCTGATTCTGAGAAAAAGCCGGTTCCCGAAACTGAAAAGGTCGAAGAGCCCAATACCCAGGAACCCGGGAATGAAGAAGAATTAAATAATCCGGAGAACAAACCGGGGGATGCCGGATCCGGAATAGCGGATTCAGGCCAAACCCCGGTTTCCACACCTAAACCAAGCCCGACTCCAAAACCCAGTGCAACACCCAAACCCACTCCAACACCGGCTCCTGAGCCTATCTTACCATCCGGGATTGTAAATCCCTATGTTAAGTACACATATGAACAGATGATGGAGGAAAGCAGAAAGCTACAGGAAAAATATCCGGATATATTGTCCACAGAAAGTATAGGAAGCTCGGTCGAAGGAAAGGACATTCTATTAATTAAGCTTGGGCTTGGTGAAAAGAAAATTTTACTTTGCGGCGCCCACCATGCCCGTGAATACATAACAAGCTCCTACCTTATGAAAATGACCGAGGAGTATGCAAGGTATTACACCGAAAACAAGAAATTTGGAAATTACAATGTTAAGAACCTTTTGGACAACGTAACCCTCTATATTGTGCCCATGGTTAATCCTGACGGGGTTAATCTGGTTAATAAGGGATTGAGCGCCGTTGCCAATAAAGAGGATGTTGAAGCCATGGCTCTGGTAAGGCCAACCTACCGAGAGTGGAAGGCCAATATTAACGGTGTGGATTTAAACCGCCAATATCCTGCCCACTGGGAAGAAAAATATGATAACGTAGGAAAGCCTGCGTCAGAAAATTATAAAGGAACTGCCGCAGCCACTGAGCCAGAAGTTCAGGCAATGATGGCGCTTTCGGAAGAGAATGATTTTATTCTTGCTGCGTCCTTTCATACCAAGGGCAACGCCATCTATTGGGCAGACAGGGGAACAGTCAATGAGATCCCTAGAGTGGAGGCGATGACAAAGAGATTAGCCTCCCTTACAAAGTATCAAAGAATGCCTATTTCTGAGAAACCCTCAATTTACGGAGCAGGCTATGAAAACTGGTTCCGCCTGAAATTCAAAAGGCCGGCTTTCTGTATTGAGCTTACACCATATAATGACACCGATGTTCCCCATGATGACAGTAAATTTGATAAGCTTGTCTGGAATAATGCTAGATACATAGGTCTGTTTCTGGCAGACGAGGCTATGAAAAGATAAAGACCATGATTGCACCTCATTTTTGCTGGTTAGTAAAATGAGGTGTAATTTTTTTGCATGCAAGATAAATATTATCCACCAAGCACAGATGTCGAATATCCAAATTAATACTTTGTGTATCAAAAAACATACATAAGTCTTTATTTGAGCCAATTGGTAAAAATATACACAAGTCAGAGCAAATCAACATGATATTTTTATAAATTTTACAAGAAACTATAAAAATAATTAACCATTTTTATAATTTGTCCACCCAAAAAAATACAAATTTATGTTATACTCTCCATGCTATCAATTCTAGTATTGGATATAAAAGCCGAAATTGTTCCAATGATTCAGTAAATAATACACAGCATATGCTATCCTGTTGCATTTCCTGACTATCCTGCTGCATTTTTTACTTGCAATCCTGTTTACTTATGTAGAACGCACTTTTAAGATGTCTTTTTCATTCACAATATAGAACTCAATTACTTTACTTAATAAAACCTCATTATTCTTCTTTAATGCGGACTAAGAACCGGCAACTGGACTTGCGCATTAAATTTGAATCATGAAAGGAGGTATGCTCATAATGTAAAGACTTGTAATTCATGTATTCTTATTAATTGCAGTTTAAAAGTTTAAAAAGATTAGGAGGGAAAGCATGAAAAGGAAAAGATTGTTGTCAATTTTTCTGGCAATGGTAATGCTTCTGGGCCTTTTTTCACCTGCCATTACCGTATCAAATGCTGCGCAGAATGTAGCCCTCAATAAGACAGCAACATCATCGTCTTCCTATAATTCTGCCAATACACCCGACAAAGCATTTGACGGAAATCCGGGAACACGATGGGAATCGGAGTACAGCGATTCCCAGTGGATTACCGTTGACCTTGGAAAAAGCTATAACATTACAGGAGTAAAAATTGTTTGGGAAAATGCGGCAGGAAAAGAATACAAAATTCAGGTATCTGAAAATAACGTTAACTGGACAGACGTATATACCGTTACCAATGGAACAATGGCTCACGTTCTTGATGTGACCTTCCAGCCTGTATCAGGAAGGTATGTAAGAATGTACGGCACACAAAGGGTCATGGGGTATGGCTATTCCATCTGGGATTTTGAAGTATATGCAGAAGAAGGTGGGCCAACTCAGCCGACCCAAAATCTTGCTTTAAATAAACCTGCAGCCACATCCTCATACATTGGCGGAAATACAGCGGCAATGGCTTTTGACGGGAATGCAGGAACACGCTGGGAATCAGAGTACAGCGATCCCCAGTGGATTAGCGTTGACCTTGGAAAAAGCTATAACATTACAGGCTTAAAAATAGTATGGGAAAACGCAGCAGGAAAAGAGTACAAAATCCAGGTCTCAGATAATAACACAAACTGGACTGACGTGTACACCGTTACCAACGGAACAATGGCTCACGTTCTTGACATAAGCTTTTCGGGAGTTTCGGGAAGATACGTAAGAATGTACGGTACGCAAAGAGCCATGATCTACGGTTATTCCATATGGGAATTTGAAGTTTACGGTACCGATGATGGCACACCGCCTGTCGGCTCAATAAATCCGCCTTCAGGACTTGGCGTAACATCCTATACCACCAATTCCATCAGCCTTAGCTGGAATCCGGTAAGCGGAGCAACAGGCTATAATATTTACCGTTCCTTTACACCATCAGGCACCTATATGAAGGTAAATACAACTCCTGTTTCATCAACAAGCTATACCGACAATGGGCTTGATACGGCTACATATTATTACAAGGTTTCTGCTGTCAAAGGAAGCGAAGAATCAGCATTATCAGGATACGTATCAGCCACAACCATACTGGATTTCGGCCCCAATGTCAAGATATTTGACCCTTCAATGCCCGCGTCCACTATTCAGAATACTGTAAATGATATCTATGACAGAATGGCTCCGGCTGACTCCGGACAATTCTCTTCCGAGAGATATGCACTTCTGTTTAAGCCGGGAACATACGACACCTTTGTCAACGTGGGCTACTATACTCAGGTTCTTGGCCTGGGACTTATGCCCGACCAGACCAGTATCAACGGACTTGCATGCTGGCCAAACCTTCCCAACAACAACGCAACATGCAACTTCTGGCGCGGAGCCGAAAATCTTGCGGTTAACAGCGATACGGTATGGGCAGTATCACAGGCAGTCTCATTAAGGCGTGTCCATATCAGAGGAGAGCTTTCACTGCACTGGTACGGCGGATGGACAAGCGGCGGCTTTATGTCCGACTGTATTATTGACGGCAGAGTTGTTCCGGGCTCCCAGCAGCAGTGGTTCTCAAGAAACAGCAAATGGGCTCAGTGGGCCAATGGCGTATGGAACATGGTATTTGCAGGCTGCGTAAATGCTCCTGCTCCGTCATATCCTGATCCTCCCTATACGGTTATTAATCAGACACCTATAAGCAGAGAAAAACCTTTCCTGTATCTTGACGGCTCTGAGTTCAAGGTATTTGTTCCAAATATCAGGTTAAATTCTGTCGGCGTATCATGGGAGAATGGAGTACCGGCTGGACAGTCCCTTTCAATGAGCCAATTTGTAATAGCTCACCCTGAAACATTTAAGGTTGACACTCTGAACCAGGCACTGAGCCAGGGAAAACACATTATGTTTACTCCGGGTATCTACCGCGTTGATAAGCCTCTCATGGTTACAAATCCCAACACCATTATAATGGGCCTCGGACTTGCTACCTTAACACCCACAAACGGCAATGCATGCATGAAGATAGCAGATGTAAGCGGAGTTATTGTCACTGGCCTTCTCTTTGACGCAGGTGCCATTAATTCGCCTGTTCTTCTGGAGGTCGGGCCTGAGGGCAGCTCTGCAAATCATTCTTCCAACCCCACATTCTTAAGCGACCTGTATTTCAGAGTGGGCGGTGCCGCAGTGGGCAGAGCCGATGTTTGCATTATCATCAACAGCAATCACGTTGTGGGTGATAATTTCTGGGTATGGCGTGCCGATCACGGTGCCGGAGTCGGCTGGTATGATAACACAACTAAAAACGGCATCATAGTAAACGGTGATTATGTAACACTGTATGCTTTGATGGTTGAGCACTTCCATGAATACCAGACCGTTTGGAACGGAGAATATGGAAGAACTTACTTCTATCAGAGCGAGATACCTTATGACGTTCCAAGCCAGGCAGCATGGATGAGCCACAACGGAACAAAGAACGGATTTGCATCTTATAAGGTAGCCGATCATGTCAACAACCATGAGACCTGGGGTATGGGCATATACAGCTATTTCAGGGATGCCCCTGTAAAACTCCACAGCGCAGTTGAATCACCCATTAAGCCGGGAGTTAAGCATCATAATACCTGTACCGTATGGCTGGCTGGAGACCCTGCCAGCGAAATTACACATGTAATTAATGATTCCGGTAATGCAGCTGTACAGGGTGCCCAGATGAGGCAGTACATCATCGAATACCCATAATGGACTAAAAATTACTGCCAATGAGCGGTATCAGTGTCACTTAAAATCCAGCAATGGTTTAGAAGGGTATATTGACACCGGCCTGCAGCAATATACCCTTCTTAAACCAGGCAGACTTTTTACATCCACTTCCAAATACGTTCCAAAGCCGGCAAAAAAATCGAAGTCCTTCTGTTCATCAACTTAACAAGTATCTTTTGGACCATAAGTAAAAATCAAAAAATTTATAAAAAGGAGGTATTGAACATGCAGAAAAACAATAGCCTTAACAGGTTCATTGCCGTACTTGTCATGATAAGCATGATTGCAGGGCTTACCGTTTCAGGCACAACCATTTCAAAGGCTGATGAATCCTATCTTTTGTCCCTCAACAGGCCATGCTATGCTTCCACGGTCAACGGCAATGATATTCCTACAAGAGCTACGGATGGCGACATTTATACCCACTGGGGAGCCCAATGGGAGATTGACAACCAGTGGATAGATGTGGATCTGGGCGCTGTTGCCACAATAGACAGAGTAGTGTTAAAGTGGCAGAATGAAATGACTTATGCCACCAGATACAGAATAGAGGTATCAAATGATGAGATAAACTGGCAGACCATTTATGTCCAGAATAACGGTACAGGTGGGCAGAGAGTTCAAAGTCCCGCCGGAAACATCTACTGCCAGGAAGAAATTTCATTATCAGGCCAGGGCCGCTATGTGCGCATGTTTGCAGAAAAATGCGTATCAGGTTTTGGCGTTGCCCTGTACGAGTTTGAAGTTTACGGAACGGGCGGAATTAATCCTCCGCCGAAACCCACTGTAAATTTGGCACTGAATAAGCCTGTCGCAGCATCCTCCACTGATACTCCCTGGTGGGCTCAGCCTGGGGATTTGGTTCCTTCCAAGGCTGTTGACGGCAACAAATCAACATATTGGCTTTCTCAACAGGGCAATGACCAGTGGTTCCAGGTAGACTTAGGTTCAGTCTATACAATCGGCCAGGTAAATATAATCTGGGGGTTTGCGGAATTCGGACGCGTATATGATATCCAGGTATCAAATGACGGTCAGAACTGGACAACCATTTACAGGGAACTCAATGGCATGGGCGATCCGGATTACATACCCGTTTATGCAACCGCAAGGTATGTAAGAATGAAAGGCTATGCCATGGCAAGGGGTTCAGGCTACTCCATAAGCGAATTTGAGGTTCTGCAGTATGTTCCCGGAGATCCGCAGCCGACATATCAAATTCCGCCCCTTCCGACATCCAGTACGGTTCAAGTGGGAAAAGGAAGCTACTTGATTAATGATTTCACCATGGCGCATCCAAGGTATCCAAAGTATGTAACTGGCAATGTCAGCGTACCCATCCCATCAAATGATTGGTGGACATCAATTATATACAAGCGTCTTAGTGATGGTGTTGTGGCATTGCCGCTTCTGTACCAGTACCATGACACAGGTCTTGGCTTCTTCTATGCAAGTCCCATCTTTACAGCTCCCAATAACGGCGGTATGGACACCAAATTCGGCAATATGGATCTGTTTATCAACACCAGCAGCATATTAAGAACACCTGAAGCCAGGGTGGACGGTTTTGGCGACTGGTCCGTTGATGTGGTATTCAGCGATGACGTAACTCCCAAGATGAGAAACACAATAATTAAGGGTTCGCCATACGTATACAGCACCTTTACCGATCCCAACTCGGTGGAAATATCAAGCCCGGCACTGGTTGGAATCTTTAATGACAGCGGAACCCCCATTCTTGTAAATGACGGAGATTCTATTACAACGGACCATATAGGAGTTGAGGTCAAGAATACCAATACCGCACCTGTAAGCCAGACTTACAACAGGTCCTATGGTATATTTGCGCCTCCTGGAACCGTCTTTACAAGAGTAGGAAGCAAAATAAAAATACGCCTTGGAAGCGGACAGAATTATCTGTCGGTTGGATTATTGCCTCAAAAGTCCGACCTTAACTATATGTACCAGCATGCCTATGCCTTTGTGACAGACACCAATGTATCCTATTCCTTCAATGAGAGCACATCCATTATCAGCACCACATACACAAGTACCATAAGCCAGAAGCGGGCAGGTATGCCTTCAACCACATTAATGGCTCTTTTCCCCACGCAATGGAAGTATACAACGGCTTCCTTTGCGCCAATCGAATATCGTTCAGCAAGAGGCCTGATGAAAGTCATTGAAGGCAATTCCTTTACCATACAGGACAGATTCTACGGAATAACCCCGTCTTTTGCTGAACCCGTTGAATCAGGCTCCTACAGCCGTGCCCAGATGATTGAATATCTGAACACCTTTAAAGCCAGCGTAACGAATGACTATTGGGTGGCAGACCCATACTGGCAGGGCAAGAAAACACATCCTCTTGCTATGGGCATTTTAATAGCCCAGCAGCTTGAAGATTACGAAACAAGGGATGAGTTTATAAGCATCTTGAGAAAAATACTTATAAACTGGCTCACATATGAAGGTAAAACCGAAGAGTATCCCTATTACCTGTATTATTCCGACAGCTGGGGAACCATTAACGGGGATGGAGGAGACCACGGCATGGGAATTAACCTGTCCGACCACCATTTCCTGTGGGCATACTACATTTTCCCGGCGGCAGTCCTTGCAACCTATGACAGTGATTTCGTAAGGGATTACGGAGAGATGCTGGAGCACATGATTAGGGATACCATGAATCCGTCCAAGACTGACCCATTATATCCTTTCATGAGAAATTTCGATGTCTATGAAGGCCATTCATGGGCAGGCGGATATGGTGACAACCAGAGCGGAAACAACCAGGAATCTTCATCCGAAGCAACCTTTGCTTGGGCAGGGCTTTATCTTTGGGGTCTTGTAACAGGAAACAAGACATACAGGGATGCAGGTATTTGGGGCTTTACTCATGAAGTCAACGCAATTGAGCAATACTGGTTTGACTATGATGAAGACAACTGGGCAAGCGATTATGAGCCGGGCGTTGTAGGCATGGTATGGGGAAATGCCTATACTTACGGAACATATTTTTCAGGCAATCCTTCCTGCATCTATGGTATCCAGTGGCTTCCCGTTACCCCGGCTCTGACATACCTTGGCGAAAGACCTGATGTTGCCGCAAGGATATGGCAGGCGTACAGAAGGGATCAGGACGCTTACCAGGCTAAACTTGCCTCAGAGGGAAGACCTGACGCAGACCCTGAAGGCTGGTTCCATATATTGTGGCCTTACCAGTCGTTGTCCGATCCTCAGTCTGCTGCATACTGGTGGGATGCAAGCAAGACTCCCGATGACGAAAGATTCAATTCCTACTGGTTCATTCATAATATGAATGCCAAAGGCTTGCGCACAACGGATATCTGGTCAACCAACTGGACAAGCTATCAGGTATTCAAAAAGGGTTCCCAGTACAATGCGGTTATATGGAATCCTACTGACAGCACAATATTTGTGCAGTTCCGCAATGCTGCAGGCAATACCGGCTCTGCATACGTACCGCCCAAATGCACTATTTCAGTTAATCCAATGATTAATAACGGAATGCCCAATATACCGCTGCCGCCGGCTCCAGCACCCGATCCTGCACCGATTCAGGTTCCCGGATTAATTGAAGCAGAAGATTATTACACCAATTTCAGCTGCCACAAGGTTGACAGCCCTGAGGGCAAGGCTGTGGGCTTCATTGATCCCGGAGACAGGCTCATCTACCATATAAATGTTCTTGAGGAAGGAGATTATACTCTTAAGCTTAGAGTTATCAACGGCAGCTCCCAGACCGCAGAAGTGCAGTTTAAGTCGGATTTAAGCGGAAGTACCGTATTGTCAACCGTAAGCATTCCTTCTACAGGAAGCTGGAATACCGTAACTTCAAGCATCCACTTAAAGAAGGGTGTTCAGAAGCTGACTCTGTATGTAAAGAGCGGACACTTTGATATTAACTGGATTCAGATAGGTGAGGGTTCAGGACCTTCCGAGCCGGGAACCAATATAGCCCTTGGCAAGCCGGCTAATACTTCATCATATGTTGGAGGCAATTCTGCTGCCAACGCCTTTGACGGAAATGTCAATACACGCTGGGAATCCGAGTTCAGTGACCCTCAATGGATTTCCGTTGACCTTGGTGCCACTTACAGCATAACAGGCGTTAAGCTGCAATGGGAGACCGCCGCAGGAAAGGATTATAAGATCCAGATATCCACTGATAATGTTAACTGGATTGATGCCTATACAAAGACCAATGGCTCAGGCGGTACCGAGGTAATTACCTTCGCACCTGTCGCCGGAAGGTATGTAAGGATGTACGGAACCCAGAGAACCACAGGATGGGGCTACTCCTTATGGGAGTTTGAGGTATACGGTGAAATTGATGAGCAGCCTGTGACAGGGGATAATATCGCTTTGGGCAAAACAGCAGACACTTCGTCCTTCATCGGCGGCAATACTGCAGCCAATGCCTTTGATGGAAATGCAAATACTCGCTGGGAGTCTGAGTATAGTGATCCCCAATGGATTTCGGTTGACCTTGGAGGAAACTACACCATAACAGGTGTTAAGCTGCAATGGGAAACCGCCGCAGGAAGGGATTACAAGATCCAGGTATCAACTGACAATATTAATTGGATTGATGCCTATACCAAGACCAATGGTTCGGGTGGAACCGAGATAATCACCTTTACACCGGTTACTGGTAGGTATGTAAGGCTGTACGGCACTCAAAGAACCACCGGATACGGTTACTCCTTATGGGAGTTTGAGGTGTATGGGCAATCCGAAGGTCAGCCTCAAACGAGTAACCTTGCCCTAAATAGGCCTGTTACTGCATCATCGGTTCAGTCGGGACTTCCTGAAACCTATGCGGTTGACGGGGATAACGGCACCAGGTGGGGTTCTGACTGGTCAGATCCTCAGTGGATATATGTCGATTTGGGAGCAGTTAAAACTGTAAACAGGGTAAAGCTCAACTGGGAGGCCGCATACGGAAAGTCCTACAAAATACAGGTATCATTGGACGCAAACAACTGGACTGACGTGTACTCAACCACCACTGGTGACGGCGGAATTGACGATATTGTTTTCAGCCCCACCAGCGCAAGGTACGTCCGAATGTATGGAACCGAAAGAGGAACTCCATACGGATACTCCCTGTGGGAGTTTGAGGTCTACGGTCAATGAGTATTTACTCGGGTAAAAAAGATGTTTCGACACATAAACACTGGAACTGTTATTAGTAGAAAACTACATCTAATTTAATTTCTGAAAAGCGGCTATGGCTTAAGCCATAACCGCTTTTTGTTGTAGTTCGATAAAATGATTTATAAAACTATTCCTTTGCATTTAATTAAGTCTCCATAGAGGTTATGCATGACACATCTTTTGCTTATGGATGTATTCAGTTATTTGAGGTCATTTCTAAAATCTAGCTAAAAGTGTGGGTAAGAGAAATTGTGATTGTAAAATATTGACAAAAACTTACGCTTATTTTATCCTGTAAAT
The DNA here is from genome assembly GCA_012719545.1 of Clostridiaceae bacterium. GTDB lineage: Bacteria > Bacillota > Clostridia > DSM-8532 > DSM-8532 > DTU059. The sequence continues at coordinate 23,013 of JAAYAD010000085.1, forward strand.
ATATTATCATCCAGAAGATTACAGTTTAAATTAATTACACCATCAAACCCACATAAAGGTTTTATTATCTTATGTTTCAATCTGTACGCATATTATGTTATTAACTGTCTTTACTAAATTTTAA
>JAAYAD010000077.1 GCA_012719545.1 Clostridiaceae bacterium
ACTATTCATATCACGCACCTCCGTAATTTGTTGGTCTTGTCAACTACAAACTACAGGAAGAACGTGATTATGGGAAGAGTTTTTTGTGAATTCTTCCCATATTTTTTTACTATTTGCCTACGATAATTTTACTCTAAGTTGATAACCCCAAGCGGGTTTGAGCTCATATCATAAACAAGGTCGCATTTATCTTTAATTTTTAATGCTTCAAAGTATTTGTTCTCCAACGGTATCCATTCATTAATGAACCTTTTAAGTTTGACAGGGCCGTTCCTTTTAAGAATTCTGTCAAGCTGTATTTCTTCATCCACGTAAAGAAATACCTTTAAGTCGTAGCTTTCGACCAATGTGGGATGCATACTGTATGAGCCTTCAATTATGTTGATTTTCTTCTTGTCAACATTAATCCATTCCCCTAAAGTCATGGTCTGGCAGTCATATTTTCTGTATTTAAAGCTTTCTCCGCTCAACAGTCCATTCATTACTTCCTCTTTAAACCGGACGTAATCAACATTTCCGCCAGGCTCATTTAAGCGTTCCTTAGTCTTTAATTCGGGCTTCAAGAAGAAATCATCCATATGAAAAACATTGCAGTCGTAAACACTTTCTATAAATGCAGCCAGTGATGTTTTTCCAGAGCCGCAGTTGCCGTCAATGGCTATAAGAACGGTATCCTTGCTTTTGGCAAGGGAATCAATTCTAAAAAACAGCTTAAAAAAGTCCCTGTATACTGATTTAACTATTCTGTATGATGGCCTGTATTCCATACGGTAAGCATCGCTGTGGCTAACAGGCGGATATCCCCTGTTCTTGTATTCTTTAAGATAGTCTTCAAGCTCTTTTATGGAATAAGGCAAAAGGTTTCTGCAGCAATCTTTAAGGATTTCAAGCTTCTCTTCAAAACTTTGAATACTTCCTTTAACAGAATTTGCGGTGTTTACAAACATACGGTTTATTGTTGCCGGCTCAATGGAAGTATTTTTTGCAGGTGCCAGATTAAGCCTTAATAAGCCGTTGCCTATATTCTCAAAAATATTGGTATCAGAAGATAAAGAGGAGTTTAACTCCTCTTTTAAATATTCCAGACTGGCATGTTCATCTTTAATCATATGCCCGCCGGCAAATTCATTTTGGTAAATGAGCTTTACCATATCCTGAATCTGCATCTTCGGGTACTTTTTAAAGTGAATTAATAATATGTCCCTGATATCCATTTATTCCTCAACAAGCCTTGCTTTCCTTAATGCTATTACAATTGCGGGGATTACAACAAGCTGGAGAATAATGCCCGGAAGAGCGTTAATAAATGCTCCGGCCATAAACAGCTGGAAAGTAAATGGTGAATCTCCAAAAGTATAAAGTATGTAGCTTACCAATCCCCATACAATCCTGCCACAAAGCATTGAAATAATCAAGGTCACATATGTAAATCCAATCTTTTTGGGAAGAATCTTATTGAATAACCCGGTTGCAAAACCATAAGCAGCAAGCTCAAAGGCCATTACAACAGCATTGGGATACATTGGCGGCATTCCAAAAAGAACGCTTCTTAATAATGGTGTGATAAAGCCTACCACAAGACCAACAGGCCAACCTGTTACATAGCCGCAAATAAGAACAGGAATGTGCATTGGCAAAAGTCTTTGTCCCAGATTTGGAATTTGGCCTATAAAAAAGGGCATTAATAATCCAAGTGCAATAAACAAGCCTGCAAGAGTCAATTTCCTGGTTGTCATTTTGTTCATTTTCCTACCTCCGTAAAATCAAATAAAACTAAATTAAAATAAAAATGCCACGAATACAGCTTTCTTCAGAAAGCAGCATACCTTCGTGGCATAAGTTTACTAACAATATGTTAATGTAAAAAATATGTAGTAGTGTGATTTAAGCTTTAAGGCCGTTCATCGGCCGGATTACTATGATATTTTATTATATTATTTATGATAATTCAATATCCTTTTATCTTATCTGTACTGACATAATCACAGGCAGTTTGCCTGAATCTATTGCTTATTAAGCTCTATAAAGGAAATCTCGGGCCTGTTAAATAGCCTGAAATTGATTTGGGAATATCCCAATCCCCTGTTAACAATCATCTTGCTTTTACCCTCTTCAAAAAGCCCTGCATCGTATTCCGGGAAGAAAACCTTTTCAGGTGACAATAGGCCGCCCTTAAAAGGAATTCTGATAACTCCTCCGTGGACATGGCCTGATAAAACCAAATCTGCTCCCCATTTTGCATATTCCTTAAAATAGGCAGGATTATGAGCCAGCAAAATGGTGAAATCTTTTGCGGGCTTTCCTATAACCTGATTTATATAAGACGTTGTAAGAAACAAGTTTTCATCTATTTCCTGATCTCTTCTGGAATAATGGTAAAGCTCAAGGGTAAGTCCGTCCAAAGATATTGAATCATCACCCTTTTTTAATTCTGTCCGGCTATTGTCCAGAAGAATCACTCCCCGCTTTTCGACTTCGTTAATAAAATAATTATAATTTATGTTCACATTACCTGTACTGTTCAGCCAGCGAACAATCTGCTCATGATTTCCAAGGCACATATAGACAGGACAGTAGTTTCCGAAGGAGTCCAAAAAGTCCAAAAAAGCCTGACCGTCATCAACAGTGGAACTCATCATGTCCCCGGTGGCAATAAGTATATCAGGCTTTAATGCCTTAATTTTGTTTGCCAGAGTGACATTTTTAGACCCAAAGGTCTTTCCGTGCATATCGCTTATCTGAACTATCCTGTATCCGTCAAAATTATCGGGAAGATCCTCATAGGAAAGTCTAAAACGGGTAATATCAAGTGAATTATTTTCCCAATATATATAAATGGCAAAAACTATTAATACTAATAAAAAAATATTTGAACGCTTTCTTTTCTTTGCTGACATAATACACCTCTGTGACATTATAGCACGAACAGAATATTTACATAAGCTGTCAGAAAAAAATCATGTTAAAACATGGTATTGGTATTATCTTCATGATTACCATTATATGATATACTATATTTCGAAATATTAAATAAGGAGCTGATAAAATGTCTGGAGAATTTAAGACCATCAAGCCTCAGGAACTTACCGACAATCCATTTACCCTTATTGGTTCCGACTGGATGCTGATAACATCCGGCACTATTGATAAATTTAATATGATGACCGCAAGCTGGGGCGGAATGGGCATACTTTGGGGCAAAAACGTATGCTTCGTATTTGTAAGACCCACACGCTACACCTACGAGTTTATGGAAAAGCAAGACAACTTTTCACTTTCCTTCTTTGGCAATGAATGGCGAGGAGCTCTTAATATCTGCGGTACAAAATCCGGCCGTGATATCGACAAGGTTGAAGCCACAGGCCTCATCCCCTTTAAGGGAGACAACAATACAGTAGGATTTGAGCAGGCTAGATTAGTAATTGAATGCAAGAAGCTATACTATCAAGATCTTACCCCTGACAACTTCCTTGACCCATCAATTGAAAGCTTCTACCCCATTAAGGACTATCACCGCATGTATGTTGGCGAAATTTTAAGCGTAAAAGTAAAATAATCACACTAAAATATTTGGCGACTTAATAAAAGCGCATGGAATCATATACCGAAAAGTAATGATTCCAGCGCTTTTATATTGTCTTTACATACTCAGTCAAAAGTGCATCCTTCTTTTCAAGGATTTCATCTATACGTTCTATATAAAGAGCCACATCTTTGATGTTAAAGAGCCTTTCAATTTTCTTCTCGCCTGCAAAGACAAATTTGGATATTGCTCCTGCTCCAAAGGCCAGAATGGTTTGGCGCTCTTCCATGGTATGGATATTATACAGGCATTCATAGCCGGGTTTTGCATACCCTGTATTTTCAAGGTTTGCAAGAATATTTTTCTGCCTGTAAAGGTAATAAGGCCTCATTCCCATTCTGTATGCCGAATTTCTGGCCATGTTTATCATGGACTCGACTATTTCGTCAGAGGTACTAGAGAAGCTTTCCTGTTCCTCCATAAGCCTTGAAGCTCTTTTTAAAGACATGGTGTGGACAGTAAGGCTTTCAGGTGAAAACTCTTCAATTCTCCTCAAAGTATGGCTGAACATTTCCTCATCTTCCCCTGGCAGGCCTGCGATAATATCCATATTGATATTGTTAAAGCCCAACTGCCTTGCCATATGGAAGCTTTCCTCTATATCCCTGGAAGTATGGTTCCTCCCTATGCGTTTCAATGTTTCATCATTCATGGTCTGAGGATTAATGCTTATACGTGACACGTTATGTCTTTTCAATGCTTCAAGCTTATCCCGGGTTATGGAATCGGGCCTTCCTGCCTCCACTGTAAATTCCAGACGGGAAGTATCAAAATTGCTGTTAAGCTCTGATAAAAGCTCAGAAAGGCTCTCAGCGTCTATGGAGGTGGGTGTTCCCCCACCAACATATACAGAAGCTACATTGAAGCCATACTTTTCTGTCCAATGGGCAAAATGCCGGATTTCTTTTTTTAAGGCATTAAGGTATGTGGAAACCATATCCTTGTACCGTGAAATCGGATAGGAAGTAAATGAGCAATAAAGGCAGCGGCTTAGGCAGAATGGTATTCCCACATAGAGGTGCATCGCTCTTTTATTTTCTTCAATCAGAGGCTTCTCAACCTTTGCGATATTATATAGCAAAGAGGCTTTTTCCTCATTTATGCCCGAAGCCCTGACCAAATGCTTTACAGTATCTGATTCATTCATGCCGTCATTAAGGCATTGCATTGCAAGCTTAACCGGCCTTATGCCGATAAGGGCGCCATAGGGCAGGATCCTATTGGTATATCCCGACAACACGTCAACAATAAGTGAGCCGGCAACTATTTTGCGGCTTTTTAACACGCTCCCGCCTGGTTCATTAAGCTCATGATGGCCGACTGACTTTTCACTGTAATATTGGGGCTTTATACTGAGCTTTAGAGCCATATCAATATCATCTTTCGTAATACTGTTATAGAAAAAGACCCTGCACAGCCATTTCTCCTCATCGTCGTCAACCTTGATTATGAGTAAGTCTGCTGGAAAGGTTGGCTCATCTAAGCTATTATTTTTAATCTCTCCATCTGAATTATAGAAAAATATGGATTCGGCATTAAAAAAGAGGCGTACCAGTTCCCACACCTCAAATTCCATGTCAATTCCATCTATTTTTACAATTACATTCTGTGATAATTTTCCGCCGCAATTTGAATTGATATCAGACATAGGGGTTATGCTCTCTTTCATATTCAATTGTTGTTGAAGGGCCGTGACCGGGATATACAACAGTATTTCCATCCAGGACAAAAAGGCGGTCCCTGATTGATTCAACAAGCTGTTTCATACTTCCGCCGTAAAGATCGGTTCTTCCCACCGACATGGCAAAAAGAGTATCACCGGTAAACAGCATATTATCGCAAAGTATTGAAATCGATCCGGGTGAATGCCCGGGAGTATGAATAATTTTAAGCTCTTTGTCTCCCAGAGTAAGTATATCTCCATCTTTAAGAAGCTTGTCAGGATTGGCAAGAACCAGCTCCTCACGCCCCAGGAACCTGCTGCAATTGGCATCCTTGTCAAAATAAAGGTCAGCCTCATCCTCATGTAATAAAAGGCTGCCACCTAAGGCTTCCTTAAGCTTTCCTGCATTCAAAATATGATCAACGTGCCCGTGAGTAAGGATAATATACTTTACCTTAAGGCCCTTATCCTTAAGAACTGAAACAATACTTTCAGTGGGATTTCCGCAGTCAATTACCGCGCACTCCCCTTGATTTTCAAGAATATATGTGTTGGAACCAAACATTCCTTTTGTCAGTATCGTAAGACTCATTACAATTACCTTCTTTTTCTGACGATATGCTCAATTTTATGAAGTTGGCTGAATAAACATCCAATTCTAAAATTATGAGTAATATACCCAAATTAAAATCAAAACAAGCGATAAAGCTGGAAGTTCTGTTGATACCGAAACAGCCAAACCGATTAGCCAAAAAGACAAATGACCTTATTAAAATGTTTTCTGACTGTCTATCAGAAGAGTTACAGGTCCTTCATTTATGAAGTCAACATCCATCATTGCCTGAAAGACGCCTGTTTCAACTTTTATGTCATACTTGCTTTTTATATAGTCTACAAATTCGTTATAAAGCTTTTCAGCCATTTCAGGCCTCGCAGCAGTTGAATAGCTTGGGCGCTTGCCCTTGCGGCAGTCTCCATAAAGAGTAAACTGGGAAACTACCAGAATGCCGCCATTTACATCCAGAACCGAAAGGTTCATCTTTCCTTCCTGGTCCTCAAAGATGCGCAGGTTCACTATCTTTTCGGCCATATATTCAAGGTCTTTGTTGGTGTCATCCTGTCCTACTCCCAAAAGAACAAGAATGCCCTTATCTATTTTGCCTGTAATTTCATTATTAACTCGTACTTCAGCTCTTTTTACCCTTTGTACAACTGCGCGCATTTTATTGCTCCCTACTTGTTTCTTGAAATCTCATATACGTCTCTTATACGGTTTAATTTTGCAATTATACGGTCAAGCTGTTCAGTATTGCTGATTTCCAGAGTCAAATGCATCAATACCGTCAAATCTTTGTTGGAACGTGCATTTATAGCCCTAAGAGGTATTCTTGCCTCACCTATGGCATTGGTTATTTCTACCAACAGGCCTGTTCTGTCATGGGCCTTTATGGTTATTTCAGCAAGGTAGGATACATTCTGTGGCACATTCTTGTACCAGTATACCTCAATAAGCCTAGCATCCCCATCAATTATATTGTTTTTAATATTGGGGCAATCCTTTCTATGAACGGAAACACCACGGCCTCTGGTAATATAACCGATTATTTCATCGCCGGGAACGGGGTTACAGCAGCGGGAAAGCCTTACAAGGCAGTTGTCTATGCCCTTAACAACCACGCCGCTTTCAGGAACAGACTTGGTTTTCTTCTTGTTTTCCTTTTCTATCTGGCTTAGGAGCATATCTGTCTGCTCTTCCTGGGGAAGGGTTTTTCTGTATTCGTCCTTAAGCCTTGAAACTATTTTATTGGCAGTAATTGCTCCCAGCGCAACAGCCGCGAACAAATCTTCAATACTATGGAAATTATATTTTTTAAATACAACATCAAGGTACTCGCTTTTAAGGACCTGATTCATGGTAAGCCCATTTCTTTTCAGTTCCTTTTCTACGATCTCCTTGCCCTGCTCAATATTCTCTTCCCTTTTTTCTTTTTTGAACCATTGATTTATCTTATTTCTTGCCTGGGATGTCTTGGCTATTTTAAGCCAATCCCTGCTGGGACCATTGCTGGCTCCAGATGTAATAATTTCAACAATATCTCCATTTTTAAGCTCATAGTCGAGATTGACTATTCTGCCGTTTACCTTGGCGCCAATCATACGGTTTCCTATGGCGCTGTGGATGGAGTAGGCAAAATCTATGGGAGTTGACCCTGCCTTAAGGCTCTTAACGTCACCCTTGGGGGTGAATACAAACACTTCGTCGGTAAACAGGTCAATCTTAAGATTTTCCATAAATTCGTCCGGATCGCGGGCATCTTTTTGCCAGTCAAGCATCTGCCTTAACCAGGACAATTTTTCGGCATAGGTCTTTTCTCCATAACCGCCTTCTTTGTACTGCCAGTGGGCAGCAATACCCACTTCAGCAACACGATGCATTTCCCATGTGCGAATCTGTATTTCAAAAGGAATTCCCTCAGGACCAATAACAGTTGAGTGCAGGGACTGGTACATATTGGGTTTTGGAAGTGAAATATAATCCTTGAAACGTCCGGGCATGGGCTTGAACATTTCATGCATAAGCCCCAATGCCGCATAGCAGTCCTTAACGCTGTCAACTATAAGCCTTATGGCAAAGAGGTCGTATATCTGATCTATTGTTTTATTCTGGGAAGTCATCTTTTTGTAGATACTGTAAAGATGCTTTGCTCGGCCTTGAATATCTGCGTTGATACCAACCTCTTCGGTTTTCTTTTTAACTTCTTTTATGATATTTTGGATGTACTCTTCACGTTCGCGGCGCTTTTTGGCAATTTTTTCAACAAGGTCATAGTAGTTCTTGTCATCAAGATAGCGGAAGCTTAAATCTTCAAGCTCCCATTTAATTCTGTTAATACCAAGCCTGTGTGCCAATGGCGCATATATCTCCAACGTCTCCCTGGCAATTTTTATTTGCTTATCCTTATTCATAAATTTAAGGGTTCTCATGTTGTGGAGACGATCGCACAATTTAATGATGATGACACGAATATCCTTGGCCATGGCAAGGAACATCTTGCGGAAGTTTTCAGCCTGGATTTCCTGTTTTGTGGTGTAAGGAATTTTTGTAAGTTTGGTTACACCGTCAACAAGCTCGGCAATTTCTGTGCCAAATTCCTTCTGTATTTTATCGAAAGTGTACTCGGTATCCTCAATGGTATCATGAAGAATTCCCGCGGCAATAGAACTCTCATCCATCTCCAGTTCAGCAAGAATAGTGGCAACCGCAAGGGGATGGACAATGTAAGGATCGCCTGAAACTCTCTCCTGCCCGTCATGAGCTTGCTTTGAAAAGACATAAGCCTTCTCGATGAGTTCAAAATTAGCTTCAGGCCTGTATTTACTTATCATCTCCTTAAGTCGCATGAATTCATCAATCATTGTTGTACCCCATTCTATCAGCATCTCTCAGCCGCTTGCCTCACCCTGCAGAGTATCTCCGAATCCTCAAGGTTGACTTTGACCTTGTCTTTATAAAGATTTATACTATATGTTCCGTCAGTATCAAGATTGAGCTCCAAAAGTCCAAGTTCATCGAAAACAAGCAATGCCGTAAAAAACTTAAAACCGTTTATGCCCTTTCTTGTCTTCTCCTCAAGGATCCCTGCATGTATAAACATGTCAATTAATGAAAGCCTGGTATTTTCTATGCAATTTATATATTTATATATGATTGCAAGGTCATCTCTGTTAATTACAATATCGTCATATTTTACAATCTTGTCAATAATCCCATTATAGAGCCAATTGCCGCTGTAATCAAGACATTCTACCTTTTGTGCAGCATTAAGGAAAAATTTGTTCCTTTCTATATCTTTATCTGAAAGGCGCATATCAAGCACATTTATTTGAACAGTCTCGACATTTTGCCAGACATTTATCTCCTGTGTAAAAACTATATCAACCTTTTGCCCGGCAAACAGCCCCTTCTCATAATCGCCCCTGCCAAACCAGACACCGTTTACAGTCTGATTATTGATGTTGAATGAAAGCTTTAAATGTTTATTGTTGCCTATTGCTCTTTTATGCAGAAGAATGGCTCCCCGGTAGCAAAAAACCGGAGCATTATTGCCTGCTCCGAAAGGACCAAGCCTGGTTATGAATTTGGCCATTTCAATACTGATTTCATTGTCTTTTGCTTCAAGATCAATATTTATTGCAGGAACAAGCATCTCGTCAGTGATATGTTCATGGGCATATTCATTTATCCTGCGCCTGAATATTTCAATATTGTCAGTTTCAAGGGTAAGACCTCCGGCCATTTCGTGTCCGCCGAATTTTACAAGGATATCGGAGCAATTTTCCATGGCATGGAAGATGTTAAATCCTTCGATGCTTCTTGCAGAACCAACAGCCTTGGTTCCTTCCACAGAAATTACTATGGAAGGCTTGTTGTAACGGTCTACAAGCTTTGAAGCCACAATTCCTATAACTCCCGGATGCCAGTTGTCGCCATGGACCACCAGAACCTTGTCATGCCTATACTGCTGGTCCTCTTCGATTGCTTTCACTGCTGAGAAAAAAATGTCATCCTGAACCTCTTTCCTTTTTAAGTTGGACTGATTTAACAAAAGTGCTATTTTGTCCGCCTCAGCCTCATCATCGGTGGTAAAGAGCCGTACTGCGCATTTTGCATCACCCATGCGCCCTGCCGCATTAATTCTGGGCGCCAGAGCAAATGATAATATATATGAATCTATAGTTTTGGCTCCGGAAGCTTTCATAAGTGCTTTTATTCCCACGCAGGGCCGGGTTGACATTTTAGCCATTCCAAACTTTGTGATAACACGATTCTCTCCCTTAAGCTCCACAATGTCAGCCACTGTTGCCAGGGCAGCAATGTCAATGTATTCCATAAATGCATCGGGTCTTCCCAGCTTTATGCCCAGTGCCTGGATGAGCTTAAGAGCAAGGCCGGCTCCGCAAAGATGTTTAAAGGGATATTTACATCCCGGAATCTGGTGATCAATAACTGCGAAAGCTTCAGGCATTAAATCCGGACTGTATTGATGATGGTCTGTGACAATAATATCTATATTTCTTCCCTTTTGGGCATAGTTTTCATAAATGGCTTTAACCTGAGAGCGTGCAGTTATTCCGCAGTCCACAGTAATAATAAGATTGTAGTCTTTTGATGAAATGTACTCCACCGCTGCGTCAGAAATGCCATAGCCTTCATCCACACGGTCGGGTATGTAAAAATCGGCATGAATATTCTGGGATTCAAAAAACCTTATAAGCATGGATGTGGCGGCAACACCGTCCACGTCATAATCTCCATACACAAGGATTTTTTCTTTCTTTTCAATGGCCCTTACAATCCTGTCTGCCGCCTCATTCATTCCTTCCAGAAGAAACGGGTCATGCAGGTCATTAATAGAAGGATTAAGAAATGATTTGGCCTCAGCCTCGTTTTTAATGTCTCTCTGGCGTAAAAGCTTAGCAATAAGTTCCGGAAATCCGCCATTTGATAAAAGCTCATTATCCTGCGGAAGCTCTGAAAATAGCCACCGTTTTCCGTTTCCTAAATAAAAACCTTCCATTTTACTCCCCACGCCTTGGTAAAACCAGACTGTGTGAAAACTCATAAACGCTGTAATAAGAATCGATATTGAGCGGCGGGCCTGCTGCCATTTAAAGCGGAGCAGGACAGCGTAGCGGGCGCGACTTGAAAACAGGATGTTTTCACGGAGCGATAAATGGCTGCAGGCTACAGCCGCTTAGACTCAATTAAAAAGTTTTCGCACAGTATGGTTAATTGAGATTAGATAAAATTAAAGCCCGGTTATTCCGGGCTTATTGGTTATGATAACAACTCTCTTGCTATTTCGTTGACCAGATTTCCATCTGCTCTTCCTTTTACCTTTGGCATAACCACTTTCATGATTTTACCGATATCCTTGACGGATAGTGCGCCAGTTTCTTGAATGGCTTCCTTTACTATTGCCTCAACTTCTTCTCTTGAGAACGGTTGGGGCAAATATTGCTGAATGATTTCTATTTCCCGTTTGGCTTTTTCTATCAAGTCGCCTCGATCACTCTTTTCCATTTCCGCAAGTGTGTCCTTGGCGCTTTTAAGTTCCTTAGCCAAAACCTCTATAATCCCTTCGTCGTCCAAGGTAATTTGCTTATCCTTTTCAACTTTCAGGACTGCAGAACGAAGCAACTGGATAGTATCCTTAAGAACAGTATCCTTGTTCTTCATTGCCTCTTTAAAATCATTCAACAGTCTTTCCTTAAGGGACATTTATATCACCCTTACTTAGATTTTCTCTTCCTCGCAGCCTCAGACTTCTTCTTGCGCTTTACACTGGGCTTGACATAGTGCTCTCTCTTCCTCACTTCAGCGAGAACGCCAGCCTTAGCACATTGTCTCTTAAATCTTTTCAGAGCACTGTCAAGGGATTCGTTCTCCTTAACTCTTACTTCAGACACATCTATCCCTCCCCTCTGTTACGTACGTACAGCCGTGCCAGGGGATTTATCCAGTCGGTATGAATGGTAAACCATCTTATAGCACGTATTCTATTATATCTAGCCTTTGAAACACCGTCAACATATTTTTCGGATTGAATGGTCATTACAGGATTTTCTCTCCCATTTCAATGCCTCCAAGTACGTGATAATGGAGGTGAAAAACAGTTTGACCGGCGTTTTTACCGCAGTTTACAATTACCCTGTATCCTGACTCGTTAATTCCCATGGCTTTTGCAACATTCTTGATGCCCCGGTGAATATGGACCACATTTTGAAGGTTTTCCTCGTTCAAACCCTCAAGGCTGTCAATGTGCACTTTGGGAACCACCAATACATGTACCGGAGCTGCCGGGTTAATATCCTTAAAGGCGTACACATATTCGTCCTCATATACTTTTGATGAGGGAATCTCGCCCTTAATGATACGGCAAAAAAGGCAGTTATCCATAGAATCACTCCTGAACAAAGTTTTCTTGTATTAGCTTAAATTTAGCTTAAAGCACTAATAGCTTTTTCTCTGGCAATTTTGATTGCTTCATCCATACCTGCAGGATTCTTTCCTCCGGCCTGTGCCATATCGGGTCTTCCGCCGCCGCCTCCGCCGCAGGCCTTTGCAGCTTCTTTTATAATGTCTCCGCAGTGGATTCCGGCTGCAACAGCATCCTTGGTAGCAGAAACAATGAGATTTACCTTATCGTCTTTGCTGGATACAAGTATAACCACGCCGGAGCCTAATTTATTCCTTATGTCGTCCGATGCAGTTCTTAAAGCATTCATGTCAAGGCCGTCCATTTTGGCGGCTGCAACCTTGATGCCTTTTACCTCAGGAGCATCGTTGATAATAGAATCAAGGGATGACCTTACAAGCTTTGCATTAGCCTCTTCAAGCTCTTTCTTGGCGGTCTTGAGTTCATCATATATAGACTCTATTTTCTTGACAATATCTTCTGTCTGAGTTTTTGCAGCTTCAGAAGCTTCTTTTAAGAGCTTGTCCCTGTTCTTGTAATACTCTATGGCGCTTAATCCGGTAAGAGCCTCAATTCTTCTTACACCGGCGGAAATACCGCTTTCACTGATGATCTTTATAATACCTGCCTCACCGGTTGCCTTAAGATGGGTACCGCCGCAAAGCTCTTTGCTGTAATCTCCGGCAGATACAACACGCACCACATCGCCATATTTCTCATCGAAAAGAGCCATAGCTCCTTCCTTCTTGGCTTCATCTATGGACATTTCCCTGATAACAACAGGAAGATTCTCAAGTATTTTACTGTTTACCTCATCTTCAATTGCTTCAAGCTGTTCAGGAAGCACGGGTGAAAAATGAGTAAAGTCAAAGCGAAGACGCTCGGGTGTAACCAGAGAACCTGCCTGATTGACATGTTCACCCAGTACATTTTTAAGTGCCCTGTGAAGAAGGTGAGTTATGGTGTGGTTTCTCTCAGTTGCCTTACGTTTCTGTGTGTCAATGGCAGCCACAACTTTATCTCCGGGCTGAACACTTCCGGAAAGCACTTTTCCAAAATGCAGGTATTTGCCGTCTTCGGTCTTGCGGCAGTCATTTACCTGCATTTTAAAACTGTCATTGGAGATAATTCCGGTATCGCCAATCTGTCCGCCGCTTTCGGCATAGAAGGGAGTAACGTCAAGTACAAGGGCGGTTTCATCGTCCTGCTGGGCATTATCCCTTAACTCGTTGTCAGTTACAATGTATAAAACAGTTGCATCACATGTATGCTGTGTGTAGCCTACAAACTGAGTCTTAACCTGTTTGTCGGTATTTGCAAACAAGTCTTTCTCCCATGCTGAGCCTTCCTTGCTCTTGTGGGCTTCACGGGCTTTTTCCTTCTGAGCCTTCATCTCTCTGTGGAAGCCTTCTTCATCCAAAGTAAGATTATTTTCAGCTGCTATTTCACGAGTCAGATCCAGAGGGAATCCATAGGTATCATGGAGCTTAAATACCATTTCACCGGTAAGTGTTTTTGATCCATCTGCACGAACCTGCTCCATGTAATCTTCAAGAATCAGCATACCCTGATCGATTGTAGCATAGAAGCGCTCTTCTTCAATGCTGATTACTTTCTTTATATAATCCTGTTTTTCCTTAAGGTTTGGATATGCGTCTCCAAAGTTTTTAATTACCGTATCAGCGATTTCAGCAAGGAAAGTTCTGTTTATTCCAAGAAGCCTTCCGTGGCGGGCAGCTCTTCTTAAAAGTCTTCTTAAAACATAGCCGCGGCCTTCGTTGGATGGAAGAACACCGTCAGAAACAAGCATTGTGACGCTTCTGCTGTGGTCGGTAATAACGCGGATAGAAACATCTGTCTTGTATTCCTTGCCGTATTCAACGCCGGCAACCTTGCAGACATGGTCAAGAATTGATCTTATGGCGTCAACCTCGAATATATTGTCCACTCCCTGCATTACGCATGCAAGGCGTTCAAGACCCATACCTGTGTCAATGTTCTTTGACGCAAGTTCGGTATAAGTTCCGTCAGCCTGACGGTCAAACTGGGTAAATACGTTATTCCAAACTTCAACAAACCTGTCGCAGTCACAGCCGGGCTGGCAGTCAGGCTTGCCACAGCCTTTATCTGCGCCGCGGTCAAAATATATTTCGGAGCAGGGACCACAGGGGCCTGTACCATGCTCCCAGAAGTTGTCTTCTTTACCCATGCGGAATATTTTATTCTCAGGAAGGCCTACGTCTTTATGCCAAATATCGTATGCCTCATCATCATCTTTATAAACAGACACAAAAAGCTTTTCCTCAGGAATTCCAAGGACCTTGGTCATGAATTCCCATGCCCAGGGTATTGCTTCCTTTTTAAAATAATCTCCGAAGGAAAAGTTTCCAAGCATTTCAAAGAAGGTAGCATGGCGGGATGTCTTTCCCACATTTTCAATATCAGGAGTACGAATACATTTCTGGCAGGTGGTTACACGCTTTCTCGGAGGGACTTCGCGCCCGGTAAAATACGGCTTTAAAGGTGTCATTCCTGCGTTAATGAGAAGAATACTGGGGTCATTCTTGGGAACCAATGAAAAGCTAGGCAAACGCAGGTGACCTTTGCTTTCAAAGAAGGATAAATACATTTCCCTAAGTTCATTCAATCCATACTTTTGCATGTTTTCGCCCTCTCTTAAAAAAGTGCATATTAATGTATTTCAATATTTTTATCCATAAGAAGCCTGTGGCTCAATTATTAATCTGCATTTACTTTAATGGATAAAAACATCCAATTAACAGCAAAAAGCCACATTGTGACTTTCTGCTAATCATAAATATAAGTATAACCAAACCGCCTTCATAACGTCAAGCAAGACCATTCATTTAAAGAATAATCGTACCAAATTATCAAATCATTAATTAAATCATTCTTAATTCGTTTTTTGGGATGTAGCTCAGGGCTTATAATTACAGCCTGAAATCCCTCTGGCCCATGCTTATATTTTTAAGATGCTCAACAACTAAATTTCTCACTTTTTCGCTGGGTATTGAACCTATTTCTTTTTCTATAACAGAGTCTCCCAATGCTTTTGTACGGGCTGAGGCATAATCTTCAAGATATTCCTTCAATGTCATAAGGGCGTTGGGATGACAGCAGTTCTGAATTTGTCCGGTCTTGGCAAGTCGCATGAACCTGTCTCCGGTGCGTCCTTCACGGTAGCATGCCGTACAAAAGCTTGGGATATACCCAAGTTCCAAAAGCCAGTAAATAACTTCGTCCAAAGTTCTGTTATCGCTTATTTCAAACTGTGCTGTATTTTCTTCTTCCTCTTCAGGATGAACATATCCGCCAACGCTTGTGCGTGACGCGCCGCTAATCTGGGATACTCCCAGCTTTAAAATCCTTTCGCGGGTCTTTTTGGATTCCCTTGTGGAAACAATAATTCCGGTATAAGGAACCGCAATACGAATTACAGCAACTATCTTTGCAAAAATATCGTCAGAAATGGAATTCTTGAAATTATTGGGATCAACGTCATCGGCAGGTCTTATCCTGGGAACGCTGATGGTATGAGGACCTACACCAAAGGTAGCTTCAAGATGCTCTGCGTGCATCAAAAGTCCAACAAAATCGTAGCGGTACAGGTTAAGTCCAAATAAGACCCCCAGACCAACATCATCAATTCCGCCTTCCATAGCCCTGTCCATAGCTTCGGTATGGTAAGCGTAATTGTGCTTGGGACCTGTTGGATGAAGTTCCTCATAAGCCTTTTTATTGTATGTTTCCTGGAAGAGAATATATGTACCAATGCCTGCTTCCTTAAGTTTCCTGTAATTTTCAACGGAGGTAGCGGCAATATTGACATTTACCCTTCTTATAGCTCCGTTTTTATGCTTTATGCTGTAAATTGTATCGATGCTTTCAAGGATATATTCAATAGGATTGTTTATGGGATCTTCTCCTGCTTCAAGAGCAAGTCTTTTATGCCCCATATCCTGGAGGGCAATTACCTCGTTTCTGATTTCTTCCTGTGTAAGCTTTTTGCGTTTTATATGCTTGTTGGAATGATGATAAGGACAATATACACAGCCGTTTACGCAGTAATTGGAAAGATAAAGAGGTGCAAACATTACAATGCGGTTTCCGTATATCTTTTGCTTTATTTCACTTGCCAGGGCAAGTATTTTTTCATTTTCATCTTCAAGCTCGCATTCCAGAAGAACGGCTGCCTCTCTGTGATTTAATCCCTTAAAGGTTCTTGCCTTTTCCAGAATGCTTTCAATAAGCTGCCGGTTATTTTTGTTTGCCTCAGCGTAAGCCAGGGTCTCCATAATTTCGGCATCATCAATAAATTCAGTTGCTATTCTAGATTTTACGTTATACATGGTACCATCCCCTTCGACAGCAGCAACAATTGTCATTTTCATGCATTCAAATTAATTAGCTGAATTGAAAAATTTAATATTTCGTATATGTAAATAAGCCGACATACCATCCCATTATATTAATTGAAAAGGTAAGCCGTTGTATGGCTTATTAAATCAGCACGGAACAAGTTCCTCAATGGGCTTAAAATCTCCCCTGTCAACAACAATTTCGTATCCTATTTTCTCAACCCTCTTTTGCAGGCACATTCTGCATTCGGCAGCCTCTTCGCCGGTACAGATTTTATTGTCGTAAAGCTGATATTTCTTTCTTACATTTACAGGCGAAAGATTGGGCATTACAACATTGGCACCTGCCAGTATTCCCTTCTCACGCCCCAAAGGATTTATTGTACCCAGGGCGGTTGTGGCAGGAATGAGAAGATTCGGAATCATAAGCCTTAATACGCCGATTAAAAACAGTGTAAGCTCAAAGCTTCCGGCTTTAAAATTATTGAAGGGCGTATCCTTATGTGGTATAAATGGACCTATTCCCACCATCTGAGGATTAAGCTCATGGATGAAGAGCAGGTCCTCAGCAATATTTTCCATAGTCTGGTATGGAGAGCCTACCATAAATCCGGCTCCAACCTGATAGCCAATCTTTTTAAGGTTATAAAGGCATTCTTTTCTGGTATGTAATGACATGTTCTTTGGATGAAGCATGCCATAGTGAACGTCATTTGCAGTTTCATGCCTTAAAAGATACCTGTTCGCGCCGGCTTCAAAATACCTTTTGTATTCATCATAGCTTCTTTCGCCTATGGACAGGGTTATGGCACAGTCGGGGAAATTGTCCCTTATGGTCTTTATGATATCTTCCATTTCGTCAACAGAGTATTTTAAATCTTCCCCGCCCTGCAGGACAAAGGTTCTGAATCCCAACTCATAGCCATTTCTGCAGCAATTTAAGATTTGATCTTTATTAAGCCTGTATCTTTCAACATTTCTGTTGCTTTTTCTGATACCGCAATACAGGCAGTCATTCTTACAGTAATTTGTAAATTCCACAAGGCCGCGAATATATATCCTGTTGCCAAAGTATTTCTGAGATATGGCTCTGGCTTTCTGAAACAGGTATTGGCTGTCTTCCTCATTAAAATTGCTTAAGAGATAAACTAATTCGTCCTTGCTTAATATTCTTTCTTTTTCAAGTTTGTCAATCAAATTGCGCATCCTAATACCACTCATATTAATTGTCCTTTATTTTGGAATAAATAGTTTTGGTGTTCACATGGGGAAGCATTCCCAGTTTTCCTGAAAGAGCACTTATTACATCCTGGGGAGCGTCAACTACAATGCTGATTATAGAAACTTGCCTTTTTTCATAAGGTATACCCATGCGTCCTATAATGTACTGACCGTATTCGTGAAGTATGGCATTGAGCTTTTCTGCAACAGACTTATCTTCAACAATAATTCCGATAAGAGCTACACGGCTTTCCATAAACTACCTTCCTTTCCTGACGGCAAATAAAAAATCCCTGCACCGTAAAGGCACAAGGATAGACGATTTTCAAAGACAAAAGCCTTGAACAATATCACTATTCTTTCGCCTTACCCCTCGGGATGAACCCTCGTGAGCCAGTACGATGCTATTTTAATTGAGGTTCGCCGCAAGACACTTTATCTTAAGCGGCTCACCAACTTTGTTAATATTATAACATGTCAGGTAAGCAAAGGCAATATATAGTTGAAAAAAATGAATATTGTATACAAACATTTATAAGTATATTGCCAGGACATATTTATCCTGGCATTTGATTAATCAAAAATTTTGTTATTAGAACGCATTTAATAAAGCGGGTCACTTTCCTTTATCCTTATCTTTATCAAGATTATCTTCAATAAGACGAGCTACTAACCTGTCAAGCTCCGACATCTTTGATTCCCGGAAAGACGCATCCTTTTTTATAGGTTTCAGTTCTATAAAAGTATCCTTCTTTGTATTCGCGCCGAAAGAATCATTAAGCTTGTCATTATCTGAAGATACTTTTTTCTCTTCTGTCAATGTATCATTAGCCTGAGAAATGTATTTTTCAATTGTTTGGTTTGTATAGCCGGATTTAGCCGCATCCTCCGGGTAAGGCTCCAGGAAACTGGCAAGGACATTAAATTTGGTGGGTGAAAAATTACTGACTGAGGTGTCGGATTCAGCTTTTGAAACGTCAGTTTTAGAAACATCAGCTTTTAAAGTCTCAGTATCCTGAGTCTTAGTTATGATGGTTTCAGATTTTAAACTTTCTTCTTTAAAAGTTTCTTTAAGAGTTTCATTTTCTGAATGCTGAGCTTCCGGTTTTTCTTCTGTATCGGCAGGCTTTCTGATGGTATACTTGTCCCTTATCTCGTTAAGGTATATTAAATTGGAAATCTGAAGCCTCATCTGCTCAAGGATTCTGTTTATGGTTAAAAGGTTGTTTGCCGTATACAGCATATCAATACTTGAATTAAGTTCCCTCAAAGCAGAATTGACCTGCTCTTTGATATCATTTTTGAAATTAATCATCCAAACCATCTCCAGCCAAATTATTCTTTTGCTAAAAGCGTCCCGGAAAGGAATGCTTCATATAAGATTTATGATGGTTTGGTAAATATCATGATAATTATCTTGAATTTAATCTTATTGCCGATAAAGTCTTACCATATCTTCATCTGTTTACGGAAACAGCCATCCTGTGGTATGTATGCCTTATACCCCTGATAGCAATTGAATATGCCATGATATTTTCAGGTAGACACATGCCTATATAGCCAGAATCTCCAAGATGATGAATATCTGCCCCAGTCATTTTTGCCATCAGGGCAAGCTTCTTTATGGTCTCTTTGTCTGCTCCTTCCTGGGATGTGCCTATGGTTGTCATGGCAAGCTTCTTATGTTTATGGCACAGGGAAACCAGTTCTGAAACAAACTCCACATTTACACCCGGCACAGTTCCCGGACATGGAAAGGCTAAAATATCTGCACCGGCTTCAATGAAACTTAAAACATCATCATTACTTATTACAGGTTCGTCAGTAACGCCCGAACCATGCATCTTTCCGCATATCAGCACCACTTTATGGCCAACGGCTTTACGTATTTTTGAAAGGCTGTCTGTTATACATTCGTTTGTAACACCGCTTCCCGGATTACCTGTCAGCATTATAAAGTCAGCCCCCATTTCCATGGCCATTACAGCATTTTCAACGGTTGCCTTTCTTCCGGGGCTTACTTTCCATATATCAGCATTGTTGGCTGCCAAATCTTCATTTACAGGTTCCAGATTAATTCCTGTCAATCGTCCGGTAAGACGCTTGATTTCTCTTATCACTTCATCTTTGGGGCAGTCCAGGGCTCTTATTAACGGCTCATTAACGTCAAAGAGATTCAAAAGAAGCATGTCGGCACCCATTGCACAGGCAAATTCGGCATTTGTCACATCCACCAGAAGCGGCATGGTAATACCGATTGTTTCACACATAAGTACCCGGCCTTCACTTTTTGCAATTGACTCAATGATGTCGTTTTTACTGAAGGATTTAAAGTCAGAAGTGGTGCAATCCAGCAAACGCTTTGCCATAACAGCCCCTCCCCTTTGCAATTTCAATTATTTAAGATTATCTTTATTTTACCACCCAATATTCAAAAGTTCACTTGCTTCAGGAAATGCCAAAGCTTAAGCATCAGGCTTTTCAGTTGTCTATTTTGCATAATATAAAAGGGAGCAATCGCTCCCTAAATTACATCATATGTCTTACAGTTCTGTATACTCTCCCAGCGCACCTTCCAATATTTCTTCCTGCTCTATTCATGGCCCTGACGGATCTATCCCATTTGAAATTTTCTTCGGCCATCAAGGAAATAGCGGCACCCATTAATGCACCCAATACGATACCACCATAAAAACCTGATTTCATGGTCTTCCCTCCTGTCACATAATTTTTCTTTCTTATTATTCCAAGAATAATAAAATGGATGCATAATAACCTTTGACAGTTATTGCTTGATACTATAAAATGAACAAAGGCTATACTATGGAGGATAATATGATAAGTTCAGCTTTGCGAAATATTTTGGAAAATAAGCTCGGAATTAATATCTCTTCTGTATTGTTGCCAAATGATAATATAGATATGCAGCGATGGGCTGTGGTTGCCTGTGATCAGTATACTTCCGAGCCCGAATACTGGAACGATATAGATAAATTTGTACAAGACAAGCCTTCAACACTTCGCATGATTTTTCCTGAAGCATTTCTTGATACCGAAGACGAAAATGAAAAATCCTTAAGAATCTCAAAAATCAACGAAACAATGGAATCATACATAAAGAACGGAGTTTTTAAAGAATTGAAGGACTCCGTTATACTGGTTGAAAGAACTTTCAGGAATGGACATACCCTCCACGGCATTGTATTTTCAGTTGATCTTGAAAAGTATGATTATTCAAAAGGTTCCCAAAGCCTGATACGCGCTACTGAGGGAACTATTATAGAGCGCCTTCCTCCCCGCATCCGTATCAGGGAACGTGCTCCCCTTGAACTTCCCCATATTATGCTTCTTATTGATGACAAAGAAAAAAGCGTTATTGAGCCCCTGGTTCAAAAATCTTCCCAACTTCAGCCCGCCTATTCCTTTGAGCTTATGAAGGACAGCGGGTCAATCAAAGGCTGGGTTGTAGACCAGGAAACAGATATAGAAAATATGGCAAACGCGCTTTTAAAGCTTGCTGATGCCGATGCCTTCAAAGAACGTTACAACATAAACGACCAGTTGGGAGTACTTCTCTTTGCAGTAGGTGACGGAAACCATTCGCTGGCCACAGCAAAAGCTTGTTGGGAAAATCTCAAAAAGACTTTGCCAGCCCATGAACTTATTAACCACCCTGCCCGCTATGCCCTTGTGGAAGTGGTTAATCTTCATGACAGCGGCTTGGTATTTGAGCCTATACACCGGGTTGTGTTCAATATTGATGCTGAATCTCTCATCAATGCATATTTATCTTATTACAAGGAAAAAGGATGCAACGCCTATGCCGTCTTTGGCAATGAACGCCCCGCCTCGGATGGTCATGTAATTAAATTCGTTACATCGGATAAAACAGGGTATCTTGTAGTGGAATGCCCCGTATATAACCTTGATGTGGGCACCCTTCAGAACTTCCTTGATTATTACTTGAAATCAAATAAAAATGCTTCAATAGATTATGTTCATGGGGACGATGTAACCGAAAGGCTTGGAAAGCAGCCCGGAAACATTGGATTCTTCCTATCGCCCATGGATAAAAATGAACTTTTCAGAACTGTTATTCTGGAAGGAGCTCTTCCCAGAAAGACATTTTCTATGGGAGAAGCATCGGAAAAAAGATTCTATCTTGAAGCAAGAAGGATAAGGTAATTCTACCCTTCCATCTTGCTTTTCAATATATCTAAAATCTTTTTTTCAAGCCTGGATACCTGAACCTGAGAAATACCCAGTTTCTTAGCCACATTCTGCTGGGTCTGGCCTGAGTAATATCTCATGTATATCAGGCTTTTTTCTCGTGCCGAAAGCTGCTTTAAAGCACTGTACAGCGACAGCTTTTCAACAGTGTCGTTTTCATTGTCGGTTTCCTGAGATACTATTCTGTCTATAAGCCTGTTTTCTGAGCCATCGTCATCTTCAAACTCCCTAAACAGTGA
This sequence comes from Clostridiaceae bacterium, assembly GCA_012719545.1. Taxonomy (GTDB): domain Bacteria; phylum Bacillota; class Clostridia; order DSM-8532; family DSM-8532; genus DTU059. The sequence goes on from JAAYAD010000077.1 coordinate 22,296, forward strand.
CTCAGGTGCCCTGGCTGCTTCCAGTGCATGAACCACATTTTCCGGCTCTTCGTTTAAAGCTTCGGCAAGCTCGTTGATGCTTGGCGGTCGTCCAAGCTTCTGCTCTAATTTTTCACTGGCATCCTTGGCTTTTAATGAAAGCTCCTTTAAGCTCCTGCTTACCTTTATGGAGCCTTCATCTCTGAAATAGCGCCTAATCTCGCCTAAAATCATAGGTACGGCATAGGTAGAGAAGCGCACATTGAAGGAAGGATCAAATTTATCAATTGCCTTTATAAGGCCAATACAGCCAATCTGGAACAAGTCCTCGGTTTCGACGTTCCGGTTGCGAAACCTTCTTACTACGCTCCAGACAAGGCCGGTATTGCTGTCCACCAATTGATTGCGTGCTTCCGCATCACCATTCTGAGCCCTTTTTATCAACTCAAAAACGGCATTATCATTTACATTGTCCATAGCATGCCTACCTGTTTACCAACTTTTTTGTCATGCGTATTTTGGTGCCTTTACCTTGTTCTGATTCTACTTCCAGGCTGTCCATGAAGGTTTCCATTACCGTAAAGCCCATACCTGAGCGTTCAAGGTCGGGCCGTGATGTATAAAGTGGAAGCTTTGCCTTTTCAATATCCTCTATTCCTTTGCCGAAGTCCTCAATAATGATTTCTATATAGTCAGGGTAGAGGATGCATTCCATAACCACTATTCCCTCTTTATCCGGATAACCGTGAATAATTGCGTTGGTAACAGCTTCCGACACCGCGGTTCTTATGTCTGCCAGAATATCTATTGAAGGATCCGCCTGGGCAGCAAAAGATGCCGCAACAACTCTTGCAAAGGATTCATTGACCGATTTACTCAAAAATTCAGTTTTCATTCTGTTAATTGGCTTCATATTAATACCTCACAATACTAAGACTTATAATCCGGTCAGGCTTACATCTCTACAATAGACTCGATTTTTGACAACTTCAATAATTTTTTGATTTGCGGCTTTGGGCTTTTAATGCTCAGTTTCCCGCCGACGCTGGAGACCCTGTTCATTCTTCCCATAATAAGACCAATGCCGGCGCTGTCCATAAAATTAACCCCGGACATGTCTATAACCATGTTCTTTACAGGTTCCATAAGGAATCTGGCATCTATCCTTTCCCTTACCATTGCCGCAGTATGGTGGTCAATTTCACCTTTAATGCTGACTACAAGAGTATTTCCATCTCTGCTGAAGCTAATATCCATCCAAGTTCACCCCATATTTCTGATAAATTATTGATTTCTTTATTTCCCTCCATCATCCTTTATTGCTCAATTTATATAAAAAGAAAAGTGGGTCGTTTGCACCCACTTTCACGCAACAAACCGTATATGAGTTTTTTGATATTTAACAGCTCAGAGAAAATTCAAAACATACGTAAAGTCCTTCTTTATAACGCACCGACCATGGTGTATAATGGTAACGTAGCTTTTCATTATTGGCGATTAAGCTTGCTGTCTGATTTTCAGGAAGAGTGTCTCTCGGATATTTCTTCTTGTCTATGTATTTTATTGACTTTTTTCATTCCATGTTTACACCACGAATTTGTATAAAGGAGATATGACTACCTATGAAGAAGCAAGCTTTTAACCCCTATCTTCCCTCATGGGAGTACATTCCTGACGGAGAACCATATGTTTTTGACGGACGCGTCTATGTCTTCGGTTCCCATGATCGTTTCAACGGATATGTATACTGCCTCAACGATTATGTGTGCTGGTCCGCACCCGTGGATGACCTTGGAAATTGGCGCTACGAAGGCGTCATTTACCGTAAGACCGACGATCCCATGAACCCTGACGGGCATATGTGCCTTTACGCCCCCGACGTGACAAAAGGTCCCGACGGGCGCTACTATCTTTACTATGTGCTTGACAAGCTGCCCATTGTCTCGGTGGCGGTCTGCGATACCCCGGCTGGCAAATACCAATTCTACGGCTATGTTCATGATATCCACGGCAGAAGGCTTGGAGAACGTGAGGGCGACGAGCCCCAGTTTGACCCTGGCGTTCTGACAGAAGGAGACAGAACCTACCTTTATACAGGATTTTGTCCAAAGGGAGACAAATCGCGTAAGGGCCCCATGGTAACGGTCCTCGGACCCGATATGCTGACAATTATTGAGGAACCTGTCCACATTGCACCCAGTGAACCATACAGCAAGGGCAGCGGCTTTGAAGGCCATGAGTTCTTTGAGGCCTCCTCAATCCGAAAGCGCGGCGATACCTATTACTTCATTTACTCATCAGTGGTTTTCCACGAATTGTGCTATGCCACCAGCAAGCATCCCACAAAAGGCTTTCAATACCGCGGGGTCATTGTGAGCAACAGCGATTTGCATATAGATACATATAAGCCTGCCGAGAAGCCCATGTTCTATGGTGGGAACAACCATGGCAGCATTGTTGAAATCAATAAACAATGGTATATCTTCTATCACAGGCATACCAACGGCACCAATTTCAGCCGTCAGGGATGCGCCGAACCTATATATTTCAAAGAGGACGGCACAATTCCCCAGGTAGAAATGACTTCCTGCGGTCTTAACGGCGGTCCCCTAATAGGCAAAGGCGAGTACCCTGCTTACCTTGCCTGCAACCTTTTCTGCAAGGAGGAATCGGTTTATACCGACTGGACCTGCTCCTGGATGAACAACCAGTTCCCAAAAATAACACAGGACGGAAAAGACGGTGACGAAGAGGTAGGCTTTATTGCCAACATGAAGGACTCTGCCACTGCAGGCTTCAAGTATTTTGACTGCAAGGGTATTACCAGGGTCAAAATCAAGGTCCGGGGCTACTGCAAGGGATACTTTGAGGTCAAGACATCCTGGAACGGCGAGGTACTGGGTACCATCCCTGTTGACTTTGCCAACATATGGACCGAATTTTCTGCCCCTATAGCCATTCCAGACGGGATCCACGCCCTGTACTTTACCTACAGAGGAAGCGGCAGCGCAAGCCTGGCCTCCTTCAAGCTGGAATAGGACATTATGAGGAACAAGTAGCTAAAAGCAACTGTTCAGGCTTTTCCATAAGAGCATCACCATTTTGGCTCAACTGCAGGGCAGCAGGATAACCTCTTTGCTGCCCTTATCATAACAAAACAACCGCAAATCCTGCATATACCATTGGAAAGCGACGTGCATTTATCACAAAGGGAAAGTCGATCCCGATAAGTATCGGGATCGACTTTCTGTTCCTGGGGGAGGGTTTCCAGGTATTCTTTCAGGGTGCTTTCAAATTCGGATATGGATATGCCTTCTATAAGGCATTTTTTGCAAATGGGTTTCATGATTATTCCACCGTTAGTGCCACAACGCTGACGGGCGGCAGGGTGAACTTAAGCTCGTCCTTTTCAAGGTTGAAGTCCTTAAATTCCACCGGCTTTACCCGTTCAGGATTGTCAAAAGTGTTATGGGCATTCATTTCGCCCGTTAGAATTCTTCCCGAGACAGTTTTCACGGTTTTACCAGTAATTTGAGCATTGATAGTCCTGCTCTCGGTCAGGGACAAGTTGCAAATTGTAATATGAATCTTTCCTTCCCCATCCATGGATACAGAATGATGGAGATTGGGGACTCTATATTCATCAACACCGACTTCATCGGTGGTTAAAGCGCTTTCAAGAAGCTCTGCATCCTGGTGTTCCTTGTATAGATCGAATACATGATAGGTGGGTGTCAGAATCATGTTGGCTCCTTCGGTCAGAATGACGGACTGAAGCACATTCACCATCTGTGCGATATTGGCCATTACCACACGGTCGCTGTGCTTATTGAAAATGTTCAGATTTATAGCTGCCACCAGGGCATCCCTCATGGTGTTTTGCTGGAACAGGAAGCCGGGATGGGTACCTGGTTCCACATCGTACCATGTTCCCCATTCATCCACCACTAAACCTACACGCTTATCGGGATCATATTTATTCATGATTTCAGAATGGCGTGTGATGAGCTCATCCATGAAAAGTGTTTTCTTAAGAGTTTTGTACCATGTTTTCTCGTCGAATTCGGTTGCGCTGCCCTTATTTTCCCAGGTATCGCCGGGAACCGTATAGTAGTGCAATGACAGGCCATCCATGAATTTTCCGGCAAGCTGCATGACCACCTCGGTCCAGTTATAGTCGTCAGTGTTGGGTCCGCAGGCGATTTTGTATATCTTATTGTCGCCGAAATTTCTCACATAGGTCTGGTAACGTCTGTAAAGATCGGAATAATACTCTGGGCGCATATTGCCTCCGCAGCCCCAGTTCTCGTTGCCTATGCCGAAGTATTTAAGGTGCCAGGGTTTTTCCTGCCCGTTTTGCCTGCGCAGTTCGGCCATGGGTGAAATTCCGTCAAAGGTCATATACTCCACCCAGCTTTGCATTTCCTCCACCGTGCCGCTGCCAAGATTACCCGTGATATATGGTTCGCATTCAAGCTGGCGGCAAAGCTCCATAAATTCATGGGTACCGAAGCTGTTGTCCTCCACAACCCCGCCCCAGTGGGTATTAATCATCTTTTTTCGCTTTTCCTTAGGACCTATTCCATCTCTCCAGTGATACTCGTCGGCAAAGCAGCCGCCCGGCCATCTCAGAACTGGCACTTTAATCTTCTTCAGGGCTTCTACTACATCGTTTCGCATTCCGTTTGTATTGGGAATGGGCGAATTCTCACCCACATAAATCCCCTCATAGATGCATCTTCCCAGATGCTCGGAAAAGTGACCGTAAATCTCCTTACGAATCTTGCTTTTTTTATGTTCAGCATGAATATACAGTTTTTCCATAATCCCTTCTCCTCCGCTTCACTCTGAACAGTGGCTTATGCCTGGCTCAACTCTTGGGATTGTCTCATTTATATATTAATTGCTTCTTAATAATTTACTTATCATTTTACCATTCATTTCCTTAACTCTCCAGCATTCATGACTTTAACCCGGTACCTTATTGTCGTCCAGTCCCAAATAGGTGTGGGATTCGTCCCGGATTTCCGTCATTTCAAGGAGGGTCACTTCATTCTTGCCCAAGGTCAGTTCAAGCCTGAGCCACCCATCTTCAGGGTCCATACTGTTTGTTTGAATTAAGGGCCTGGCCACTTCCTTAAGAATTGACACTTGCTGCTTTGAAGGGAACCGGGGTCTTCCCATCTGAATCCATGTCCTCCACGGGTTGCCGTATTGCTCGTTGATGGTGCTGCGCTTTACAAAGACCGGGCAGAATGCCGCTGGAAGCTCGATTTCAAGCCTTTTCTCAAAGCCATCCCCTTTTGCCATCACGTCGTTCCAGGCCAGAATATTATAAGTACCGTCCTCTTTACGGATAATCAGCGTCTGCTCGTCCCTGTACACCACCTCGCCGTCCATGCTTTTAAAGAACTTGAAGGCATAAAAGGTGGGCTTTGGTATCCCATTCAGGGCGATGAGGCCAAACCCGCCGTGGAACTGGGATCTGGGCACATCGCATTCCTCAAAGACATCGCTGAATGTCCAATATGAGAAGGAATCAACATAATCCCCTCCCTCGCTTAAGATCCTGCACAGATATGCGGCATTAAAGACCGTATCATGTACTGGATTGAGCGGATGCCACGACGTATTATACTCGGTTATATGGAAGGGCAAGTCGGCAAAAGGAGACTGATTGATCACCTCTCTGACCTGCCTGAATTCATTGAGCATATATGTATTCTCATGGAGCTCCTGATAGTAAAAGTGAGGAGTCACCTCGGGAGCTTTGGAAGTATAGGCATGTCGGGTCACAAAGTCCAGGGGCACCCTTTCTTCATGGCAGAAGTTCAGAAAATCGGTAATCCAGTGATCGGCTCCGCCGCAGATGGCAGGTCCCCCCACTTTAAGGTCGGGATGAACGGCCTTGACGGCTTTGGCCGTATGGCTGTACAGCCTGAAATACTCCTTTTTATCGGCATTGAGCCAGAAGCCGGGTAAGTTGGGCTCATTCCAGACCTCAAAGGGCCACTGAAGAACTTCCTTTAGGCCGTATCGCGATATAAAGTGCCGGATAGTTGCCTGCACCAGCTGAGTCCATTTTTCATAGTCCACCGGGGGCGTTGTATGGCCTTTCCAGTAAAAAACCGTATTATCTCCCGATGCGAGCTTCGACGGCATGAAACCCAGCTCCACAAAGGGGCGTATTCCTTTTTCCAGGAAGCTGTCAAATATCCTGTCAATATAGGTGAAATTATAAAAAGGCCGGTATTCTCCATCCACCTCATCCTCGCGGTAGATGCCCACATCGTCATGAAAGAGGCCGTGGCCACGTATGTACTTAAATCCGATTTCCTTCTGTATGATGTCCAAATGATCCTGATACTCCTTCTGGAGAGCCAGGCCAAGTCTTCCAGTGCCTACACAGAAACACCAGTTGCCCGGGAACCGGATTCCTTTTGCTGATTTCTCAACTTTAATTTTCTTAACCATCATCTCATCCCACGTTTTCAAATCAAGTTCATTTAAAGAACCATAAAGAGAGGATATCCTCTCTTTATGGTCCATACAGGCGATTAAGCTATCTGATTTTCCATTGGGAGTCTTTTAATTTCCTTCTTTTGCAGCAGCCTCCATCTTGAGCTGGATCTGGCGGTCAACTTCGTTTAGGTAATCCTCGGGCTTGCCGGCCTTAACCTCTGCTACGAATTGCTCCCACAGAGAGTCATACTTGGCAGGATCGCTCATAATCAGCTGAGGATAATACTTGCGGCATACGTCCTCAAGCTTGGCATGAGCAAGTCTTGCAGGGCTGCCGTCCTCAATGGCGAAGGACCATACAGGATAGTAAGCGGGATTCTTAACAACGGTCAGAATCTGAGCGGGATACTTGATGCCCAGTTTGCTAAAGAAATTCTGGTCATATTCGGAGAGGCCTGCAAAGAATTCATCCTCGGAATCAGCAGGTCCACAAGGAGCCCCGTCTTCATAGAGGCCCTGCATCTTGGGTGTGTACTGCCACAGGGTGTCGCCGGTCAGGTCGCGTCTCTTGTTGTTGTCGTTGATAATGGCGCGGCGCTCGTCGGTCAGCTTCTTACCAACGGTACCGACTCTTACCCAATCCTTGCCTTCGATACCCCACTGCAGGTAGTCCTGTACCTCGCGGTTCAGCAGCCAGTCATAGAATGCCATGAGGCGATCTACGTCCTTACACTTGGTGGAGATGGTGATACCACCGGTACCGGAAATGGTTCCGGACTTGGCTTCCAGGTAGGCATCCGTCACGCCGGGATTGGCGATGGGTACGGAGATATAGGTTCTTTCATATCTGCCTTCGGATTTCAGTACGTTTTCGCCTTGCATGAAGTTCCAGTGCTGGTCGAACATACCGAGTACTGCACCGGAAGCGATGGTGCCTATGTATTCATCAAAGGTCTGTGTAAAGGTATCAGCCTTGATTGTACCCTTGCGGAATTCTTCGTTAAGCTTTTTATAGTACAACTTTGCGGTATCAGTAATCTGATAGAGGGATGATTTAAAGGTGGTCTTGTCAACTATAACGTCGCCTTCATTGGTGGAACCCAGCAGGTGCAATGCGGGATTGCGCAGACAGAAGTCTCTCCAACCGTCGCAAAGGATTGCGAAACCAATGGTTTCAACTCCATCAATAGTAGGATGCTTAGCTCTGTAATCGTTGATCATCTGGAAGTATTCATCAATTGTTCTTGGGATCTTATAGCCTGCTTCTTCGATAACAGCCTTCTGGATCCAGAAGCCAGCACCACCGTTATCAAAGATTGGCGAAGGAATACGCTCAAGATTGTAATTTTCGAGGGTATATGCATGCTCTCCGTCAAAGCCTGCTCTCATCTTGTCAAGGAAAGGTTCGTAATGCGCTCTTAAATTCGGATATTTCATGATGTAATCATCCAGGGGAACGAGCGCACCAGCGTCGAAGAACTTCTTGGCATCGGCTCCGAACATGATTTCCGGATATTCACCGCTGGCAAGCAAAACACCGATCTTTTCATTCAAATCCCCTACCAGGAATTCGAACTCAATGGTTACACCCGTCAGTTCGGTGATCTTCTTTAATACCGGGTTGTTGGGGTCGGGAGCCTGTCCCGGGTCACGAATGAACATGTGATAAGTGATGGGTGTTCTGTTGGCCATGGGTGTTAAACCGGTTTCAGGATCCTTTTCCACTGCTGCTGGCTCATTGGTTCCGGTATCAACCGGTGTAGAAGTAACAGAAGGATTCTGAGCCTCCTTGGATCCGCATGCCGCAATGGAAAGGAGCATGGTTACAACCATCAGGAAAGCCATGACCTTTTTGAGTGTCTTCATTACTATTCCACCTTTCTTTTTTTATTATTTGCCTTTAATGTAACATGAAGGCATTTATTCAGTCAGTCAAACAAAAGTACTCAAAATTCCAATAATTATACTTGTTGAAGTTACACAAAAATTAATACAGTAATGGATTAATTCGGAATCATTCAAGGCAGCCGTAAGCAACAGCCCGGACGCGATGATGATGGTACTGCTCCATGTTGGGATCCATCTGATGCATATAGACCAGTGAGAACCTCTCAGAAGGATCAATGACCACATAGCAGCCAGGATATCCGGTCCAGCCGAATTCGCCCACAGAACCGTTGCAATGGGCTTCGGCAGGATTAACGAGGGTCCTTACTCCAAGCCCGTAGCCGTAGCCAGACACATAGGGGAATGTGAAATCCTTAAGCTGTTCAGGTGTGAGATGATTGGTACGCATCAAATCGATGGTCTTTCTTCCTATGATACGCTGCCCATTGTAAATTCCGCCGTTGGCCAGCATCTGGGAGAATTTCAGATAATCGCTGACGGTGGAGTAAAGCCCTGCTCCTCCGGCTTCATAGATGGCATCAGACTGATGATATTCATCCCAGAACGGCGGCGCTTTGGTCATACTGCCGTTTTCGTCCCGTTTATAGAAGGTAGCCAGTCTTTTTTCTATATCCGCGTTGAAGCGATATCCGGTATTGTTCATTCCCAGAGGCTCAAAGATTTCTTCCTTTAAGAACTGCCCCACGGTTTTTCCGGATACCAATTGAATAAGGCCGGCAACAATATCGTGCCCATAGCCGTACAGCCAATGGGTTCCGGGATCGAACTGAAGCGGGACACTTGCCATGGCCTTTACTTCGGTCACAATATCGTATTTTCCGTATTTCTTTTTCAGTTCTGCCATGACTTTAGCCATTTCATCGGCGGTCTTTGTACCTCCGAAAGAATAGGGCAAGCCACAGGTCATGGTAAAGGCATGCTTCACAAGCATGGGGGTTTTGGCTTTTCTGATATGGTGATTTCCGTTAGCCTCGGTGACGCATACCTGAAGATCTCTGTACTCGGGGAAGTACTCATATATGGGATCGTCCAGCAGAAATTTTCCCCTTTCATACAGCATCATACCCGCAGTGCATATAATGACCTTGGTAAGGGAAAACAGGCGATGAACTGTATCCTCGGCCATGGGTCTTTTCTCTTCCAGATCGGCATATCCAAAATAACCTTCGTACAAGACTTTGCCGTCTTTTGCAATGGCGCAGCCGCATCCTGCAGGACCGTTTTGGACAAATTGCTGCAGCAACGCCGTAAGATCCTCGAATCTTGCCATAAAAGACTCTCCTTTTTTCTTGTTTTTATGCTGTTTATTCAGAAAGGTACGTTTTCAGATTTTTACGGATTGGTATATTATGAATGGTTAAATGTTTATGTATATCATAACGAAAAGCTTAAGAAGCCTGATAAATTATGGATTTGCGGGCAGATAAATTCTGTAGCGGCCTGCCAGCATCAAAAGACAGAAGAAATATAGGCAATTGTCGTAATATCTGCGATTGCCCTTTCTTAAGGGAGATTCCCAGAGATATCTCACCCAGTCCAGCCTGTATTTTCCCTTTGCGGCAAGTGAACCTGCCGCGTTGGTGGCAATAATGGCCAGAGGATGCATGGCCGGTTCTCCCATGGGTTCTCCTGCGATGGTATATGCCTGATACTCTCCCAGGCGGGTGTTTTCACTGAAAAATGCCTGCAATTTGTCAACTATTTCGCCCAAGGTTTCATCCTCATTAAACCAGGCCGCATCGAGACCAATATTCATGGCGACCCGATATGCATCCGAATAGAACTCCCATTTTTTCCCGAAAAGGAGCTTTGGCCTTCCGTCATATTCGGCATACTCTGATGCCATTCCCGTCTTTTCATGACAGCAAAGGTGCAGATATTTTCTGCTGGCAGCAGCGGCCTTTTTCCAGAAAGGTCTGTCCCGTTTATCGGCCAATAAAGCGAACAACTCATAGAAATGCGGCAGATGATAGGAGGGATCGGTAAATGGGGTCTCGGGAACAAATTTGATATAGTAATTTTCCGGATCCCACATGGGATCGCCCCCAGCCACCAACTCATGCTGATGCAGGCAATGCCTCAGGATGGAGCGCGCCTGGACGCTGTAGTCAAAGGGTTCGGGGCCATCTCCCCATCGGGCGCTGGCAAAGAACAGGGCCATTGCAAAGTACTCTTCCCCGTCGGGAGCCGGTCCCTCAGCGTTCTTCCTGCCCTCCGGCGACACGGACCAGGCGAAATAGCCCTGATATTTGCCCGATTTTTGATACATATAGGTTTTTGAAAACAGCCATAGGCGATCAAAGATATCTTTTCTGTCCATCTGCACCGCCATCATCATTCCATAGCTCATGCCTTCGGTGCGTGCGTCCAGATTGCCCGTATCCAGCATGTACCCCATGTTCTCGCCCATTTCAAAGTAAATACGCTCCTGGGGATCGAAAAACATTGTTTCAAAGACTTCATGGATTCGCCTGTTTATTTCATCATCAGACAGCCCCAGCTCGGCAAACACATTTCTGTATTGTCCCGTATAAAAGGCTCCGTCCTTCATAATCTCAGCTCCTTGCCTTTTTGTGCTTTACTCCTTGACTGATCCAATCATGACACCCTTAACAAAATACTTTTGCAGGAACGGATAAACCATCAGAATGGGCAAGGCGGCTACCACCGTGATAGCGGCACGCATGGAAACGGGCGTTACCAAATTGCTGGCGGTCTGGCCGGCACTATAAATGGCATCCTGCGACCTGGAGCTTGCCATTGAGGCAGCCAGCATTTTCATCATCTCGTACTGCAGAGTAGTCAGGCTCTCCTTGCTGGAGCAGTAAATGAAGGTGTCAAACCAGGAGTTCCAGGCACCCACAGCACACCAGAGCGCAATGGTTGCCAGCACAGGCTTGCAGCATGGAAGTACAATCATCAGGAAACATCTGAAATGGCCTACCCCGTCTATGAAAGCGGCCTCAAACAAGCTGGACGGAAGACTTCTTATGTAGGATCTGACAACAATTACATTAAAGACACTGACCATGCCCGGAAGGATGTACACCAAAAAGTTGTTAATCAGGCCCAAGTCTCTTATAAGGAAGTAGTTGGGTATAAGTCCTGCCGAAACATACATGGTCACAAGGAAATAACGTGTTGCAAACTTGCGCCATAAAAACTCAGGTCTTGACAGTACATAGGCAATCATTGCCGAGACTACTACGCCCAGAATGGTTGAAAGAACGGTTCTCAGAACCGAGTTGACTGCCGCCGTCACCAAAAGCCTGTTGCCGAATACGGTCTCATAGTTGTAGGTGGAGAATTTTCTCGGGAAAAGCGTAATGCCTCCCTTCAGCGTATCCTGAGGATTATTTAAGGAAACCGCCACCGTATTCCAGAATGGATAAAGCATCACCACAATAACGATTAGCATGATGATGGTATTGACAGTTGTGAAAATGACGGATTCCAGGGTAGTGCGCTTAAATCTCCTCTTAATGCTATTCATCTTGAAATCCTCCCCTTAGAACAATCTCTCTTCTTCTATCTTTCCGGACAGATAATTTGTGGTGACTATCATAATAATGGAAATGACCGATTTGAAGATACCGGCAGCTGTGGCCAGCGAGTAATTGCCCAGCGTAATACCATATTTTAGAACGAAGATATCAATTGTTTCGGACACATCCATGACCACGCCCCTACCGAAAAGGTACTGGACTTCGAAGCCAGCATTCAGAATCCATCCCAGATTCATAATAAGGAGCACCAATATGGTCTGCCGGATTCCGGGAAGGGTTATATGCCACATTTTTCTGTATCTGCTGCCTCCGTCGATTTCACAGGCCTCGTACAGCGCGGGATCAATAGAAGACATGGCTGCAAGATATATTATGGAATTCCATCCCGTTTCCTTCCATACATTGGCAAAGGCCACGATCCACCAGAAATATTTTGGCTCTCCCAGCCATAATATGGGCCTGTCTATAATGCCCAACCACATTAGAAGGTTGTTGAAGGCCCCGTCCGAGGAGGACAGAATGCTGGAAATAAGACCGCAGACAATAATCCAGCTTAAAAAGTGTGGCAGATATGAAATGGTCTGAACAGTACGTTTAAAATAGGTATTTTTTACTTCATTCAGCAAGAGGGCAAAACCTATGGCAAAGACAAAACTGAAAATCAGGTTCATTGTCGACATGCCGAGTGTATTTCTGAAAGATCGCCAGAAGCCCGGTTCGCTGAAAAGGAATTTAAACTGGTCAAAGCCCACGAAAGGTGAGCGCCAATAGCCTTTGCCCGGCCTGAAATTCTGAAATGCCATTATCCAGCCCGTCAATGGAAGATACGAAAATATAAAAGTGAATATCATCCATGGTATAATCATGAAAAACAGAGATTTCTGGGCTAAATACGGCTTAAGCTTGCGCTGCAGACTCATCATAAACATATTAAGCTTGCTTTTCAAAACAGTCATAGACATCTCTCCCGTAAAGCATAATTTTGGGTATAACAAGCTAGAGCCAGGATAAATTCCTTACTCCGAGATAGCCAAAAGCTCGTTACGAATTACCGTTTCATTATTTGGGCAATGCGTTGGTTAATTTCATCAAGATAGGGCTGAGGATTGCCTTTTTGAATTTCTGTGACAAATTCCTCCCATAATGTATCAAATTCATCGGGTGATGAAAGAATCATCCTCGGATAATATTTGCGGCAGGTCTCAACCATTTTATTGACGGCTACCCTCGCCGCGCTGCCCTCATCAAGGGCCATGGCCCATAAAGGATAATACAGGGGCCTCTTGACAGGCGGTGAAAGAAGCTGTGCAGGATATTTTATATTGTAATTTTTGAGAAATTCGCGATCGTAATCGGTCAAAGACATAAGATATTCGTCTTCGGAATCGGATGGACCGCAGGGTTCTCCATTTTCATAAAGTCCCTGACGCTTTGGCGAGTAGTTCCAGAGCACATGACCAGTCAGATCCCGTTTCCTGGCCTCATCGTTCTGGATCTCCCGCCTGCTTGCCGTATAAACCTTCCCGTTATTGTTGAGCCTGATATAATCCTTACCTTCTATGCCCCATTGCAGATAATCCTGGACCTCTTTTTGCAACAGCCAGTCATAGAAGGCCAACAATCTGTCCGGGTCCTTGCATTTTTTGGTTATACCAATGCCGTTGTTTCCGGGAATGGTTCCGTTTGGGGCATCGAGATAACTGTCACGAACCCCGGGATTGGCAATAGGTACGGCAACATATGTTCGGTTATGTTTGCCTTCCGTTCGCAAAACATTGCTGGCAGCAATGAAATTCCAGCCCTGATCAAAGAATCCGAGGACTGCCCCCGAGGACAGCCTGGCCAAGTACTGATCATAGTTCTGAGTAAAGGTCTCGGCTTCAATAAGGCCCTTATGATATGCCTCATTCAGCTTCCTGTAATAGTTTTTGGCGGTATCGGAAATTTGGTAAAGTGATGCCTCGTAGGTCACCGGATCAACATAGGCGTCGCCGTCGTTTCCCGCACCCATCAGGTGCTGTGGCGGATTGCGCAGGCAGAAATCCCGCCATCCGTCGCAGAGGATCTCGAAACCAATGGTTTTAACCCCGTCAATTTCGGGGTATTTGGCTTTATAATTCTCAATAAGCGCAAAATACTCATCCAGGGTTCTGGGAATGGGATATCCCGCATCCTCAAGCACTGCCTTTTGTATAAAGAAGCCCGGGCCATTTGCCTCGAACACAGGAGCGGCATTATGTACCACATCGTAGATCTCAAGCACATACAGGTGCCCGTCGTTGGCGGTCATGTCGGCCAAAAAGGGCGAATAGTGTTCATACAGGTTTGGATAATTGGGGAGTTTGTCCTCCAAAGGAATAAAGGCGCCTGCGTCGATGAACTTGGCCGCTTCGGCAAAAATCGCATCGGGGTAATCCTCACTGGCAACCATCACCCCTTGCTTCTGGGCCAGATCACCGACCAAGAATTCGTATTCAATGGTAACGCCCGTGAGCTCCGTTATTTTCTTCAGCACCGGATTGCTTTTGGAAGGCACGGCACCGGGATCACGAACGAATATTCTGAAGGTTATTGGCTTATCTGCATCGGGCATGGGCATCAGTCCCGTCTCCTCATCCCTTTTCATTCCGTTGCCAGGAATGCCGTTGGACGGCTGAGCCGTCACTGAGCCATCTATGGACCTGCTTTCCAATCGAACACAGGCGGCTGTTAAGAGGATAAGGCTAGCAGTTATGAGGAGCGAAATGATTATTCGTACCCTATACATCTCAAAACAACCAACTTTCTTTTTCAACTAATTTTATTGTAACAGCATCTTTGTCCCAATACATTCCAAAAATGATACTTTGTACTCCAAATACTAAACCAGATAAATCAGGGCTGATTTCTGTATTCGGTGGGGCTTTTTCCCACGCTTTGCGTAAACTTCATGATAAAATACTTGCTTTCGGTATATCCTACCTCGTTGGCAATTTCATAGATGAGTTTATCAGTCTGAAGCAGCAGCTTTTTTGCCTCGGCAATGCGCAGGTCGTTAAGGTATTGATTGAAGTTGACGCCGGTAGCCTTCTGAAAGGCTCTTCCCAGATAGGCCGCATTGACAAAGAATTTTTCAGCCACGTCCTTCAATCTTATCTGTTCTTTGTAATGCAAATGTATGTATTCAATGACTCCCTTGCTGATACCCATTTTGGTCATCCTGCAGCTGCGTTCAATGAACTCAAGGCCGCGGATGATGAGGGCCAGCTGCCATTCCTTCCATTTGGGAAATAAGGTAAAGTACTGATATTCCAACCACTCAGGCCGGGTCAGGAACGGTTCGCCCTGCCTGGCGTCGGTAAGTTTCGAAATTTCATCGCTTATTATATAGAAGATTCTGTAGCTGATTTCCTGAATATACTGAATGCCAAGACGAACCCTGGCTATTTCATTGAACAGGGCCTCCATATCCTTGTGTATATCCTCCCTGCTCAGGAGCTGGAAATGATTTCGTATATCCTCCAGGTATTTGCACTTATTGGGAAGCTCGGTTTCCATTTTCAATAGCTCCGGATGATAATCCATGTATTCCCGGGGGTTGAAGAAAAGTTCGGTCATCATTTCATACTGCTGATTTGCAAAGTCTTCCCTGAAGCTTTTGTCCTCATGCTCAAAAACATAGGAATTAAAAAGCAGTGAACAATTTAGATTATACTTTTTAAAGGCCTTCAGCAGGCTGTCAGCAAGTGCTTTCTTGCTGTTATTAAATGATGCCAGCATATGGGGAGATAAAAGATATGTGTACATGCTGCCTTTAGCCCTGAACAGGCAGTTTTCAATTTCTCCAAGTTGGCTTGCCAGGCACTCCTGCATAAGAACATGGGGATTGGTATTTTCAAAGGACTCCTGACAGGGCAAAAGCACGCAGGTCATGAAAGAAAAACCTTTAAACTGACTTCTGTCAACAGTTCCGCCGCTGTAAAGCTTGTTGAGCAGCTTCAGTTTTCCGCGTATGTCTCCTATAATCCGCTCATTGCGCGATTTATCCAGTTCCTCACGCATTTTTTCAAGGAGCGGTAATAGCTCATCCTCGTCAACTGGTTTGAGAAGATAAGCCTTGACCCCGTATTTCATGGACTCCTTAGCATAGGTAAAATCATTATATCCTGAAAGCATAATAACTAATGTATTGGCAAACTGACTTTGCCTCAGGGCCTTTAGAAACTGGAGACCATCCATTTCAGGCATGCGGATATCCAGAATAATCAAATCCGGTTTAGCCTCGGGAAGCTTTTTTAATGCTTCCTTCCCATTAATGGCGGTGTCTTTTACCGTGAAGCCGTATTGCTCAAAAGGAATGGCTTTGGGAAGATAATCACGTATGCTTTTTTCATCATCAATGAGCAGTATTGAGTACACCGAACTCCTCCTTTTTATAACGTGCAGGAATGGCTACACGTATGACAGTCCCCTGTCCCTTACGGCTATTTATATCAAAGGTAAATTTATTGCCGTAAAACAGGGACAATCGTTGATAAACATTATACAATCCGACACTCTCGGAAATTTTTTTGCCTTCCTTAATCATAGCGTGAAGAGCGCTCAGCCTTTCCTCGCTCATGCCGGTTCCGTTATCCGAAACCGTAATGACCAGACGATCCTCTTCCACAACTGCCGTTACCTCCACAAGACGTTTATTGGATATGCCTTCTACGCCATGGACACAGGCATTTTCCACCAGGGGCTGTATGATAAGTTTGGGCAGCAGGCAGTCCCGGGCAGCATCCTCCACCCTCACGCTATATTCAAATTCGTCGTCAAACCGATATTTCTGAATCCTGAGGAATTCATCGAGAAACTTCAAATCCTCATGCAGTACGATAATATCATCATCCCAGTTGAGAATATGCCTGAACATGCGGGACATGTACTTGATCATCAGAGCGGTTTCGGTTTCATTTTTGACTACCGCTTTCAGCCGTATGCATTCAAGGGCATTGAACATGAAATGTGGATTGACCTGGCTTTGCAGCGCCAAAAGCTTTGCCTGAGCCGTCTCTCTCTCCAGTTGAGCTTTTATAAGCTGCGATTTATACTTTTCGTCAATAAGGGTTTTAAGCTGCTGGCTCATGTTGTTCATACTTTCGGCCAGGATGCCTATTTCATCGCTTCCCATGGAACTGTTGTCAATCTGAATGAATTCTCCCTTGGCAATCTGCCTTGATTGCTTCACTACCCGGCGGATGCGCTGAGTGATATTGTATGCCACCAAAAAGATAAAAGTTACGGCCAGCAGCATGCTCATAAAGGCAACTCTTGTGGTTTTCCACCGCATCTTGCTGAATTCTTCTGAGATCAAATTTGAGTCGTAGAGGCCATAAAGAACCAGCGGATAATCTCCTATGGGCTGTTTTAAAACTACCGTGCCCTCCTTTACCTGATTCTCGTTAAAAATATCATAGCTTCCAAATTCTTTATAGCTGTGGGCCGAGGCGAGCACACGATTATCAGAATCCACAAGCAGAATGTTGTCAAATAGATCGCTGTCTTCCAGAATGGAGGAAAGATATGATGTGTCCAAATCAATGCGGATAGCTTTGTTATATTGATAGTACTGGGGATAATATGTAAGGTTTCGGATGATGCTGAGGCTTCGGTCATAGGTGCTCTGTGATTTGACAGGTATCAGGGAAATTCGAAGCATGGGACCGTTTATATTGGGAGTAAGGCTGGCATAATTCTGATCCAGGAGCGTTTCCCCAAGGGTTATGATATCCCAGGGGATGAGTTTACTTACCAAAGCGCTGTTTAAAATAGTGGGGTTGTCGGTATACAGCATCATTTTTCGGACCTGCCGGTTAAAGGCAAGATCCGAAAAAATCCTTTCCTCAATTACATCCTGATATGCAATCAAAAAATTCACATCGGCAGTGTAGCTTTGATCAAGCAACCGATACAGTTCCTCATTGGTATTGTAACGGTTGGATAGATGAATGGCTCCGTTGATACTTTCGCCTACCTTGTTGGCTTTTTCACTCAGTGAGAGGGTCAGACGCTGCATCATGCCTTCCTGAATGTTTTCCTCAGCGTCGTTATAGTAAAAGAAATTCTGGAAGGTTAATGGCAACAAGACGCACCCAAAAAAGATGAGCAGCATCTTTTGAGATATGGTTAAATTATTCAGGAAACTCAGAAGCTTTATACGGCGCACATAACCATCTCCTTGAGCGACCTACAACCTGCCCATCCATCTGTTCTTCAGAAAAAAATATCTGATTGAATAGGATAAAAATTATTATATCAAAGACAATAATATTCTCCATGGAAATATTTTACCTATTATTCATAAAATTTAAACTTTTTTCGAGTCACCTCGCGTTGAACTTCTGCCAACGAGTGATTCGCATTGCGTACCAGAAAGCAAAAAGCCATCATAATTTGACGGTTTTTTGCTGCAAGCTTAAAGGCAAGTCGAAACATTATTGATATGTCTTTATAACTTTAATTTAATATGCCTTTTATATCTTTTAATATTATATAACATATGGTCTGAACAATAATGATTCAGATTACAATCACACCTGACTTAAGTAATTCCGTACCTTTTCCTTAAGTCTTCGCTTATTTTGTCTATCTTCCTTAACCTGTGGTTAACTCCTGACTTTGAAAGGGGCGGACGCAGCATCTTTCCCAACTCCAAAAGGCTTACGTCAGGATTCTCCATGCGAAGTCTTGCTATTTCCTGCAAATTTTTTGGTAGATTTTCAAGCCCCATATGCTCATCTATGAATTTTATGTTCTCAACCTGACGGTATGAAGCATTGACTGTTTTTTCAAGATTGGCAGTTTCACAGTTGACCAGTCTGTTTACCTGGTTTCTCATTTCTTTAATAATGCGTATGTTTTCAAGCTGCATCAATGCCCCATGGGCACCTGCCACGTTTAAAAAGTCAACAATGTCCTGTCCTTCCTTAAGGTACACAAGATAATGCCCTTTTCTCATGATATGACGGGACTCTATGCCAAACTCCCGCAAATATCCGATAAATTCCTCTGCCAGAAGTTTATCCGGGAAGGATATTTCAAGATGATATGAGCGATCCGGGTCGGAAATTGAACCTGTTGCAAGGAAACAGCCCCTGATGTAAGCACGCTTCCAGTTCCTGTTTTTTATTTCAATTGGCTCATAAATAAGCCTTGTCCCATCTTCTGACACTGAAATTCCCATGGATTTTAAAAGATTGTTCTCTTCATTGCCATGTGGGGTAAACTCAAGGTAATACAGCGTATGAACCCTGAAGCGCCTGGTCTTAAGCATGGCAACTTCCGGACTGTTATGGGACAGTTCCTTTACCCTTGAGAAAATCAGCCGAAGTAAAGTAGCATTCTCGGTTATAAACATTATTCTGGTATTGCCCTGACGGGTACGAAGCGAAAGACCTGTTCTTAATAAGCCTGCAAGGCCGTATTTTTTCTGATTTATGTCTGTTTCCTCTATACGGCTCAGCTCATTTTTTACATCTAACGAAAAAGACAATTCATTACCTCCGGACAGGATAATTATTATGTATTAACGGTTCTTATATATCTCAATAATGGCTCGGGCAAGCTTTATAGGATCATGGCGTACAAAATCGTCGCTGATTCTGGCCAAATCCTTTTCCACAAGCCTGATACCCATGCGCTTAATCCTTGATGTATCTATCTTTACCGGTTCAGCCCCGTCTTCATGATACTTCTTGAGTATTGAAGGCTTAATATCCCCGTTATTTACAAGGCAGATGTCAACCAAAGAAGATCCGGCATGTTCATGTATGGCATTTATATGATCTCCTACCGTATATCCTTCTGTCTCACCGGGCTGAGTCATAACATTGCATACATAAAGCACCGGCGCTTTTGACTGGGCAATTGCCCTGGCAATTCCATTTACAAGCAGGTTTGGAATGATGCTGGTGTAAAGGCTTCCAGGACCAAGTACAATCAGGTCGGCATCCTCAATGGCCTTCAGAGCTTGTGGCAGGGGCGCCACATTGGGTTTGTCAAGCATAATCCTCTTTATTTTTCCGGGATGGGTCAGGTGGTGGTTGCCAATCCTCGACTCTCCCCTGATTTGAGTTCCATCTTCCAGTTCTGCAACAAGGAATATGTTTTCCTCAGTAACAGGATAAACCCTTCCTGTAACGGCAAGAACCTGGCCCATATACTTAACTGCCTGTTCAAAGCTGTCTGAAATTCCGGTCATAGCAGCAAGGAAAAGGTTTCCAAAGCTCTGCCCCTTTAATGAACCTTCTGTAAACCTGTACTTTAAGAGCTTTTCCATTACAGGTTCTGTTTCAGCCAGAGCTATAAGACAGTTTCTTATGTCCCCCGGCGGAAGGATTCCAAGGTCGTTTCTTAAGGTTCCTGAACCTCCGCCGTCGTCGGCTACCGTAATAATGGCAGTAATATTGCTGGTGTATTCCTTAAGGCCGCGAAGCATTGTTGAAATGCCGGTTCCGCCGCCTATTGCAACTATCTTGGGGCCAGAAGCAAGAATCTTTCTTTTGTATAAAATATCCCCTATCTCACTTACATTTGAGGGCTTTTTCAATAATCCATTATTGGAGTATACATTTACGAACTTAACAAAAATCCTTTTAATACATTCAAAGATAAAATACAGGCCTGAAATGGCAAGCAATATTGAAGCTGTCAACTGAAAAGGTCCTATCTGAACATCCTTTAAAAGAACAATCAAAGACAAAGCCATAAGCGCAAAACCAATAACGCCGCTTACTAGCCATCTTCTGAATTGCAAACCTATTTTCAACCACTTTGGTGAGTACATGACAAAACTCCTTTATGTTTCTCCTTTAGGGTCGCGGTCAATATCCCTGTGTTCAACAACTACGCTGAAATCATTTTGCTTAAGCCTGGAGAAAAGCTTGTTGGCAATAGTTACTGAACGGTGTCTGCCTCCTGTGCAGCCAATACCAATGACAAGCTGTCTTTTGCCCTCCTTTACATAATAGGGCAAAAGAAAGCTAATCATGTCTGTCAGCTTATTTAAAAATGCCTTGCTTTCGGGAAAGCTCATTACATAATCGGCTACATCAGAATCCTTGCCTGTTTTGGGCTTAAGATCGGAAATATAATACGGATTTGGAATAAATCGAACGTCAAAAACAAGATCGCAGTCAAAGGGAATACCATATTTAAAGCCAAATGACTCAATGGTTACAATAAGTCCCTTAAAGCTCTTGCCTTCAAGGAAAAGATCAATTATTTCCTCTTTAAGCTGTCTTGGCATTAAATTGGATGTATCTATTACATAATCAGCTTTTTCCTTTATAGGCTGCAAGATTCGCCTTTCTTCCGCAATTCCGTCTATAACCCGGCTGTCCTGGGAAAGAGGGTGCATTCTTCGTGTTTCTTTGAATCTTTTTATAAGTACGGCATCAGAAGCATCCAAAAACAGTATCTTGTACTTAATTCCCATTTCGGACAAATTTTCAAGTGCGGGCATTAAATCCAGGAACATTGCCCCGCCCCTGATATCTATAATAAGAGCGATTTTTTCAATTTTAGAATTGCCCTGCACCGTAACCTCAGCAAATTTTGGTATAAGTGAAGGCGGTAGATTATCCACGCAAAAGTACCCTATATCTTCAAAGTACTTTACACACAGGCTTTTCCCTGCTCCGGACATGCCCGTGATTATCAGAAATTCCATTGTACTTTAAGCCCCTCCAATTATTTTGACTTCCGTTTCAAGCATTACTCCTGTTTTATCGTAAACCGTATCCTGTATGTGTTTTATAAGCTGTATAATGTCCCTGGCAGTAGCATGTCCTGTGTTCACTATAAATCCGCAATGTTTGCCGGATACCTGTGCGCCTCCTATTGAATATCCCCTAAGTCCGCAATCGTCAATCAACTTTCCGGCAAAATGTCCTGGCGGACGCTTAAAAACACTTCCGGCACTGGGCATATCCAGTGGCTGCTTTTCTCGGCGCCGGCTGTTAAGATCGGCCATTTTGGCCCTTATAGCATCCTTATCACCTTTTTGAAGCTTCATCACGGCCTTAAGGCATATAAGCCCCTCATTCTGTATCTTGCTTTTCCTGTATGAAAACTCGTGCTCATCACCTTTTAAGGTAATAAAATTGCCATTTTTGTCAAGGTTGAGGGTCTCAACTATAACCTGCTTCATTTCTCCGTCGTAAGCCCCTGCATTCATGCAGGCTGCTCCTCCTAAGGTGCCTGGAATTCCCGAAGCAAATTCAAGTCCTGTCAGTGAATGCTCCGCTGCTTTGTTGGCACAGGCAGAAAGCAGGGCTCCCGCCTCAGCCACCATAATTTCACCTTCAACCTCTATTTTGGAAATCTTATTTCCAAGCCTAATTATAACACCTCTGTAACCTTCATCGGAAAAAATAAGATTTGAGCCGTTGCCCATAACCATGAACGGAACATTGGCTGAACCAAGATATGAAACACATTCCCGGATTTTTTCAATGGAATCGGGCTCTACTAAGACATCAGCATTTCCGCCTACCTTCATGGATGTATATTCCTTCATGGGCACATCAACTTTAACTGAATCCCTGCCGCAAATAGCCATTAAACCATCTATCAAGTCCTGCTTCAAAATGTTCACTCCCTGTAACCGCTATGTAAAGATAATCAATGAACCAAAAAGCTTTTGATACTCACAAACTTTTTGGTTGCCATCTAAAATTATATTCAACCAACAGGAAAACTATGGCATTATTCCTTGTTTTTCATAAGGTCGTTTGCAATTCTCTGAGTAAATGCCTGTGCAGCGTTGTAGCCCATCTTCTTCTGCCTGTTGTTCATAGCAGCCACTTCAATTATTATTGCAAGGTTTCGTCCCGGCCTTACAGGGATGGTAAGTGAAGGAACCTTAATTCCAAGAATATCTGTGGTAAGATCTTCAACACCCAGTCTTTCATAGTGTTTATGCCTGTCCCATAGTTCCATTTTAACTACCAGGTTGATATTCTCGGTTATTTTAACAGAACCTACTCCGTACAGGTTCTTTACATCCAGAATTCCTATGCCGCGTATTTCAATAAAGTGACGAAGCACCTCAGGGGCTGTTCCAACAAGGGTTTTGCTGGATACCCTGCGAACCTCAACAAGGTCATCAGCCACAAGACGGTGTCCTCTTTTAACCAGCTCAAGAGCTGTCTCACTCTTTCCTACTCCGCTTTCACCCAGAATAAGAACACCTTCACCATATACTTCAACAAGTTCTCCGTGCAAGGTTTCAACAGGAGCAAGCTCAACATTTAAAAAAGCTGTGAGATTGCTGCTAAATCGGGTTGTTACATCTTCTGTCCTTAAGAAGGGTATGTTGCACTCCTGTGCTGCTCTTAACATTTCAGGAAAAGGCCTCATGCCCCTGGCCAGTACAACACATGGAATACCGGTTGAAAACAGGGCATGAATGCTTCTGTACCTCTGCTCAGGATCCATTTGTGCAAGATAGGTCATTTCAACCTTTCCTATAATCTGTACACGTTCAGGCCCGAAATATTCAAAAAAGCCCGCAAGCTGCAGACCGGGCCTGTTTATATCTGTAGAATAAATTCTTATTTCATCATATTCATCCTTGTAATGCAGCTTTTCAAGAGAAAATTCCTTAATAAGCTTGCTTAGCTTAACAAAGGGAGCACTGCTCATAAACCACCTCTAAAATATGTGCCGTATTTTATTACTTAGCTGTTTACAAACCCAATGTATTGGTAACCATTTCGTCCATATTGTCTTTTTCGCAAACAGAAGTATGCAATATCTCTTTTTTATCCAATCCTTTTAAAGGTTCCGGAACCGGCCAGCCGGTTTTTTCGGATAAGAACTCTATAAGCTCAAACTCTGATTTACCCTCAATTTCATTTTCTCCAAACAATGCCTTACATACACTGTCATTAAACTTAAAGGGGCTTGCAGTTGAAACAAGCACGGTTGGAGTAAGGTCTCCCGTTGAAATAACGTACTTGTCGTAAACATCTATACCCACAGCTGTATGGGTGTCGGAAACATAATTGTATTCCTTGTAAATACATTCAATTGTCTTCAATGTTTCATCCTGATTGGACCAGCCCGCCCAGAAATACTTGCCGATTTTATCCAGAACCTTGGAGCCTACATTATAATAACCGTTTTCATTAAGCTGAGCCATCCATTTTGACACCTTTTGGTGATCACGGTCTGTAATCTCGTAAAGAAGCCTTTCAAGATTACTTGAAATAAGTATGTCCATGGAAGGCGAAATAGTTTTTACAAACTGACGGCGCTTATCGTATGTACCTGTACGAATGAAGTCTGTCAGAACATTATTATCGTTTGAAGCGCATACAAGTTTGTTGACGGGAAGTCCCATAAGCATTGCATAGTATCCGGCAAGTATGTTTCCGAAATTGCCAGTTGGCACTACGAAATTAATTTTTTCGCCGGGTGCTATACGGTTGTGCCTTATCATATCCGCATAAGCTGAGAAATAGTAGACAATCTGCGGAACAAGCCTTCCCCAGTTTATGGAGTTGGCAGATGAAAACATAAGGCCTTTTGCATCCATTCTGGCCTTAATGGCATTATCGGTAAATATCCTTTTAACTCCTGTCTGGGTATCGTCAAAATTGCCCTTAACACCCACAACCTTAACATTATCACCAGTTTGGGTAATCATCTGATATTTCTGAACTTCGCTTACTCCGTTTTCGGGATAGAACACGATAATACGGGTTCCTTCCACGCCTGCAAAACCTTCCAAAGCGGCCTTTCCGGTGTCGCCGGAAGTAGCTACAAGTATTACTATCTCACGCTTTTCCCCTGTTTTTTCTATGGCTTTTACCATGAAATGAGGAAGAATCTGAAGAGCCATGTCCTTAAAGGCACAGGTAGGTCCATGCCACAGCTCAAGAACATTGAGGCTGCCGTTTATTGCAGTCAGAGGAGCTATATCCTTATGTGAAAATTTATCAGATCTATAGGCTCTTATTACGCATTCTGTCAGTTCTTCAAGTGTAAAATCATCCAGAAACCTCTTTAAAATAGCCACAGCTCTGTCAACATAGGACTTGTTTGAAAGCTCCACAATCTCATCAATGGTCAATGTTTCAAACTTACGCGGAACAAAAAGCCCGCCGTCCTGGGAAATACCTTTTTTTATTGCTTCAGCCGAGGATATGCCCTCATTATTGCCTCTTGTGCTATCATAAAGAACCATGCTACCACTCCTAAAAAAGCCAAGTACCTCTAAGGCGCATAACACAATTATATATGTGGGGCCTGTTCATGGGACCCATATATTTTACTTTATCACATCAAAGTTTAACACTACCTATGATATACCATAAGGGTGCAAAAAGCAATCTTTGACAAATCGCAAACGTGCCTGCAATGCCGTAATAAGCATTTTATCTGCTTGTTATCTGCTTGGCCGGTTTTGTTCATTATTTGTTAATAATTTTATAATTAAAAATTAATATTTGTACTGGATTTTCATGGTATAATTGTATTGAAGTTATTTATTCCTCCTTTTATATATATAGAGCTTGTGAGTTCATCTGATTTGGCACCATTTAAGGACGCAATCATTTTATAAATATATCCTGTTCTCAGGTGCTTTTTTTTTTGCTTTTTTTGATTTAAAATTGATTTGCATACAGAATCGGTGCTTTTTAAAAAGGCACCGAACAATATGTCGGAGGATGCAATGCACAATGCATAAAAGAAGACAAAAATTAACTGCCGATAATTTAAGTGATTTATATTCAGAATATTTTCCGTATTTTTTCGTAGCCCTTCTTTCACGTCTTATTATTACAGCTATCAAGCCCTATACCATAGACATGGCTGGATACGTCGCCTGGAGCAAATATTTGGCTGAACACGGGCCTTCCATGTTCTATGTATCCTCAGGTTTTCACGTTGTTTATGCGCCGTTTTTTCTCTATTTTTTATGGTTTACCGGTGAAATTTCAGGCCTCCTTTCAATACCTTACGCTGGCCATGCATATTTTATAAAGCTGTGGTCCGTAATTTTTGAGTTTATGGGGGCATGGCTTATAATAAAACTTTCCGAAAAAGCAAACCGTACTCGTGCTGGTTTTTTCATAGCACTTATTTATGTATTAAATCCCGGAGTTTTTGTAAACTCATCCATATGGGGACAGTTTGACTCAATTCCTGCCACCATGCTCATGGGGGTTCTGGTACTCTTTGAGTATAAAAAGCCTAACCTTGGCGCACTGCTTTTTCTTACTGCTGTTCTTACAAAACCCCAAAGCGGTCTGTTACTTCCAGTTGTACTGTATTTGTATTTCAGAGATTTTAAATTTGATATAAATTCAATCAAAAAGCTTGTTGTAGGTCTATTTTCCGGAGTAATCCTTTATCTTGCCATTGTTCTTCCCTTTTACAGTCCTACATCAAAGGCAGGATTCATACCCGGCTTTTTGGACCCTTTTTACTGGCTCCTTGACCTTTATTCCACCAGCATTAAGGACTACCCTTATGCCACTGCCAATGCCTTTAATTTCTGGACCCTCCTTGGAGGGCAAATCCAGGATGATGCTCTCCCATTTATGGGCTTAACATATTTTTGGTGGGGCAATATTCTCTTTGCCTTAAGCCTTGTTTACTCCTTTTTCTGCTTAATCAGAGGGAAAGCAAGTCTTTATGCCGTAACATATTTTTCGTTTATGGTACTTTTCAGTGCCTTCTTCTTCATGACCAAAATGCATGAGAGATATCTTCTTCCGGCCATAATATTTATAATGTTTGCAGCTCTTTTTGAAAAGCGCCATTGGCTTACCGCAGCACTTTTAAGCTTATGCGTATTCGTTAACCATATCAGCTTATACATAATATCTTTTGAAGAGCGCTACTGGCTTGACAGATGGGATAGTACGGCATTAATATTCGCTGCCTTAACATTAATAACTTACATTCTTGCCATATATAATGGGCACAGGGCTTTTATTTCTTCGGACAGCCCTCAAAACAAGAGTAATGTTGTGAGGAGAAAAAGATGAACGGAAAAATAAATAAGACAGACAGAATTATAATGTTTGCAATGACCACCATTTATCTTATAATCGCCCTTATCAATCTTGGCTCTTTAAAAGCGCCTCAGACGGGCTGGAAGCCCCAGCGCCTTGGAGAAAGCTTTATTGTGGACTTTGGAAAAGAGGTTGAAATTGATAAGATAATTCTCTTTGGAGGACTTGGCGATGCCTGGGGATGCTTCGGAAGCTTAGAGATAGAAGCAAACGTTGACGGAAACTTTGTTCCCTATAGTTATATAGACATGAAGTCTATTTTTAAATGGCACTATACAACCGATAAAACTAAAACCAACAAGCTTCGTTTTACAACCAGATATTTAAGAACCGACAATGAGCAGGACAAGGATCAGTTCTACAAGGCAGAATACCGTGAAATAGGCTTTTTTAGCGGAGAAACACAGATAACCGATTTTACCATAGAAAGCCTTGCATCAACTCCAGGAGTTGAAAAAATGTTTGACGAGCAGGAACTTGTTCCTGAAAGGCCGACTGTATTAAACGGCACATATTTTGACGAAATATATTTTCCCCGTACAGCACTTGAGCAACTGGAAAAACGTGATATTATCTATGAAAACACCCATCCGCCCCTGGGTAAGACCATAATTGCAATAGGTATCAGCATTTTTGGCATGAACCCGTTTGGATGGCGTATAATGGGCACCCTGTTTGGCGCTGCTCTTATCCCCCTTATGTATATAATTGCAAAGCGTTTGTTTAAAGACACTTTCTGGGCATTTTTCTGCGCATTTTTAATGATGTTCGATTTCATGCACTTTGCCCAGACGCGGCTTGCTACCATAGACAGTTACACCGTGTTTTTCATTATGCTCATGTACTATTTCATGCTTGACTATTACGACTCAAATGCCTATGAAAGGGGCTTTTTCAAATCACTGCTTCCCCTGCTCCTTTGCGGCATATCATTAGGACTTGGGGCAGCCACAAAATGGATTGCACTTTATGGCGCCTTCGGTCTTGCCATATTGTTCTTTATGTCCAGAGGATATGAGTATAACAGCTATAACAATTATCTCAATATAAAGATTAAAACCGAAAGGCACAGAAAGGATTACAAGTCACATGAGATAGGAAAATGGATAGGAAAGTACTTCTATCTTACCTGCCTTTTCTGCGTACTCTTTTTCATAATTATACCCGCAGCCATTTATATTCTGTCCTTTATTCCTATAGATTACCGGGAGGACAATAAAAGCCTTGTAACTTTTGTAATAGATTCTGTTAAAAGCATGTATGAATACCACAAAGGGGTTGTATCCCCGCATCCTTACTCATCTCCATGGTATGAGTGGCCGCTGGATATCCGCCCTATTTTTTACTATCAGGGTGTTCTTCTTCCTGAAGGAAGAGGTGAAGCCATTGCCAGTTTCGGTCATCCGCTGCTGTTCTGGACAGGGCTTGTAGCTTTCTTTGTAATTCTGTACTTAATTATAAGCAATATCGTAAAGAGTTTTCTTAACAGGACATCAAGCCTTGAGGACAATAAGCTCTACTTCTTCCCTGTTATAGGCTATCTGTCCCAGTACGTTCCGTGGATACTGGCACCCAGAAAACTCACCTTCATATATCATTATTTTTCCTGCGTTCCTTTCCTGATCCTTATGGTTGGAATACTATTCCGCCACATGGAAACAAATAAGATTATCACAAGAAAAACCACAAAGATATTCCTTGCAGTCTTCCTGGTGCTGTTTGTTATATACTATCCGGTGCTGTCCGGTATTGAGGTTCCAAGAATGTATCTTAATGCTTTAAGAATTCTTCCGCGCTGGGAATGGTAAACGAGGTTAATTTAAGATGGAAAAAGTATATAAATTTCTTTGCACCTTGCCTGTAATAAACAGATTTTTTACTCCCGACAGCCTTGGACAGTTTATCAGGTATATTATTACGGGAGTTGTGTCTTTTTCAATTGAATACACCCTTTTTATAGTCCTCAGAAATTACATGACCATTGACGAACTGTTTGTAAACATCATAGTTTACACCGTTATCTTCTGGATCAACTTTCTTCTTAACAAGTTCTTTTCATTCCGGTCCAGAAACAATTTTAAAAGGCAGCTTGCTCTTTACGGCCTGTTATTCGTATTTAACCTGATTGTTGGCAATATCCTTATATTCTCAGCCATCAGGTACACTCTTGTATTAATAAGCGGTGAAGGCTCATGGCCGGTACTTTACCTTCCAAAAATACTTATAATGTTTTTCATAATTTCATGGAATTTTGTTTTATATAAAAAGGTTATTTACAAATAATCCGGAAAGGATTTGATATTTTGAAAATCGCAATAATCGGATCCGGTTTCACAGGGCTTGCAGCTGGATATAAGCTGTCGAAAGAAGATCATGAGGTAACAGTCTTTGAAAAAGACCCACACACAGGCGGCCTTGCCTCTTCTTTTCCTGTTGGGAATGACAATCTGGACAGCTTTTACCATCATATCTTTATTACTGATTCATATCTTTTGGATTTGGCCAGAGAATTGAACCTGGAAGACAAAATAAATTGGTATGAGCCAAAGAACGCAATTTTCCTGGATAACCGCCTCTACCCCTTTACAACTCCTATGGATCTTCTCCTCTTTAAACCTATCGGTTTATTGTCAAGAATACGCATGGGACTTCTGGTTCTTGGTTCAAAGTACATAAAAGACTATAAACCATTTGAAAATATTACGGCTAAGGAATGGATTATTAAACGTTCCGGCCGTGACGCATACGACAAGGTATGGGGGCCATTATTAAAGTCTAAGTTCGATTTAGATTCCGACATGGTATCCGGAACCTGGATATGGAATAAATTTAAGCTCCGTGGCTCTTCCAGGGGCAAGAGCAAGGTAAAAGAATTATTGGGATACATGGATGGAGGCTTTGCAGTACTTGCAGATACTCTGGCAGAAAAAATCAGGAATAAAAACGGAGCCTTCTGCTTAAATACAACCGTTAAAGAAATCAGAAAGACAACTGAAGGTAAGTGGGAGGTTATTACCGATAATGAATCAAAATTGTTTGACAGAATTCTTTTCGCTGCGGCACCGGAGCTTCTTGCAAAAATATGCCCTGAACTTCCTCAAGACTATAAAAAATCCCTTGAAACCATAAAATACAAGGCAAACTTATGCCTTACCCTTGAGCTTACAAAAAGTCTTTCTCCTTACTATTGGATTACAATTTCACAAAAAGGGCTTCCATTTGTGCTAATTATTGAGCATACTAATTTGGTGGGGCTTCGGAACTATGGATCCAGGATAGTTTACCTTTCCAGGTACATAGATGCATCGGACCCCTTTTACAGTGCTTCTGATGAGGCGATTGCAAATTCCTTTTTAAAGGGGCTTAAAAAGATTTTTCCCTCATTTAAGGAAGACATGATAATTAAAGCTACATTAAACCGCGCAAGGTTTGCCCAGCCTGTATCGACTTTGGGATATGGAGAAAGAATACCTGATATAAAGACCTGCGAGTCAGGGCTTTATCTTGCCTCCATGGCACAGATTTATCCTGAGGACAGGGGCTTGAATTACGCCATAAAGCTGGGTTACAAAGCCGCGGACATAATTATTGGAGGTTAGTATGGAAAAAATCCTGATATCTGTTATCGTCCCCATGTATAATGAGGAAGCCGTCATACCTGCAACATACAGCAGGCTAAAAGAGGTATTGGACGGTCTAAAAGAAAACTATGAAATAATTTTCATTAATGACGGCAGCCGTGACAGGACCAGGGATATGCTCATGGAAATCTGTGAAAAGGATAAAACGGTAAAACTCATCGATTTTGCCCGCAATTTCGGGCATCAGGTTGCCATAACCGCCGGTATGGACTACGCAGCAGGTGAATGCATGGTTATTATTGACGGAGATTTGCAGGATCCCCCTGAACTTATTCCAAAGATGATGGAATTGTGGCGCCAGGGTTATGACGTGGTATATGGCAAGAGAATATCCCGTCAGGGCGAAACCATATTTAAGAAAGTAACGGCTAAAATATTCTACAGGCTTTTAAGAAGCCTTACTGATGTAAATATCCCCGTTGACACCGGAGACTTCAGGCTCATAGACCGCAGAGTGTGCGAGGCGTTGAAACAGCTGCCTGAGCGCAGCAGATATGTAAGAGGCCTTATGAGCTGGGTAGGCTTTAAACAGACTCCCATTGAATTTGAACGAAGCGAAAGATATGCAGGCGAAACGAAATATCCGCTAAAAAAGATGCTGAAACTTGCCATGGACGGTATAATGTCCTTCTCCTATAAACCATTGAAGTTGTCCTCATGGCTTGGCTCCCTGCTTTCAGTCTTTAGCTTTGTATATCTCATCATTGTTCTTCTGCAAAAAATCTTCTTCCCTGAAAGCGCACAATCAGGCTGGGCATCACTTATTGCCGTAAGCCTCTTCTTTAACGGCATAACCCTTCTTATGCTGGGCATTATAGGAGAATATATAGGAAGAATATATGACGAGGCTAAAGGCCGTCCGCTTTATATAATAAGTGAACTTAAGAACATGGAAGATCGTGAAGGCCCGCGTTTTAAAATGACTAAATAATTCATCATGCTATAAGATGGTTTGTTTTAAATCGATATATTGCTTTTCACTATGCAAAATAACAGCCGTTTCATTTAAGAAACGGCTCAGATTGTAGACAAAAACGGTTGTGGTTTTAGGCCATAACCGTTTTTTCTAAATACATCAATGATTTTTCTCTAAATACTGGTAAAAATTCAATAAGAAATTGCAAAATAGGGTTCATATCTGGATTTAGCTTTTTCCA
>JAAYAD010000101.1 GCA_012719545.1 Clostridiaceae bacterium
AATTTCAGCGATATTTCGGTTATTAACAACGATAATTTCCAGAGCCCCAGCCTTAAATATACCGGAAAAACAGGGGACGGATGGCTTCTTGAAGGGTATAACCAAAATCAGGGCGGATGGCAGCTTCTAAAAGGTGATATATTGGCATATTATGTTGACAAGCGTGCTACAGATGATTACACAGGTGCCGGAACACATTAAATTAATATAAATTGTACCTTCCACAAAATTTATACTTGACAAATAGAGCTATTCTCCGTAGAATAATGTTTGTCTTTGTTAGACGATTTTGTGGTGGGTATAGCTCAGTTGGTTAGAGCGCCAGGTTGTGGCCCTGGAGGTCATGGGTTCAAATCCCATTATTCACCCCACTTTAAGTCAGATGATTAGAGGTTGGAAGCTGAGATTAAACCCGGCTTCCAGCTTCGAAAACTGGCTTTTTTAGACGAAAGACCTGTCACTTTAATAAAGTAATGGTTGGGTTACTTTTTTTATGGCTTTAAATCAGGCATATTTTAAATGAAGAAAATTCATTGAAAGTTGCCTTGACAAAGAGCTGGAACCTCTTTATAATGGTGGTTGTGTCTTTTATGGTGGGATGTCGCCAAGTGGTAAGGCACCAGACTTTGACTCTGGTATTCGTAGGTTCGAATCCTGCCATCCCAGCCAAGCATGATCCACTAGCTCAGGCGGTAGAGCACTTGACTTTTAATCAAGGTGTCCGGGGTTCGAGTCCCCGGTGGATCACCAAAAACCGTTCAGAATCAGATTCTGGACGGTTTTTTCAGTTTAACCCTCAAAATAAATGCTGAAAACCAGTAATTTACATGAACCCATTTCATTAGTTGTTTGTCTAATGAAATGGGTTCTTTATTATATTCATACAGTCTAAATTTGTATAATTTAATGATCTTGATTAATTAAACAATATGTCCTTTTTAATATATTATTGGATTATTATGTAGACTGTTGAAAAATTAACAAGCAAGATGTATAATGTTGGTAAAGTTGACAGGAAGGCAGGTGGATTTCAGGCATACAAAATACATGACATTCTAAGCGCAGGCTTTTATTTAATTAAAAGTTATGCGATTTTTTCAATATATATTTTTTGTATACTAGATAGAAAGCGGTGAAAGACATATGGAAAAAAGCATTGTTAATGTTAAAGGTTCTTATGATTCAAAAAGAGCAGACAGAGTAAACATGATAGTCATAGTTGGAATAATATTGTTATTTACAGTTCAGTCTATATTTACCAAGGGCGTTGACAGAGCAATAAGCATTGCAATTCAAGGTGTTGTAATAATATTGCTTTCTCTTGTAAATTACTTTTTACCCATCAATAAAAATGTTAAGGGTCTTTTTTTTGGCCTGATTCCCGGTGTAGTAATTATTGCCCTGTTCATTCTGGACACATTTGCAATTAACAAGCATTATATCCTTTCGGCAACAGTGGTAATGGTTGCATTATACCTTAAAAAGGAGCTTGTACTTATTCACGGAATCATAATTGACATCTTATTGATCGGGGCATTCATATATAAACCTGAAAAGGTCATGGGTATTTATGAACAGGATTTCATTTCGGTTCTTGTAATATTTAACGGTTGCATCGTTATCCTGCTGTATTTTATTACAAAATGGGGAAATAAACTCGTAAGTGAAGCCAACCAGAAGGAAGCACACGCAAGCGAGCTTTTGGCAAAGCTTCAGGAAGCATTTTCAAATATTGAAAAAGGAACCGCCATTCTTGATGACAATATAAATCAATTGAAACTCAATATTAATGATTTAAGCCAGGGCAGCAAAGGTATAAACATAGCTGTTCATGAAATGGCAAAGGCTGTTCAGGAGGAAGCTTCAAGCGCCTATGCAGTAAATTCATCAATGACTGAATCCATAGGAATCGTACAGGAAACCCAGGGTATATTTAAAGGAATATACGATAAATCCGAGGATATGGCAAAGAAGATAGATGAGGGCTGGGATAAGATTGAGAATGTAAAGGATCAGATTGGAATTGTAAGCAAGGCCATTGGAACAGCGAACATAACAGTTTCAGAGCTTAAGGAAAGCATGGAAAAGGTAAACAGGCTGTTGGAGGGTATAACCAATATTGCAGAACAGACCAATCTTATAGCCCTTAATGCAGCCATAGAATCAGCCCGTGCCGGCGAGCATGGAAGAGGCTTTGCAGTTGTTGCAGACGAGGTAAGAAAGCTTTCAGAACAAAGCTCCCGCATTGTAAGTGAAATAACCCAGGTTATCACAGGAATATCGGAAAAGTCCAATGAAGCCTTTGAAAAGGTAAGCCAGGGTGATGCTGCTGCAGTTGAAGGAAAGAAGCTTGTTGATGACATAGCAGAATATTTCAGCCAGATTAGAGAGACAGTCAATGAAAACAACGCTGAAATTGACAAGGGAATTCAAAAAACAGAAGTTATGGTATCCAAGCTTGAGGCAGTTCAGGGACAGATGGAAAATGTGGCAAGCATCTCTGAAGAAAACTCTTCATCCATTGAAGAGATCTCAGCTACGGTGGAAAATTCAGATAATCAGTTAACATCTATTGGCAATGCGGTGGATGAGATTCAGAAGCTTAGCGGTAATTTGAAAAATATGATAACCAGAGCAAACTAACTATCAAAATGTTGCTGCTATATACGACAACGGCCTGTGTTTAAATCAGGCCGTTTTTTGTATACTCCAATAATATTAAAATGTGAAAACCTGGCATAATATGCATTACTGCATAAGGAACCGGCAGACGAGAATAATAAGACTTGATTGATTTTTATATTATTTTTCTTTCCTTATATCTCAAAATTGCAATTTAACGAGGTAGGGAGACTTGAACACAGGAAAGACTTTTAAGATATTTGAAAGAATATCTGTTTATATACTCTTGTCATTTTTAATGTTTATACTGGTATCATCCCTTTTAGCCAGGGCTGAATACTGCGGCTACAAATACTATGACAACCCTGTATGGAACAGGCAGGACTTTTTTTCCCTCATACTTGCCGTATTGGTCTTATTCTGCGCTTTTGTACTGCTTTACAAGTTGGGAAGAGCCTTTAACAGATTTGAAAGAAAATCAGTCATATTCACCATTATTTTATTGTCTGCATCTGTTCAGGTGCTGTTTATACTGCTTTTTCCTGCAAATCAGTTTGCGGATCAGGATGCGGTCAACACAATTGCATATATGATAATACAAGGCGATTACAGTGCCTTTCAGGAAAGAGGATACCTTTATCTTTATCCAAACAATATTGGAATATCATTGTTCTTATCTCTTTTATACAGAATCTGTCCCATACCCCTTCTTTTGCCAAAGCTATTAAATGTCCTTTTTTCTTCTATTACGACCTATCTCATATTCAGGATTTATGAGGAAACCATAGGAGCAGGAAGGGAAATCAATTATTCCATTCTGGTGCTGTCTGGCTTTTTCCTGCCGGTGATATTGTTAAATAATCTTGTGTATAACGATATTTACAGCACAACCTTTTTTACCGGCGCAGTTTACTATGCTGAAAGGTATGTAAAAACAAGAAAAAGACAGTATTTGATGCTGGTAGGAGCAATGATAATAGCAGGAGACTTCCTAAGGCCTTTGGGATTGATATTCATTATTGCCATATTCCTTTATTTTGCAATAAGAAGATTACCTGTCGCAAAGATGTTTGCATTTTTTGCCGTTGTGTTTATTTTATGCAAGCTTCCTTTATATGCCGTAAACATATGGCTTTTAAGTACCGGCAAAATTTCTGAACCTGTAGGCGTAAACTCAATTCCCATCCATATGTGGCTCAACATAGGCATGAATGAGCAAAAGTTTGGATATTGGGATGACTCGTACTCTTTCAATATTTACATCAATGAGGGGCAGTGGA
This sequence comes from Clostridiaceae bacterium, assembly GCA_012719545.1. Lineage (GTDB taxonomy): Bacteria > Bacillota > Clostridia > DSM-8532 > DSM-8532 > DTU059. Next base: position 3,903 of record JAAYAD010000101.1, read on the forward strand.
ATAAAGAAAGGAGCATCCGCATTTACCGGGAGCTTATAAAGAAGACTATTGATGAAAAAGGAGTCCTGGGCATTGCCAATACTTATTTAAAGAAAAATATCTGGCTGTGGACAGAAGGGACATACCAGGCCGAGTACTACGGTATCGGATCATGGGGGTATATGTATCAGACCCTGGCCACAGATCTTTTAAGCGGCAATACATACTTCCGGGACGGTATCAGATGGTTTTTGCATGTTGTAAACCTTCTGATACTAAGCCTGTCATTTTGCGGACTTGTAAAAGCAGCCGGCAAGAAATATGAATATCCCTTAATACTTCAGGTCATTGTTATTTTGGGATTTATAGGATTCTATACATTATGGGAGATAAAACCCCGATATATTTACCCTGCATATCCCTATCTCATTCTTACGTCATTCCATGGCCTTTCAATACTTGAGGAAAGTTTCTCAAGGCTTTTTGAAAGCTTGCGAAAAAGGCAGGAGCGGATTAAACCTTATGAATATACTTAAACCCTATGAATATACCTGATATCGGAATGTCTCTTTAGAAATAAAGATGCTCTGCTTATTTGGTGTACTCTGCAATAAATGCTCTCATATAAGTTTCAGCAGAAGCATGTAAACAAGTGTTCCTCCGCCAATACTTAAAAAGGTATTCTCCTTCCATAGATGAAGAAGCACCACGCATAAAACTGCTATGCCCTCTGGTATCCCATGGGGGCTTTGGAGAATAGAAACGTTTTTTAGGCAGTATACGATAAGAAGCCCTATTGCCGGGTATGGAAGCACCTTTCCAAGATACAAGATATATTTAGGGGTCTTGCTTTCATTGGGAAAACAAATAAATGGAAGCGCCCGTGTTATAAAAGTACCCAATGCTATAACTCCAATTATGACAAGGGATTCAAATGAATTGAGCGTCATCTGTATTCCTCCTTTTCAAGTCGGCCGCGAAAAACAGTAAGTATAATTACAATCAAAATCATGGAGGGTATGATAAAGTTATCAGCGCCAAACAAAATAAGGCATATAAGAGATGAGAAAAGCCCAATAATTGCCGGAGCGTGCTGCTTTTGTGCCTTCCACTGGTTAATAAAGATTACAATGAAAAGGGCTGTCATTACAAAATCAATGCCGTTGGTGTTAATGGTAAACATTGAACCGATAAGAGCCCCTATAGCTGACCCGCAAACCCAGTATATCTGATTCAAGAGGGTTATAAAAAACATAAACCATCCTCTGTCCACTCCATCAGGGGTATCCAGAGAGCATAAAAGAGAATAGGTTTCATCTGTAAGACCCCATATCAGATAGGCTTTTTTGCCGCCGGTTCCTCTGAATTTTTCAAGCATGGATATTCCGTAGAACAAATGCCTTGAATTGACTATGAGAGTTATAAAGAAAGCACTTAAAGGGTTAAAGGCAGACACAAGCAAATTAACTGCCACAAACTGCATGGAGCCGGCAAAAATAAATATACTCATTAAGATGGCCCACCCAAAATGGTATCCTTTGCTCGAAAGGAGAATTCCAAAAGCGGTACCAAGAAAAAGATACCCTGCCATAACAGGGATAGTATGAGGAAAAGCAGCTTTAAGTGCTTTAATTTTTCCGTCCACCTTATGTACCTCCGATAAAATCAATAAAATTATTTCAATACATTTTAGCATAAGACAAATATTTATCAATCCGTTTTTTGAGTGGATTGACTTAGCAACTTAAGTGTCATTGGGAAAGTTTTATCCATCACTTAAGGTAAGACCCCTCCCGGTACATCTGCAATGCTTAAGCATGCCTTAAAACATACTCATGTCATTTTCTTGACAATTAGGTTAAAATATATAATACTAGCCCGATTATGGGTTATAATGAACTAACCATTGTTTTACAAAATTTTTGCTTGGAGTGTATTTATGGAGGCTAAGAGAGTTTCGGATTCAATGGTGGAGATGCGGGAGCTGATTCTGCCAAATGATACAAATATACTGGGAAATCTTCTTGGAGGAAGGCTGCTTCATTGGGTTGACGTTGCCGGAGCCATGGCTGCCTCAAAGCATGCTCAGTCCATTGTTGCCACAGCTTGTATTGACAGTGTTGATTTCAATCATCCAGTGCATGTGGGTGAGATGATTGTTTTAAAGGCAAAGCTGACATGGGTGGGGAATACCTCCATGGAAGTTATGGTAGAAGTGTGCTCCGACAATTATATTACAGGAGAAACCAAATTTACCAATAAAGCATATTTAATATTTGTAGCCCTTGACGAAAAAGGCAATCCAAAGCCTGTTCCCAAATTAATTCTGGAAACCGAGGAAGAAAAAAGGGAGTATCAGGATGCACTGAAGCGCAGGGAGGCACGGCTTAAAAGACGGGCTTCCAACACCGATAAACAGTGCCTATAAAGCAATTAAACACTTTTGTTGACAATAATTAATGGTATGGATACAATTACTTTTATGAATAATGGGACATAGGACCTATTATTTCCTATTAATCCGGACAGGAGTGAAGCTGTTATGCTGACACAGGCGCCTAAAGGCACCAAGGATATATTGCCGGAAGACATTTATCAATGGAATTATGTTGAAAAAGAGTTTTCTGAGCTTTGTCAAAGATTTGGATATAAAGAAATTCGCATACCTGTTTTTGAACATACAGAGCTTTTTCAGCGTGGTGTAGGAGATACCACCGATATTGTTCAAAAGGAGATGTATACCTTTCAGGATAAGGGAGGAAGAAGCATTACACTCAGGCCCGAAGGTACTGCAGGGGTTGTAAGAAGCTTTATCGAGCATGGAATGTCGTCGTTGCCCCAGCCTATAAAGCTCTTTTACAAGATTACAGCTTACAGGTATGAAAATGTCCAAAAAGGTAGATACAGGGAGTTTAATCAGTTTGGTGTTGAGCTTCTTGGAGCCGCCGACCCGTCCGCCGATGCGGAGGTTATTTCTATTCTGGCAATGTTTTTTGAAAAACTGGGCATTCAAAATCTCGAACTTAATATTAACAGCATTGGCTGCCCGAAATGCAGAAGCAAATACAATGAAAAGCTTAAGGAATATATAAGCCAATTTTTAGGCGACATGTGCGACACCTGCAAGGACCGCTACAACAGAAATCCCATGCGTATCCTTGACTGCAAGGAGGAAAAGTGCAAGACCCTCATGAAGGATGCACCCGCCCTTCTTGACAATATATGCGATGAATGCAGAACACATTTTGATTCTGTACTGGAAAAGCTTGATGCCATCAATATACCCTACAATATTGACAAAGGCATTGTCAGGGGACTTGATTACTATACAAAGACTGTCTTTGAGTTTGTATCCAAAAATATCGGCACCCAGGGCACGGTATGCGGCGGCGGCCGCTATGACGGTCTTGTTGAAGAATGCGGCGGTGCTCCTACCCCGGGAATTGGCTTTGCCATGGGAGTTGAAAGGCTCCTTCTTGAAATGCAGAGCCAGAGTATTGAAATTCCAAAGCCCAATCCGCCCGATATCTATATAGGAGCAATAGGACATAAGGCCAGCCTTGCCTGCGAAAAACTTGCCTGGGAGCTTAGAAGGCAGAATATAACCTGTATCAAGGACATTATGGGCAGAAGCGTAAAGGCCCAGCTGAAATACGCAGATAAAATAGGAGCCCGTTATGTGCTTATTCTGGGCGATGATGAGATAGAAAGCAATAAAGCAAAGCTTAAGGATATGCAAACCGGGGAGACCAAGGATATAACCCTTGATACCCTCATAAACAGGCTGCTTAAGATAAAGGGATAGGTTATAGCTTTTTGGGAGGATTAAAATGGAAAATATAATAGGTATGAAAAGAACCCATCGCTGTGCGGAGCTGACGGTAAAAGACGCCGGAAAAGAAGTTGTGCTCATGGGCTGGGTTCAGAAAAGAAGAGATTTGGGAGCCCTTATTTTTGTAACCTTAAGGGATAGAAGCGGAATTATGCAGGTGGTTTTCAACAGCGAGACAGATCCTGCTCTCCACGAGAAGGCTTCTCAGGTAAGAAGCGAATATGTTCTTGCTGTAAGAGGCACCCTTGCCTTAAGAAGCCCCGAGGCTGTAAACAAGAATATGCCTACCGGTGAGCTTGAGGTTATTGCAAAGGAGCTCAGGATATTAAATAAAAGTGAAGTTCCGCCTTTCCACATTGAGGAGGATTCAGGTGCCAATGAGGCATTAAGGCTGAAATTCCGCTATCTTGATTTAAGAAGGCCCGATCTCCAGAGAAATCTTATCTTAAGGCACCGTGTGGCTAAAATCGCTCGTGACTATTATGATGAAAATGGCTTCCTTGAAATAGAGACTCCTGTTCTGACAAAGAGCACACCTGAGGGAGCCAGGGACTATCTGGTTCCAAGCAGGGTTCATCCGGGCAAATTCTATGCTCTCCCTCAGTCACCCCAGCTATTCAAGCAGCTTTTGATGGTATCTGGCTATGACAGATACATGCAGATAACCAAATGCTTCAGAGACGAGGACTTAAGAGCTGACCGCCAGCCTGAATTTACCCAGATAGACCTTGAGATGAGCTTTGTGGACAGGGAAGATGTAATGGAAGTAAACGAAGGCTTTATCAGAAGGCTCTTCAAGGAAATCCACAATATTGATCTTCCCACACCAATCCCAAGGCTTACCTATAACGAGGCCATGACCCGTTTTGGTTCTGACAAGCCCGATACCCGTTTTGGCCTTGAGCTTGTAAATGTATCGGATATAGTTGAGGAATCTGGCTTTAAGGTATTCAGCGACGCTGTTAAAAACGGCGGAAGCGTACGTGCTATTAATGCCAAGGGAGCAGGAGCCAAATTCTCAAGAAAGGAAATTGATGCCCTTGGTGAAGTAGTTAAGACATACAAGGCTAAGGGCCTTGCATGGATAGTTGTCGAGGAAAACGGCCTTAAATCATCATTTGCCAAGTTCCTGACAGAAGACGAAATTAATGCTTTGTTAAAGCGCCTTGAAGCCGAAAAAGGCGACCTGCTCTTATTTGTTGCCGATAAGGATGAAGTAGTATTTGATGCTTTGGGACATTTGCGCCTGGAGCTTGGAGAAAAGCTTAACCTTATAGATCATGACCGCTATGATGTTTTGTGGGTAACTGACTTCCCGCTTTTAGAGCGTGACGAAGAAGAAAACCGTTGGGTTGCCAAGCATCACCCCTTTACCTCACCCATGGACGAGGATATAGAGTATCTTGATACCGATCCTGCAAGGGTGAGAGCTAAGGCCTACGACTTAATTATAAACGGATATGAGGTTGGCGGCGGCAGCATCAGAATCCACAGCAGGGAGCTTCAGAATAAGTTGTTCAACGTAATAGGCTTTACCGATGAACAGGCCAAGGAACGCTTCGGATTCCTTCTTGAAGCCTTTAATTACGGAACACCTCCTCATGGAGGACTGGCCTTTGGTCTGGACAGACTTGTAATGCTTCTTGCCAAAACCGATAATATCAGGGATGTTATAGCATTCCCCAAGGTTCAGAACGCATCTGACCTTATGACAAATGCTCCGGATTATGTGGAGGATAAACAGCTTGAAGAGCTGTCTATCAAGCTGGTGACAAAAAGTGAGCAATAAAGCATTAAAAGAGGCCGTAAGCTGGCTTCTTCATATTGCGGTAGCTGTAGCACTGGGGCTTTCAATAATTGTGTTCGTAGGGCGTTTTGCCATAGTGGACGGAAGCTCTATGGCTCCAACCCTCAAAAATCGCGATGTGATTATTATTGAAAGCCTTACCCAGAGATTTGGCACCATTAAGACCGGGGATATTGTGGTTCTTAAGATACCGGAGCTTCTCAGCGGCAAGAAGGAATATGCCATAAAGCGGGTCATAGCTACCGAAGGGCAGCATGTTGAGATTAAAGACGGCTCTGTCTTTGTGGATGGAAGAAAGCTTACGGAAAACTATATAAACGGCAGAGAAACCCAGGCTGCAAATTCCTTGTATGACAATATTATTGTACCTGAAGGCTGCATATATGTCCTGGGCGATAACAGGATTCCGGGAAAAAGCCATGACAGCAGAACCTTTGGGCCTGTCAGCAGTGACCGTATTATAGGAAAATGCCTTTTAAGGATTTTCCCTTTCAGCGATGCTGGTATAGTAAAATAAAAGCTGATGATTTTACCGGGCATCTCTTAAAAAGAGATGCCTTTTTGATTTGTTAAAGTTTACTATTTTTTATGTTGACCCCTGGCGACATATGGTAAAATAGAAAATGTGTTGCCTTATACAATAATGCCTTTAACTCAAGAATGAAAGGAAGTACTTCATGGATAAAAACGTTCTCAAAAAGCCTTCGCTTTGTGAGGCGTTACAAGGCATAATTGAAAAAGAGAAATTACCGGAAGCTTTTTCCCGGTCTTTTATCAGGCATCTTTGCTATAACAAATCCAAGAAAAATATAGATCTCTATATTGAATGTCTGACCGCTGTAAGGCCGGAACACATAAAACAGCTTGAAAACTGCGTTTCAAAATATTTTCAGGTAAAAGTAAATGTTCAGCCGGGTTTTAAGGTTGATAATCTTGAGGATTTCCAGGAATGGCAAAAGGAGCTTTTGTTAAACCGCATCCTTTCAGAAAAGCCTCATCTCATGCATTTTGTGGAGGACGCAGACTTTGTAGTCTCCGGGCGTTACCTTAAAATATGCCCTAAGACTCCATGCTCTGCCATGCTGTCTGCTGCAGGTTTGGGCAACGTAATTGAAAGGGCCATGATGGATTTATTCAGCCGGGATATGAAGGTTATCTTTTCAGATGATTGTTCTGTACATGAAAACATGGCTGAATATGAGGTAGAGCGAAAAGAAGCAGAAAAAAGGATTGTAGCCGAAGTAATGTCATCCATCCCACAGAGGGAGGCTAAAAAAGAGAAAGCTTCCGATACAGCCAATGCCAAAAACAATTATAACAATAATGAAGTTAAATATAAGTATCAGGTAAAAGCCAAAAATAAGGGTCCCAGGGATCCCAACCTCATATATGGTACGGGTATAAAAGGCGAGGTAATAAAACTTAATCAGGTAGACATAAACTCCGGAATGGTAACCATAGAAGGTCAGATCCTGAAAACTGAAAAAAGAGAGCTTAAAACAGGAAGAATACTCTTTTCCTTTGATATTACCGATTTTACATATTCAGTTACCTGCAAGCTCTTCCCCAGGGAGGATGAGGTTGACCTAATCTGTGAAAAGCTTGTTAAGGGTCAATATGTAAGATTAAGCGGCGAAGCTCAATATGATATGTTTGCAAAAGAGCTTGTAATAAGCGCAAGGGATATTCTCCTTATTGAAGCCAAGACAGAAGAGAGAACTGACAATGCTCCCGTTAAGAGAGTGGAGCTGCATCTTCATACCCAAATGAGCCAACTGGACGCTGTAAGCAGTACAAAGGCTGTTATCAAGCGTGCTGCCGACTGGGGCCATACCGCAATTGCCATAACGGACCATGGTGTGGTGCAGGCATATCCTGAGGCTCAGGATATGGTAAGAGAGCTTAAGAAAAAGAAGGATAAGGACATTAAGGTTATCTATGGCATGGAGAGCTACTTCATTGCCGAAGAACGCTACAATTCCAAGGGAGAACTGGACTACAAGAATTGTGACACCTATCATGCCATAATTCTGGTTAAAAACCAAGTTGGCCTTAAGAATCTATATAAGATTGTATCAGAAAGCCATCTTAAATATTTTTACAAAAGGCCCCGTGTTCCCAAGTCGCTGTTCGAAAAATACAGGGAAGGCCTTATTATAGGCAGCGCCTGTGAGGCAGGGGAACTATTCCGGGCTGTTTTAAAGGGTGCGCCCTGGGAAGAACTGGTGCGTATTGCATCCTACTACGATTATCTTGAAATTCAGCCCATTGGCAACAACGGATTCCTTTTGCGTGAGGGACAGGTTCCCGATGAAGAGGCTTTAAGAGACTTTAACCGTAAAATAGTTGAACTTGGCGAATACCTTAATAAACCTGTGGTGGCTACATGCGACGTTCATTTCCTTGACCCGGGGGATGCTATTTACAGAACCATTCTGCAGGCAGGACAAGGGTATAAAGAGGCACAAATCCAGCCGCCAATCTATTTACGAACCACAGAGGAAATGCTGGCCGAATTCTCCTACTTAGGCGAAGAAAAGGCCTATGAAGTGGTAGTTGAAAACACCAACAAAATTGCTGACATGATTGAAAAGGTTGAGCCAATACCCGATGGTACATACCCGCCCCACATTGAAGGCGCCGAGGAAGAAATCAAAAAGATGAGCCATGACAAGGTTACAGAACTTTATGGCGATCCTCTTCCCGAAATTGTAAAGGCGAGAGTTGACAGGGAGCTTAACTCCATTATAAAAAACGGCTTTTCCGTTATGTACATAATTGCCCAGAGGCTTGTTAAGAAGTCACTGGATGACGGATATCTGGTTGGTTCCCGAGGCTCTGTTGGATCAAGCTTTGTAGCCTATCTCATAGGAATAACCGAGGTTAATTCACTTCCGGCCCATTATCGCTGCGGAAAGTGCAAGTATTCCGAGTTCTTTGAGAAAAATGAGAAAATAGGCTGCGGATTTGACCTTCCCGACAAGAATTGCCCCAATTGCGGTGAGCCCCTTATTAAGGATGGCTATGATATACCATTTGAAACCTTCCTGGGCTTTGACGGGGACAAAGAGCCCGATATAGACTTGAACTTCTCTGGAGAATACCAGCCACGAGCCCATAAATATACCGAGGAGCTTTTCGGAGAGGGCTATACTTTCAGGGCAGGAACCATTGCAACCATTGCCGAAAAAACAGCCTATGGTTTTGTGAAAAAGTATCTGGAAGAGCAGAATATTGTGGGGACAAGGGCTGAGATAGAACGCCTGGCCAACGGCTGTACCGGCATTAAGCGTACCACGGGCCAGCACCCGGGCGGAGTAATGGTATGCCCCCATGACAAGGAAATATATGATTTTACTCCTATTCAGAGGCCTGCTGACGATACCGACTCTGATGTTATAACAACGCATTTTGACTACCATTCCATCAGCGGACGTATTTTGAAGCTGGATATACTTGGCCATGACGATCCTACCGTTATACGCATGCTTGAGGATTTGACGGGAGTAAATGCAAAGGAAATACCAATAGGCGAAAAGAAAACCATGGGCATTTTCTCCAGTACCGAGCCTTTGGGAGTTACTCCTGAGGAGATAAACAGCCCGGTGGGTACCTTTGGCGTACCTGAGTTTGGTACAAAGTTCGTACGACAAATGCTTGTCGATACAAAACCTACTACCTTTGCAGAACTGATACGAATTTCAGGTCTTTCCCACGGTACTGACGTATGGCTGAACAATGCCCAGGATTTGGTCAGGGAAGGAGTTACCACTCTTGCAAATGTTATATCAACCAGAGATGACATAATGATATATCTCATTCAGAAGGATCTTCCTCCTCTTACGGCATTTAAGATAATGGAAAATGTCCGTAAAGGTAAGGGCCTTACCCCCGAATATGAGGAATTGATGCGTGAGAAAAATGTCCCCGAGTGGTACATTGAATCATGTAAGAAGATTAAATACATGTTCCCAAAAGCCCACGCAGCAGCCTACGTTATGATGGCATTCAGAATTGCCTGGTTCAAGGTGTACTATCCCGAAGCCTTCTATGCAACATACTTTTCGGTTAGGGCAGATACCTTTGACGCAAACATTATCTCAAGGGGCAAAAGTGCGGTGAAGGCTGCAATTGACGAAATAGAGAGCAAGGGTACCATGGCAACCAATAAAGAGAAGGATTTGCTTACAATACTTGAGGTCGCCAACGAAATGTATGCCCGGGGCATTAAATGCCTTCCTGTGGATTTGTATAAATCCGACGCAACCCGTTTCCTGATTACCAAAGATGGAATTCTTCCGCCATTTACTGCTCTGCAGGGTTTAGGCGCGGCGGCTGCAAGGAATATTGTTGCGGCAAGGGAGGAAGGCGGCGGATTTATTTCCAAAGAAGATTTGAAAGTAAGGTCGGGCGTGTCCAAGGCGGTAATTGAAATACTGGAGAATCACGGCTGTCTTGAGGGACTTGACGAAAGCAGCCAGCTGACCCTTTTTTAATCTAGCTATATTTTAGAAACTTTATTTTAAGAATCGTGTTGTGAAAAATGACTTATGGAGCAACTGTCAAATTGAATTGTATACCAAACAAAACGTTAAAATATTTAAGTAGCAGTTTTTAGAAAAGCAATTCTGTTATTGAATTATAAATTATGAATTATGTGCTGGAGGCTGAAGCTATGAAGGATTTAATGAAAAGACTTGAAAAGACCGCTGAATATGTAAAGGACATAATAAAAGCTACCCCTGATGTTGCAATTATCTTAGGCTCGGGACTTGGAAATCTGGCAGATTCCATTGAGAACAAGAAGGAAATACCCTATAAGGATATTCCTCACTTTCCTCAAACCACTGTGCCAGGCCATGACGGAAAGCTGATTTTCGGAGAGCTTAACGGAAAAAAGGTTCTTGCCATGAAAGGCCGCTTCCACTACTACGAAGGAAATGATATGGATGCGGTTGTTTATCCCATTAGGGTTTTTAAAGCATTGGGAATTGACAAGCTCATTGTTACAAATGCCGCAGGTGGTGTGAACACAGGCTTTACACCGGGCGAGCTTATGATAATTACTGACCATATAAGCCTGTTCTGTGAAAACCCTTTAAGGGGAGAAAACTATGATGAACTTGGCCCGCGTTTCCCCGATATGTCATGCGCATATGACAAGGAGCTTATAAATATCGCTATGGATTCAGCAAAAGCTCTTGGCATCGATATAAAATCCGGAATCTATTCCTATTGCAAGGGGCCTTCCTTCGAAACCCCTGCAGAAATCAGAGCTTTAAGGACATTGGGAGCCGATGCTGTCGGAATGTCCACCGTACCCGAAGTTATCACCGCAAGGCATATGAAAATGAAGGTTCTTGGAATTTCCTGCATTACCAATATGGCAGCCGGAATACTTGACCAGCCTCTTAATCATGAGGAAGTCCTTGAAACCGGAAAGCAGGTTGAAAAGAAATTTGTCAGCCTTGTCAGCCATATAGTTTCAAAACTCTGATAACAAACGAAGCTAAAAAAGCTCGAATTAGATGTAATCGCTATAAAACTATGGAGGAGAAAAAAGTGGAATATTCAATTCGGGATATAAATCTGGCCGAGTCTGGCCGAAGGAAAATTGAATGGGTTAAGGGCAATATGCCAATATTGTCCGGCCTTGAAGAGGAATTTAAGAAAACCAAGCCCTTTGAAGGAGTTAAAATTTCTCTTTCAGTGCATCTTGAAGCAAAAACTGCTTACCTTTCAAAGGTTCTGGCAGCGGGCGGAGCCTTGATGTCTGTGACAGGAAGCAATCCTCTCTCTACCCAGGATGACGTTGCGGCGGCACTGGCAGCCGACGGCATCAAAGTATTTGCATGGTACGGGGCTACAGCCGAGGAGTATGAAAGGCATATTGACATGACCCTGGAACATGGTCCAAACATCATTATTGACGACGGCGGGGATCTCATTCATGCCCTCCATACCAGATTAAGCCATCTTATTCCCCAGGTCTGGGGAGGCTGCGAAGAAACCACCACAGGTATAATCAGGCTTAAGGCTATGGAAAGGGACGGGGTATTGAAAGTGCCCATGATGGCGGTTAACGATGCCATGTGCAAACACCTTTTTGATAATCGGTATGGAACCGGCCAGTCGGTATGGGACGGAATCAATCGTACCACAAATCTCATTGCCGCAGGAAAAACCGTTGTAATTGCAGGATACGGCTGGTGCGGAAAAGGCATTTCCATGAGGGCAAAGGGGCTTGGAGCCAAGGTCATAATAACCGAGATTGATCCCGTTAAGGCGATAGAGGCTGTAATGGACGGATTCATGGTTATGACCATGGATGAAGCCGCAGCTTTAGGTGATATATTCATTACGGCAACGGGCTGCAATAAAGTGATTCACGGTGAACACTACAAGAAGATGAAAAATGGCGCAATTCTCTGCAATGCAGGCCACTTCAATGTGGAGGTATGCATCCCTGATCTTGAAAGCCTTGCGGTAAAAATCCAAAAATGCAGGGACAATATAATGGGATATACCATGAAAGATGGACGTACCTTATATCTTCTGGGTGAGGGAAGGCTTGTCAATCTTGCATGCGGTGACGGGCATCCGGCCGAAATCATGGATATGAGCTTTGCGGTGCAGGCATTAAGTGCACTTTATATACTTGAAAACTGGGAAAAGCTAAAACCCGGAGTATTCAATATTCCTGAGAGCATCGACAAACGAATTGCCCTGAAAAAGCTTGAAAGTATGGGCATAAAAATAGATACATTAACCGAAGAACAGGAAAAATATCTGACAAGCTGGGAAGTTTAGTATTTATATGGCCTTGCCGCAGAAGCAATGCTTTTACGGCTGGCCATTTTAATACTTCAAATGGTTAAAAACGTGGCTGTTTAATATTGCGATAGTAGTACAGGGTACAAAGCCCGTAACCCATCCCGGCAATAATTACGACTTCAATGGTTAAAGCATCTGAAAGAAGCCAAATTCCCAGGGATGCGGCCATCATAAACAGGCCTATATGGGCAGGTATCACCTGTTTTTTCTTCTGGAACATGGAGTTAAACACTAAGACCAGATTAACCAGTATAAGCGCAATATCAACAAAATAAAAGCTCCAGTAGCAGGAAGAATAAAGGTCAGAGCTTGAAAATATACATGCGGCCCATACAAGAATAAAGGGCAGCACATAAAAAAGCTTCAGGATAGAAGAGTCTTCTTTTACCAATACTATTATGGTGCAGGCCAAAATTAAAAGAAGCTGACCAAATAAAAATATTTTTGCTGATGAAGATTTCTGATATGGGGATGTTAAAAAAGCAGTTGTATTTAGTATAAAGGAGATTGCAAAAGCAAGTCCAAAAGCTCTTGATTTTACAGGCTGGCTTTTTAATGCAATGGAATTAAGAAAAAGGCACGCTGAGAAAAAAAGAGATATTATTAAGAACAATTGGTTTTCTAAAACAAGAAAAAGCATATATACCCCTCTTTATACAAATACCATTTTTAATATTCTACTATTTTATCGAAATCTTATGAAGCATAATTTAGGTAGGATAATTGTATTTTTATGGTTATAATCAGTTAATGAATATATAATTATTGGTAGCGGTACATAAAGAAATGATTTGCAGCAATTAATAAGAATAAATATGTCGTCGGGAGGGATTTTAATGGGATTTCCTGCCGGAAAAACTACGGCGGAGAAAATTGCGGAGAAAAACGGTATTAAGTTTTACCGCATTAACTCTGATAAATTCAAGACAACACGTGTAGACCTGTATTTTGTTGATAATCTGGAGAGGGAAAGGGCAAGCGGAAACGCCCTTATTCCGGCTCTCCTTAAAAGAGGATGCGCAAAGTATCCTAAGGTTACCGATCTTGAAAGGAAGCTTGAAGAGCTCTACGGGGCAGATATTGACGGCGGTGTGCTTAAGAAAGGTGAAAATCAGTTAATAGGATTTCATATGTCCCATATTTCCGATAATTTCACAAGCGGAAATGAAAAACTTTTTGACGAATGCAGCGAGCTTCTGATGTGTATCCTTAAAAATCCCATGCTTGAAGGTGACGGCTTTAAAAAATCACTTTTCAAGAAAGAATGGGACAACCTTATTGACTATATCAGAAGCAGAATTAACAATAAAATGCGCTTTTCGCTTCTGCGCTGCATAGAGGAAATGTGCGCCAATGAGCCTTTTGCAATAGCTGATGAAGGCTCGGAAAAAGACGCCATGCTTTTAAATCCCCAGAATACCCTTGCTCTTTATAATGAGATGCTTCATTCCTATCCTTTGTATGTTTATATTACAGGGCCGGTGGATGATTCCAGCATTCAAAAGCTTATTGATGATTTCTCTGCCATTGAAAGGGGAAATATTAAACCTCTTAAACCTACAGGGGTGGAAAAGACCGTTAAAGATGTCAAACGTGTGGATGAGAGCATGGATATAAATCAGGGAAAGCTCTGCTTAGGCTTTAGAACCAATGTTCAGCCTTCGTCACCTGATTATTATCCATTGGTGGTATATAACTCAATATTGGGCGGCGATACCCATTCCAAGCTCTTTCAGAATGTGCGCGAAAAAGCAAGCCTTGCATATTACGCCCAGTCAATACTTGAAAAATACAAGGGCCTGATGGTTATAATGAGCGGAATTGAGGCCGAAAACCGTAGCAAAGCCGAGGAAATCATACTAAAACAGGTTGAGGATATGAGAAAGGGCAATATAACTCAGGAAGAAATCAAAGCCTCCATAAATGCTCTGGAAACGGGTATCAAGTCCATGCAGGACAGCCAGGGAGCCATTGTGGACTTCTACATGAGCCAGCATCTTACCAATTTAACTGATGATTTTGAATCCACAATTGAAAACTTCAAGAAGGTCACCATGGATGATGTGGTAAGAGTGGCACAGAACGTTCAGCTTGACACTATTTACTTCCTTAAACCCGACGGAAGGAAAGCCGAGGAGGGAAATGTATGAGCTATCGCACCATTAAATATGAAGATCTTGGTGAAACCCTTTATGAGTATGATCATAAATCCGGGCTCAAGGTGTTCTTTGTACGCAAACCCGGTTATTTCAAAAAAACCGCAATGTTTGGCACCAACTACGGCTCCATTGACAATATCTTCAAGGTCCCCGGAAGTGACAAGGTAATAGAGGTGCCGGACGGAATTGCTCATTTCCTTGAACACAAACTATTTGAGCAGGAAGACGGCAATATGTTGGATAAGTTCTCTCGTCTGGGAGCCTCGCCCAATGCCTTTACTTCCTTTAATCAAACTGTATATTATTTTTCCTGCACCGATCTTTTTGAAGAAAACTTCAAAATGCTGCTGGATTATGTCCAAAAGCCCTGGCTTACTGATGAAAACGTGGAAAAGGAGAAGGGAATTATTGGCCAGGAAATAATGATGTACCAGGACAATGCTGACTGGAGGGTATTTTTTAACCTTTTGGACTGCCTCTATGTCAACCATCCTATAAAACTTGAAATTGCAGGCTCCATAGAGAGCATATCCAAAATTACAAAGGAACTTCTCTATGATTGCTACAATACTTTTTATTCGCCTACAAATATGGCTGTTACTGTGGCAGGGGACTTAGAGCCTGATGAGGTTTTTGCAATCGTCGATAATATGATACAATTTAAGGACAGAGGAACCGTTGAGAAAAAATATCCCCAGGAGCCTGAAGAATTGAACCAGGAGTATAAAGAGCAGAAGCTTGCTGTATCCATGCCTCTGTTTTTCATGGGAATAAAGGATAATGTGAGAGTGTCAGGTCCGGAGCTCTTAAAACGCCGCATAGCTCTGAGCATTATAATGAATGATATTATGGGAAGAAGTTCAGGCCTTTACGACAAGCTTTACTCCGATGGGCTTATTAACGATACCTTCCGGTTCGAGGTATCCCTTGACCAGGCATATGGTTATGTGGCATGGGGAGGACAGTCCTCAGATCCTAAGAAAACTTCTGAAATCATTTCTGCGGCATTGAAGGAGGCAGTAGAAAAAGGAATTAATTCTGATTCAATGACCAGTATTAAAAAATCACACAGGGGAATGTTTATCAGGGGCCTTAATTCTGTTGACAATATAACCCACGAACTTATGGAATCCTTCTTCAATGGCGCATGCTACTTTGATACAGGAAGGATTTATGAAGAGCTGGATATAGACTATGTAAACAAAGTACTCAACGAGGTCTTTAAAAACAAAGCCGCTTTGTCGGTAGTAAAACCACAATAAGAAAAAGGAGGTCAAATTAATGGGGGTCTACTTTATTGAATTTCCCAAATTGGGAATACGGCTGAATATCGGTCCGGTGGCCTTTCAAATTGGTCAAATTAAGGTTCATTGGTATGGAATAATTATTGCGTGCGCTATTATGGTGGCATTAACCCTGGCCATGAGGCAGAGCAAAAAGTTCAATATAAATGAGGAACAGCTCCTTGACATGTTCCTTTATGCTCTCCCTGTTTCCATTATTTTTGCCAGACTGTTCTTTGTTGTATTTTCATGGAATTCCTATAAAAACGACCTTTTAGGCATTTTCAGGATATGGGAGGGAGGACTTGCCATATATGGCGCAATAATAGGCGCAGTCCTTACCGTTTTCTTTTTCTGCCGGGCCAGAAAGATTGATGTTTTGGAAATGTGCGACTTTGCCTGTGTATACCTTCCCCTTGCTCAGGCAATCGGTCGCTGGGGAAACTTTACCAACCAGGAACTGTACGGCTCCAATACCGACCTTCCATGGGGAATGACAGGCAATATTATACAGGCATCCCCTGATCCGGGAGTTGATGGTTCAAGGCCGGTTCACCCCACATTCCTGTACGAGTCAATCCTGAACCTTATAGTTTTTGCAATCTTACTAAGGCTCAGAGAAAAGAAAAAGGTTAAGGGAACTGTTTTTGCTTCATATCTTATGGCTTACAGCGCTGTGCGCACCTTTATGGAGTTCTTCCGGGTAGATGATTTTGGTACGGGTAATATACGTTATAACCAGGTGTTTTCAGTGCTTGTATTCATTGGGGCATTAACCTGGTTTATATACCTTAATAAGCGCCATAAGAAAGCCATTGAAGAGGCTGAAGAGGCACTTGAGCCAAGTCCGTACGCCGATATAGTAAATATGATTAGGGAGGAAGAGGAATCAGCCTCCGGTGAAACCAATGAAATAACAGAGGATTCTGGTAATGAGGCCGGCGGGAATGACGAGGACGATGCTTTTAAGGATGAGAGTCCGGAAGAAAAACCGGAAGCCGGTGACCAAGACTAAAAGACTTCTGGATAACCTTGAAAATATTATTCTTTAATAAATATATAAAAGATTAAAGATTAAGATATAAAAACATTAATAGATATAGAAGATATTAAGCCGGAGGAATGCTCCCTTCGACAATTGGAGGACAAATGCTGACTATAGAAAAGAATAAGGGGCCTTCGCTTTATAAGAATATTGACTGGTTTTTAATCGGGGTGGTATTGATCCTTAACGTTTTTGGCCTTCTTGCGGTCAGAACCGTTTCGGTTCATATTAATCAGCCTTCGCTTTTTACCAAGCAGCTGATTGCTTCAATAATGGGCATAGGTGTTATGATTATAATGATGCTTATTGACTACAAGGATTTAAGGGTTTTAACCCTGCCCATTTACATAGGAACAGTACTGCTTTTGGTATATGTTCTTTTTGCAGGAATCGGCCGTGAAGAGGTTGGAACCAACGGGTGGATTGATTTGGGGCCCGTTTCCTTCCAACCTTCCGAGCTTGGTAAAATAACCCTGGCAATAGTGGCAGCCTTTTTCCTGGAACGAATCAAACAGGGAAATAACAGCATAAAGAATTATCTTATGCTTGCGGGCTCAAGCGCAAGCCTTATTGGACTTATTCTTCTGCAGCCCGACTTTGGTACATCGGTAGTATATATGTTTATTCTTGCCTGCATGATATTTGTGTTCGGAATACGCTACCGTACCATTCTCATTCTTCTTGGAGTCATGCTTCTTTCCCTGCCGGTACTGATTTTCGGGGTCTTTGATAAAATCTTTAAGGATTTCCAGATAAACAGAATCCTTTCTTTCTTAAACCCCGAGGCCCATTCCCGGGGCGCAGGCTACCAGGTATATATGGCAATCCGCTATATTGGCTCCGGAAGGCTTTTTGGAGTTGAGCCGGGCACCGAAAAGGCTCCAAGAAATGTCCCCGAAGTATCTACCGACTCAATTTTCGCGGTTGTAGGCGAGAAATGGGGCTTTGTAGGCGCAGTCATTATCGTTCTGCTTTTTGTGCTGCTGCTCTTAAGGTGCCTGTATATATCCCGATATGCAAGGGATTTGTTCGGATCATACATAGTTATCGGTATAATGGCCATGTTCCTGTTCCATTATGTAGAAAATATAGGCATGAATATCGGAATGCTGCCGGTTACAGGAATACCTCTGCCCTTCATAAGCGCCGGTGGATCATCGGTGCTGGTAAATTACATGGCTGTAGGTATTGTGGTGAGTATTTCCATGCGAAGGCAGCGACCTATGTTTGAGGTTCAATAGAAATATTACATTTTTGTTACAAAAATATTAAAAAAATTATCTTGAAATAAGTGGAAATTATATATTTTGTAGGCAATTTAACTTGATGCACAACATATTGTATCTGGGAGGATAAATTTAACATAGTCAAGAAGGTGTCCCACCTGTGGAGCCTTCTTTTTTTATGCCTTCCGCGACTAATGGAGGGGTTGACGGGTGCCGATAGTAGGAGTAGAATACAAGTAAAGTGGATGAAAGTGGAGCAAAGTGGTGGAGGTGAAACGGATGCTGATAGGCAAATACACAAATGCGCTTGATGCAAAAGGGCGTGTGTTTGTGCCGGCAGCATTCCGTGGAGATCTTGGAGACCGATTCGTTCTTACCCGCGGTTCTGAAGAAAAAAGCCTCTACATCTACCCCATGAAGGAATGGGAAAAATTCGTTGAAAAACTTCAGCAGCTCCCCACATCCAAGAAAAACAGCCGTGCTATCATCCGTCATTTTTGTGCCAATGCTACCAACTGTGATATGGACAGCCAGGGCCGCATCAATATCCCTCAGGAATTAAGAGAAAAAGCAGAGCTTCAGAAGGAAGTCGTATTTATTGGAACAGTCAACCGTATTGAGCTCTGGAGTGCTGAAAACTACAAGCAGACTGAAGTGGATGACATCGACGAATTGCTGGAAGACCTGGACATTGATTTTTAAGGAAAGAGGAAGAGCGCCATGGAGTTCGAACACAAACCCATTATGCTGGATGAGTGCGTTGAATTCCTGAACATCCGCCCGGATGGAACCTATGTGGACGGAACATTAGGCGGAGGAGGGCATTCTTCGGAAATCCTTAAGCGCCTTGGAAAAGACGGACTGTTAATTGGCATAGATCAGGATGAAAACGCAATTAAGGCGGCTGAACGGAAACTATCAAGTGTTGAAACCCAGGGAAAATTTGTAATTGAACATACGAACTTTGAAAACATAAGAGAAGTTGTAAAGAAACATAAGAAGGATTCCGTTGACGGAATAATTCTGGACTTGGGAGTGTCCTCGCATCAGCTTGATGAAGGGGAACGGGGTTTTTCCTACCGGCATGATGCTCCCCTGGACATGAGGATGGACCGGAATAATCCTCTGGATGCCTCAACAATAGTCAATACCTGGAGCCAGGAAGAGCTTGCATCAATTATCCGTGAATACGGTGAGGAAAAATGGGCTTCAAGAATAGCAGAATTCATCGTCAGGAATCGTAAGACACAAAAGATAAGCACCACGGGTCAGCTGGCAGACATCATAAAAACGGCCATTCCGGCAGCAGCAAGAAGGGAAGGCCCCCATCCGGCAAAAAGAACTTTCCAGGCCATAAGAATTGCGGTCAACAGAGAACTTGAGGTACTGGAAAAAGTTCTGGAGGATGTCACAGACATCTTAAGACCCGGCGGAAGAATTGTAATTATAACCTTCCACTCTCTGGAGGACAGAATAGTAAAAAAAGCCTTCCAAAAACTAGCTCAAAGCTGTATCTGTCCTAAGGATCTTCCACAATGTGTATGCGGAATCAAACCCAAGCTGAAAATTATAACCCGAAAACCCGTAACACCGTCGGAAGAAGAACTTGAAGAGAATCCAAGGGCTCGGAGCGCAAAGCTAAGAGTAGCTGAAAAATTGTAAACCATTAAATACTGATATATTTTCACAAAAGACAAAAACACACCACACAAAAGATAAGCTTAAATCTATACAAAAGATGAAAAGTAAAAAGTACAAAAGAAAAGCAATTGAAAAGTACAAAAGAGATTAAAAAAACACTAAAGAATGTAAAAAAACAAAAGAATTATTAAACCACAAATCTTCTAAAGCATCTGAAGCTTTAGTACAGGTGCCAATCCACAAAAGAAATCAAATGAAATTTTACATTTACAAAAGAATTAAACACAAAAATGTGCAAAAGAAAAATAATTTAATATAACCTTACAAAAGATAAATGGCTCAAAAGCACAAAAGATTAAAGTAAATAGGTACATAAGAATTTACAAAGAGTTAAGCACTAAGGAAAATAATAAAGAAGAGTGATTATAAGGGCCTTTTGGGGCCCTAAATTTCCCTTAAGGCATGGCTTTGACTGATTGGTACCTATAAATCAATTAAGCAGGAAGGGATTAAACGTGGAAAATTATAATCGATATGTTTATGGCAGTGTTGCCCCAAAGCTTCCCCCGGAATCTGAAAGGCATGATGCAAGGAAACAGGCTCCTAAAGCAGCGCCCCGTTTGTCCCAGCCTTCATTGCCTAAGGTTCAAATGATATTCTGTGTTATTTTCATGGTTGCTGTAAGCTTTATAATCCTGTATCGGTATTCCGTCATATCGGAGTTAAGCAACCGAATGGGAGTTCTTACCAAGGAATACAATACACTCAGAGACGAAAACAGAATGCTCAAGGTTGAGATAGAAAAAAGCATTAATTTGAATTATGTTAAGGAGATAGCTGAGACAAAGCTTAATATGCATAAGCCTTACAGCTATCAGTTAGTTCTGGTGGATGTTCCGAAAAGCGACTACAACGTGGTTGTCAACCAGTCGTACATAGAAGAAGCTACTAAAAATGCTTCATTATTAGGAAAAATAATGGACACCGTAAAGGCGATATTGCCTTAAGCACAAAGAACGATGTCAAGACTGCCATTTGTGGATAATATATATAGTTTAGAAATTGATGGGACCATAGATTGATATTTGGTATACACCTATAAATCAGTCTGTTGTCCTTTTTTTGCAGGAGACTATTTTATGAGAGGCAATAGATATACAGGCAGAACAGGCAGCAATGAGAAGAAAGGTGAAACAATGGCGGGAAATGTACGCAGGATGTCCGGCAGAAGAAAGGCCGAACTTCCGGATAAGCCCAATACAACAAAGCTGAAGAAACGTGAATTTGTACTGCTGCTTTTATTTTCCATAAGCCTCATTTTCATGCTTTATCGTGTTGCTTTCATTCAGTTTGTTAAAGGCGAGGAATACAGAGAAAAGGCATATCTTAACCAAACCCATAAAAGACAGATTAACCCCAAGCGCGGCACAATCTATGACAGAAATGGCAAGGGACTTGCCATAAGTGCGTCCGTTGATACCATCGGGGTAAATCCCAAGGCTTTAAGGGACGAAGTGAAAAGCGATGAAAACAAGCTCCGAACCATTGCCAGCGATTTGGCGGCCATTCTTGATATGGACTCTGAGACAATAATGTCTAAATTTATGGCCAATTCCCGCTATGAGTTTATCAAAAGAAAAATTGACCGTGAGTTGGGAAACAAGGTAAGAGAATATGTAGCCGATGCAAAACTTAAAAACATTTACATAGATGAGGACTCCAAGCGCTTCTATCCCAACGGCAAGCTTGCTTCCCATATCCTTGGCTTTACAGGAGTGGACGATCAGGGCTTAAGCGGAATTGAGCTTGTCCTTGACAACACCTTAAAGGGAGTTCCCGGAAAAATAATGAACGAAGTCGACGTCCATGGAAGACAGGTAAGCTTCTCCCAGGAAAGATACATAGATGCTATTGACGGTTATGACGTATATCTTACCATAGACGAGACAATCCAGCATCTAACCGAGAAGGCCCTGGATCAGGCCATACTGGATTACAATCTTAAAAGAGGCGCCATGGCAATTGTTATGAACCCCAATACGGGTGAGGTTCTGGCTATGGCATCAAAACCCGACTTTGATCCCAATGATCCTGATGCGCTTCCCGATTTTGTGGATGATCCCGAATGGGGAGGCTTTTCAGATCCTGAGGACAGCAAGCTCCTCTGGCAGACAGTTTTCAGAAACAAGGCTGTAATGGATACATATGAGCCCGGTTCGGTTTTCAAAGCTATAACTGCGGCAGCAGCCCTTGAAGAGAATGTTGTAACTCCCACTACCCCTGAATACTGTAAGCCCATATCCCTTGCGGGGCATACCATAAATTGCTGGAAAAAGGGAGGCCACGGCTCAGAGGACTTTACCCATGCCGTATACAATTCCTGCAACCCAGTTTTTGTTGAAACGGCTCTCGATCTTGGCATATCAAAATTCTACAAGTATGTAAGAATGTTCGGCTTCATGGAAAGAACCGGCATTGAGCTTCAGGGAGAGCCATCCAACGAAGAATACAGAAAGCTCTGGCACTCGGATCCCAAAGAGATAGACCTGGCTGTATCCTCTTTCGGACAGAGATTCCAGATAAGCCCCATACAGCTTATTACCGCATATTCAGCAATAGCCAACGGCGGAACTTTGCTTAAGCCTACAATAATAAAGCAGATTTGTGACAATGACGGCAATATAATAAAGAAGTTTGAACCCCAGGTTGTCAGAAAGGTAATTTCTGAGGAAACAGCAGCCACCTTAAGAACCATACTTGAAGGGGTTGTGTCAGAAGGTACAGGAAAAAATGCCTATGTGAGCGGTTACCGGATAGCAGGAAAAACCGGTACATCAGAAACCCTGACGACCGAAATTGACGGAAGATATGTTGTTTCCTTCATGGCCTTTGCGCCTGCGGACAATCCTCAGATTTGCGTTCTTGTAGCCCTGGACCATCCTCAGGTTGCCATGAACTTAAGAAGCGGCGGTATTCTGGCAGCGCCTGTTGCCGGTAAGCTTACCGAAGAAATTCTTGAATACCTGCAGGTAGAAAGGAAGTATACAGAAAAAGACAAGGTTGAGGCAACTCCGGAAGTATATGTTCCAAATGTAACAGGCCTCACCCTTAAGGAAGCCGAAGAAAAACTTAAGGCTTTCGGACTCAAGTTCGTTGTCGAGGGTGCCAATACAGGCGAAAATGCAATTGTATACAGCCAGACACCCAAGGCTGATTTCGCGGTGCCCCAGAATGCAACCATAATACTCTATACTGACCTTGAACAGAACGACAAGACTGTGGTAATGCCGGACCTTCTTAATAAGTCCATGGACGAGGCAGTGAGCATTCTGAATAACCTTGGCCTCAACGTCCGTACCGTAGGAAGCGGAATAGTTCATAAACAGCAATATCCGGCGGGAACAGTATTAAATAAAGGCGATGTGGTAGAAATAACTCTTGTGGAAATGGAAGTTGATTAATAAAGTTTTGGTCACTTATGGGAAAATAATGCTTTTGTTGTTAACTGCAGAGTATAAGGATATAATCTAAAGGATGGATAAATCAGGGAGGCTAAAGAATGTTATTGAGAGATTTGATAAAAAATATTGAACCTGTTGATACAAAGGGAAGCCTTGATATTGAAATAAGAGGAGTGACCTATGATTCCAGAAAGGCACTTCCAAAATACCTGTTCGTATGTATAGACGGCTTTTCAACCGACGGGCATTTGTATGCCCAGCAGGCTGTAGACAACGGAGCAACAGCTTTGATTGTAGAAAAGAATATATCGGTTATTGGCGAAGTTACTTTAATTAAGGTTAAGGATTCACGTGAGGCTTTGGCGGCAGTTTCTGCCGAATGGTTCGGAAATCCGTCAAAGGATTTGAATCTTATTGGAATTACGGGCACCAAAGGCAAGACCACCACTACTTATATGATCCGTTCAATTTTGGAAAAGGCAGGGCATACCGTGGGTCTTATAGGCACCGTTGCCAATTGCATTGGTAATGAAAAGATCCCTGCAAGGCGCACTACCCCTGAGTCCTATGACCTTCAGGAAATGTTTGAAAAGATGAAGGACAAAGGTGCGGATACTGTGGTTATGGAAGTGTCATCTCAGGGCCTAAAGCTTAACCGTGTTGCTTTCTGCCAGTTTGATATTGGTGTGTTTTCCAACTTCTCAAAGGATCATATCGGAGGATTTGAACACCCCGATATGGAGGACTATTTTAAGTCAAAGATGAAATTATTCGGCCTTTGCAAAAGGGGAATTGTAAATATCGACTCAAATTATGCTGACCGGGTGATAGCCGAGGCAAACATGAAGCTTCTGACCTACGGCATCAATAGAGAAGCAGATGTAATGGCAAAGAATATAACAACCAATTCGGATTCGGTAGAATTTGATGTGGTTACCCCGTGGTTTGAAGAAAGGATTAAGGTATCGGTACCCGGATATTTCAGTGTATATAACGCCCTTGCGGCTATCAGCGTGTGCGGCCTTAAAGGCATTAGCCCTGAATTTATAAAAGAGGGCCTTAAAAATGTGCATGTACCTGGAAGGGCGGAGGTTGTACCCACTCCAGGCAAACCCTATACTGTCATGATTGATTACGCCCACACTCCGGACAGCCTTGAAAATATCCTTTCAACAGTAAAAGGATTTGCCAAAGGCAGACTCATAAGCGTATTCGGATGCGGCGGTGACAGGGATCGCTCAAAGCGCCCGCTGATGGGTGAAATATCAGGAAGAATTGCCGACTTTACCATAATTACATCCGACAACCCCAGAACTGAAGACCCGAAAAGGATTCTTGCCGACATTGAAGAGGGCATAAAAAAGACCAATGGTGCCTACATTGTTATTGAGGACCGAACAGAGGCAATCAGATATGCCATGGAGCACGCCCAAAAGGATGATGTCATCGTACTGTCAGGCAAGGGTCATGAAACATACCAGATTTTTAAAGACAAAACAATCCATTATGATGAACGGGAGATTGTGGAGAAAATACTGGAGGGATAGTTTTGATTACTTTGACTGCAAAAACTATCGCGAAAATGACCCAGGGACGGCTTAGGGCTGCGGAAGGTATTGGAGTATCAAAAATCTCCATAGACAGTAGACAAGATAATACAGGAAGCCTTTTCGTGGCAATTCCGGGTGAAAGATTTGACGGCCATGACTATGTCCAGCAGGCGGTAAATAATGGTGCCACCCTTGTATTGGCCCAGGAAGGTAAAAACATACCTGACAATATTCCGGCTGTTTTTGTTCCCGATACTGTTAAGGCTTTGGGGCTTCTTGCCTCTGCTTACAGGGATTTATTTAAGATACCTGTTGTGGCCGTAACCGGAAGCGTGGGAAAGACCAGCACAAAGGAAATGATTGCATCCATCCTTTCGGCTAAGTTCAGGGTTCATAAAACAAAAGGCAATTTCAATAATGAAATTGGCCTTCCCCTTTCGGTTCTTGAACTTGAGGATCACCATGAAGCAGCCGTTTTTGAACTGGGTATGAGAGGGTTTGGAGAAATAAGCGAACTATCCCGAATAGTAAAGCCTGATATAGCAGTTATAACAAATATAGGAATAACACACATAGAGAGGCTTGGAACACGCCAGAACATCCTTAAGGCCAAGCTTGAAATCCTTGACGGCATGGACAAGGACGGCACGGTTGTCTTAAACGGGGATGATGAGCTTTTGTCTGGCTTAAAGGGTTTGTTACCCCATAAAACGGTTTTCTACGGTATTAATGAAGGCAATGATATACTGGCATATGATTTGTGCCGCAAAGGGGAAGCAGGAGTCAGCTTCAAAGTTCAGTCACCCCAGGAAGACACAGAGTATTTTGTTCCTGCCCCAGGAATTCATAACGTACACAATGCCCTTGCGGGCCTTGCCGTTGCAAGGATCCTTGGCATGACTGAAAGTGAAATTAAGGAAGGTATGGCGGCGTATACAGGAGAAAGACTAAGACTCAGCATAGAAGAAAAGGACGGAATAAAGTTCATCAACGATTCCTATAACGCTGCCCCAAGCTCCATGAAGGCTGCCCTTGATGTGCTGAACGATATCGGTAAGGGTAAGAGAAAATGGGCTGTATTGGGGGATATGCTTGAGCTGGGCGATTATTCCGAGGATGCCCACAGAGAAATAGGCCGGCTTGTCTCAACTCTTGGCATTGACTATCTTGTGGGTATTGGAAAAGATGCCCGGTATTATGTTAAAGGAACTGAGGAGAACCAGGACAACAGAACTACTGCAATACTGTTTGATTCAATCAGTGACGCCAGGAACTACATACAGACATTGATGCAGAAGGATGATGTCCTTCTCTTTAAGGGATCACGCATGATGAAACTTGATGTGCTGGTTCAAGAGTTGATTGGGAAGGAATGGAATAAATGAAAAATATACTCAACGCCATACCGTCGCAGGTTGTGCTTTATACTGTAAGCCTGCTTATTTCCCTTGTGGCGGGCAAAATTTTAATACCTGTTCTTCATAAGCTTAAATTCGGCCAAACCGTGCGTGAGGAAGGCCCTCAGAGCCATAAGGTCAAGACGGGCACACCCACTATCGGGGGCTTGATTTTTCTTTTGCCGGTACTTATTTTCGGCATAATCTTCGGTATTGCGGATGCAAGGATTCTTGCTCCCGTTCTTACTACCTTTGGATTTGCATTAATAGGCTTTCTGGATGATTACTTGAAAATAATAAGAAAGCATAATGAGGGATTGACACCAAGGCAAAAGATGATTGGCCTTTTATTGGTGTCGGGAGCCTTCACATGGTATGCCGTAACATATGTTCCCGAGGCAAGTACACTGGTATTGCCATTTTTAGGCCTTGATAAACCTGTTTCCCTGCCTTTGATAATAGCAATACCCTTCAGCATATTTATGCTGATTGCTTCTACCAATGCCGTTAACCTTACCGACGGCCTGGACGGCCTTGCAGGTTCGGTTACAACCATTGTGCTTCTTTTCTTTACAATAGTGTCAATGTTCAATTCCCAATGGGACTATATCCGCATATTCTGCGCAGTTCTGGCAGGCGGCATCCTTGGATTTCTTGCTTATAACCTATACCCTGCAAAAGTATTTATGGGAGATACGGGTGCTCTGGCCCTCGGAGGCGCTCTTGCATCCATTGCCATACTTACAGGAACATCGATTTTTTTAGGCATTGCAGGAATAATTTATGTTGTGGAAACATTATCTGTAATAATCCAGGTTGCGTATTTCAAGAGGACAGCCAGGCGAGTATTTCTCATGGCACCGCTGCATCACCATTTTGAACATAAGGGATGGAGCGAGATAAAGGTGGTAACAATATTCACACTTGTTACCATTGCGGCATCGGTTTTGGCTTTAATACTTTTGAGGTGATTGAATGAGAAAGAGGGAGTACGACTTCTGGCTTCTTTTCACAGTTTTGGTGCTTCTGGCGCTGGGAACCATAATGGTATTCAGCGCAAGCTCATATACTGCACTTAGCACTCAGGGCAACAAATACCACTACCTTATAAGGCAGGTAATTTGGGTAACTGTTGGCCTTATTGCCATGTTTGTTGTATCCAACATAGATTACAGGCGTATTGCATTAAGTTCGCCAATTTTGCTGGTCATATGCGTAGTACTTCTCGTACTTGTGCGTATACCCGGAATAGGAAGCAACGTAAACGGCTCATGGAGATGGTTCAATTTCGGACCTGCTTCCTTTCAGCCTTCCGAGTTTGCAAAAATAGCTCTTATACTATTTCTGTCCTTTAGCCTTTCCAAGAACAGCCACAGGCTTCAATACTTTTTTACAGGACTTCTGCCATATCTTATGGTTGTAGGATTTATTGACCTATTACTGCTTCTTGAACCTCATAAAAGCGCAACTCTTCTTATAACAATGGTTTCGGCCATAATACTTTTCTGCGCCGGCGCAAGAATATGGCATTTCATAGTTCTTGGAGTTCCTGCCGTTGCAGGCGGTATATATATCATAATGAAAGATGCGTACAGCATGCAGCGAATACTGGCATTCTGGGATCCATTCAAATATCCCCAGGATATCGGTTATCAGATAATAAATTCCCTTTATGCCATTGCTTCCGGCTCGGTTTTCGGAAGAGGACTGGGAAAGAGCCTTCAAAAATACCTGTACCTTCCTGAGCCCCACAATGACTTTATCTTCTCCATTCTTGCCGAGGAGCTTGGCTTTGTGGGCGCCCTTACGGTTGTTATACTTTTCATGCTTTTTATCTGGAGAGGCTTAAAAATTGCAATGAATGCTCCCGATATGATGGGAAGCCTTATTGCTGCCGGAATTACATCTTTGGTTGCTCTGGAGGCTGTTATAAACATTGCGGTTGTAACCTCCACAATTCCTGCCACAGGTATGCCTCTGCCATTCTTCAGCTATGGCGGTACCTCACTGGTCTTCTTGTTAATTGCAATAGGAATCCTTCTGAATATTTCAAAGGGAGCCTCTCAAATGCCGGTCCGGTCCAAGGGAATAGTGAGTGAAAGCTATGCTGGCCGGGATGTTACTTCACGGAAAGCAGGTGAATTCGATATATGAAATATATTATATCGGGTGGCGGCACCGGCGGTCACATATATCCGGGGCTTGCCATAGCAAAAGAAATTATGGCAAATGAGCCCGATGCGCAGATACTTTTTGTGGGGACTAAAAACGGCCTTGAGAGTAAGCTTGTTCCCCGTGAAGGCTTTAATATAGAATTTGTGGAAGTAAGCGGCTTTAAAAGAAAGCTTTCTGTTGATACTTTCAGAACGATTGCGAAACTATTAAAAAGCTTTGGAAGAATAAACAGGATTATTAAAGAATTTAAGCCCGACGCCGTTATTGGAACAGGCGGATACGTATGCGGGCCGGTTGTTTTTATGGCGGCTCTTAAAAAACTACCCACCATTATACATGAACAGAATGCATTCCCGGGAGTAACCAATAAAATACTTTCCCATTTTGTGGACGGGGTTGCCATAAGCTTTGAGGAATCCCGTGTTAGATTTAAGGGAAAAGCAAGCATCACCCTTACCGGAAATCCCGTGAGAAGTGAAATTTTGTCCCTGGACAGACAAAAAGCAAGGAAACTTCTTGGTATATCCAATGATGTTCCGCTGGTGGTTGTGTTCGGAGGAAGCCTTGGCGCAGAGCCCATTAACGAATGTGTCAAGGATATGATTAACAGCCACTCTGGCCAACCCTGGAACCTCATCTGGGCAACGGGCATGAAGCATTATGAAAATATAATGAGTAAAATAAAAGTGAAGCTGTCCCCGGAAATTAAAGTAGAACCATATATTTACAATATGGCAGAGGTTTTGGCAGCCGCCGACCTTGTGGTTTGCAGGGGCGGAGCCATTACAATAAGCGAATTATGTGCCCTTGGTGTACCTTCTGTTATAATTCCTTCTCCATATGTTGCCGAGAACCACCAGGAGCATAATGCCAGAGCTCTTGAGCGTAACGGAGCTTCTGTGGTTATACTGGAAAGCCAGCTTAATTCAGAGCTTCTTTATGGTCAGATATTGAAACTCATTTCCAATAAAGACCTGCGTGACAAAATGGCGCAGAGCGCAAGAAAAATGGGGAAGCGCAACGCGTCTTCCGATATTTACCACCTCCTTAAGAAGATAATGAGGGCAAGAACCGTGTAATACAGTGAACAAGCCCCTTGTAACACCATTTTGCCGGAAGCATATTATGAACTGTGTTCAATTTATGTCTTCCGGGGGTGTCATGCGTGAGCATTCTCACAATTACCGGCGGTTCAAAACTGAGCGGCATTATAGAAATACCCGGTGCTAAAAACGCTGTTTTGCCGGTTCTTGCCGCTACTCTTTTGAACAAAGGTATCAGCATACTTGAGAATTGCCCGGAGTTGGACGACGTCTTTACCATGCTTGAAATACTGTCTGCTTTGGGATGTAAAATCGAAAGAGAAGGTTCCCGGATAATAGTAGATGCTACCACACTATCAAGTTCAGTCATACCAGAAAACCTTGCCAAACGGATGAGATCATCAATAATAATGCTCGGAGCGGTACTGGGCCGCTGCGGTGATGTCCTTGTAAGCTACCCGGGCGGCTGCGAAATTGGCATGCGCCCAATTGACATGCATTTAAGGGCATTGGAGCAGATGGGGGCTGAAGTTGACGGCTTAAGTCACGGAATGCTGAAAGTTTCTGCTTCAAAGCTTCAGGGATGCGAAATTCTGCTGGATTATCCCAGTGTAGGAGCAACAGAAAACATCATGCTTGCCGCAACTTACGCAGAGGGTGAAACAATAATCAGGAATGCGGCTAAAGAACCCGAGATTGAGGATCTTCAGGAGTTCCTGAAAAAAATGGGCGTGGACGTTTCAGGAGCAGGCAGCGGTGTAATCCGTATCCAGGGAAAAAAGGAAATTAAAAGCGAGCCTGTGCATAAAATCATTCCCGACAGAATTGTTGCGGGAACATATCTTGCAGCAGCTGCCGCAACAGGTGGAAGCCTTGTTGTGACAGGTGTTGAATACGATCATATTGGTTCAATTCTATATTGCCTCAAAAGAATCGGATGCAAGATAAAGCACTACCAGGGTGGTGTTGTAACCCTTGAATCCCAGGGAAGGCTCAAGGCAATTGATCTTATAAGAACATCTCCATACCCGGGATTTCCAACTGATATGCAGCCCCAGATTGTTTCGCTTTTGAGCATTTGCTCGGGGACCAGCATAGTGGTGGAAACTGTTTTTGAAAGCAGGTTCCGATACACGGAGCAGCTTTTAAAGCTTGGTGCCGATATTAATGTTCAGGGGCGTGCCGCAATTATCCGCGGTGTTGAAAAATTAAAGGGTGCAGAAGTGGAAGCCAGGGATTTAAGAGGTGGGGCCGCCCTAATTATTGCCGGGCTTGCCGCCGAAGGAGAAACGAGAATTTCCGGAGTGGGATATATTGACCGCGGCTATGAAAAGGTGGAAAAGGTGCTATCCAAGGTAGGTGCTCAAATCAGGAGAGTTGAAGACTGAATTCACTCTTGCTATAATGGGATTGATTGACGGCAAGGGAAATTTTTATACTACGAAGCGGAGCATGGGATGAAAAAAGCCAAAAGACGCGTCAGAAGGCTGATATTTCTTTTTATTGTAGCAGGGCTTGCGTTAGGGCTGTTTATGCTGCTTTATGCCCCTATTTTCAGTATATCCTATATTGAAGTATCGGGAAGTACAAGATATTCAGAAGAGGTTATAAAGGAAATGTCCGGCCTTAAAATAGGCCAGAACGGCTACAGAGGTCTTAAGCTTTCTGCCAGCTCCTTATTTGAGCTTAGACTTTTGGACAGCGAGAAAAGCATAAACAGGCTTCCTTACGTTAAGGACTCAAGGGTGAGTCTTGTATTTCCTAACGGTGTAAGCATTAAAATTACTGAAAGACAGCCTGCTGCATATATACGCTATCTTGATAACTATTTGACTGTTGATGGGGAAGGCTATGTGCTGGAATCAGGTAATAGCGTGCCGGGCCAGGACCTTAAGGAAATCCGTGGTATTGATTTTTCAAAGTATACCATTGGCGGACCCCTTGAAGCTTCCAACACAGAGCTGATAAGAGTTGCTGTTTCTATAATAAATGCAGTAAAGAGTTCGGATGTAAATTCGGAATTGAAGCTGTACAGTGTTTTGGACTGGATTGATATAACCGACAGAAATAATGCGCTTTTGTCTCTTGACAACAGGATTATAGTTCGGTTCGATCCCGATGACAAGCTTCAGTATAAAATAGATTTTACTAAAGAAATATTTTTTAAAAAGTTAAACTCAAAGGAAGAAGGAAGGCTTGAATTCACGGAGAACCAGAATCCAAGCTTCATTCCCCGATAGAATCAAGGAGGAGTAAATATATGATTCCTTTGCTAGGGCTTATAGTGGGACTGATAATCGGTATTTTCATACCCTACCATATACCTCAGGAATACTCAAACTATGCGGCTGTTGCTATTCTGGCGGCTCTGGATTCGGTTCTGGGAGGGCTTTCTGCATCCCTTGACGGAAAATTTGATATCAAGATTTTCATCACAGGATTCTTTGGAAATTCACTTCTAGCAGCGCTTCTGGCCTATATAGGGGACAAGCTTGGAATACAGATACATCTGGCTGCCATATTTGCCTTCGGTAACCGTATTTTCATTAATTTTGGCAATATAAGGCGCAAAATAATAAATTCTATTGAACGCTGAAACACAATATATTTGGCTTGTTGTAAAATTTTCCATGCAAAAGCTCAATATATTGGGTTAACCCTGGTATTTTCCCCAAATAAATTATTGCTTTTATATGGGTTTGTAATATAATTATAGATAATAGTATTTTTTTCTAACGGGTTAATTTGCTTACTTAAGATGACGCAAGAAGGAGGATACGAAAGTGTTGGAGTTCGATATTGATATGGATAGCTTTGCCCGGATAAAAGTTATCGGTGTCGGCGGCGGCGGTAATAATGCTGTAAACCGAATGATAGCAGCAGGACTTCGCGGCGTAGAATTTATTGCTGTTAATACTGATAAACAGGCATTATTCCTTTCACAGGCTAATACAAAAATTCAAATTGGGGACAAGCTCACCAAAGGTTTGGGAGCAGGCGCCAATCCTGAAATAGGGGAAAAGGCGGCCAACGAAAGCCGCGATGAAATCGCCATGGCAATTAAGGATGCCGATATGGTATTTGTTACCGCAGGCATGGGCGGAGGCACCGGAACCGGAGCAGCACCTGTTATCGCTCAAATAGCCAAAGAAATGGGTATCCTCACAGTTGGTGTTGTAACAAAGCCTTTCCTCTTTGAGGGTAAAAAACGCATGCAGCATGCGGAAAAAGGCGTTGCCAACCTGAAAAACGTAGTTGATACTCTGGTGACAATTCCTAATGACAGGCTTCTTCAGCTTGGAGATAAAAAAATGCCCCTGCTCAAAGCATTCTCATTGGCAGACGATGTGTTAAGACAGGGCGTTCAGGGCATTTCAGACCTAATTGCCGTTCCCGGTCTTATTAACCTGGACTTTGCGGATGTTAAGACAATCATGCTGGATACAGGTCTTGCCCATATGGGTATTGGACGCGGAACAGGCGAAAACAAGGCAGAAGAAGCAGCTCGTCAGGCAATATCCAGCCCATTGCTTGAAACTTCAATTGAAGGTGCTAAGGGCGTTCTTCTCAATATTACAGGTGGTGTTGACCTGGGATTGCAGGAAGTCAATATGGCTGCTGAACTTATTCAGGCTTCTGCAGATCCTGAGGCAAATATTATATTCGGTGCCGTTATTGATGAAAGCCTTAACGATGAGATAATTATCACCGTTATTGCTACAGGCTTTGAGAAGGGTTCACCCGAGATTAAGCGTCCCGGACAGTTGTTCTCCATTGATGAGAAAAAGCCCAGCGAGCCTGTTAAGAAACCCCTGATTGTGGATGATGATTCAGAAGGTCCCGAAATCCCTACATTCCTCAAGAGAAAAGGCTTCAGATAAACCTTTTGACTTTATTGGCAATTGACATATAAGTTGTGGGATTGTAAAATATTAAGGCATCCATATGCCTTAATATTTTTATGCCACCATGGCTCAGTCGGTAGAGCAGCGCATTCGTAATGCGCGGGTCAAGGGTTCGAGTCCCTTTGGTGGCTCCAGCCTGCAAAAATAATTTCCAGCGTATTCCAAAAAGCCCGTTATGCAGGGCTTTTTGCTTTTTCCATCATATTTATCCCTTGTTTTGTTTATGAAATATAAAATGTGATATAATACTTCTTGTTTTGTGATTTATAGTTACGAGGACTTATTGATGGACAAGGACAGGAAAAAATTCAGGGTTCTTCTGGATCTTTTTGTTACCTTTTTCAAAATCGGAGCATTTACAATTGGCGGCGGCCTTGCTATGATTCCGGTTATTGAAAAAGAGATAGTTGATAAGAAGGGTTATATTGGCAAGGAGGAAATAATAGATGCCTTTGCCGTATCCCAGTCCCTGCCGGGGGTTATAGCCATTAATTCGGCAATTTATGTGGGATACAGGATTGCAGGCTTCTTGGGAGCCGTTGTTACGACTCTGGGAGTTGTTTTGCCCTCCTTCATAATAATATTGGCTATTGCCGTTTTGTTTAAGACGGTCAGTGGAATTGCCTGGGTGGATAAACTGTTGACCGGCGCAAAAGCTGGCATCGCGGGAGTAATATTTGTTTCTGTGGTCAACCTTTCAAAAAAGGCTATAAAGGACGTATTCGGCATTGTGATAGCCGCGGCAGCCTTTGTTTTGGCAGCAATATTTGATGTAAGCGTAATAATAATTATTCCGGCAGGTGCCATTTTGGGTTACCTTTACCATAAGGTAAGGGAGATGAAAAAGCATGATACTGATTAGCCTTTTTCTTGAGTTTTTTAAAATAGGACTGGTTGGCTTTGGCGGAGGCTATGCCATTATTACTCTTCTTCAGAAGGAACTTATTTCTCTGGGATGGATTACAGCCGAAGAATTTGCAAATATTGCAGCCATTTCTCAGATGACTCCCGGCCCCATTGCGGTAAATGCAGCCACATATATCGGCTATAGGATTGGAGGCTTCTGGGGGTCGGCAATGGCAACCCTTGGAGTATCAATGCCTTCCTTTATTCTGGTTATCCTTGTGGCACATTTTATCTTTAAATTCAAGGAAAGCCGCTTTGTTGACTACTCCATGAAGGGAATCAGGCCTGTTACGGTAGCGCTCATTGCATCGGCGGCAATATTTTTTGCCTATGAATCCTTTGTGGATTTGGCATTGCCAATGTATATCAATCCGGGTGCCTTTGCCATATTTGTCCTTTCAGTTCTTGCCTCTGCTTTATTTAAGGTGGACACCATACTTATTATTTTGCTCTCGGGAGTTTTGGGCCTTATAATTTTATAATAGGTCAAAAAGGCAGAATACTATTTTAGAAGAACCATAAAGAAAGGCAACAAAAAAGCTCACGCGATGCGCGGTGAGCCGAAGAAGGAAAGTCTTAATCTACGATAAATGACTTGATTTCATTAATGAAATCATCGGCATTGTCATTGTGAACCTCGACTTTTATAGGCTTTGAAAGGTCAAGGCTGAAAATGCCCATTATTGATTTGGCATCCACTATATATCTGCCTGATGTGAGGTCCACATCAAAGTCATACTTGTTGACAATGTTTACAAAATCCTTGACATCATTAATGGATTTCAACTGGATGTTGAAAGTTTTCATCGGCTAATTCACCGCCTTTCAGGATATTAAATACTACTAACATTATTTATAGTTTATTACCAGTAATAACCTAAGTCAATTAACATTTATATTAAAAGTTTAAAAATATAACAGTATTTTTTGGGAAGTGACGTAATGGAACAGAAAAAGAAAGTGGCCTTCATTACCCTGGGCTGCAAGGTTAATACCGCAGAAACAGAAGGAATGAAGAAGCTTTTTATGGAAGCGGGCTATGAGATAGCCAAAGAAAATGAATACGCTGACGTTTATATAGTAAATACCTGCACCGTTACCGGAATGGGGGACAGAAAGTCAAGGCAGATGTTAAGGCGCGCCCATCATATAAACCCCAATGCAATAGTTGCGGCGGTTGGCTGCTTTGCACAGGTTTCCCCGGAAGAAGCCTCAAAGGTTGAGGGAGTAAACCTTGTTGTAGGCAATAACATGAAACACCGCATTGTGGAGCTGGTTGAAAATGCCGGTAAGGGAAGTACAGAAAAATACGTCTTTGAAAGAAAGCTTTTAACCGAGTTTGAAGAGCTTCCTGCCGACACCTACGAAGAATATACAAGGGCATTTATGAAAGTCCAGGACGGATGCGATCAATTCTGCTCATATTGCATTATTCCCCATGCCAGGGGGCCTGTAAGAAGCAGGGGTGTTGCGGAAATACTCCGGGAAGCACAAAACTTTGCCCAAAGAGGCTTTAAGGAGATTGTGCTTACAGGAATTCATCTTGCATCTTATGGAATTAAGGAAGGTATCGGGCTTGCCGGGCTTATAGAAGAGCTTCATAAGATTGATGGAATTGAAAGAATACGTTTGGGATCCCTGGATCCCAAGTTTATGACCCCTGAATTTATTGATAAAATAAAGGACTTTAATAAACTGTGCTCCCACTTTCATATTTCACTTCAGAGCGGCTGTGAGAAGACCTTAAAGAGAATGAACCGCAAATATACTCCTGACGATTACAGGCAGATTGTTCTGGCTCTCAGGGAGGGAATAAAGGATGCCACCTTTACAACCGATGTAATGGTGGGCTTCCCGGGTGAAACAGATGAGGAATTTAAGGAATCCTATGATTTTTGCGAGGAAATAGGATTTTTGTGGATGCATGTTTTCAAATACTCTCCCAGAAAAGGTACTCCTGCCGCTAATTTTAAGGACCAGGTTGATCCTGCCGCAAAAGAAGAGCGCAGTAAGCTCATGACAAGACTTGCCGTAAAATCAAGGGAAAAGGAATTTGAAAAATACATAGGAAGAACCATGAAGGTTCTTCTTGAAAAGCCCATTGAGGGTACAAATGATATGGAAGGGCTGACCTCAAATTATATACCTGTGGCAGTAGCGATTGAAAACGAAAAATCTGGGGAAATAATTAATGTAATACTTACTGCCCAGGAGGGAGAAAGAATGAGGGGGAAAATTATAAAGCAGTAAAGCTTTTTACAGGGTATTGAGCCAGAGCAATATAAAAGCAATATGGCTGAAAGTTGACCTTGTAACACTTCCTTAATGGTCATAACTTGATTTATAGCAGTGTATGTATTAATATAATTATAAACTTTAGTTCCGACTATGTCTTGGAAAGCGGGTGAAGGCAGATGCATTC
Organism: Clostridiaceae bacterium; assembly: GCA_012719545.1. Classification (GTDB taxonomy): domain Bacteria; phylum Bacillota; class Clostridia; order DSM-8532; family DSM-8532; genus DTU059. The sequence continues at coordinate 40,568 of JAAYAD010000101.1, forward strand.
AGGAACCATGAAGTTTGACTTTAATAATGACAAAACGAATCAAACCCGTGAAGTCATTCTATGTGTTTATGAGGCTCTCAAGGAGAAAGGGTACAATCCCATAAGCCAGTTTGTGGGCTATATTATGTCGGGTGATCCTACCTATATTACCAGCCATAATAATGCAAGAAGCCTTATAAGAAGGCTGGAACGTGATGAAATCCTTGAGGAGCTTTTAAGATACTATCTTACAACCAACGAAAAATAATTAAAGTCAGGCATATTGCTTATAAGGCCCGCGCTTTTTGCGGGCTTTATTGTTGTTAAAATAATGTGGGAGATTGTTTATGGAATACAGAGAGCTGGGACGCACAGGCTTAAAGGTTTCAAGACTTTGCTTCGGCGGCCTTGTAATTGGCCCTCTTCAGAAAAATTTAAGCATTGATGAAGGGGGAGAGGTAATAGCCGAGGCCTTAAGGCTTGGTGTGAATTTTATAGATACTGCTGATTTGTATAATACTTACGGCCATATAAGGCGTGCCATGGAAATTACGGGAATAAGGCCGGTTATAGCATCAAAATCCTATGCCTATGATCGAGAAGGAGCAAAAAAAAGCGTTGACAGGGCCCTTACATCCCTTGGCATTGACAGTATAGATATTTTTCTAATGCATGAGCAGGAGAGCATACATACAATAAGAGGCCATTGGGAGGCTCTGGAATATTATCTTGAACTTAAAGAACAGGGAGTAATTAAAACCGTGGGCCTTTCCACCCACCATGTTGCGGCAGTTACGGCATCCCTTGATATTCCTGAGATTGAAGTGATACATCCCATCACAAATATAGCAGGGCTGGGTATTTGTGACGGAACAATGGATGAAATGCTTGAGGCAATCAAAAAGGCCCATGAAAAAGGAAAGGCCATTTATGGAATGAAGCCTTTCGGAGGCGGAAATCTTCTTCACTCCTTCAAAGATTGCCTGAAGTTTGTTACCTCCATCCCATATCTTCATTCAATTGCCCTTGGAATGCAGAGCATTGATGAAGTGCGCATGAATGTGGCTATTTTTGACGACCTGGAAAAGGGAATAAATGAGGCTGCAAATTATAAGCCCCAGAACATGAAATCCCTTAATGTGGACTTTTGGTGCGAGGCTTGCGGAAAATGCACCGAGCGCTGTAAGCAGGGAGCCCTCTCAATAAATGAAGGAAAACTTAACATTGACAGGGATAAATGCGTTCTATGCGGTTACTGCGCATCGGCGTGCCCTTTTTTTGCCCTTAAAGTATACTAGGATTTTGCCGTACCTGCATTGATAGGGCATTGAATCCTGTTTTATTGCTAAATATAGTAAGGTTCTTTTTCTTGACATGGCATATTAATTACTCATATAATAAAATCAGTTGAATATGGAATATCTTCAGGGCAGGGTGAAATTCCCGACCGGCGGTAATATGATTTAATCATTAGCCCGCGAGCTAACGCTGACCCGGTGAGATTCCGGGGCCGACAGTACAGTCTGGATGGGAGAAGATGTGCTTTTTTTATGCTTTTTTGCAATTTAACCCTGAAGAATTTTCTTCAGGGTTTTTTATTTTGACATAGAAACCAAACAGTAGAACGTGATTTTCAGGAGGATTAAAACCATGACAACCAAAACAAAGTATATTGTAAAAATAGCCATTCTTGCGGCACTGGCAACAATCATCATGTATATTGAAGCCCCCATTCCTTTTATGCCGGCGTTTTTAAAGCTTGATTTTAGCGAAATAATAGTGCTTTTGGGTGCTTTCTCCTTAGGGCCAGTTGCAGGTATTCTCATTGAACTTATTAAAAATCTGGTTCATGTAACATCCACCATAACAGGCGGTGTTGGAGAACTTGCAAACTTTATTGTGGGATGTGCATTTGTGGTTCCTGCAGCACTAATATACAAGAAGAACAAATGCATAAAAACAGCTCTTACCGGACTTTTGGTTGGTTCAGTATCAATGGTTGCAGTTGCAACTCTCATGAACTATTTTGTGCTAATACCTTTGTACATCGAAATATTTGCAAAGGAGTACAACATTACAGCCGAACAATCCTTACAGAGTATTGTTGATCTTGGAACAAAGAACAACAAAGGTATTGTAGATTTAAGAACTCTCATTCTTTACGGCATAATTCCATTTAACGCAATAAAGACCATTGTTATATCAATTCTGACCTTTTTCTCCTATAAAAAGGTTTCACCGTTGCTTCACAAATAAATGCGCAAGAAGCTGAAGAATAAAACTTAATAGCTGATGCAGAATAAACTGTAAAGGTAATTTTGCTATTATATAGATTATAAAAAATTATTTCTGGTTATAATAACACACGATAAACATACCTTTACAGTTATTTTTTTCTATGCTACAATATTTAAGACCTTATGGAACCAAATGCGCGGTTAATGGTTACTCCGGCCATTTACTGGGCTTTTGGCAATTTAGAAAGAAAGGAGTGTTTTTTTATGGCAAGAATGGATAAGCAGACTATCATAAAGACTTATGGGCTGCATGAGGGTGACACCGGTTCACCGGAAGTACAGATTGCTCTTCTGACTGACAGAATCAATCACCTTACCGAACACCTCAAAACCCATAAGAAGGATCACCATTCAAGGCGCGGCCTCTTTAAGATGGTCGGTGCCAGAAGGGGCTTGCTTAACTATCTCATGAGAAAAGATATCAACAGATATCGTGAGATCGTGGCAAAGCTTGATTTAAGAAAGTAATTTTCAGGGCGGATTTTCCGCCCTTTCAACTGCCTAAAACAGTTAATACGGCTTATGCCTAAAATATAAAAAATAAAATTCGATTTCCTTAGGTCAAGGTCAACAGAAGTTCAGAGAAGAGATGCCATATTCTGGCTTCTGCTCCCTGACCTTTTGTCCTTGACCTAGTAGTTATTGCCTTCGTTTTTTAGATGAACGAGGGAAAAATAACGACAGGAATCGGAGAAAAGGAGTAAAAAATATGAAGAAAGTGTTTGAATTAGAAGTTGCAGGCCGGCCAGTTAAGGTAGAAATAGGCCAGATGGCACAGCTTGCTAATGGTTCAGCTCTTGTAAGATACGGAGATACTGTTGTTTTATCAACTGTTACAGCGGCAAAAGAACCAAGAGAGGGAATTGATTTCTTCCCATTAAGTGTTGATTATGAGGAAAAGCTTTATGCTGTCGGAAAAATACCCGGCGGATTTATTAAGCGTGAAGGAAAGCCTACCGAAAAGGCTATTCTGACATCACGCGTTATTGACAGGCAGATACGCCCCAGATTTCCCAAGGATCTTCGCAATGACGTAACCGTTGTAAATACCGTTCTTTCTGTTGAACAGGACAATTCACCCGAATTTGCGGCAATCCTTGGTACTGCGGTAGCTCTTTGCATATCCGATGTTCCTTTTAATGGACCAATTGCCGGTGTTATACTGGGCCTTGTTGACGGCGAGGTTGTAATTAACCCCACCACAGAGCAGAGGGCAAAGAGCGATATGTACGTAACCTTGTCTGCTGACAAGGAGAAAATCATCATGATTGAAGCGGGAGCCAACCAGGTTACCGAAGAAGTGATGATGGAAGCAATAAAGAAGGGCCATGAGGAAATCAGGCGTATAATTGATTTTATCGAAGGAATTGTAAAAGAAGTAGGAAAGCCCAAATTTACTTATGAGCCAAACGTAATTCCTGAAGAAATCTGGAATGCAGTATATGAAATGGCCAAGGATGAAATGAAGGAGGCCATACAGAACGCCGACAAGGCTGTCCGGGATGAAAGGGTAGAGGCTGTATGCGCCAAGGTGCATGAGGCTCTTGCCGAAACATTCCCTGAACAGAAGCTTAAGATAGACGAAGCTCTCTATAAGCTTCAGAAGAAGATTGTAAGATCCATGCTTTTGGATGAGCATAAGCGTGTGGATGGAAGATCCTTAATGGAGATCCGCCCCTTATGGGCAGAGGTTGGACTGCTTCCCAGAACCCACGGCTCAGCACTCTTCCAGAGAGGCCAGACTCAGGTATTGACCAATGTTACATTGGGTCCAATGAGCGATGTGCAGATGCTGGATGGTGTGGATCTTGAAGAAGAGAAGCGCTATATCCACCACTATAACTTCCCGCCCTTCTCTGTGGGTGAGGCAAGAAGCTCAAGAGGCCCTGGCCGCCGTGAAATAGGTCATGGTGCCCTTGCAGAAAGAGCACTGGAGCCTGTTATTCCCAGTGAAGAAGAATTCCCGTATGCTATAAGGCTTGTTTCCGAAGTTCTTATGTCCAACGGCTCAACATCTCAGGGAAGCGTCTGCGCAAGCACCCTTGCCCTTATGGATGCTGGTGTGCCCATTAAAGCTCCCGTTGCCGGAATATCTTCAGGTCTTGTAGTGGATGAGGAGAATCCCGACAGGTTTATTACATTTATGGACATCCAGGGCATTGAGGACTTCTTCGGCGATATGGACTTTAAGGTTGCCGGTACAAAGAAGGGTATAACCGCAATTCAGGTTGACATCAAGGTGGATGGTCTTTCTTATGAGATAATCCGCCAGGCCTTTGAAATAACCAAGAAAGGCAGAATCCAGATTCTTGACGAATGCATGTTGCCTGTTATTTCAGAGCCCAGAAAGTCCCTGTCACCCTATGCGCCCAAGATATTCCAGACCAAGATTGACGTTGACAAGATACGTGAAGTTATTGGTCCCGGCGGAAAGGTCATCAATAAAATTATTGCCGAAACAGGCGTTAAGATTGATATTAAGGATGACGGTTCCGTTTATGTTGCTACAACCGATGAGCGCATGGGTAAACGTGCCATCCAGATTATTGAAGGCATCGCAGGCGAAGTGGTTCCCGGAACTGTCTATACCGGCAAGGTTACACGTATCATGAACTTCGGTGCATTCGTTGAATTCCTGCCCGGAAAGGAAGGCCTTGTACACATTTCAAAGCTTGATAACAAGCGTGTCAACAAGGTTGAGGATGTTGTCAACATTGGCGACGAAATTGACGTAAAAGTTCTTGAAATAGACAAGCAGGGCAGAATCAACCTTTCAAGAAAGGATGCACTTAATAATAACGACAGTGAGGATAACGATTCCACAACTGTTCACTAAATCAAAGTAAATATTACTATGAGCAATAATTAGAAGGCCTGATCAAAAAAGATCAGGCCTTTAGTGAACTTTAGCGACTTATTAATTTTGATCGGATTTTATTTTATATCTATATGCCGGCAAAATGGCAAGGGAGGTTTATAGGGGCTGATTTATTGGTATAATTTTAATGCAGAGGTGCATTATGGAGAACAAAGTCAAGGTTTTATTTGCGGCGGCCGAATGCGCGCCCATCATTAAGGTCGGCGGTCTTGGGGACGTGGCGGGAGAACTTCCCCGAAAGCTTATGGAACTGAGAGCCGATGTTCGGGTTGTCATACCGGGCAACAGGGATATCAATGTTCCTTCTGTTTACAAAGGCGATTTCCCCGTAAAAATAGGGTTCAGGACAGAAACCTGCATTGTCCGTGAGGTATTAAAATCTCCTGTTCCCACATGGATTATCGATAATTACCATTATTTTGGCCGTCCCGGAGTTTACGGACACTGGGACGATGGGGAAAGGTTTGCTTTTTTCTGCCTTTCAATTTTTGAAATGCTTCTTAAGTTTGATTTTAAACCCGACGTTGTTCACCTTAATGACTGGCATACCGCACCCCTTTCCATGCTTATAAGGGAGAACGAAAGGGAACAGCCTTTTTTAAGGGATACGGCCATTGTCTATACCATTCACAACCTTGAATACCAGGGAATCAGCGGAAGAAACGTATTTGATCTTTTTAATGTCAAGGATGTTGTTTTCAAGACTGACAAAGTGGAATATTATGGCTGCTTTAATGCCATGAAGGCCGGCATTAACTATGCCGACATTATTAATGGTGTGAGCAAAACCGGTACAACCCAGATGCTGACCAGTAAGTACGGATTTGGTCTTGAAGGTGTACTCAAGAACAGAAAATCGGCTTTGCGCGGTGTTGTAAACGGAATTGACATTGATTTTTGGAACCCTGAAAATGATAAATTGATATATACACCATTCAATAAAGATAATCTTTCAGGTAAAAAGGAAAATAAAAAAAGGCTTCAAAAAGAGCTTGGCCTTGATTCTTCTGACGGCCCGCTCTTCGGGGTGGTATCAAGACTTGTCCCCAATAAGGGCATGGATATACTGGAGGGGGCTGCCCACAACATAGCAAGAAGCAATGGTCAGTTTGTGCTGCTGGGAAGCGGAGAAAAGTATTACGAAAATGCCTTTATGAGGCTTATGGAACGCTATCCGGGCAAGGTTTCGGTAAACCTTGAATTCAATAATGAGCTTGCCCATAAAATCTATGCCGCCAGCGATATTTTCCTTATGCCCTCAAGGCATGAGCCTTGCGGAATAAGCCAGCTCATTGCCATGAGATACGGATCAGTACCCATCGTGCATAAAACGGGTGGCCTTGCCGATACGGTCATAGATACGGGAAGAAACAAGGAAAAAGGAACGGGATTTACCTTTGCCGGTTATTCTCTTGAATCATTCCTGAAGGCCATTAAAAGGGCTCTTAGCCTATATGAAAACAGCAAAGAGTGGGTAAGTTTGGTAAAAAGAGCTATGAGCAGGGACTCTTCATGGGAAAGCTCTGCCGCAGAATATATGAAGCTTTATGAAGAAGCACGCACATTAAACAGAAAAAGAAAGACCAAAGGAAGGAAGAAGGCCATTGAGGAAAAAGGAGAGGGCTGAAATTGTATTAAATGAGCTTAAAAAGCTGTACCCCGATGCCGAATGCTCACTGGATCATAAAAATGCCCTGGAGCTTTTGGTGGCGACACAGCTTGCGGCTCAGTGCACTGATGCCAGGGTCAATATTGTAACAAAAGATCTTTTCAAAAAATACAGAACTGTTGAGGACTATGCGGGAGCGGATCTTAAGGAACTTGAAGAGGATATTAAGCCTACCGGCTTTTTCAGAAATAAAGCCAAAAATATTAAGGAATGCTGTATAAAGCTTATCAGGGATTATGGCGGAGAAGTGCCCGATACTATGGAGGAGCTTTTGACTCTGCCCGGTGTGGGACGAAAAACAGCCAATGTTATCCTGTCGGTTATATTCAATAAGCCCGGAGTGATTGTGGACACACACTGTTCCAGGCTGACACGGCGATTGGGCTTTACTGATTCTGACAACCCCGTAGAAATAGAAAAAGATATAATGAAACTTCTTCCAAGGAAGGAATGGGCTAATTTTTCCCACTGCATGGTTTTTCACGGCAGGGCGGTGTGCCACGCAAGAAAACCAAAATGCGAAATTTGCACGATTCTGCCATATTGCGATTATGGGAAGAAAACGGTAAAATAATATCAACAAATGTCGGGGGTTTAGAATGCTTTTGAATGAGGGTTTGACATCTTTGCCGGAAGATGCTGTCTTTGCGCTTGATATTGGTACCCGTACCATTATTGGAGTCGTTGGTGTTCAAAAAGATGAACAATTTATTGTTCATGCTGTCGAAATTTATGTCCATAACGGACGGGCAATGATGGACGGGCAGATTCACGATATAAATAAGGTAGTGCAGGGAATAAAAAAGGTTAAGGAAGCTCTTGAAAAGAAGCTTGGCGTTAAGCTTACAAGAGCTGCAATTGCTGCTGCCGGACGTGTCTTAAGAACCTGCCGCGTTATGGTTGAGAGAAAGCTTGAAGAAGGCAGGGAAATTGACTCTCAGTTTATTGGCGCCCTCGAAATGGAAGGCATACATAAGGCGCAGCTTCAAATTGACAGCAGCCTTTCAGAGAATGAAAAGGATCAGTTTTACTGTGTAGGATATAGTGTTATCAATTATTATCTGAATGATTATGTAATATCCAGTCTTTCAGGTCATAAAGGCAATACTGCAGCCGTTGATATGATGGCAACATTCCTTCCCCAGACTGTTGTGGACAGCCTGTATACCGTTATGGAAAGGTCCGGCCTTGAGGTTGCGTACCTTACCCTTGAGCCTATTGCGGCCCTTAATATCGCAATTCCAAAGGAGCTTAGGCTTTTAAACCTTGCTTTGGTGGATATAGGTGCGGGTACCTCGGACATAGCCATTACAAAATCAGGCACGGTTGTTGCCTATGCCATGGTGCCTGTAGCCGGGGATGAGGTTACAGAGGCAATTGCCCAGCATTATCTTGTTGATTTTAACACTGCCGAAAAAATTAAGCTTTCCATAAACGATTCAGGTAAACCCATCACCTTTACCGATATTCTTGATAATCAGGTAAGTGTTTCGTCGGATGAGGTAAATACGGTAATACATCCTGTAGTTGAGCAGCTTGCCTCCACCATTGCCGAAAAGGTGCTGGAGTATAACGGCGGAAAGGCACCCAATGCCATATTCCTGGTAGGAGGAGGAAGCCAGGTTCAAGGCTTGTGCGAAGCGGTTTCACGCTTTGTAGGGCTTCCCAAGGAAAGGGTTGCGGTAAGAAACAGGAGCATTGCAAAAAATGTAATTGCTGACGAAGGAGTGTTAAACGGGCCTGACAGCATAACCCCCCTTGGCATCCTGGTTACGGCAGCAATGGCAAAGGAACAGGACTTTTTCTATGTAACAGTAAACGGTAGTAAAGTAAGAATGTACAACTCCCGCAAAATGACTGTTGCAGATGCCCTGATTCTTGCAGGCATATCCTCTGAACAGCTCATTGGAAGAAGCGGAAAAACACTCAGGTTCTCTTTAAACAACAGGGAAACAACTATAAGAGGAGAGCTTGGAGAACCTGCAGAAATATATGTTAACAATGAAAGATCACGTTTGAACGAAAATATCCAACCGGGAGATGAAATAAAGGTAATACCCGCCAAAAAGGGACAGGACGGCTCCATCACTGCATCGGCTATACAAAAGGAGTATCAACCTGTATACTTTACCTACAATGACCATACCGAAACCATATATCCCCAAGTAATAATAAACGGCGTTCAGGCTCTGCCCGACACTTCCATCCAGGAAGGGGACAGGGTGGAGGTTATTATGGAATATACCCTGGATGAAATTTCCCGGCTTTATGAAATGGACCTGTCAGCATGGGAGTTTACTATAAATGGCATGCCCTGTGAAAAAAATACCAGGGTTATGCCCGGCGACCATGTCAGGGCAATGTCCAAAGCATTGTCGGGTAATGGTGGCAAAAACGAACCCGCTTTAGATGAAAACACGAAAGAACTAATTAAAGATGAAAAAAGCAAGGATGAAAGCGTTAAGGAAGAAAACGTTCAGACACAGGAAGAGAAAATTAATGAGCCGGATAATTCCTCATTAAATGATACACCTGTCAGGGAAAATGCCCAAAGGCCAGGAAATGATACTGACATCAAGGCTCTTTTGACTGATATTCATCAAAAATTGGCCGAACGTGACGGCATCACCGTCACCATCAACGGAAAAGCCGTAAATATGCCTCCAAAAAGCAACGGCTATATGTTCGTAGATGTATTTAATTATATTGATTTTGACCTTTCTTCACCTAAGGGAAGCATAGTTCTCATGCTTAACGGGAAAAGCGGCAATTTCACAGATAAAATAAAAACGGGTGACATTATCGAAATCTTTTGGAAAGAATAATGCTCGCTTTATTATGTGGAGGATCCTTTGAAGCTAATTAAAGAAAAACTACACATATTTGGCAAATTACAAAAGTATGAGGAAAATATTTTAAATTATGAGATAATAATACTAATTGGCTTAATTATTGAGGATCTTTTTGCTAAAGTCTTTTTTGCACCTGCTGCCTGGAGAGAAGCCATTTTTCTTCTGGTGCAAGCCTTTTTGATGGCCATAATTGTCAGTGTCAATATATATGAACGATATATGGCAAAAAAGCAAAATGGGCCGTCAATACTTATGACTTTGGCAAAATTATTGAAATATGTAGCTTTGACAAGCTATATAAGCACTTTGTGGCACGGTGTCTTTTTCTACATCGTACCTCTGTTGCCAATTGCCTTCCACTGCATTTCCAATGGATGCAAAAAAACGGCACCTTTGCTGATTACCAGTTGGATATTCCAGCTCGGTTCCCAAATATTTTTGTGCTATATTATTCAGTCCAGTGTTGACAGAAGAGCCGCCATGGAGTATTTTATCGGCCTTACCGTAAAGTATGTATTGTTTGGACTGTTCTCCCATATTTGCGGCAGAATATACAGGATCTATATGAGGGGCCAGGAAGAAAACAGCATCCTCATTGACAGGTTAAGCGACAAATATGTTCAGCTGGAACAGGCCAAAAAGGAAATACAGGCTCATAACGACAGGCTCAGGGAGACCAACAGAAAGCTCGAAGAAACAAACCAGAAGCTTACATCCAGCATAGCCGAATTCTTTACGCTCCAGCAAATATCCCAGGCTATTACGTCCATTTTTGATGTAAATGAGCTTTTAAAATACGTGAACGATGTGATAATGGGTGTAATGGGGGCGTATCATTCGACCATAGCTCTATGCGGAGGTTCCCAAAACAAGCTGAAGGTTAAGGTTTCAAGTATTTTTGACAAAAAGGATTATGCCATTGTCTCAGATTACATCAACAGTGATGTATTGCAGCCTTGTATTTATGAAGGAAAATCCATGATAGACAACGATGTTGATCCAGAAAATTACCCCTTCACAAAAGGCAGAGACATTCATTCTCTCATATGCGTTCCTTTCCTGGCAAAAGGTGTTCCTCTGGGACTTGTACTTGTTGAACACAGCATTAAGGATGCCTTTACCGATGAAAATGTAAGGCTCCTTGAAATCATATGCCAGCAGGTAAGTATAGCTATAGAAAATGCCCGCCTGTATCAGCAGATGCAAAAGCTTGCCACCCTTGACGGCCTCACAGGCGCATATAACCGCCAGTATTTCCAGGATAAGCTGGAGACTGAGTTCAATAAAGCTCAGCAGGGAAATTATAATCTATCATTGATTATTTTTGATATTGACTACTTTAAAAAGTTCAATGATACATACGGACATCTCTTTGGAGATCAGATACTGAAGGCTTTATCTTCCTATGTTATGAAAACCTTAAGAAAAGAAGATATCTTTGCTCGTTATGGCGGCGAGGAATTTGTAATATTAATGCCCCATACAAGCCTTGAGCTGGCTGCTGAAAAGGCAGAGGAGTTAAGAAAGGGAATTTCGGAGCTTGCCATTACAAACAATCTGGTAGCGGCTTCGGTAAATATAAGCGCAGGAGTGGCATCATATCCCAAAACCGCAAGAAGGCCCATAGATCTTTTGAATTCCGCTGACGATGCCCTCTATATGGCAAAGCGCGGCGGAAGGAATCTTGTAAAAGTCGCAAAGCCTCTGGAAGACTAGTCCTGTGCTGTGTTTATATGATTTTATTTTACCGTTACTGAATTTAGCATATCTTCAAAGATTTTTCTTAAGTCTTCGTTGAAGGCGCTGTCTTCGGCATAGATACTTATGCGGAACATGTAGGGGTTGTCGTCAAAGAATGCCTCCATGGCTCTTATAATCTTCCCCTGACCATTAAATGTGTATTCCCATACAGTGTAAGGTATATGGTCTTTTTCATTCTTTTTGCTGTCAAAGCTTAAATAATCTATTGAAGAACTGTCTTTTGACAATTCCAGAAATTTATCCAGGGAAGTATTAAGACTCCAGATTTGAACCAGACCGTGGGATGGAGGATCTTTAACTGTAAAATCCACGCTTTGCAGAATCTCGCCCCCAAGGTTCAGTGGATTTCCGAATGCCACTACCTGGGGATACTTGAATATTATCCTGCGGCTGTCGGGAAGGGGCAGGATAAATTCTTTAAGCTCGGAACTGGCATCAATGGAGCTGAAATCATATAATTGGCCAAGAGTAAACCCACTGGGGGTCAGAAATGTGAATTTGTCTCCGAGGGTAAAGTAATACCTGGGTGAAACAGATGGCATGTGTGATAATGTAAAGATAAAAATAATCAGGGCAAATAAAAATGCCGCCATAAGCCTTATGCGCCGGGGCGGCCTTTTTATTCTTCTTTTGAGCATTATGCGATAAAGAAATTGCATAGAAATTCCCCGGACAAATTAGTTTAAAAAATGTCCTAAGGAATTATATATTTTTATTTTTTAAAGTATGAACTTATTTTACAACCTCACTGCCGTGCTTTTCCACAATATCTTTTACCTGCTGCTCTTCATCGGGTGTCAGCACCTTTTCAAGGTTAAGAAGAAGAATCAGCTTTTCGTCAAGCTTTGCAACCCCTGAGATAAATCTCTTGTCAAAGGTTGAAAGGGTAGGGGGTGTGGGTACAATGTCTTCCTCAGGAACACGTACAATCTCGGTTACGCTGTCTACTATAAAGCCCAGAAGCAAATCGTTCTGTGAGATAATAATTATCTTGGTGCTGTCGTCATTTTCCTTGTCAGGCATATTGAAGCGCTTGCGAAGGTTAAAAACAGTCAGCACCTTGCCGCGAAGATTAAGAAGCCCTTCGATAAATGGGGGCGTATTTGGAACCTTAAAAATTTCCTGAGGCTTGATTATCTGAAAAATATCGGTGATGCCTATTCCAAAAGTCTCATCGCCAACAAGGAATTTTACTAGTTGTTGTACAGCCATAGGTATAACCTCCATATAATTTCCATTATTTATTACCCCAAAAATAAGAGCTATAACATAGCTTGGGCTAAAATATATCAGCTTCTGTAGGAGCCGTTTATTTTAACATAGTCATAGGATAAGTCGCATGTCCATATCCTGTCGAAAACCTTGCCGTCCTTAAAATCCAGGGTAATTATGACTTCTTTTTCTTTCAGTATCTTTAAAGCTTCTTCCTCGTCAAAAGGAACAGCTACTCCGTTTTTGCATACCAAAAGGTCTCCAATATATATGTCGGTTTTATCGGGATCAAAATTAGCACCTGAATAGCCTGCTGCCGTAAATATTCTTCCCCAGTTGGCATCATTGCCGAATATGGCGGTCTTAACAAGCGGGGACTTGGCAACAGCGTTAAGAATGAGATGGGCATCCTTACTGGTTGCACAGTTATTGGCACGGATTTCAATAAGCTTTGTGGCTCCTTCTCCGTCCCTGGCAAGCATCTTTGCCAAGGTTTGTGAAACCTCAGTGAGGGTGCTTAAAAATATATCATAATCAGGTCCTTCGCTTATTATAGGAGGATTTTCCGCCATTCCGCCTGCAAGGATTATTACCTTGTCGCATACACTGGTGTCTCCGTCAACCGAAATTCTGTTGAAGGATTTACTACATGCGCTTCTTAAAGCCTTATCCAGCATTTCAGCCGTAATATCCGCATCTGTGGTGATAACAGATATCATGGTGGCCATGTTGGGATGTATCATGCCGGAACCCTTTGCCATACCGCCAATGGTGACTGTTTTGCCGCCGATTGATATGGTTTTGGACGTTTCCTTGGAGAAGGTGTCGGTAGTCATTATCGCCTGAGCCGCAAGGCTTCCGCCGTCTTCTGAGAGGGAAGAGTATGCATTGTCAATTCCTGCTTTTATCTTGTCCATATCAAGGCGGTACCCTATTACTCCGGTGGAACCAAGCATTACTTCACAAGGCTCGCATCCAATAAGGGAGGCGGCATAGGATGCCATATGGGCCGCATCGGCATCACCGGCAGGTCCCACACAGGCATTGGCACAGCCGCTGTTTATAACAACAGCCCTTGCCTTTCCGCTTTTTATTTTCTCCATTGACCATTTTAGAGAATGCCCCTTTACGGCATTTGTGGTAAACACCCCTGCGGCAGCTGCAGGAGTATCGGATACTATAAGAGCCAGATCTTTTTGTCCGTTCTTTTTAATGCCGCAGGCAACACCTGCAGCCCTAAACCCTATGGGCGAAGTAACTCCCGATTTTGACATAGTTTCCTCCAGAACTCAACATCTAAAAAAAGCATTATTGTTATATTTCAACAAAGTGTTATTGTTATATCATAGTGCAGGAATTATAAACATGTAACAAAAATAACATACCTAAGCCCTTACAGTATAGCAGAAATCAGGTATAATAGTAAAAGAGAAATTTGCAATTCTATGTAATAAATGAGATAATTCTATGAAGGTAAATATATAAAAATTATATAAATTTGCGGAGTGATAAAAGTGAACAGTAAGCTTAAGGATGAATATACTGATAAATTGTTTGAAGCTATATTGGAACTTAGGAATCTCGAGGAATGCTATAACTTTTTTGAGGATCTGGGTACAATATCAGAAATCAAGGCCTTTGCCCAGAGATTTGCTGTAGCCCGCATGCTGACAGAAAAGAAAACATATAAGGAAATCCATGAAAAAACAGGTGCAAGCGAGGCTACCATCAGCAGGGTCAACAGATCTTTGAATTACGGTGCCGACGGCTACCGTCTTATTCTTGATCGTTTAATGAAAAAGGAGCAGAGTAAATGAAACTATTAGAGAAAATATTTGGAAGCTATGCTGAAAAGGAGCTAAAAAGAATAAATCCCATTGTTGACAGGATTGAGGCTTTAGAGCCCGAAATGAAAAAACTCACCGATGCTCAGCTTAGGGAAAAGACAGATGAGTTCAAAAAGCGACTTGCACAAGGGGAGACCCTTGACGATATACTTCCTGAAGCATATGCCGTAGTCCGTGAAGCATCCACAAGAGTAATAGGGGAGCGGCATTTCAGAGTTCAGTTAATTGGCGGTATCATACTTCATCAGGGTCGTATTGCCGAAATGAAGACCGGTGAAGGTAAAACCCTTACCGCAACACTTCCTCTTTACTTAAATGCCCTGACAGGAAAGGGCGTTCACCTTGTAACCGTAAACGACTATCTTGCCAAATACCAGGCAGAGCTGATGGGAAAGATTTATAACTTCCTGGGCCTTACTGTTGGTGTTATTGTCCATGACATGGACAATGAACAGAGAAGAGCCGCCTATGCCTGCGATATTACCTACGGAACCAACAATGAGTTCGGATTTGACTATCTTCGCGACAATATGGTGGTCTACAAGGAGCACATGGTCCAAAGAGGTCTTAACTATGCCATTGTGGACGAAGTGGACTCCATTTTGATAGATGAAGCCAGAACACCTCTTATTATATCGGGCCAGGGTGATAAATCCACCGACCTTTATGAAAAGGCCGATGCATTTGTAAGAAGGCTTACCAAGGCCGTATTTACCGAAACCGATGACAAAGAACTTGCAGACGACACCGATGCAGATTATATAGTTGATGAAAAGGCCCATACCGCCACACTTACCGCAAAAGGCGTCGAGAAGGCGGAGAGGTATTTTGGTGTTGAGAATCTTTCCGATGTTGAAAATATGACTCTTACCCACCACATAAATCAGGCTCTGAAGGCTCACGGACTTATGAAAAAAGACGTGGATTATGTGGTGAAGGACGGGCAGGTCATAATTGTTGACGAATTTACAGGCCGCTTAATGTATGGACGCCGTTATTCAGATGGCCTCCATCAGGCTATTGAAGCCAAGGAAGGCGTAAAAGTCGAGCATGAGACAAAAACCCTTGCAACAATAACATTCCAGAACTATTTCAGAATGTATAAAAAGCTTGCGGGTATGACTGGTACTGCCCAGACAGAGGAGCAGGAGTTCAGAGCCATCTACAAGCTTGACGTTATTCCCATACCTACTAACCTTCCCGTAATCCGCGTTGACCATGAGGACGTTGTGTACCGTACCAAGAAGGGTAAGTTCAACGCCGTAATACAGGATATAATTGAAAGTCATAAGAAAGGCCAGCCCGTGCTTGTGGGTACTGTTTCAATTGAAACTTCGGAAATGCTGAGCGGGCTTTTAAAGAAGCATGGCATAAAGCATAATGTCCTAAATGCCAAATACCATGAAAAAGAAGCCGAAATAGTTGCTCAGGCAGGAAAATACGGTGCTGTTACCATTTCAACCAACATGGCAGGCCGTGGTACCGACATAAAGCTTGGAGGTAACCCTGAGTTTCTGGCAAGACAGGAAATGCGGAAAATGGGCATGGATGAATCCCTCATTATGGCCTCCATAAGCTTTAATGAGACCACCGATGAGGAAGTTTTAAAGGGCAGAAAAATATTTAAAGAGCTTTATGAGAAATTCAAAGTAGAAACCGACAGGGAAAAAGAGCTTGTAATTAAGGCAGGAGGCCTTAAGATAATAGGTACCGAGCGACATGAGGCAAGACGTATTGATAACCAGCTCAGAGGTCGTGCCGGCCGTCAGGGAGATCCGGGTGAATCCCGCTTCTATATTTCACTGGAAGACGACCTTATGCGCCTGTTTGGTTCTGAGCGCATGGAGAGAATGGTAGACGCCCTTGGCCTTGACGAAAACCAGCCCATTGAAGCAAGAATTCTTTCCAATGCCATAGAAAGCGCCCAGAAGAAAATAGAGGGCATTAACTTCCAGAGACGTAAGAATGTCCTTCAGTATGACGACGTTATGAACACACAGCGCGAAATAATTTACAAGCAGCGCGCAATGGTTCTGGACGGCGAAAATATTAAGGACTATATAATGAAGATGATTGATACCGTTGCCGACGGTATTGTGGATATGTACTGCAATGAAAGCGATATTCCGGAAGACTGGGATCTTAGCGGAATGATAAAATATGCTGAAACCGTTATGCTTCCGCCCGGTACTTTGGATATTGCATCCATTGATCTTGAAACCATTACTGCAAAAGAACTTAAAAAGATGATAAAAGAAAAGGCTCATGCACTCTATGAAGCCAAGGAAAAAGAGTTTGGCGAAGAAGTCATGCGTGAGCTTGAGAGGCGTATATTATTAAAGACTGTTGATGAAAAGTGGATGGATCATATTGACAACATGGATCAGCTAAAGTACGGAATTGGTCTTAGAGCGTATGGTCAGCACGATCCTGTTATTGAGTACAAGCGTGAAGGCTTTGAAATGTTTGACGAGATGATCCGCAACATCCAGCAGGATACCGTAAGAATGCTTCTCTTAATTAAGAATGAGAATGTGGTTGTAACCAGGAAGCAGGTTGCAAAACCCACCATGGCTTCCCACAGCGAGGAGCGGGTAAGTAAGCCCCAGAAGAGGGAAGAAGCCAAGGTTGGGCGCAATGACCCATGCCCCTGCGGAAGCGGAAAGAAATACAAAAAATGCTGTGGCGCATAAATGACGAAATTTGTCTGAAAGGCTTGTGATTTAATAAAGCGTAGGCTACAATAAAATAGAGATATACAGATTTTAGCATTTAAGCAACCCTGTGAGATTTCCGGAGGGGTATTATGATTAATATAAGTGAAGAGCTTTCTAATTTTCAGCCCATTGATATTGAGAGCGTTGAGCAGAAAATAGGCTCCATACCCGAGGACATGAAAAATGCCATAGAATTATACAACAAGGCATTGGATGAAATCAGCAACAATAATGAGGATATTGCTATAATCGCTCTTAAAAAGGCAATATCAATCTATCCGGCTTTTTATGAAGCAATGAATCTTATGGGGATCTGCTATGTCTCTATTGGAGATGAAGACAGTGCCCGGGCAATGTTTAAGAAGGTCATTGATATGGATGACAACAGTGTCAGGGCATCACGTTACCTTGCCAGTCTTGACGGAAATGTAAGTCCGGAGGGTGTAACAAAATCCTCCAGAAGAAAGAATCAGCCTTCCGGATTTTCAACACTTGCGTCCTGGCTTGCAAGCGGCCTTTCACCTGAACGAAGCAAACCCTATTTTATAAAGTACATAATTGGATTTGTGGCAGGTATTCTGGCAATGTGCCTGTTATGGATTTTTATACCCGACCATAGTCCGATTATTATTGATGTTAAATCAGCTCTCGGAAAATCTTCCAAAGAGCAGCAGGTAATTGACCAGCTGACCAAAGAAAACAGGGATCTCAACAATCGCCTTACAGAGGCCCTGCAGGCTCTTGAAACAGCAAAACAGACAGAGAAGAACCTCCAGGACCAGATGGAACAGTATATTGTATGGGCTGACACTTTGAGAAATCTTCAGGACTTGGCTGCTGCTGGAAAGTATAAGGATGTTGTAACTGCAGTGGAGAGCTTTGAAGGCGAGCCGCCCAAGAAAATTAAGGATGAGATAAATAACCTTTATAATCAGGTTAAATCAAAGGCTATAAAGCAGTTCTATGACTCGGCCAGAAACATATACAACTCCAACGCAAAGGCACAGGATGTTGAAGTGTACAAAAAGGCGGCGGATGAATACCGGATGGCAATAAAGCTCATTGAGGAGCTCAATGAAAATCCTGCTTACATAACCGAAGTATATTATTACGGAGGAAAGGCTATTGCCCTGTCCCAGTATCCAAGCAAGCAGGAAGCAGAGGCTGAGGCAGTACGCTGCTTTGATGAGGTTATAAGAATTGCTCCCGGCTCAAAGCTTGCTTCCTATGCCAGAGCCAGAATAAATCAGATAGAAGCAGGAGAAACCATTAAGCACTAATAGCCTAAAGGCTTTCTCCTTCTATGCAGACCGTCTTTTCCGAGGCGGTATCGGATAGAAGCAGCAAATTCATGGAACTTGTATCATATACCTTTACGATATCAAAAATGCTCTTTTCATCAGGGAGCATTTTTTTTATAAGTTCATGGCATTTACTAAGTAGCTCCGGCCTGTATATTACATCTTCCTGGTTTTCAAAAATTGCGGCATAGAAGATGCCTGTTTCAACTAAGTCCTGGAAAAAGTGGCTTCCGTAGGACAATTCAGGCATATATCCCGCACCTTCGTAAGAGACCTCGCAAATGGCTTTTATATTGCTTATTTCCGCAAATTTAACCGGAACTCCCAATTCGGGGGATGAAGTTCCCCAGCGCCCCGGGCCAATCAGAAGGATATTTTTATCCTGTTTTTTTAACAGGCTTGTAATTTTGCCTATGGCTCGGGCTGTCTGATACTTAATATTCATGGGACATAAGTAATAGGCTTTTGGTTCAACCAATATAACAGTATCAATGGGCTGGTATATGGAACCACCCATGGTGGAGCCTGAAACAGAGAATAAGAGCTTCTCTTTAGGACATTGGGGAATCTTGACTTTAAAGCCAAGTCCCCTTACCTGAAGGGGTCTGCACTGAAGAAGGTTAAATGCAAATTGCCCGCTTTCGTCAAGGTTAATGGTAAATTCTATATCCACAGGATAGCTGTAATTTTCCTGTATGGTATTAAGCAAATCCTTAATGTAGCTTATTATTTCTTTATTATTTATTATGCCCTCGCATCTGGAATAAAGGACTTCCCCTTTAATGCCAAGCTCTTTCATGCGTTTTTCCGCTTCCAGGTCATGCTCAATCATAATGTTTTTATACCAGTCAGGAAGCATGGCTGACAGCTTATCAAGGGGAAGGGTCATGAATGCGTTTTCCGAAAGGTTTAAAACGTCCGCAAAACGCTGGGAAAATCTTATTTTATCATTACCTGATAATGGCGTTAAGTGGGGCTTATCCAATGATATCGAACGGGGATAATCGGAATCGGAGCGGTCAACGGCACGGGTTCCAAGACCCATTACCATGCGTATAAAGCCCGCTTTAGGGTCAATTTCCTTATTCCACACATAGGAGTTATATGAATAGCCAACACCTGCGGCGCAGGGCATAAAAATCCTGTCAAAGCGCGAACCTGAAACCCTCTGGACAAGAATGGCCATTTGCTCGTCATTGTTGTCGAGGCCTCTCTCTTTTCGGTATATAAGGGCTGATTCGTCCATTGAACTTGCATAGACCCGGCGAATGGCATTCTCAAAAGCCTCGAGCCTTTCGTCAGGGTTTCCTGCGTTAACGCAGAAAATAGACTCATATTTTCCGGCGAAGGCATTGCCAAAGCTGTCCTCTAAAAGACTACTGGATCTTACAATGATGGGATTCTGCCCGAAATACTCAAGCATGCGCCTGAACTGCTCTCTTATGCTATCCGGGAAGGAGCCTTTAAGAATTCTTGCCTTAAGCTCCCTTGCCGCGCTGAAATAGCCCTCGGCAGTCCTTTGCTTTATGCGTATCTTCCACCATCCGTTTTGAACAAGATAGGTATAAAATACGTCGGAACCGATATAGAAGGAGTCGTGGGGTTCTAAGTGCCTGTACAGGTCAGGTCTTGAATTCTCCAGAATTTTTCTTGCAAGGAGCATTCCGGTGGCTTTTCCGCCAATGCTTCCTGAGCCTATCATTCTTTGTTTTATATGAAGAAAATCCTGCAATGTAAAATTCTTTTGCACAAGGTCGGTAAGCCTTTGCTCTTTACCCATGAGCATTTTGCAAAGCTTTTTTAAAGTATCGCTTTTTAAAACCCCGGATTCCTGATCCTGTTTTGCTTTTATGAAAAACCTGTCCCAATTGTCAAGAGCCTGGTCGCTGTGGACAACGCCCTGGCTTGCCACAAGGGCATAAAACCTGCTTGCGCTTATTCCGTCAGTCAGAGGCAGGAAAAGCCCCTGCATGCTGTCAAACTTGTGGGGGAGAAACATTGTCTGGGAATAGCGCTGCCAAGCCTTGATAGGATGAACATATAATTCGTCGCCGCTTCTGTAAACATCTATAAGAAGCTGGGTTGTCTCACGAATTCTGGCGATGGTTTCATAGGAATGGCGGTTTCGCAAAATGCCGAAATAGGCAACGGTATTCATTTCAAAAAGGTAGGGGCATGTGACCCTGAAGAAATTGCCCATCATAAGGTCAGACGCCCATGCGGACTGAAGCTCTGACAGAAAGTCAAATACATAATAAGCGCCGCGGCCTTCCCGGGTTATGATTTCATGAACCTTAACTGTGAAGTTTTCAAAGCCCGAATCGGCGTCAAGATGGTATATTTTTAAGCCGTCCTGCTCATAAAGCAGGGGCTGGTGTTCCGCAAAGCGCATATATATGATATTTCTTTTTTCCTCGATGGCCTGTTTTACAAAGGCCTCAACAAAAAATGCATAGTCTGATATGTCAGAAAGCTGGAATACAACATTGTCTCCCAGACGTATGGAATCAAGAATCTTATCCAATCCTGATATGCCTGAAGAAATCCTGTCGAAAGAGGCCATAGTTCCAGCTCCTTAAAATAAGTGATAATTTATTCTAGCATACTTAAGGGTTATTTATCCATTCAGATGAAAAAGCCGTTTTATCCTGTTTATTAAAAAATACCTCCCTGAAAATAAATCAGGGAGGTAAGGCAAAGTTTATTTATTGGGCCATTAGCCTGGATCTCATTATAATTTAAAGAGAGTATTACTTTGTAGCAAGAACCTTCTTAAGCTTAGCAAAGCGAGGCAGTCCATCCTCAATGGGAGGTCTGGATTCGCCTTCAATAAGAGGCAGAGCGTAATCAATGAAGCTCTGAGTCAGGCCGGTACCGTCCTCGGTAATCCATTCGCGAGGAATCTTCTTTTCTGTGTTTGCAACCTCAGAAAGGTTAACAAGCACATATTCGCAATGGTATTTGCCGTCTTTTTCAGTTCTCTTGTATGCAACCATGTGGTCGGTAACACCTTCAACAGCAAACTGAACAGCCTTCTGACCAGCTGTGAAAGCTTCCTCAACGTCGGTAGCGGAAGCGCAGTGAGCTGCACATCTCTGAAGGAGTGAGAACTCAATGGCGCGAGCCTTGCACTTAAGTTCTTTCTTAAGAACATTTGCAAGAACCTGTGCGGTTCCGCCCAGCTGAGCATGTCCGAAGGAATCCTTTTCTTTTGCAAGGTCGGAGCCGTACTCGGAAATATATTTGCCGTCCTTGTCCTTAACGCCTTCGGATACGGCAACGATTAATTTACCGTTGTTCTTCTCGTATACTCTCTTGCAGTCTGCAATGAACTTGTCCATATCAAATACGATTTCAGGCAGGTAGATAAGGTCAGGACCTGCACCCTTGTATGAAGCAAGAGCGGTAGCTGCTGTGAGCCATCCTGCATTTCTTCCCATTACTTCAAGAACGCAAACCATAGGAGTATCATAAACGCGTGCGTCATGATAAACTTCCATGGTAGCTGTTGCTACGTACTTAGCAGCGCTTCCGTAGCCAGGGCAGTGGTCGGTAGCGTAAAGATCGTTGTCAATGGTCTTGGGAACGCCGATAACGCGGCATTCATAACCAGCCTTCTGCATAAACTTGCTTACCTTGTTGCAGGTATCCATGGAGTCGTTACCGCCGTTGTAGAAGAAATATCTGATGTCATATTTCTTGAATACTTCCAGGAGTCTGTTGTAGTCTGTAGGATCCTTGTCGGGATCTGCCAGCTTGTAGCGAACAGAACCCAGAGCGGATGAAGGAGTGGTTTTTAAGAGTTCAAGCTCTTTTGGGTCTTCCTGAGACATATCGTAGAATTTTTCTTCGAGAATACCGCGAATACCGTTTGCTGCGCCGAAAACCTTCGGAATACAGTCGGTCTTGAGAGCTTCGGTGATAACACCGGCTGCACTTGCGTTAATAACAGAAGTGGGGCCGCCGGACTGACCGAAAATAGCGTTGCCAACTAATTTTGCCATGTTGTTTGCCTCCAATCAAAATATATTATAGTTTTACTGTTAACGCATTGCTGAAATAATTAGCAGTAGGAGTTTGTGTATTATTTAACAGCAAATAATATATCATAAAGCTCTATGTCGTGCAATGAAGAAAATAGATACATATTGAAAACCTTAATATTTATATTTTATAGATTATCCCATATGGGTATTTTAATTGATGGATGGAGTTTCCTGATATGCTTATTATTGATAATACATAAACAATCTATTATAATATAATATAGTAGCAGAAATATTTGGCAGTGAGGTGAAAGTATGAATAAAAAGTTTTATGCATTTATCCCAGTTATTTTACTCGTTCTTGTATTTATAGGCTGCGTCATTTTCAATAATTCAGCATCACAGCATCAAAAGGCTGCTTCTGATTTCTTAAAGGAGTATTACAGTGCGGATGATTACAAGATTCTTGATGAAATAAAAACAGTAACAGACATTGAAAGGTTAAATGCCATATCTGAATCACTTTATCAGGAGAAATACAGGGAAACTCTGACCAAAGAAGCTTATGAACGTTTGGCTGCCAACAGGGATATTTTTGAGCCCGAAGAGATAGTAAAGGATTTTGGATGTACATTGGAATTTGAAAATGCTGAAATTAAAAAACATGCAGAGACTGTGAAGGGAAATCCGGTTTACTCTTACAATGCCCGCATAAAGGCGACTCTTCCCAATAATGAAATCAAGGAATTCATAGAAACAGGCACAATAGAACTTGTCAGGGATGAGGACAATAAATGGAAGGTAAGCCGTCTTAATATTGCTAACAGAAGAAATCTATATAAAAGCATTGAAAAAATCATATCAGATTCATGAACATAATTATTAAGTCGTTGTTTAATAATAAAAGTAGATAAAAAAGTAATCCAATTATGATTTGGATTACTTTTTTTATGGCATAATAAGACATATTGTATCTTTACGTTAGAATGAGACAGGCAATTAAATAATGTTTTTAATTAGGAAATGGCTGGGAGCGAAATAATATGGTTTTCTCTCATATTTTTTTGATATCATTACTTGTGTGGTCATTAAAATATGATATAATAGTTTCTGGAATGTCAGTTATTTAACGTTTAGGACCCATTTGATATGTATACAAAGTACATATAGCATTTAATGTCGTATAAAGTATAGGAGGGAAAATCATGGCTAAAAAAATGAAAACTATGGATGGAAACACTGCTGCGGCTTATGCCTCGTATGCGTTTACCGAAGTTGCGGCAATATATCCTATCACACCGTCCTCACCGATGGCCGAAGTTACCGATGAATGGTCAGCCAACGGAAAGAAAAATATTTTTGGCCAGCCTGTCAGAATAGTTGAAATGCAGTCGGAAGCCGGCGCAGCCGGAGCTGTTCACGGTTCATTACAGGCTGGAGCGCTTACAACAACTTATACTGCATCCCAGGGCCTGCTTCTTATGATCCCAAACATGTATAAAATAGCAGGCGAATTGCTTCCCGGCGTGTTCCATGTTTCCGCACGTGCTGTTGCATCCCACGCTCTTTCAATATTCGGTGACCATTCCGACGTAATGGCTACCCGCCAGACTGGTTTTGCTATGCTGGCTGAAGGAAGCGTACAGGAAGTAATGGACCTTACAGGTGTTGCACACCTTTCAGCTATTAAAGGTCGTGTTCCTTTCCTGAACTTCTTTGACGGTTTCAGAACCTCCCATGAAGTTCAGAAAATCGAAGTAATTGACTACGAAGATTTTGCCAAGATGCTTGACTGGAAAGCTCTTGAAGAATTCAGAAAGCGTGCATTGAATCCTGAGCACCCTGTAACACGCGGTACCGCTCAGAACCCTGATATCTTCTTCCAGGCAAGAGAAGCAAGCAATCCTTACTACGATGCTATTCCCGACATTGTTGCCGATTACATGAAGCAAATTTCCGATCTTACCGGTCGCACATATAAGCCCTTCAACTACTATGGACATCCCGAAGCAGAAAGAGTAATAATCGCAATGGGTTCTGTAACAGAAACCTGCGAAGAGGTTGTAGACTACTTAATGGCTAAGGGCGAAAAAGTAGGTCTCATTAAGGTACATCTGTACAGACCTTTCTCTGCTAAGTACTTCTTCGATGTAATGCCCAAGACAGTTAAGAAGATTGCAGTTCTTGACAGAACAAAAGAGCCCGGTGCAATTGGTGAGCCTCTGTATCTTGATGTAAGGTCATTGTATTACAACATGAAGGATGCTCCTATCATCGTTGGCGGACGCTATGGCCTTGGCTCCAAGGATACAAAGCCCAACCAGATTATTGCTGTATTTGACAACCTTAAGCTGGATGAACCCAGAGACAGATTTACTATCGGTATCGAAGACGATGTTACACGTCTCTCACTGCCTGTTGGTCCCAGCGTTAATACCGAGGATAAGAATGCTATCCGCTGCAAGTTCTGGGGTCTTGGCTCCGACGGTACCGTAGGTGCCAACAAGCAGGCTATCAAGATTATCGGTGACAACACCGACATGTATGCTCAGGCATACTTCTCCTATGACTCCAAGAAGTCAGGCGGTATCACCGTATCCCACCTGCGCTTTGGTAAAGAGAAGATCCGTTCAACATATCTCATTGACGAGGCAGACTACATTGCTTGCCATAACCAGTCATATGTTGACAAGTATGATCTTATAGCAGGACTTAAGAAGGGCGGAACCTTCGTTCTCAACTGCCAGTGGAGCGAAGCTGAGCTTGACGAGAAACTCCCTGCTGCACTTAAGAGACAAATTGCCAATGACAATATAGAATTCTATATTATTAACGCTACTGATATTGCACGTGAGATTGGCCTTGGAAACCGCATCAACATGATCATGCAGGCTGCATTCTTCAAGCTTGCCAATGTTATTCCTTTGGAGGATGCTGTTAAGTATCTGAAGCAGTCAATCGTTGATTCTTACGGCAAGAAGGGCCAGGCAATCGTGGACATGAACTATGCAGCTGTTGACAAGGGTATTGAAGCTCTTGTTAAGGTAAATGTTCCCGAAAGCTGGAAGACCGCACAGGATACACCTGTGAAGAATGACGAAGAAAAGCCTGAATTCATTACAAAGGTTATGGAACCCATGAACGCACAGATGGGTGACAATCTCCCTGTAAGTGCATTCAAGGGTGCTGAAGATGGTACCTTCCCCAATGGTACTTCTCAGTTTGAAAAGCGCGGTATTGCAGTTGTTGTTCCTGAATGGCAGCCTCAGAACTGTATCCAGTGTAACCAGTGCTCATTTGTATGTCCTCACTCAGTAATCAGACCTTTCCTCTTTGACGAAGAAGAGAGAAAGAATGCTCCTGAGACCATGGTTACAATACCTGCTACCGGTCCTCAGTTCAAGGGATACCAGTACAAGATTCAGATTTCTCCTCTGGATTGTACAGGCTGCGGCAACTGTGCCGACGTATGTCCTGCTAAGGAAAAGGCTCTTGTTATGAAGCCTCTGGAAAGCCAGATGCAGGAAGTAGAACACTGGAACTATGTAAGCAAGCATGTTACCTATAAAGATCACCTAGCTCCCAAGACCAATGTTAAGAACAGCCAGTTTGCACAGCCCCTCATTGAATTCTCCGGCGCTTGCGCAGGCTGTGGTGAAACACCTTATATCAAGGCTATTACACAGCTTTTCGGCGACCGCATGATGATAGCAAATGCTACAGGTTGTTCATCAATCTGGGGCGGTTCCGCACCTGCTACTGTTTATACCGTAAATAGAGAAGGAAAAGGTCCTTCATGGGCTAACTCCCTCTTCGAAGACAATGCTGAGTACGGTCTTGGTATGTACCTCGGTGTTAAGCAGATTCGCGAGAACGTTGCAATGAATCTCAACAACCTCCTTGGAATGGATGTTTCTGAAGAGCTCAAGGCCGCTGCTAAAGAATGGCTTGACAACATGGATGACGGCGAAGGCTCCAAGAAGGCTTCCAAGGCTCTCTGCGAAGCTCTTGACAACTTCAAGCCGACAAATGATGAGGTTGCCAAGATTGTTGAGCAGCTCAACAAGCAGCGCGACTACTTTGTTAAGAGATCCGTATGGATTCTCGGCGGAGACGGTTGGGCATATGACATTGGTTACGGCGGACTTGACCACGTTCTTGCTTCCGGCGAGGATGTAAATGTTCTGGTATTTGACACCGAAATTTACTCAAATACCGGCGGTCAGGCTTCCAAGAGTACTCCTACCGCTGCCGTTGCTAAGTTTGCTGCATCCGGTAAGCGCATTAAGAAGAAGGATCTTGGTATGATTGCCGCTACCTACGGTTATGTATATGTTGCTCAGGTTGCTATGGGTGCTAACATGAACCAGTTCATGAAGGCTATCCAGGAAGCAGAAGCTCACAAGGGTCCGTCCCTCATCATCTGCTATGCTCCTTGTATCAACCATGGTATTAAGGGCGGAATGTCCAGAACCCAGACCAGAGAGAAACTGGCTGTTGAATCCGGTTACTGGCATCTGTGGCGCTATGTTCCTGAGCTCAAGGCACAGGGCAAGAATCCGTTCATTCTTGACTCCAAGGATCCTACATTGAGCTTCCAGGACTTCATCAAGGACGAGGTACGTTACTCCTCACTCAAGAAGGCATTCCCTGAAGTTGCCGACGAGCTCTTCAAGGCTGCTGAGGAGAACGCTAAGGAAAGACTTGAAAATTACAAGAGAATGGCAGGTCTTCTTTAAAGAAAAGTCTGTAATTAAATAAAGTAATTATAGATAAAATAAAGGAACGGTTTTCAACCTGAGGGAGGCTTGAAACCGTTCCTTTTCTTTTTTAATACCTTAACTGAAAACAGTAGAGGTGGTAAATAAATCAGAATCAAAGCTGAATATTGTATTTGAAATTTAATAAACGTGGCATTTCTTTTTTCAGAAATGCCACGTTGTATTAAAGAGAGCTTACAAATCAGTATCCAATATTTCTTCATTGCTTATTTTTTTGTAGTTTTCACATATTTTATTGAAGGTTTCTTCGCTTATATAATGTTCTATTTTGCAGGCATCTTCCTTTGCTGTTTCTTCACTGACTCCCAGTGCCATAAGGTACCGGGTAAGCAGCTTATGACGATGGTAAGTACGCTCAGCTATTGCTAATCCTGTTTCTGTAAGGGTAATATGTCCGGAGTCATCTA
Organism: Clostridiaceae bacterium; assembly: GCA_012719545.1. Taxonomy (GTDB): domain Bacteria; phylum Bacillota; class Clostridia; order DSM-8532; family DSM-8532; genus DTU059. The sequence goes on from JAAYAD010000101.1 coordinate 68,255, forward strand.
TGACAATATACCCGTTTTCACGAAACTGTTTCATAGCGTTGCTGATGCTGGGCTTGCTGAATCCCATTTCATTTGCAATGTCAATGGAACGAACATTGCCGTTCCTCCGAAGCAAAATGAGGATAGTTTCAAGGTAATTTTCAGCCGACTCCTGAATTTTCATGTCTTCACCTCCGGACTGTATGGCAAAATCTTAACAGAAAGCGGCTATTTTTTCAAGCTGATGAATTGCATATTTCCATAATTTAGAAGATTCTCCGCCTATGGGACTTAGGTGAGATTTACTTGCATAATCAGCCCATCACTGAATATTATTTATTCTTGCAAGGGGTATATCTTAAGTGTTTGGGGGTGTTTGATTCTTCAAACAGGTTGTTTAATATTTCACAAATTTTTGCTACGTAATATTGACAGGCATTTTTGACGGTGGTAAAATAAAGAAGCATAGAGTTAGGTGAAACTAACTCTTTAATTAAGAATAGTAGTTAGCTTAAACTAACCGACAGGAGGGAACGTTATGCCTCTTACCATGGCAAAAACGGGAGAACCCAATCTTATAAAGAAAATCACCGGCAAGGATGAAACACGCCGTTTTTTAGAGAGTCTCGGATTCGTAGTAGGAGAACAGGTTACTGTTATGTCTGAAATAGCCGGCAATGTAATTTGCCGCATTAAAGATACTCGTATTGCTCTTGATAAAAGCATGGCAAACAGGATTATTGTTTAAGGAGAGATTTAATAAATGAGGACACTCAGAGCCGTAAACTGCGGTGAAACAGTGAAGGTTGTGAAGCTTCACGGAGAAGGTGCTGTTAAGCGCAGAATAATGGACATGGGAATAACCAAGGGAACAGAGATTTATGTCAGAAAAGTGGCACCTTTGGGAGACCCTATTGAGGTTAACGTAAGAAATTACGAACTTACCATCCGCAAAGACGATGCGCAAATGATTGAAGTAGAGTAGTACAAATAATGCCTTTTATAAGGCTATTATTATTGTCTGTCAGTTAGTTAAGACTAACTAAATCCATAAAGAAATATCAAAAATCTAGAGATATACATATAAATCTGGGAGGAAAAAATAGCATGCCTATTAAAATCGCTCTTGCAGGAAACCCCAATAGCGGCAAAACTACGATGTTCAACCACCTTACGGGAAGTACTCAGTATGTGGGCAACTGGCCGGGTGTAACCGTTGAGAAAAAAGAGGGAAGATTAAAGGGAGATAAGGATGTAATAATTCAGGACTTGCCCGGAATTTATTCTCTTTCACCCTATACACTTGAAGAGGTTGTTTCCAGAAATTATCTGGTAAACGAAATGCCCGATGCCATAATTAATATTGTCGATGCCTCAAATATAGAGAGAAACCTTTATCTTACCACACAGCTTCTTGAAATCGGCGTTCCTGTGGTTATTGCACTTAATATGATTGACGTTGTGCGTAAAAATGGGGATGTTATTGACATTAAGAAGCTTTCAGAAGCGCTTGGATGCGAAGTGGTGGAGACAGCAGCAGTTAAAGGTACAGGCAGCAAAGAGGTAGCGGCAAAAGCCGTTGTTCTTGCAAGTAAAGGCACAAAGCCATCCCCCCGGTATAAATTCTCGGATACAGTGGAAGCTGCATTAACTGAAATAGAGAATTTGGTTGACAGTATTTCAAATCACAGGAGCAGGCGCTTTTTTGCGGTCAAGCTCTTTGAACGGGACGAAAAGATATTAGAGCAGCTTAAGCTTGATGAAAATACTATTAACAGAATTGAAGAAATCATTTCGAAAGTAGAAAATGAACTGGATGACGACAGCGAAAGTATTATAACCAACGAAAGATATACCTGCATAAGCCAGGTTGTTGAAAAAAGCGTACATAAGAAAAACAAATCAAGACTTACTACATCCGACAAAATCGACCTGGTATTAACCAATCGCTGGCTGGCGCTGCCCATTTTTGCAGCTATAATGTTTCTGGTGTACTATATTTCAATTACAACAGTAGGCGGATGGGCTACTGACTGGGTAAATGACGTACTGTTCGGAGAGATTATCCCTCCTGCTGTTGAAGGATTTCTGGTTTCAGTAGGCTGCGCCGATTGGCTCATTTCATTGATTGTTGACGGTATTGTGGGCGGTGTTGGCGCTGTATTGGGATTCCTGCCCCAGATGATTGTGCTCTTCTTCTGCCTGTCCATACTTGAAGACTGCGGATACATGGCAAGAATTGCATTCATAATGGACAGAATATTCAGAAAATTCGGACTTTCCGGAAAATCCTTTATACCCATGCTTGTTGCCACAGGCTGCGGCGTTCCGGGAGTTATGGCTTCCAGAACCATTGAAAATGAAAGCGACAGAAGAATAACAATAATGACCACCACCTTTATGCCCTGCAGCGCAAAACTTCCTATAATTGCTTTGATTGCGGGAGCAATGTTCAGGGATTCTGCCTGGGTGGCACCATCCGCATATTTTGTAGGAATTGCAGCAATTATTGTTTCCGGAATCATACTTAAGAAGTTTAAGGGATTTATCGGTGACCCCGCTCCCTTTGTTATGGAGCTTCCCAAATATCACTTGCCCAGCCCCAAGACGGTATCCATCCATATGTTTGACAGGGCAAAGTCCTTTGTAAAAAAAGCAGGTACGGTTATACTTCTTGCTTGTGTGGGCGTATGGTTCCTGTCAAGCTTCAACTGGACTCTTACTATGGTTGATGCCGAAAATTCCATTCTGGCGTCCCTGGGTAAAATAATAGCTCCAATCTTTGCACCTTTAGGATGGGGAGACTGGAAATCAGCCGTATCAACTCTTAATGGACTTATTGCGAAGGAAAATGTTGTAGGAACCTTCGGAGTACTTTACGGAGTAGAAGAAGTATCCGAAAACGGTGCAGAAGTCTGGGCAGCACTCCAGGCATCATACACTCAGCTTGCAGCTTATTCATTCCTTATTTTCAACCTCTTGTGTGCTCCTTGTTTTGCCGCAATCGGAGCAATACGCAGGGAAATGGGAAACGCAAAGTGGACATTAATTGCATTAGGTTATCAGACCGGGCTTGCCTATGCGGTATCCTTGATAATATACCAGTTTGGAATGATGTTCACAGGAAACTTCTCCGTAATATTTGGAACACTTGCAATAATCCTGGTGGCAGCATTTGTATATCTCTTGTTTAAACCTGTAAATAAACATGAAGGCCTCACTAGAAAAGCGATGGCTTCATAAATCAAAAAAAGGAGGCTGATGTTATGGCAACGTTTATTATAGGAGCCATAGTATTTGGAATTTTAGCTCTCATATCCATAAACTTATATAAAAACCGTAAAAAAGGTACAACATGCGGGTGCGGCTGCGAGGGCTGCCCCTCCGCAAACCGATGCAAATAAATTAGTAATTGGCTCCATTTAATGAGGCGGTACGTATATACCGCTTCTTTTTTGTCCCATAACTGGAAACCAGGAAGGTTGTTTCAAATTGAGGTATAAATCGCTGAATATTTCCGACTGGTCTGGATGTTGATTTGAAGCCAATAAATTTGAAAGCCTATCAAATATTCAATACCAGCTTCGATCTTCAAAAAACGGTTTAGCTGTCCTCTGATACAAAGATGAATTCTATTAGACATTCGACATGTTAAAAGTTAATAAAAGTTCCTGAATGGTATTATTTGCTTATAGATGAGAAATAAATGAGGCAAGCGAAATGCTTGCCTCACCTTATAATTTAAAGAATCTTCAATTTATAATATCCTAAGATAATATATGCTTTTATAGTTATATATCAGTTTTGACCCATTTTACTGACTAACGGTTTCCTGTTCCTTCTTCTTTCCTATGCTTAAGAGGAGGTTCAGAAGAATTCCAAAGATTGCTGCGCCGGCAACGCTGGGAACTTCAATTCCGAAGAAGGGGATGTTTCCTCCAAATCCATATTGTCCGCCAAGACCGATGATCATGATTGTGGAGATAATAGCTATGTTTTTGGCATCGAACAGGTCAACCTTCTTTTCAACCATTATTGCAATACCCTGGGCAGCAATAGCGCCGAAGAGATATACTTCAAGGCCGCCGATAACTGCTGTTGGGATTGAGTATATGGCGTTGATAAGAGGTGTGAAGAAGGAGATAATCATTGCAATAACGGACGCAGTCATGAGAACTGGTACGGAGAACACTTTGGTAATTGCCATAGCGCTTATATTTTCACCGTAGTTGGTGCCGGCAGGACCGCCAATAAATCCTGCTACCATATCTCCAATACCGTCACCTATGAGGTTCAATCCAAGCTTATCGGATATATTGTATACTTTGTTGGATTTCTTCTTTCTTGCAAGGTCATTTATATAAATATCAAGCTGATAAACGTGTGCGGTTGATTCAGGAATGGTTGCAATTGCAATGGGCATGATTGCGGCTACTGCTGCAAAAGAAGGCTTGGGCAGAGTAAATACGGGAAGTGAAATAATGCCGCTGTTTGCAGTTGCAGGAAGGATTTTAAAGAAATCAATTCCTGTGGTGAGCTTTATGATGAAAGCTACTATACATCCTACGATGGGACCAAGGAGCAGCGGAAGCTGACCTGCTACGCCTTTTAGATATACTGAGAACAGTATGGTAGATATCAGTGTCACAAGTGAAATTACCCAGGCCAGATTTGATGCAAGAGCAGCCTGTGCTTCTCCTGCCGCAAGAATTGCATTTCCCTGGACATCTGTTCCCACAACTGTTGAAGCCGCATCTCCCAGAGCAACAGCAGCCAGGGTAAGACCTATAACCATTGCGATGGGGCCTGTGATGGTAGCGGGAAGAATCTTTTCAATGGAGTCTCTTCCGAAACGGTTTACAATAAGACCTGCCGCAATTGATACAAGGCCTGACATTACAATACCAAACTGGGCTACAGATATTTTCTCATTGAGAGGAGCGCCTGCAAGAAGCTCCGAACCCATGAGGCTCGCGATTGCGGCGATATATGAAAAGCTTGAACCGTAATAAAGAGGAAGCTGTTTTCCTGTAACAAAAAGGAAGCATAAGGTTGCAAGACCGCTTGCAAAGATTGTTGTTGAAATGTGGAATCCGGTTATAAGAGCTACCGTAACAGTAGCAGGGAACATAACGATAACCTGCTGAATAGCGTAGAGCAGAAGTTTCCATGCTGGTGGCCTTTCGTCGGGAAGATATCCCATATTGTTCTGTACGTTGGTCATAGCAAAATCCCCCTTGGTAAATTATCATTCTGTCTCGTTTTGGTACAGTTTGACACTTGTTTCCCCGTCGTATTCCTTTAAATTTACGACCACGACTTCGGATTTTGAGGTAGGTATGTTCTTACCAACAAAATCACTCCTGATGGGAAGTTCCCTGTGACCCCGGTCAATCAGTACCGCAAGCTGGATCATTGCGGCTCTTCCCAGAGCCATAATGGCATCCATGGCAGCACGGACGGTACGACCGGTGTAAATTACGTCATCTACCAAGACCACCTTTTTGCCTGCCACTGAAAAAGGAATTTCAGTTGAATTAACTACAGGCTCCATTGTCTTGGTCGAAAGGTCATCCCGGTAGAGGCTTATATCAAGGATTCCCATATCCACTGTGGCATTTTCTATTTTTTCAATAGCTTTTGCAAGCCTCGCGGCAATAGGAACGCCCCTTGTCCTGATTCCTATAAGGCAAAGATTGTCTATGCCGTGATTTTTCTCAATAATCTGGTGTGCTATGCGGGTAATTGCGCGCTCAACGGCAATCTCATCCATAATTTGTGCCTTAAATGTCAAGACTATGCCTCCTCCCTTCAATTTTCCGAGCCTTTAAAAAAGGTCCGAGAAAACAAAAAATCTTGTCTGACCCAGACAAGATACTTCACTCTTAATGCAGTAAAAATGCATGAGAATATACCATGCACCATACCTTATTAAGTTTTGAAAAGTGTCTTGTCGGCATCTCTGTACCAAACTTAAAGACATTTTGTTCTCAATTTTCTGTTAGATTATATCATTCATTATTATCTATTTCAACAGAATATTACATTCATTGTTAAAAAATTTGTATGGGAATATATACCATGGCGAATATAGGTACATCAAGAAGCTGTTCCGGTGCTTTTGCCCAGAAGGCTTCCTTAACCGGTGCCAAGGTAGACGTATCCGGGTCATGGTGGTAATATATAAAGAGGCCAAAAATACATTGTTTTTGTAAAAATGATTTTTTATGATATCAGGGGAGTAAAAATGAGTGTTATTAGACATAGAAAACTGTTGATTTCTATTACATTAATAATTTTCATGTCTTTATGGGTCTGCGCCTTTGCAGAGGATAGCCTGGATGATAACTTTGAGGTGCCCTTGGAGGAAATCCGCACTGTCAATACCAGGGGACGGGTGGTAAGGAATCTTGATTTGCGCCAGAATATGATTGAATATTCGGGCGGTTCCATTGAGGACAGTGTTCAGCGCCTTGAAGTAAAAATAATAGAAGGCCAGTTTAAGGGAGAGATAGTTGAGGCAGAATATCCGTTAAGCCTTGACTTTATAGGCGGGCAGAATAACTCGCTGCTCCGTGCAGGCGACGAAGTCTTAATGACACTGGAGCTTGACGATAATGACAATATTACAAGTGCAGTAATATATAACCCTGTCAGAGAAAAATCTATAATTTTTCTGATAATCCTTTTTGCTGTAATTATTTTATCTGTGGGACGCTTAAAAGGATTTAAGGCATTAGTGTCTCTTATATTTACGGTACTTGCAATAGTAGTGATATTGCTGCCCCTTCTCATAAAGGGCCGCAACCCAATGCTTGTTACCATAGGTACCAGTGTGGTGATTACAGGTGTGACCATTCTTCTTGTTGGAGGATTTAATAAAAAATCCCTGGCCGCAATTTTGGGAACTACAGGAGGAGTGGTTGCAGCAGGATTGATAGCCCAGATTATTGGATATACGGCTAAACTTACGGGTCTTGGTACCGAAGAATCACAGCTGCTTTTATATATTCCTCAGAATGTATCATTTAATTACAGGGGGCTTTTGTTTTCAGGAATTATACTGGGTGCCCTCGGTGCCTGCATGGATGTTGGCATGTCCTTAGCATCAGCCATGTTTGAAATAAAAGAACAGAATCCTGAACTAAACAGGCTTCAGCTTATAAGTTCGGGGATGAACATCGGTAGGGATATGATGGGAACTATGGCAAATACCCTCATCTTGGCCTATGTTGGCGGATGTCTTCCTCTGATGATGGTTCTCATGGCTCACAATATGCCATTAAGTGATATTATCAATCAGGATGGATTTGCAAGTGAAGTGATGCGCTCACTGGCAGGAAGCATAGGGCTTATTCTTACAATTCCCTTAACTGCTCTGGTAGCAAGTTTCCTGTGCGAGGGAAAAGGAAAGGAAAAATCTTATCAGGAATATAACGACATTGACTGGATGGATTAAGATTTAGTTCCAGCGAATTAATAGACAGGAGAAAGAATATGAAATTGATTTCTTGGAATGTAAACGGTTTAAGAGCTGTATTGGGCAAAGGGTTTCTGGACTTTTTTGATGCCGAGAAGCCTGATATATTATGCCTTCAGGAAACAAAGCTTTCCGAAGGACAATTGGATCTGGAGCTTGAAGGGTATATTCCCTATTTTAACTATGCAGAAAAGAAGGGATATTCAGGCACTGCAGTATATACAAGGATTAAGCCTTTAAATGTTACATACGGCATAGGAATAGATGTTCACGACCATGAAGGCCGTGTCATAACCCTTGAATTTCCGGGCTGCTACCTTGTTAATGTCTATGTCCCAAATTCACAGAAGGAGCTTGCAAGGCTTCAATACCGCATGGAGTGGGAGGATGCCTTCAGAAATTATGTTGTTTCACTGGATAAGATAAAGCCTGTTATAATTTGCGGCGATTTGAACGTTGCCCACAAGGAGATAGACCTTAAGAATCCCAAGTCAAACCGCATGAACGCAGGTTTTACTGATGAAGAGAGAAATAAGTTTACTGAACTTTTGGATGCAGGGTTTATTGATACATTCAGGCACTTTTATCCCGATAAAGAGGGCGCATATACCTGGTGGTCATACATGTTCAAGGCCAGGGAGAAAAATGCAGGGTGGCGTATTGACTACTTCTGCGTGTCAAAGAAATTAGAGGATAAAATCAAGGACGCTATTATATACTCCCATATTTTAGGCTCCGACCATTGCCCGGTCGGGTTACTTACAGATGATGAGCTGTTTTGTGAATAAATGTGCCGCACCAATGGTGCGGCATTATTTATGGGCATTTTGCAGTTTAGTATTTTATATTTTGACTTTACCGGGAAATTAATAATCTTGTAAAAGAGCCTGTTCAAAAGTTTTTATTCATACATGCGGCTATCCACAGACAACCCCACCTTGTACTAATCATAACTAAAGATGCATAGGATAGATTGTCCTGTTCTTATTATCGGCATAGGGAGTGGTATTGTGGAAGCATTAAAATCATCTTTAAGATTTGAAGATATAAGAGAGAATTCTTACGGCCTTTCTGAAACTGAAGCGGCAAAGAACCTTGAGGTTTACGGAAAGAATGTGCTTCAGAAACAAAAAAAGAATACCTGGATCAAGACTCTTCTTTCCCAGTTTACAGACCTAATGATAATAATACTGATTGCCTCATCCATAATATCCTTCTTTATGGGTGAAGCCAGTGAAGGTATTGCTATTCTTGCCATTATCATTCTCAATGGCTTTCTGGGATTTTTCCAGGAAATGAGGACGGAAAAAGCCCTGGAGGCTCTTATGAATATGGCCGCGCCCCACGCCAGAGTCATCCGTGATGGGGAGGTAAAGGATATTCCGGCAGAACTTGTTGTGCCCAGGGACCTTATAGTTCTGGAAGCAGGCTGCAGAGTTCCTGCCGATGCGGTTATCATAGAGGCAAATTCCCTTTTTGCTGACGAGTCCATGTTAACGGGGGAATCGGTTCCGGTATCCAAATCTAAAATTGAAGAAGCTAAGGCAAAAATAAATGGCATTACCCATTCCAACATGGTATATATGGGCAGCATGATAACTAACGGAACCGGTAAGGCTGTAGTTGTCAGCACAGGAATGGAAACCGAGATGGGAAAAATAGCCGACATGATTGTAACCACCGAAGTACAGGAAACCCCATTGCAAAAGAGGCTTGAAAAGCTTGGGGAAGTCATGGTTACAGTTTGTCTTGCCATTTGTGCAGTTGTTTCGCTTTTGGGAGTACTTAGGGGTGAACCCGTTATTCAAATGCTTCTTGGGGGAATAAGCCTTGCAGTGGCCGCCGTACCTGAAGGGCTCCCTGCCGTTGTGACCATTGCCCTTGCCATTGGAGTCAGGCGAATGGTTCAAAGAAATGCTCTTGTAAGAAGGCTTCCTGCTGTTGAAACCCTTGGCTGTGCCACTGTTATCTGCTCCGATAAAACCGGAACCCTGACAGAAAATCGTATGACAGCGGTAACCGCATATGCCGGCAAAAACCTGTATTTGTTTAAAAGAAACTCCGAGGGAAGGATTTCGGTATATTTGCGCGGAAGGGAAGTGGATGTTGAAAAAACCTTTGGCTTGAAGCTCCTTCTCAAAATAGGCCTTCTGTGCGGAAATACCCGCATAAATAAGTCCTTCGACCCTGAAAATAAAAGAGATGTTCTTGATATAGAAGGTGATCCTACAGAGGTTGCTTTGGTCAGAGCTGCGCTGGATTCGGGAATAGACAAGGATTCAGTGGACGCAAGATACAGAAGGGTAAGAGAAATTCCCTTTGACTCGGATCGCAAACTTATGTCGGTGGTTTGCCGCGCCACAGGCGGAGAGCTGTTCCTGTTTGCAAAAGGCGCCCCTGAAATAATCCTGGCACGCTGCAAACGCATTCTTATTGCGGACAGGGAGCGGGACATTACCCAGGACGATAAAGAAATAATAATGAGAGAATGCCGGAATATGACATCCAAAGCTTTAAGAGTAATGGGGTTTGCATACAGAACTGTAACTCCGGGTAATCTCTGGAGCGACAAAATAGAGGAGGATCTGGTCTTTGTAGGCCTCGCGGGCCTTACCGATCCGCCAAGAAAGGAAGCCGGGGAAGCCGTTGACAGATGCAGAAAGGCTGGTATCAAGACCGTTATGATTACGGGAGACCACAGGGATACTGCGGCAGCCATTGCTTCTTCCATAGGCATCTACAAAGAGGGAGACCTTATCATAACCGGCAGTGAAATGGATCAAATGTCGGACAGTGAACTTGAGAAAGCCTGTGAAAAAGCAACCGTTTTTGCAAGGGTATTTCCAAGGCATAAGCTGAGAATTGTTAAAGCCTTCAGAAACAAGGGACATATCGTGGCAATGACAGGAGACGGCGTAAATGACGCACCTGCCGTAAAAGCCGCAGATATAGGCATTGCTATGGGCAAGTCAGGTACTGATGTCACTCGCCAGGCAGCGTCCATGATCCTTATGGACGACAATTTCTCAAGTATTGTAGCCGCTGTTGAAGAGGGAAGAAACATATACTCCAATATACGCAAGTTTATTCGATACCTTCTTTCCTGCAATGTGGGAGAGGTTCTTACAATGTTCCTTTCAATGCTTTTTGGCCTGCCCCTTCCACTATTACCTGCGCAGATTCTCATTGTTAACCTGGCTACCGACGGGCTTCCTGCCATAGCCTTAAGTATGGAGCCGGGAGACCCTGATGCAATGAAAATGCCGCCCAGATCACCCAATGAAAGTGTCTTTGCTCATGGCCTTTCCAAAGTGATTGTTATAAGGGGCATACTTATTGCACTGTCCACATTGGCAAGCTTCCTTATTATTTTCACTCTCAGCGGCAGCTTGGCAACTGCGCGCACCTGTGCCCTTGTTACGCTTGTATTGTCCCAGCTCATACATGTGTTTGAATGTAAGTCAGAGTCAAAAGGATTGTTTGAAATAAATCTTTTGTCCAATCCATATCTGGTGCTTGCTGTAATAAGTTCAATCCTTCTTTTGCTGGGGGTAATATATCTTCCTTTCATGGCACGGTTCTTCGATACCACACCGTTACATATGTGCGATTGGCTGATATCTGCGGGAATAAGCCTCCTTGTGCCTGTTGTATCAGGCATTGTAAAAAAATAGAAATTTTGAGGGTTTTGGAGAAGTAATTGCTTGCTTATAGCCTTAATGTGTTGTATAAAATGTAAAATACAAGTAAAATCATTATAGGTATATATAAAATTAGCCAGAGACACATAAGAAAGGATGGATCAAATGCTTGAAATACGCAATGTCTCCAAAACCTATTCCAAAGGAAAAATCAAAGCCGTTGACAATATTTCTCTGGAAGTAAGAAAAGGTGAAATCTTTGGCTTTTTAGGGCCGAATGGAGCCGGTAAAACCACAACAATAAAAATGATTGCCGGGATTTTGCCAATTGACCAGGGAACCATAACAATCAACGGATTTGATATAGAGAAAAATCCTGTGGAAGCAAAGCTAAGCATGGGATATGTACCCGATACCCATGACATTTATGAGCGCCTTACCGGCATAGAGTATTTAAACTTTATAGCAGATGTATATGATGTCTCGGCTCACGACAGGAAAGAACGCATTGATAAGTACCTTGAAATGTTTGAAATGAAAGAGGCTGCAGGCCAGCCCATAAAAAGCTACTCCCACGGTATGAAGCAGAAAATCATACTGACAGGTGCTCTTCTTCACAATCCGCCATTATGGATACTGGATGAGCCCTTAACAGGACTTGACCCGAGAGCTTCACACCTTTTAAAGCAGGAAATGCATGAGCACTGCGCCAAGGGCAATACGGTATTTTTCTCAACCCATATACTGGAGGTGGCAGAAAAGCTTTGCGACCGTATTGGAATAATAAATAAGGGCAGGATAATAGCCGTTGGCACCATGGACGAGCTGAGAAAGTCCAATGACGCATCCCTGGAAAGCATCTTCCTGGAATTGACTGAGGAAGGAAGTGGCAGGGATGAATAAGTTATTCAGCCTTATAAAGCTTCAGTTAAATGCTCATTATGGCTTATCCTATGCGCGCTATGCCATTAAAAATGACAAGAAAGCTCTCTGGAAGGGTATTGGCCTTGGGCTTTTAATTCTGTTGCTTTCTTTTGAAATGCTGGGCTTATATTCTGTCATGCTGTACATGATTTATAAGGCAGCTCTCTCCATTAATGCTCCGGAAATCATATTAACCCTGGCGGTAGTACCGGCTGGGCTGATAATAATGTTATTCGGCGTTTTTTATATTATCAGCACCTTATTTCTGGCTAAGGATACCGAGTTTTTGGCATCCCTTCCGGTAAAGCCGGGAAGTGTGTTTTTATCTAAATTTCTTTTAGTTTTGATTGGTGAGCTCCCATTTTCATTTGCCCTGATGATGCCGGCTGTCATTATCTATGGCGTTGGACTTAAAAAGGGGATACTTTATTATCTGGCATCCATTCTGTGCACAGCTCTCATCCCGCTGGTTCCACTTGCCATAGCCGTTGTTCTGACATTGCTTCTTATGAATATTGTGGCAAAGTCAAAAAGGCGCGATCTTATAACTATAATAGGCGGCATAGTTTTAATAATTGCAATTTTCATTGCCCAGAATTACTTTGCCAGCGTAATGCCTGAAAACACCAGTGAAATATCCATGGTGCTTTTCCAAAACAGCAAGGCAGTTGTAGAATTCATTGGAAGAGTGTTCCCGCCTTCAGTCTGGGTTACTAAAGTATTGACAGGGACTTTGCCTGAAGCCGCTTTAAATCTTCTCTATCTTCTTTTGGTTTCTGCTGCGGCTTTCGTGTTTGTATATGTACTGGCTTCCTTCATTTATCAAAAAGGAGCCATTGCCCAGCTTGAAGCAAGGAAGAAAACAGGAAAGACCAGAATGCGCTATGGCAGATCTTCGCATGTTATGGCTATATTTAAGAACGAATGGCGCATAATACTTCGAACTCCTGTATATGCCCTTAATTCACTGACGGTTATAATAATGGTTCCGATGCTTATGCTTCTTCCCATGTTCGGAGGAAATTTAGCAAAAGAAAAGGAGATTCAGTATTTTTTCAGCCTGATTCAGGGTCAGACGTCACCGTCACATCTTGTTTTGATTCTGGCTGGAATACTGTCACTTCTTGCACTGATGAATCCGGCCATTTCAACTACTTTTTCGCGAGAAGGCAAAAATTTCTGGATATTAAAGAACATCCCTGCACGGCCTGAAATACAGGTGCTTGGAAAACTTCTTGCGGGATATTCAATATCTTTCATCGCAATGCTTCTTGCTGCCATAATATGCATATTTGCCTTTAAGCTTAAGCCTGTGCTGGTTATTATGATGATAATTCTAAGTTCACTGGCATTGATACCAGTAAGCGTTGCGAACATTGTTGTTGACTTAATAAGGCCAAAGCTTGTCTGGAGCAATCCCCAGGAGGCAATTAAGCAGAACATGAATTCATTTATAGGAATGCTCCTTGCATTTCTGGTTATATCGGTGTTTGGTGTAATAGGATATTATCTGATGAAGATAAACTTAAGCGACTATGCATTATTAGGAATTATGGCCCTGATTCTTCTTGTTTCATCCATTGGTTCCGTATTTCTTCTCTACAGGGTATCTAAAAATGTATATCAAAAAATTGAAGTGTAAGACTTGAAGAATCATATAAATAAGCTTGTCTCCCTACCCGGTATTATCTTGAGCTCTATGGCTCGAATTAAAGGGAAGGGAGGCAAGCTTTTTTATTACTTTACCCGCTATTAATAATTCTTGAGTATTTCCTGCCAGATATTAAGATTGAGGGTCAATTGGGGAGTATCTTCATAATCCGGAATGTTTCCAAGTCTCCAGAGGGAAAGGCCTTTAATTCCGAACAATTTGGCAAGCATTATTTTTTCTGCAACGCTTCTTTGATTCTCATACCATATTACATTGTCTGTTCCGTCTTCTGTATTATAGTACTTGGCATAAGGATTTTGGCTGTATTCTGAATAATACAGGGAAGCCCCGGTTGTAAAACGCCTGTATAACTGCTCATATGTAGGGCGGTATGCTTCATTTCTTATTACTTTGCCGTCCTTAAGCTTCCACTGTACGATATCAAAAGACAACTGAAGCCAAATTTTGCTTTTGTCTTCAACTCCTGATACAGGGTCTGTTATGCTCTTTAATGCATAGTAAATTTCATCAAGGGGTGTAAGAGGCGTGTCTGTATAGCCCGATGCCATTTCCCTGTCATTGAGTCTGACAGCAGCATAATCGTGTGCCATAAGGATTACCTTATCGGCTATTTTTCCAATGGTTCTGTAATCATAGCCGTCAAAATATGCCTCGCCAGGCTTACGCTTTGGATGCACAGCCACATACAGCTTTTTGCCTGTTTCGGACAGCTTATCTTTAAGCTCAGCCAAAAATTCATTGTATGAAAGCTTTAGTTTTTCACCCTTAAAGCCTTCAAAATCAGATACAACCCCGTCAAATTCAACTTCTGAGCCATGCTTATTGGTTTTGTTTACCATGGACATCATTTGGTCAATTACAGTTTTGCGAACCTCAGGGTATGATACTATGTATTCAGCAAGTTTTACTCTTTTAGCTGATACAGGATCAAGGATATCCTGGTCTTTAATAAAGAACATTAACTGGCGTGAAAGCTTGTTTTGCGAAGCTTTATCAATGACCTCGGCATAGGCTGTGGGGATGTAGTATTCATTGTCTTTGGCATCGGTATTAATTATGACGTTGCCTGAACTTTCGTCATACTCTATCCTTGCCCATCCGAAGCTTACCGAATCAAGATGCTGGAACTTATCAATCTGGCTGGATGAGCTTATGGCATAAAAGGCATGAAGTTCTTCAAGGGGCGAATTAAGCTTGTTGTACATGCGCATCATCATGGCTGCTGCCTGTTCACGGGTAGCAGTGTCATTTGGATGAAAATTCTTCCCGTCACCGGCAATTATGCCTAAGTCTCTTCCAATTGCTATATATCCGTAATTTCTTGAAACATCATCAAAGGGTTTACCCAGAAAATCCAGCTGTTTTGCCAATGTGTCATATCCCATTGTTCTTACAATCATGATTGCCATTTCTTCACGGGTAATGGGATCGTTGGTTCTGAAATAATCGCCTTCTTTTTTGATGGCTCCATGCTGTAAAGCTGTTTCAATTATCCCGTAAAAATTGTGGTTGGGGTTGGTATTATCAAGAAAGCTTCCTTTTTCAGGTTTTTTAATCTCCCATTTCATAAGCCTGACCAAAAAGGCCAGAAACTCGCCCCGAGTAATTTTAAGCCCCATACCAAATTTGTTATTGCCTATTCCATAGGTGATGCCTAAGTCCCTTAGCTGATGGATCTCCTTATATGCCCAATGAGTTACAGGAACATCGGAAAAATCGCCGTTGGATGCGAATGAGATGCTTCCAAGGCTCGTAAAAATAAGCACCAGTACAAGGCTTAACAGAAACAGTCTTTTAATCATAAGCACCAACCTTTCATGGTTTTGCCGTTAAAATATCATAATTGTTCGGAACTATTATACACCAGGAAAAAGAACAGGACAAATTTACCGGTAAAACATAGTATTCCTTAATTTTCCTTTGGTATGGTCTTAAATGAAAATCCGGCCGCCTGCGAATACTATTTCTGATAAACATCAAGGAGCATGTGGCATGGACGAATTTACAGCTTACAGGATACTAAAAATTAAAAAGGGGACGGATAGGAACTATATAATTAAAAGACACGAGCATTTTGTAAAACTGTACAGACAGTATCTGATGGGCCAGAAAACAGGTTTAACATCAGAGCAAATTGAGGAAATGAAAGAGGCCTTCGAATGCCTTCTTTATAAAAGAATCACAGATGAAGAGCTTCATGATTTATATCCGGTAGAAAAAGATGATACAATCCATAAGCTTTTAAGAAAGGGTTCAGATTTTGCCTCTTTTCTTTGGGAAAGGCACAGGCCGAAGATAATATATACCGTTGTAATGTGTCTTATAACTTACCTAATTATTTTCATTTCAAATTACAGACCTGTTGATTTGGAAGTGGCAATTTTAAAAAGAACATCGGCTCCTCCAATGGACATAAGCTATGAAAGTATGATATTAAAATCCTTTAAAAATGAAATAGAGGCCAGGGTTCCAGGCATAAGAAATATGAAAATTATTCCTGCCCTGTACGATGATTCGGGTTCAGAAGAGCAGGAATTTAATAATATGTCGCTGATGCTTGTAAATGCCGATGTCTATATAATGGAGAAGGATAGCTTCATGCTTTTTCAAGGGTCGGAAGAAGGCGCGAAAAGGATATTGGCAGGCGATGAAGCAGATACCCTGGAAGCTTATAAAAATGAGAGTGTGGTTCCGTATTACCCGTTGGGGGTTCTTGTAAGTGAAGAATCAAAGATATATAAAAGCCTTTGCAGGCTAAGTAACAATAATGAAGAGTGGATAGCGGTAATGCCTGTATATGCCCGCCACAGAGTCCAGGCAATTAATCTGTTAAAGTACCTTTCAGGCGGAAGATAATCCACGCATATTTTTGATTGTGATTATATTGCTTTAAACTGCAGTAAGACCTCGGATGAGGGGAAAGATAAAAAATTAATGCTGAATACAAGAATTTATGAGGTTTTATGTCGGTTGATAATAAATTTTAACAGTAGTAAAATATAATAACTGATTTGAAGTGAGGTCTAAACATATTATGGATAAGCTAAAAAGGTTTATTTCGTATTATAAGCCTTATAAAGGCATGTTTTATATGGATATGTTCTGTGCCCTGGTTCTCTCAGGCATAGATCTTTTTTTCCCGTCCCTTGTAAAGTATTTGATGGATGAGGTTTATGCCAAACGCCCGCCCAATATGCTGGCAATTGTGTTATTTACCAGTGCGGTTTTGTTGGCTCTGTACATAGTAAGATACTTCTGCCAGAGATACATAACAGCACAGGGACATATTATGGGGGCCAAAATGGAAGCCGATATGAGGCGGGATCTTTTTAACCACCTCCAGAAGCTTTCTTTCTCATTCTATGATGATGCCAATACGGGAAAGCTCATGTCACGCATCACCAATGACCTTTTTGATATTTCAGAGCTTGCCCATCACGGCCCGGAGGATATATTCATTTCCATTATTAAGATAATAGGAGCGCTTATTATAATGCTCTCCATGAATATTGAGCTGACATTAATCCTTCTCGGGCTTATGACATTTATAGTTGTCTTTACTGCCTTTTACAACCTTAAAATGCGCAAGGTATTTGCCGAGAACCGTAAGAAAATCGCTGCCATAAATGCCCGTACCCAGGACAGCCTTGCAGGAATCAGAGTTGTAAAATCCTTTGCCAATGAGGAAATTGAGCAGAGAAAATTTGATCAGGGCAATATGGAGTTCCTGATAACCAAAGAAGACAGCTATACCATTATGGGTAAGTTTTTCTCAGGCAACAACCTTCTTCAGGGAATCCTGTACTTAAGTGTTCTGGTATTCGGCGGTATATTCCTTCACATGAACTCGATTACTACATCGGAGCTGGTGGCATACATTCTGTTTATTAACGTCTTCTTAAATCCCATTGACAGGATAGTAAACTTTACCGAAAGCTTCCAGAGAGGTATGACAGGATTCGAGCGTTTTCTTGAGATCATGGATACAAAGCCGGAGATTGAGGACAGCGAGGATGCGGTTGAGCTTACAGACGTTGAAGGTGAAATCAGGTTTAATAACGTGTCCTTCAGCTATAATGACAAGACTGAGGTTCTTAAGGATATAAACCTTACCATACATAAGGGACAGACGGTGGCGCTGGTTGGCCCTTCAGGAAGCGGAAAAACTACTTTCTGCAGCCTGATCCCAAGGTTCTATGAGGTTAATGAAGGCTCCATCACAATCGATGGCAAGGATATAAGAAGTGTTACTCTGGAATCCCTTAGAAGAAACGTGGGAATTGTTCAGCAGGACGTGTATTTGTTCTCGGGTACTGTTGAAGAAAACATATTGTACGGAAAGCCAGACGCAACCAGAGAAGAGATTATAAGAGCCGCAAAGCTTGCAAATGCCCACGACTTTATTATGGAGCTTGAAAACGGCTATGACACCTTTGTAGGTGAGAGGGGTGTCAAGCTCTCGGGAGGACAGAAGCAGCGCATTTCTATAGCCAGAGCATTCCTTAAGAATCCGCCCATACTCATTCTGGACGAAGCAACCTCAGCTTTGGACAATGAAAGCGAAAGGCTTGTACAGGAATCCTTAAAGGAGCTTGCCAAGGGACGTACAACCCTTGTTATAGCCCATAGGCTTTCTACCATAAGGAATGCGGACAATATAGTTGTTTTAACCAGCAACGGCATCGAAGAACAGGGCACTCACGAAGAGCTTCTTAAAAAAGGCGGCGTCTACGCAACTTTGCATAAGGACATTAAGGCGTGATAACAGTTTTGACATAAGACAAGGCACAAGTCTTTACCCGAAGAGGAGAAGCTTGTGCCTTTTTAATTCTTATTTGATGCCTCATTATTTTAAGGTTCAGGATTTAGTTAGAATCTGTTCAGAGTATCTTTAAGGCGTTATAAACCTTGCAGGCAATCTTTAACCCTTATTTTACCCCGAACTGGAATATGGTTTTATGATAATATGTATTTCCCGCTTTTAAAACAGGTGAGGGGAAATGCTTATGCTTCATGGAGTTGGGGAAGTATTGGGTTTCAAGGCAGAAGCCACACCATTTATCATAAACGGTACCGTTCTTTCCAACCCCTGCGGATTTCAGGAAGTTTCCGGAGTAGAACTGTACACCGGGCTTTGTGGTTAATACCTTCATAAGACGCCCAGTCTTGGGATCGTATACTTGGCATGCTTCTTCGGGTTCTTTGCCTGAAACATTAAGTACAAAGTTATGGTCATATCCTGAGCCTAATTTCATCTGCTCATTGCTTTCAAGTTCATTAAGGAGCCCATCGCCGATAGCCTTAAAGGTTGTGAAATCAAAAGGAGTACCTTTAACGCTGAGTATTTCGCCTGTGGGTAAAAGCTCATTGTTGATTGGTGTATAGAAATGGGCATTGATTTGAAGCTGGTGGTCAAGAATCTGCCCTGAATTGCATCCTGAGAGGTTGAAGTATGAGTGGTTTGTCATATTCAATACAGTATCCTTATCGGAAGCACCATAGTATTCTATTTCAAGACAATTTGAATCGGTAAGTCTGTATATAACTCTTACCTCAAGGTTTCCGGGATAGTTTTCGTCATTGTCGGGGCTAAAGAGACTTAGCTCAAGGCTGTCGCCATTTTCATCATTCAGTATGCGGGCATCCCAAAGCTTTTTGTCAAAGCCTTTAATACCGCCGTGAATATGATTATTGCCTTCGTTTTTGTTTAAATTATAGGTTACACCGTTAAGGCTGAATGTTGCACCTTCAAGACGGTTTGAAAAGCGACCTATAATTGCTCCGAAATAGGGTGACCTTTCAAGATAATCTTCGATATTGTCATAGCCTAAAACTATGTCGTCAAACTTTCCGTTTTTGTCAGGAACATTCAAGGAAACAATTATTCCGCCGTAGTTGATAATGCCGGCAGTAAGCCCGTTTTTATTTTCAAGGGTATATAAAGTGACTTGACTGCCGTCAGGAAGTTTACCGAAAGGCTCCATTCTAATACTCATACACATTTCCTCCAGTTTTGTGGTAACTAAATCCAAAACATACTTCCAGCCCATTATATACCTGCTGACTGCTACATTCAATAAATAAAATTAAAAATAGGAAAGAAAGGCACAGGGTTCTAATCAAATTTTAATCTTTTTCATAGGCCTCCTTTATAATATAAATGTAAAATAGACAGCGTAGCATGCATTAAATCATATATACTATTATTCATTAAGAAACTATAATGAAGTAACGACTGATTTTTCGCGGGGAAGTGGGGAAAGATCTAATAGATATACATTTAGATATACATTGGCTTACAAGCTTTAAATGAGATTGCCGGGAAAGGATTTGGATTTATAAGGGGCATTGCATGATTGAGCCTATGATAATTTGCCTGCCCGGTAGTGCCTTGAAAAAGGTGATGATTTTATAAGCTTGGGGAATAGAATTTAACAGGGATTATTTTGAAATGGTCAGAATACCTAAAAATCACATGGTAAGCCGTTTAAAGAATCCTTTACCCCTGTGAGAAAAAAGTGTAAAATATTAGTGTTATCATATTAATGGTGGTGAAGTCATTGAGAACATCAACATCTGGCAGAATAGTCTCCATAATTGTTGGTGCAGCAGTATTTGCAGCGCTTAATTTTATGACCGCCCTTGCTTTGCCGTTTACCTTAATTGGAGGCATTCTTGGATGGCTTGTAACAATATTGCTTTTTTCATCAGACAAGAGCAGTGGAAAAATAGTATACGATGGCACCACTAAATCAGAAATAGACAGTACTATAAAAGCCGGAAGAAAGCTTACAAACGGCATGAGAGTTGCTGTACACAGATTGACTCAGACCGAAATTAAAAATCAGGTTGAGGAATTGTGCCGTATTGCTGAATCCATGTTTGAAATGCTGAGAAAGGATCCCAATGACTTAAGGATTGTAAAGCAATTCATAAGCCATTATCTTGAACCTACCCATAAAATAATTGTAAAATATGCAGAATTGGCTACCGTAAGGCCCATGCCCGCAGATGCAGTGGAGACTCTTGAAAGAACTGAAAAATCCCTTGCAAATATAAGGGCAACATTCTTAAAGCAAAAGGAAAGAATGCTTTCAAACGACGTTATGGATTTGGATACTGAAATTAAGGTTTTTGAAACATTGACCAAGGACATTAAAATAAACACCAATACTGATACAAGTACTTCTTCCAGGTAGGGCGTGTAATACAAAAAGTGCTTTGGCAGATATCCCAATAATATAATCGGAAAGGTATGGTAGTGATGGAAGGACAGCTTCAAAATGTTCCCCAGAATGTTCCTCAAAATGCTGCTCAGAATACGGCAACTCAGGCTGTTGACAATTATGATGTTAACAAATGGAACGAGATGACACCCGAAGAAAGGCAGAAGGTTTTAGATATTGCAGCCCAGATTGACATATCTGACTCCCAGAGTATCATCCAATACGGTAACCTTGCCCAGAGCGATATATCCAAGTTTTCCGATACCATACTTGATCAGATTAGGGCAAAGGACAGCGGACAAGTTGGAGAGGTACTCAATGAACTTTTAGGAAAGGTTCAGGAAGTAAATATAGATGAACTTGACCCTAACCAGAAGGGATTTTCATTTTCACGCTTATTTGGCGGTTTTAAGAGAGAAGCCCAGAAGTTTATTTCAAGGTACGACAAGATAAGCGTCCAGATTGAAAAAATAATTGACCAGCTCGACAGGGCAAAACTCCAGCTCATACGCGATATTGCCACTCTGGATGTAATGTATGAGAAAAACCTGGAATATTTGCACCAGTTGGATATGTATATAATGGCAGGCTCTTTAAAACTTAAGGAGCTTAATGACAAGGTGCTTCCACAGCTTAAGGAGAAGGCCTCTAAATCAGGTGACCCAGTGGATGCACAGAAGGTTAAGGATATGGCGGAGCTTATCTCACGCTTCGAGAAGAAGCTTCATGATCTTAAGCTTAGCCGTATGATTGCCATTCAGACAGCTCCACAGATACGTCTGATTCAGAACAATGATCAGACTTTGGTTGAGAAAATCCAGAGTTCAATAATGAATACCATACCTCTCTGGAAAAACCAGATTGCCATTGCCATCACCATGCTTCGCCAGCAGGCGGCTTTAAAACTTCAAAGAGATGTAACCAATGCCACAAATGAGCTTCTGACCCGCAATTCCGAAATGCTTAAGACAAGCTCCATAGAAATTGCCCGTGAAAATGAGAGGGGTATAGTGGATATGGAATCATTGCGTAAGGTCAATGAGGATCTCATCTATACGCTGGAAGAAACTCTGAAAATTCAGCAGGATGGACGCCAGCGCAGGTTACAGGCAGAAGCTGAGCTTAAGAATCTTGAAAATGATATACGCAGAAAACTGCTGGAATTTAAGGATAGAGTATAAATCAAAACCGATTTTAAAAGTATGTTGAATCTATTGATAAAGCTAAAATATAACTATATATAAACTAAATTTAAACCCAATATAAAACAAACTATTAAAAGACTATTCGCAATAAAAATCACTCTGGGATAAAACAGCCCAGAGTGATTTTTATTTATGCTTTCTAATATATTTCAAATTTGTCTGGTATCTCTTTGATTCTATTGTCTGATGAAAGAATTTTTGCTGAAAACAAATTTTTCTGGCTTATTTGACTCAAAGAACACTTCAAACAACTTATTGTTCTCATCCTGTAAATATACTGATTTTGCGCCTGTTGACCCATTTACATCTGAGACATATATTTTTGAGTCTTTCGTTGTGTATATTTTTGTTTCAGGAATTGTACCCGTGGTTGCAACTATTTCCTTTATATTATCATTATCCAAATCAATTTCTGTGGTGTTTCCATCTATCTGGATGACAGAATTGGCTTTTTTATCAACAAACCAATAAAAAGCTTGAGCGTAATTAGATCCCAATAATCCATAGAATTTTACAGCTTTCTTCCCGAATACCTCAGCATCTTCAATTCCAAATAGATTGTCCGGTGTGTTCTCCATTGACACTTGTCCAATATAATAAGATTTGCCGTCCAGTTTGATTGCAGCTTTTAATTCACCATCTTCATTATCTTTGTATATAAATGCGCTGGTGCTATTATCGATAAACTTTTCCTTAACGATGTTGATATTATCAATATTATTCAGATTTAAATCTTCTATTTTTGTAAGGCTTATTTCATTAAAGGTTAAATGATATACATTTTTGCCTTTGGTAATCTGATTAATTACAAGTCCTAATGCTACAGCAGCTATAATAGTAACGAATAAAGCAATAATCCAAAATTTTGATATTTTATTATTTGACATCTTTATAACCATCCTTACTTAATTCGCAAGATTACTTCCATTAAATTATGTCGTCCATTCACGGCTTTCTATTGCCAATCTATCTCTAATAGAATTACTTGTCAATTCTATTTTTTATATATTTGAAATACAGTCAACCCTTTTTGAATATTCTTATATTTATGTATTAATAGGTATTGCATTCCAAAATCATGGGAATAATCAATTTGCACGCTTTTCTTGACACATGAAGGCTTTTATGCATATAATTTTTTATGAATATGCTGAAAAATATCAAATGCGATGATCGGACGAGTAGGAATTCCCGAAGCCTTAAAGAGAACGGGGGTAGGTGAGAGCCCGCAGGATAGGAAATTCTGAAGATCAGCCGTGAGCAGCAGCCCTAAAAGGTTGGTTTGTCCAGCCCCATTAAGGTGAGCCGGTTAAAGGACCGTTAATCCTTAAGAGTGACAGCAAGGTGGTTTTGCCTCCTGGCTGTAATTTGGGTGGTACCGCGAAAATCAGCCTTTCGTCCCATGCTGGACGAAGGGCTTTTCTGTTGTGATATATATTTTGTGACGATGAATTTGAAGGGTTAAACTTAAACATAAAGAGAGGAATGAGATACAATGTCAGTTGATTATGGCAAGACTCTTAATCTGCCTAAAACCGACTTTCCCATGAGAGGAGGCCTTCCCCAGAAAGAACCCCAGATCATTAAGGAATGGGAAGAGAAGGAGCTTTATAAGAAGCGCCTTGACAGAAACAGAAATACCGGGAAGAAGTTTGTCCTCCATGACGGCCCGCCGTATGCCAATGGTGGAATTCACCTGGGAACAGCCCTTAATAAGATTCTTAAAGATATAGTAATGCGCTATTACGATATGAAGGGATATTATACTCCCTATGTGCCAGGCTGGGATACCCACGGTCTTCCCACTGAGCAGAAGGCTATCAAGGAAAAGGGACTTAACCGCCATGAGGTTGGCCCTGTAGTGTTCCGTCAGGCCTGTGAAGAGATAGCAAGAAAATATCTTGATCTGCAGCGCGAATCCTTTAAGCGTCTCGGCGTATTGGGCGACTGGGATCATCCGTACATTACCCTTGAGCCATCTTTTGAAGCAAAGCAGGTTGAAGTTTTCGGCCAGATGGCTAAACTGGGATGCATATATAAGGGACTTCGCCCTGTTTACTGGTGTCCTTCCTGTGAAACCGCCCTTGCAGAAGCCGAGATTGAGTACATGGAGGATCACGGTAATTCAATTTACGTTAAGTTCCCCATGAAGGACGACAAGGGTAAGCTTAAGGGAATCGTGGACAGCCTTGATAAGCTGTATGTAGTTATCTGGACCACCACAACCTGGACCCTTCCCGGAAACCTGGCAATCTCACTTAATCCTGAGTTTGTTTATGCAGTTGTTGAGGCAAATAACGGAGAACGTTACATCATAGCCAAGGAACTTGTTGAAAAGGTAATGAAGGTTGCCGGTGTTGAGGAATACAAGATACTTGGCGAAATAATGGGAAGCGAGCTTGAACGTACCGTTTGCGCTCATCCGTTCCTTGATCGCGATTCTCTTGTTATCGTTGGTGACCACGTAACTCTGGATGCAGGTACAGGTTGCGTTCATACTGCTCCCGGTCACGGTGCCGAGGACTTTGAGGTCTGCAAGAATTATCCGGAACTTGGCGTAATCACTCCTGTTGATGATAAGGGTCATCTTACAAAGGAAGCAGGTAAGTTTGCAGGCTTGTTCTATAAAGCTTCAAACAAGGCAATCTTGGAGGAGCTTAAAAACAATGGCATGCTCCTTGCTGAGGAAGCAATTACCCACCAGTATCCTCACTGCTGGCGCTGCAAAGACCCCATTATCTTCAGAGCGACAGAGCAATGGTTCATTTCCATTGATAAAATCAGGGATCAGGCTCTAAAAGCCATTAAGGAAGTGCGCTGGATACCTGGTTGGGGCGAGGAGCGCATATCCAAGATGGTTGAGGACCGTGGTGACTGGTGTATTTCACGTCAGAGAATCTGGGGACTTCCCATACCCATTTTCTACTGCACCGACTGCGACAAGCCAATAATCAACGATGAGACAATAGAGGCTGTAAAGAATCTGTTTGCTAAGGAAGGCTCCAATGCCTGGTTCAAATATGAAGCATCTGAAATCCTTCCTGAAGGCTTTACCTGCGAATGCGGCGGTAAGCATTTCAGAAAGGAAACCAACATAATGGACGTATGGTTCGACTCAGGTTCAAGCCATATAGCTGTTGCCGAACAGAATCCCGACCTGGGCTGGCCCGTTGATATGTATCTTGAAGGAAGCGACCAGCACAGAGGTTGGTTCCAGTCTTCACTCCTTACTGCAACAGCCGTTAAGGGCAGAGCTCCTTACCGTGAGGTTCTGACCCATGGATACGTTGTTGACGGTCAGGGTCGCAAGATGAGTAAGTCATTAGGCAACGGCATTGACCCAATGGATATATGCAAGGAGTATGGTGCAGATATCTTAAGACTTTGGGTTGCTTCAAGCGATTACAAGGTTGATATCCGTATCTCACCTGATATCTTAAAGCAGCTTTCTGAAAGCTACCGCAAGATACGCAATACTGCGCGCTTCATCCTTGGCAATATCTGTGACTTTGATCCTAAAGTTCACAGTGTACCGTATGAAGAGATGGAAGAACTGGATAAGTGGGCTCTTATGAGACTTAACCAACTGGTAGCCAAAATTGAAAAGGCATACTCAGAGTACGAGTTCCATACCATGCTCCACTCCATCCATAACTTCTGCGTTGTTGACATGAGCAGCTTCTACCTTGATGTAACCAAGGACAGAATGTATGTTTCAAGACCTGATGACAAGGCACGCCGCGCAGGACAGACCGCCATGTATATCATACTTGATACCCTTACAAGGCTTCTGGCTCCAGTTCTGTGCTTTACTGCCGAGGAGATCTGGAAGTACCTGCCCCATGGCAGCAACGACAACGCTGAAAGCGTAATGCTCAATGACTGGCCGGTTGTAATACCTGAATATGATAATAAGGAACTGGAAGAAAAGTGGGATAGGCTCCTTGAGGTTCGCGACGCTGTATTAAAAGCTCTGGAAGAGGCAAGAAACAAGAAGCTTATAGGTCAGTCCCTCCAGGCAAAGGTAATCTTAAAGGCAAGCGGAAGCTTACTTGAACTCTTAAATAACAGCCTGGATATCCTGCCCACAATATTTATCACCTCTCAGGTGAAAGTAGTTGCAGGGGACAATAAGGAGCTGGAAGTTCAGGTTGAGCTTGCCGACGGTGAAAAGTGCGAGCGCTGCTGGGTTTACTCAGAAACTGTGGGACACAACCATGAGCATCCTACTCTCTGCGACAGGTGCGTATCTGCCATAGAGTAATAAATGCCTTTAGTCCATAATGTTTAGAAAAAACATATATACAGTTGTTAATTAAGGTTCTAATTGTTGGGGTAGGACACAAAGTAAAATGAAATAGCTATATGTTACTGGCAGATAATCAATATTTGGTTGTCTGCCAGTTTTGTATGTAAAGGCTTATGCCATAACATGAAGTATTCTGTTCCTAAATCTATTGAAATTTCGAGACGGGGGTGCGGACAAAAAGTTGGACTAGGATTCACTCCGAAAGGAGTAGAATATGTACTCAGAAGAACAGTACCTTCGAGCGTTTGAAGTTTATGACGAAACAGGCTCAGTTACAAAAACCATTACCATTCTCGGATACCCGGCTCGGAGACAAACTCTGTATAACTGGATAATACGAAGGAAGCATGTACCCGAAGGATATTCTACATTTCGCGGATTAAATACGCCTGAACACCCAAGGCATCCTCCATTATCAGTAAAATTAGAAGCGCTACATCGTTGCTTTGAATTGGGAGAAGATGTACAATCAGTATCA
>JAAYAD010000093.1 GCA_012719545.1 Clostridiaceae bacterium
ATCTCCTTTCAAATGTGGTCTGAGCAACTTCATTTTACTAGAGATTCCAACTCCATGCTCATTTTATTTACAAAAAATGTTGGAGTACCGAAGCAATTTTTGTTGTTTTGCTTCCGGCACCCCAACATTTATTATAGAACCAAAATATAACCCGGCATTTTTCTGATGCCGGGTTTTTTGATGTCATACTTGATAATCCATATTATTTATTTTTATCTATATCCGCAAGCATATTGTAAACTGTTGCAATATTGCATCTTGCCATGGTCTTTAATCTTTCACGTGATTTACGGAGTTCCTCTTTTATTTTGTCTCGATTATCCCAGACATCATCCAGTAGGCTACATACCTTGTCAGTATCAAGCTTGTCCATGGTTCCGCCCGATGGCTGGAGAATTTCCTTTAAAAATGCGTCCACCTTGGGCTCATAAACCAAGCCAATAAGCGGGATACACTGGCTTGCAGCATATATAAGCGAATGAAGGCGCATGCCCACCAGAATCTCTAATTTGCATGTAAAGCCCAGAATCACATTGGGGGGGTAGATGCCCTTAATTATTGACGCATCATGCACCATGCAGTTTTTTATAGCCAGAGAGGCATCATAGTCGCATGAATATTGCATGGGTATGAATACAGGGTGGGCATTGAACTTTTCAACACAGTAATCGGCAATCTGTGCTATTTTATTGAAATACTTGGAGTCGGCCCATTTTCTTATGGAGATGCCAATTAAGGGCTTGTCCTGCGGAATTCCTTCCTTTTCCATCATTTCTTTGATTTTTTCTTCTGCAGAAGGCTCCATAAGAATTGCAGGGTCGGCTGTAACATAAATATTGGGCTTACTGATTCCCAGGGCCTTAACCTCCTCAAAGGACTGGGAGTCTCTTAAGCTTACCGCATCAAGGCCGTTAAGTACCGTTCTGGCTATACGCCTGTTAAAGGGCCTTTTTATGGGACCGATGCCGTTTCCGAAGAGCATGGTTTTTGCCCCCATTCTTTTAGCCAGCTTTAACATTGACAAATAGAAGAGTATGGAGCGCGTACTGGTGTTGTCCTGAATAAGGCTTCCGCCTCCGGCAAGAAACAACCGGGTTTTTTTAAGATTACCCATGACTTTAAAAATATTAAAGCGGTATATTGAATCCACACGATATGTCTTTCTTGTCTCTCTCGGGTTCTTTGAAAGAACAAGGAAAGAAAGATCGGGACGAAGCTTTCTGAACTCTTCAAGAGCAGAGCTTAGTATGGCTTCATCGCCGCTGTTCCTGTACCCGTAATATCCCAGAATGGTAATATCGTATTTCCTTCCGTCTCTTTTAACGTCTTTTTCAGTTTTCAAAATGGTGTTGTATATGGAAAGCTGAGTATCGCACATATTTTTCAGGGAAAATCTCTGCTCGGCTTTTTCCCGAAGCAGCATTCCCATTCTCTCGCGTTTATCCTTATCCAGGGACAGTTCTAACAGATGCTCACCAAGGGTCTTCCAATCCCTTGGCTCAACAAGATATCCGTTAACTCCTGACTCTATGAGATCCCCAAGGCCGCCCACGCGGGTACTTACCGTTGCCCTGTTAAGGCGGGCTCCTTCCAGAATAACATAAGGAAAGCTCTCACTTAAGGAGGTGAGAACGTTAATGTCTATAATCTGGAAGAAATCATAGGGCCTGTTCACCATGCCGGTAAAATAGACATAGGAAGAAATCCCGAGCTTTTCGGCAAAATGCTTGAGCTGTACCATAAGCTCGTCCCCGGGTCCTGCAATAAGAAAGCGCGCATTTGGATTTCCTTTTACTACCTCTGCCGCAGCCCTTAAAAATGTCTCATGGTCCTTGACAGGGTGAAGCCTTGCCATAATGCCTATAAGCACACAATCCTCATTAAAGGGGACGTTATAGCGTTCAAAGAAATCTTTTCGGCTAACAGGCTCAATTTCAGTGTCAAAGGATATACCGTTGTAGACAGAATAAATGCGCTGGGGATTAAACCCTCTGTCAATGAGCATTTCCTTGAAATTTTCAGAAACACTTATGTGGTAGTCTATTTTTCTTAAGGCTATGGTGTTTACCACGCCAAAGGAGTATCTTTTAAGAATGCTGTGCATATAATCCAGCCTGTAATCGCTGTGGACTGTTGTAACCACAGGAAGGCCGGTTATCTTTTTTATTATGGAAGCCATCATGTTGGCTTTGGCACCGTGTGAATGAATAATGTCATATTGCCCTGATTTAACAAGCTTCAAAGTCTTTATAAGGTCACTTACTACATTTCCTGTCCTGATTACACGTGCATCAATTCCCATTGCCACGGCTTCATCATGGAACTTGCCTTTTCTGTAGCTTACCAAAGTTACGTCAATATGCTTACCCAGCTCCTTGACAAGCTGGAGCACATGGCTTTTTGCTCCGCCTTCATCTCCGCCGCCAATGAGGTGTATTACTTTCATTAACTATTCTTCCTTTCAAGGCATCAAACTGACATCACGCCATTCGTCATCATATAGAATGCGTTGATGGCGGAATCCTATGCTTCTTAGCATTTCACAGGCTTCAGAAAAATAGAAATCAATAGTATCGGGGTGATGGGTATCGGAATTTACCATAATTGGTATGTCCATATCAAGACAAGCTTCCAGAATCCATCTGCTGGGATATGGAGTATTGACATAACCCCTGGATATTCCGCCTGTATTGACCTCTACAATACAATGGGTCAGAGATATAATCTCCAAAGTGTTATAGACTTCGTTGCGGTAGACTTCGTCATCTTCGGAAAAATAGGCATTATTACTGTTGTTCTTACGGATAACATCAAGATGCGCCACTATATTAGGTGGCATCTTAAGAAGCATCTCACGCACTTTTCCGTAATAAGCCCTTATAAAAGCGTGGATGTCCCCGCCAAAACTTCTGAGTGTTTCCTCAAATTCATGGCGGTTCCCATCAACGGGCATAAAAGCTCCTGTTTCTTCATTCACTAAAAAATGAACGGCACCAATGGTATAATCGATTCCTCTTTTATTTCTCCAGTCGGTGCATCCAGGAAAGAAATCAGTTTCAAGACCCGTATATATCTGGATAGAGTCTTTATACTTTTCTTTCAGCATCCTGGATGTATGGATGTATAAGTCGAAGTCTTCTTCTTTCATATTCCAGCCGCTGTCATAGGGTATGGGGGCATGTGCCGAAAATCCAAAAACTTTAAAATTCTTTAAGACAGCAGCCTTGATATAGGATTCAGGATCTTCCCTGCCATCGTCGAACCGGCTATGTGCATGGAAGTTTGTAATAAACATATAATCTCCTTCATTAAAATTACGCTGCCCTTATTATGATATAAGGGCAGGGACAAAAATTATTTTGCTTTTTTGTTCAGCACCTTGAACATTTCACCGATGTTTTTCAGCGAAATAAGTTCAACCTGGCGCTTTATCTTCTTTGTAGTTGTTTTCTCAAACTCACCCTCGCGAATTTCAAAATGCCTTATTTTCTTGTAGGAGGAAAGCTTCTTGTTAGCTTTCATAACCTCCTGCTTTATTATCTTGTACAGCTCTTCCTGAACAGGAACATGGCCGTATTTTTCAACAATAACCTCCATATTGGGCACTATCTTGGCACAGACAATTGTATCTTCTTCATTTTCATCATCCACGCCATATACAAGTGATTCCTTTATGTACTCGCTCTTGTTGAGATAAAGCTCAACGTCCTCGGGGAATATGTTTTTGCCGTTCTTAGTAACAATAACGTTCTTTTTGCGTCCGGCTATATGCAAAAAGCCTTTTTTGTCAATAAATCCGTTGTCACCGGTGTAGAACCAGCCGTCTTCTTTTAATACCTCTCTGGTCATTTCCGGATTCTTGTAGTAGCCAATCATTGTTATTGGGCCTCTGACCTTTATTTCGCCTATGCCGTCAGGTCCGGGATTGTCGATGGCTACTTCAATGCCGGGCAGAGGAATTCCTGCCGATTCATCCTTATAGTAGTCAAGACGGTTTACCGATACAATGGGGGAGCATTCGGTAAGGCCATAGCCCTGCATAATGTTTAATCCCATTGCTCTTAAACCCCTTGCAGCCTTGGGATTTAAGGGGGCCGCACCCGATATTACAAGACGAAGATTGCCGCCCAGATTGTCCATAACTTCTCTGAAAATCTGGCGTCTTACGTCAATATTCATCTTGAACAGTATATGTGAAATAAAAATACCAAATTTGAGGGCTGCGAAGCGCTTTTCCTTCTGAGCCTTCTTTACCACCTTGGTGTACACATTTTCAAGGATTAACGGCACACTCATAAGCATGGTGGGCTTGTATTCCTGCAAATTCTTTGTTATATGACGAAGTCCTTCGCAGAAACATATGGTAACTCCCAGATAGACCATGGTCAAAAATCCGGCAGTACACTCGTATGTATGGTGAAGGGGGAGTATGGACATGATGAGGTCGTTATTGTCAGCATAGAGCAGCTTTGAAACTGCCATGATGTCCGAAGCAATATTCTTGTGGCTCAGCATGACTCCCTTGCTCTGTTCGGTTGTACCAGAGGTGAAAATAAGCATGTTCATTGCTTCCCTGTCAATGGGAGCGTCAATAAACTCCTTATTGCCTCTTTCAACCATGAGCTTTCCTTCGGTAATAAGCTCATTGAAGGATAATACGCCATCTTCATTTTTATTATGGTCAAAACTTATTATATACTTCAGATTAGGAAGTGATGCCTGCTTCTCCAAAAGCACCGGAACATAGTTTCCTGAGCAGAAAATTGCAGAGGCTTCACTTCTTTCAAGCAGGTTTTGAATCTCCTGGGAAGGAAGCTCCTTGTCAAGGGGAACAACAACACCTGTTCCGTTGACAATGGAAAGGTAAGAAACACACCATTCATAGCGGTTCTCACTTAATATGGCAATCATTGAACCCTTCAGACCAAGATCAATCAATGCCGTTCCAAGATAATTAATATCATTTCTGAATTGACGGAAAGATACATTGCGGATATTGCCGGTTGCGGCATTCTTTACAAGAAAAGCATCCAGGTCACCATAAATTTCTGCGCTCTTGTTTACCATATCCTTAAGATCGGTAATTTCACGCACATCATATAACTTCAGTGATTTTGCCATTGGTATCAGACCCTACCCTATATTTTGAATTCTTGTTACGGTTTGTTTACTAATAAGTTATTATACTTTAAACTCAGCGGTATGACAATAATGACCATCTGAAACAATATAAGTTGAAAGGGATAATGTGCTATGTTATGATGTTATTATGATGATTTATAGAATAATGGCATGATTCATGTCGAAAAGAGGAGAATCCTATGAGTAGCGTGATCAAGGTTAATGCGTGCGTATATTCCCGTATCGGATTTGGCAGGGAGAAAAATACCTGTTCCTTTTATATGAACGGGAAGTTTACCTCAGAGCACCATATTGAGAATGTTCAGGCATCAATGGAGAACAGGGGTGCTGATTATTTATTTGCATTGGCTGACAACATGGAGTGCGAAAATCCGGACCAGAATTTAAATATATCCATTTTGAAGGAAATCAGCAGATTCCATGAGAAAATTTCTGTTAACGGCGAGGAGCTCAATTCCCACGTCAAGGAACTGGAATCCAGAGTCAATGATACGGAACGCCTTATATCAAGCTTTCTTGAAATGAATAATGTACCCATAACCGATACGCGCTGGAATCTTGGTTTCTCAGGCTTGCTTTTTTCTGACGGACAGTTTGTTGCTCTTACCGGAGGAAACGGTCATGTATTCATGATAAGGGACGGCATGTTCAAGCCCCTTGCACATGAGACAGACAGGGCCAGAAAAGCTCTTGACAGCAGTTTTGAAGATGATAAGCTGGAACTTATTTCAGATGAAACTAAAGGAAGCGTTATAGTTTCAGATATATATGACCTGTGCGAGGGCGATACCTTTGCATTATTAAGTGACGGTATTGTGGAGGCTCTTGGGGAAGAAAAGATTGAGGATCTGCTTGCCTCAAGGAGTGACAGCACATATATTGCGCACCGTATTGTGGATGAGGCCATGAAGCGCAAATCCAACGGAGACCTTGCTGTAATGGTAGTGCAGGTTGAAAAAATATATGAAGGTCACCAAACCATATCAAGACCAACTAGACAGCCCGAAACCAAGTCGGTCAAAAACAGGGTGGAAAAGCTTAACAAGGTTCCCCCTGTAACTTACAAATACAGTAAGAGTAAAAGAAGATCCGGAAGATACCAGAATGCTATCTTTGTCTCACTGGTAGTTTTGACTGTGGTAGTTTTATTTGCGATATTGTATCTGATTATTGCTTCGATACAGGATGCGGCCAAGGATAGCTTGACGACACCTTCGCCTTCTCCGACAGTTACTGCTACGGCAACACCAACACCTCCGCCTGAGGAGACCGAAGAACCTGTTGAACCGGTAGATAACCCCGAACCTGTGGATTCTACGCCTGAGCCGCAGATAATAGAGCATATTGTAAAATCAGGCGAAAGCATAAGTTCAATTACAAGAAAATACTACGGGGATACTTCACTGGTCAATGCCTTATGTGATTACAACAATATAAGCAATCCCAATAGCATTAAGATCGACCAGGTAATTAAGATTCCACCCAAGGAAGTTCTTCAGGGTAATTAATATACAAGATAAAAAAGCTAAGATGGAAAAGATATAAAAAGCGGCGTTCCAATAAGGGATGCCGCTTTTATTTTTCAATAGTTAATCATTTTAGTTAGTTTATCATCTGACTCGTTTATAGAATTATAGGGCTGTTTATAAAAAATCTATTTATCTTATCAAATATATCAAAGCAGTTTTTTCAGAACTCATCTTTCAGGAATTTTCTCATCAGCGTGTGGCCTTCTTTAACCAATATACCGGTTTTACTGCAGCTGTTTTCTGAATAAACGGCATCCGGGTTTACTTCCTTATGCTTTGTGCTGTCGTAAATCATAAAAGGCACAGGTTCCGGGCTGTGAGTTCTTGATTTAATTGGGGTGGGATGATCGGGAAGAATCATCATGCGAAATTCAGAACCTTGAAGCCCTTTAAGGAGGGTACCGACAATTTCAGAATCTATAAGTTCGATAGAACGAATCTTTCCCTCAAGATTTCCCTGATGCCCGCATTCGTCAGGGGCCTCAATATGTATATAAACAAAGTCACTGCCCTCATTTAAAGCATTTAAAGCAGCTTCGGCTTTTCCTTTAAAATTAGTGTGAAGGTTTCCTGTGGCGCCCTTGACATTTATGGACTTCATTCCGGCAGCAATACCTATTCCTTTAATAAGGTCAACTGCTGAAATAACTGTACCGGAAAGACCGAATTTCTCACTGAATTCAGGAATAGAAGGCTTTTTGCCCTGACCCCAGAGCCAAACAGAATTGGCAGGATTAAGACCCTTCTCCTTACGTTTTTGATTTATGGGATGATCCTTTAATATTTGATAACTTTTTTTCATTAATTCAAGGGCAACATCGCTTCCCGGACCTTCAGGAAGGTACATGGTTATTTTTTTGCCCGATATATCATGGGGAGGTGTGAGCTTGATATCCATAGGTCCGTTCTTCCAAATGAGGCAGTGGCGATAGCTGACTCCGGGATGGAAAGATAAGCCTTCCCGATTAAGCTCTTTCGCAACATCATTTATAAGCTCCACAGCTTCCTCGGTGGTAATCTCCCCGGCGCTGTAATCGACCATTGAGCGATCTTCAAAGTTTTCTTCCTCGCTTAATGTAACAAGGTTGCACCTTAAAGCCGTGTCATCATCTGTAAGTGTCAGCCCCATGCTGATAGCCTCAAGAGGGGAACGTCCGGAATAGCAAAGCCTTGGATCAAAGCCAAATACCGAAAGATTGGCAACATCACTTCCGGCTTTCATTCCTTCAGGTACAGTCTTAACCATACCCAATATGCTGCTCTTGCTAAGATTGTCAATGTTGGGTTTATGTGCAGTTTCCAGAGGAGTTTTAAAACCTAATTTATCTATAGGCCAGTCAGCCATTCCGTCTCCAAGAACCACGATATATTTCATCAGAAGCCTTCCTTCAAGGTGTTAGAAATTGCATACAACAAGTATATGTGTTTTATCAGAGCTTTGACGCAATATACTCGTCCCTGCCCGCAAGATTCCAAACAGGGGAGGTTCTGCCCAGACGACGGATAGACTTTATTTTAAGGTCACTTACTGCGTTTGCTCCCATAAAACTCACAAGAGCTGCCATAATGGCTGCCACTATT
Source organism: Clostridiaceae bacterium (assembly GCA_012719545.1). GTDB lineage: Bacteria > Bacillota > Clostridia > DSM-8532 > DSM-8532 > DTU059. Next base: position 8,253 of record JAAYAD010000093.1, read on the forward strand.
TCCTCATTGTTATCACTAACTGTATTATTATAAAGTGAAGCAGCACTCTCATTCTTTGAAGTATTCTCATTATTGTTGGTTTTTTTGCTGCCAAAAAGCTTTGAAACCAGTGACATTTTTACACCTCCAAAGAGAACAAAAACATATATTCCATCCTGTTAAAAGTACCATAATGTATTAGTATAAGTCAATGGCATTCATTTTTTGCATATTTATAAAAGGGGGGAATTTCAAAATTTTGAAAGGTTGCGCAATGCCAGCTTTTTGTTATAATTAACTTATGAGTATTTTTTCATAAATAAGGATTAGGGGGATTGTAATGGGCAAGATTACAAAAGAAACCATAATTATGGACGTATTGATGATGGACAGAAAGACCGCTCCCATTTTCATGAATCATGGGATGCATTGTCTTGGTTGTCCTGCATCTTCCGGGGAAAGCATTGAGGATGCGTGTGCAGTTCACGGTATAGATGCCGATAAACTCGTTGAGGATCTTAATGCATTTTTTGATTCCAAGGATGAATAATCTGTAAAATTACAGACTTTATTTTTTATAGGGGCTTTTTTCAACTCAGCCGGTCTTATATACAGCCCAGGTATTTTCTTAGTTTAAGTTAATATTCATAATCTATAGCTTTCTTTTTTGATAGATTTGATAGATTAGTTCAGTCTCATTTTATTGAGGTGTATTATGAAAATTACAGAGATAGCCGAGACTCTCAATGCCGAAATATTAACCAGCAATAATGGTGATATTGATGTACAAACGGCTTGCAGTGCAGATTTAATGAGCGATGTCATGGCATTTTCCAAGGAAAATACTATGCTTCTTACAGGCCTTGTAAATCCTCAGGTCATAAGAACGGCAGAGATGATGGACATTAGAGTGGTCGTTTTTGTACGCGGAAAGAAGCCTCTGGACAATATGATTGAAATGGCAGAAGAAAAAGGAATAGTCCTGCTTGCAACACAATATCCTTTGTTTGAGGCAAGCGGACGGCTTTATCAAAAAGGAATAAGAGGCCGCGGGGTATAGAATGAATAATACCGTTATAGTAAGAGACTATATTATCCCTGCCGATGATTTTGCTTTGGCCGGAGAAGCGTCCAGCAGTGTCAGAAAAATATTAACTCAGCTTGGCGTGGCTCCCGACATTATTAAGCGGACATCCATTGCCATGTATGAAGCTGAAATCAATGCTGTAATTCATGGTCATGGCGGGAAAGCCCATGTTGAGATTGATGAAAATAAGATATTTATCAGAATATCGGATGAAGGTCCTGGTATTGCGGATTTGGAACTTGCCATGCAGGAAGGTTATTCAACTGCTCCGGACAGTGTCCGGGAAATGGGATTCGGGGCAGGAATGGGACTTTCAAACATGAAAAAGCACTCGGATATCTTAAATATAGATACTGAGGTTAACAGGGGAACAATTGTAGATATTACTGTGTTTTTTAATAAGCCATAAAAGTCAGTATCATAAAATAATTTTTTGTCAGGATGCCTATGGAACAGACTTACTTTCATTCCGTTACTCTGAATAAGGATAAATGCAAGGGCTGTACAAATTGTATCAAGCATTGCCCAACAGAAGCCATTAGAGTTCGCAACAGCAAAGCAGTTATAATTAATGAACGCTGCATAGATTGCGGAGAATGCATAAGGGTCTGTCCATACCATGCAAAAAAAGCTGTTACCGATCCTATAAAATCCATTGAAAATTATAAGTTTAAAATTGCCTTACCGGCTCCTTCCTTATATGGCCAGTTTGGCCCTAACTATTCCAGAGAGAGGATTATCAGCGCATTAAAGCATCTTGGCTTTGACTATGTGTTTGAAGTGGCTCAGGCTGCTGAAATTGTGTCAAATGCCACAATTCAGTACATGAAAAATGAGGATGTTAAAAAGCCGGTTATTTCATCGGCTTGTCCTGCTGTGGTAAGGCTTATCCAGGTTAGGTTTCCAAGCCTTATTGAAAACCTGCTGAAAATTGAATCACCCATGGAAGTGGCGGCGGCTTTGTCAAAGCAGGAAGTCCATAAAAAGTATGGAATTCCGCTTGAGGATATAGGCGCCTTTTTCATATCTCCATGTGCCGCTAAAGTAACCAGTGTCAAGAGCCCATACGAGGACAAAGTATCAAATGTTAACGGGGTATTGTCAATTAATGATGTGTTTTTGCCAATACTCGAATATATGAAAAAACACAGTAATGATGAAATTGAACAATTCTCCCTTTCCAGTGCCATTGGAGTAGCCTGGGCAGGCACGGGCGGAGAAAGTGATGCTTTGAAAACAGGAAGACGCATTGCGGTACATGAAATAAAAAATGTAATCAATATACTTGAACAGGCTGTCAAGGATGGCCTTGGCGACATTGAATTTATTGAGGCTCTGGCATGTCCCGAAGGATGCCTTGGAGGTCCTCTCAATGTTGAGAATCCTTTTATAGCAAAAGTAAATCTGAAAAATGAAATAAATAAGATTCTTGAGAGCCAGTCACATAATGTTCCAAAAGTTGGCGATGTTAAAGAGCTGGTTTGGAAATCCGATGTGGAGTATAGGCCAATTATGAAGCTGGACGACAATATGATGAAGGCACTTGAGAAAATGCAGAAAATTGACGAGCTTTCAGATTCCCTGCCGGGGCTGGACTGCGGCGCATGCGGAGCTCCAAGCTGCAGGGCACTGGCTGAGGACATTGTGAGAGGAAATGCCAAAGAAACCGACTGTATATTTAAGCTTCGCAAGAAAGTAAATGACATAGCCAATCAGTTACATATGATTGAAGACGATTAGTATTTGGAATACATAATATAAAGGTATATACAGGAGATAAAAGAAGCTATGACGGTAGAAGAACTGGCAGCAAAATACGGCTATAAAATTGCGACAGGAAGTAATGAAAATTTAAAAAACGATGTTAGCGGTGTTTATGCCTGTGATTTGCTGAGCCATGCAATGGCAAAGGTAAACAGCGGCGATGCATGGGTTACGGTACATACCAATTTAAATGTGGTTGCGGTGGCTTCTTTAACAGACGCGGCTTGTGTAATAATACCTGAAAATATTGAAATTGAGCAGGCCACCCTGGAAAAAGCCGTGGAAAAAGGCGTAGTTTTTCTTTCTACAAGCAAAAGCGCCGCACATATATGCCATGAAGTACTTTCAGCTTTGGAAAAAGGTTTATGAAATACTGGGTTGACCTTCACATCCATTCCTGTCTGTCTCCATGCGCAGATGAGGACATGACTCCCAATAACATAGTTAACATGTCCCTTATAAAAGGGCTTGATATTATCGCCATTACTGACCATAATTCAGTCAGTAATGCGGCAGCATGCATGGAAGTTGGTTCTAAAGAAGGCCTTGTGGTTGTTCCTGGAATGGAGCTTACTACAGCCGAGGAAATTCATCTTGTATGTCTTTTTCCGGGAATAGACGAAGCCTGTGAATTTGAAAAGATAGTCTATGCAAATCTTCCTCCTTCTAAAAACCGTGAAGATATTTTTGGTCCCCAGATAATTATGAACTCTCTTGATGAAGTTACTGGCCATGAAGAGAGGCTTCTTTCTGCAGCCTGCGGTTTGGATATTGAAACGGCGCTGGATACTGTAAGAGGCCTTGGTGGAGTTGTTGTCCCATCCCATGTGGATCGCCAGTCTTTCAGCATTTTAAATACTCTTGGAGCCATCCCCAGGGAATATGGCTTTAAATATCTGGAATACTCCAGAAACTTAAGACTTGACTCATTTCTTGAAGAGCACAGTGAGCTTAAAGATTATCAATTCATTCGTTCTTCAGATGCCCACTATATAGTTGATATCCTGGAACAGGAAACTTTTCTGGATTTAAAGGATAAAAGTATCAAATCCCTTCTGGACACTTTGCGCTAATCCGTATAAAATCATTTTAAGTATTTATTGGGCAATTCAATTTTGCTATGATATGATGCAATTAAATATGGCATCTTACCATAGAATAATGATGTTGCTCTAAGGTGCAACCATTGTTATAATGTGATTGCCCTAAGCATGTGCCCGGAGGAAAAGAATGAGGCTCATTGAAAAGATTAATTGTATTGAAAAACTAAACAGTGATACGTTTCTGATGCGAATTGAATCTGAGAATATTTCATCTGAAGCATCTGCAGGACAGTTTGTAAACATTAAATGCGGTGAGGGAAGTGAGGCTTTCCTAAGGCGGCCCATAAGCATTTGCTCCATAGACCGTGAGAATAAAACCTTTGATATTGTTTTTAATGTAAGGGGCAAAGGAACTAAATTACTCAGCCGTTATGATTCCGGCGATGAAATAGATGTTATGGGGCCATTGGGAAGGGGCTTTACCATAGATCCCAGCCATAAATCAATAGCTGTGGTGGGAGGAGGCATAGGAATCTTTCCTCTTTTGCAGGTTCTTAAAGACCATCCGGCACCAAACAAAACAGCTATACTTGGTTTTAGAACACGTGATCTTGTTGTATTGGAAGACAGCTTTAACCAATACTCCACTGAGCTTTTGATTGCCACAGATGACGGAAGCTATGGACATAAGGGCTTTGTTACAGATTTACTTAGTAAGAAGGTTGAAGCACAAAACTTTGACATGGTTTATTTCTGCGGCCCGTCTGTTATGATGAAGCTTGGAGTGGAAGTCCTTAAAAAACATAATATTCCTTCGGAGGTTTCAGTTGAACAGCGCATGGGATGCGGAATAGGAGCGTGCCTGGTCTGTGCCTGCAAAACAAGGAAGGGAAGCGACTGGGATTATTCCCATGTGTGCAAGGACGGTCCGGTGTTTAAAGCAGAAGATATAATATTTGACTGAAGTTTTGGACGCAATGCATTTAGCGGCTTGAAAAAGCATAAATGCTATTTTTATATATGGCAAAATATATGTCAAAATGAAAAAAGGAGCTTTACATGAGCAGGAAAATCAATATGGCTGTAAGCTTTGCAGGGATCAATCTTAAGAATCCTGTAATAGCTGCGTCAGGCACATTCGGTTTTGGAAGAGAATATAGTCAGTACTTCGATATAGGAAGGCTTGGCGGAATTGCAGTCAAGGGCTTGACTTTGCTTCCGAGAAAAGGAAATCCGCCGCCGCGAATAGCTGAGACCCCCTCAGGAATCCTTAACAGCGTGGGATTGCAGAATCCAGGTGTTCATGCCTTTATAAAGGATGAGATACCTTTTATAAGGAAGTATAATACTGCGATAATTGCCAATGCTTCTGGAAACACCGTTGAGGATTATGAGAAAATCACAGAAATATTGTCTGATTCAGATATAGATGCCATAGAACTGAATCTTTCCTGTCCCAATGTCAAGGAAGGCTGTATGAGCTTTGGAAGTACACCTCAGGGCGTAAAAAAAGTAGTGGAAAGGGTAAAGAAAGTTGCCAAAAAGCCCTTGATTGTTAAGCTTACACCTAATGTCACCGATATTGTTGAGATAGCATTGGCTGCCCAGGATGCCGGAGCCGATGCGGTATCCCTTATAAACACCCTGCTTGGCATGGCCATTGATGCAAAAACCAGACGCCCTATTCTTGCAAATATAACCGGAGGCCTTTCAGGTCCCGCAGTAAAACCCGTAGCACTAAGAATGGTTTATCAGGTTTCAAAGGCCGTTAAAATCCCGGTTATTGGTATGGGCGGCATATCAAACGGACAGGATGCGGTGGAATTCTTGCTTGCTGGAGCCACGGCGGTTATGGTGGGTACAGCTGGCTTCGTAAATCCCTATGCATGGGTTGAAACAATAGACGGAATTGAAGCCTATATGCTGGAAAATGGCGTTGATGATGTTAATGAACTGATAGGCGGCCTTATAACAGATTAATGGCTGAGATATACCGCTGATTTTGTCTGGAAAGATAGAAATAGAAGGAGAAAGAGTTATGAATCAGGAGCTTATGGGATTTTTGTTTAAAACAAATGCCATTCGTGTCTGCCCGAAGGACAAGCCCTTCTGGTATACCTCGGGTAAAATCGGACCCTATTATGTAAACACTCATTTCCTTTATGGAAGCGAAGAAAAGGCTAACAGCTTTTTGTCTGCAATAGACAGACTTAAAGACGACAAGAAAGGCTGCTCAAAGGAATTTCACAGGCTGACACGCGAAAACTATGGTACAGATCCCCTGTACAAGGGAACAATAGATGCTCTTCTTGACTATATAAAAAATAATATTGACGTTGATGAAATTGAATATGTTTCAGGCGGCGAAAGAAGGGACTGGTTTTTCTCATTTTTGATTGCAGATTTTCTTGATAAACCCCATATTACACTTTTTAAGGACAATACAGCAGTAATATATAAGAACGGCGAAGGCACTGAAGCCAAAAGTCTTGATGGAGCAAAGGTTCTTCATGTAGCCGACCTTATTACCACCGCATCAAGCTATGAAAGGGCCTGGGTTCCTGCAATAAATAAATTAAATGGGATTATGAAGTGGAGCGTTGTTGTTGTGGACAGACTTCAGGGCGGAGCGGATGTTTTAAAAAGTCTTGGGGTTGAATCCCATGCCCTTGTTTCAATTGATTCCGAGGTATTTAAGAGAGCCTGTCAAAACGGATATATAGATGAGGGGCAGCTAAAGCTTGTGCTGGACTATCTGGAAAATCCCGAAGGCTCAATGAAGGATTTTTTAATGAATAATCCAGCCTTTCTGGAAAATGCACTTAATGAAGGCGGAAAGGCAGCTGAGAGGGCAAAGCTTCTTATAGAAAATAATTTTTATGATGTAAAATCTTTTTTTGGGTCCCACGGTGTATAACACAGTGCATAATAAGAAAAGACTTGGTATAAAGATATTGAATTTTAATCAAAGTATTTTTCTTAATAAAGTTGAAAAAGCTGACTTTATAAGAAAGACAAAGGAGGAGGGGCAATGAAACTGCCCGATTTTTTTCAGGAGTATTTTAAGGGGCTGATGAATGAAGAAGAATACAGGAATTTTGAAGCTTCCTTTGATAATAAAAGACATCAGGGCATCAGAATTAATACCTTGAAAATTGAACCGGAATCATTTTTCAGGCTGATGGATATGGAGCCGGATCCCATACCCTGGGTGCCCCAGGGCTTTTATTATTATGGCAATGAGGAAGGAGAGTCAATGGGAAAGCATCCTGCTTACCACGCCGGCCTCTACTATATACAGGAGCCAAGTGCCATGATGCCTGCCCAGGCTCTTAATCCAAAGCCTTTTGAAAAGGTTCTTGACCTTTGCGCCGCACCCGGTGGAAAAACAACGCAGCTGGGAAACCTGATGCAAAATACAGGGCTTCTGGTATCCAACGATATAAGCCCGAAACGAGTCAAGGCATTGGTTAAAAACATTGAGCTTATGGGGCTTTCCAATACCTTTGTGGTAAATGAGGAGCCAAAGAGGCTTCTTAAGATATATGAAGAATTTTTTGACAGAATACTTCTTGATGTGCCATGCTCCGGCGAAGGCATGTTCAGAAAGGACAGGGAGGCTGTAAAAAGTTACAGCCGCTTTAAAAGCGAAGAGTGCGCTGCGCTTCAAAGGGAGATTTTCGATTCGGCTTACCATATGTTAAAGCCCGGAGGAGTTATTGTATATTCAACCTGTACTTTTAATCCCGATGAAAATGAAAGAAATATTGAGTACTTTGTAACCAAATATGACCTTATGGTGGAAAAGCTCTCGCCAATAGGCGGCTTTGAACCTTCAAGATCCGAGTGGACCAAATCCAAGGATGGAATGTTTAATGGCGGCTTAAGACTTTGGCCCCACAAAGCCAAAGGTGAGGGGCACTTTGTCTGCCGCTTAATAAAAAAAGGAAGCATAACAGAAAGTAATATATCTGAAAGCATCAAAGGGTATACGTCAAAGGAAGCCGAAGAAGCTGCAGAAGCTTTCCGGGAATTTGCCTCGGAAAACCTTGTTGGCTTTGAAGACGGAATCTACCACATTAAAGGAACAAGCTTATATAAGCTTCCGCAGTATATGGAGCATGTACCTCAAGTCAGATGGGAAAAGGCAGGGCTATACCTGGGCGAATATAAAAAAGGATTTTTTGAACCCAGCCAATCCCTTCTGATGAGCTTGAAACCTGAAAACTTCAAAAGAATTGCAAGATATAATAAGGATGACCATAATGTAATCAGATACTTAAAGGGAGAAACCCTGTTTTTTGAGGGTGAAAAAGGGTACACAGCAGTATGCTATGAAGATTACCCCCTTGGTTGGGCAAAGCAAAATGAAGGAATGTTAAAAAATCTTTATCCTAAGAGATGGAGGATGATGTAATGCCTAAAATTCGGCTTGATAAATTTTTAAAGGATCAGGGCATAGCCTCCAGAAGCGAGCTTAAAAGTTTTATAAAAAAAGGCATGGTGCAGGTTAACAATGAAACGGTAAAGGACCCAGGCACCCATGTGGATACTGACAAGGATATTGTTTTGCTGGATGGAAGACCTGTTGTATACAAGGAATTTGTATATTACATGCTAAATAAGCCCAAAGGAGTAATTACCGCCACTGAAGATAAAAGGCTGGAAACAGTCCTGGACCTTTTGCCTGAAAACATAAGGCGGCGCGATGTGTTTCCGGTTGGGCGCCTTGATAAGGACACCGAAGGCTTATTGCTTATTACTAACGACGGGAATTTTGCCCACAATTTATTGTCCCCTAAAAAGCATGTTACAAAACTTTATGAGGCGGTACTTGATGTATATCCCGGAAACGAGGCCGTTAAGGCTTTTGAGGAAGGGGTTATTCTGGATGATGGATATAAAGCAATGCCTGCCAAACTGGAGTTTTTGTCAACAGAAGGTAAAGTAGTTGCAAGGGTGGAGGTATTTGAGGGAAAATTTCATCAGGTTAAAAGGATGTTTAAGGCAGTTGGAGCAACTGTATTGGAATTAAAAAGGCTTCGTATGGGCGAGGTATGGCTTGATGAAACTTTAAAGCCCGGCGAGTTCCGGGAGCTTACCAGAGAGGAAATTCTTCTTCTTGGCGGTAAAGTGTGATAAATATATCGACAGCGCGGATTAGTTCTTTTTTGACTTTTAATTTGCAGCCATAAGAACTTAATCGCAGAGCCTTATGCCAATGATTTGATTTACACAGTCTGTATATAACAATAAAAAACATAATAAGATAAGGAGTCCTGGTATGGATCAGAAATCACTCAATAAACTTAAGCTAATTCTTCAGGGGCTTGCTTTTCGATTAAAGGATGAAATAGAGTATTTTAAAGAATTGGAAGGTCAATTCAAATCAGGAACAAAAACCTTTCCGTTAGCGGGCACCCTTGACGGAAGCATGATAAAAATTAACTTTGAAGGAAGAACCATAACATGCAGCCCGGAGGAGCTTCCTGAAATCTTATCGGATTTCGCAGGCAAGTTTGAGAAAGTAACCTTAAACTACAAAACCAGGGGCGAAGTCCTTACAATTGAGGCCGACAGTAAAAACGCCACAATGAAAACAAAGCGCCTGGAAGAGGAAAAAGAAGAGATTATAAAGGGGCATGCCGAAAGTGGCACCATTCTTAACAGAGAATATCTTATTAAGCCGGGAAGGGCGGACGATCTTCTTAAGGTTATTGGCATAATGGCCGACAATGGAAAAATAAAAAATGACATGATAAGAAAGTACAATCAGATTGACCATTTTGTCGAGCTGCTTGAGCCAATGCTGAAAGAGCTGTCCAAGGGAAGAAATGAGCTTAAAATAGTTGACTGTGCCTGCGGCAAATCCTATCTTTCTTTTGTTCTCAATTATTATTTAAAAGAGGTAATGAAAATAAACTGCAAGTTTACGGGCATAGACATTTCTGAAGGCGTTGTTAAGTCATCCCGTGAAATGGCGGAAAAGCTTAACTACCGTAATATGGAATTCATTTGCGGGGATATCCGGACACTTTTATATGAAGATGAGGGAAGAATATCAAGACCCGATCTTGTTATCAGCCTTCATGCCTGCGATGTAGCAACAGACTATGCTTTAGCCTATGGAATCCGCAACAGATCAAGAGCAATTGTGGCTGTTCCCTGCTGCCACAGAGAGCTTTTAAGCCAATATTCCTATGAGCCCTTTGATGAGATTATAAAGCATGGTGTTTTCAAGGCAAGGCTTGCCGATGTATTGACCGACGGCATAAGATGCATGATTTTGGAGGCTTTCGGCTATTCAGTGTCTGCAGTTGAGTACGTGTCGCCCCTTGACACTCCCAAGAACCTTTTGATACGCGGGCTTATGACAGGAGACTTCAATAAAGGGAAATACGAAGCTTGCAGGAAAATGGCGAAAACCCTCGGAGCGGAGCTGACTCTGTTGAAAGAAACTGTTAATATTCATAATATCTGAATATTTTTTGTGCAACCTTTTGCCTATTGCTCCAAAAATAGCATTTCGGTATTTACAGTTAAATTTTGCCTTATTATAATGCCATAATAAGTAGTTTATATTGATATAGGAGAGAAGAATAATGAAAAAAGCAGTATATGCCGAAAATGGAGTAGCATTGTCAAAGGCAAATCCAAAGGTGGGCGAAACAGTAAGGCTCATGTATAATGGTCTTTTGAAAAACTGCGGAGCCTGTGAGGTCAAAGCTCACACAGGATACAATGAAACATGGGAAGAGCCTGAGTACATAGACATGACTTTGGAGAATGACACTTTTGTTGCAGATATTCTTATAAAGAAGGCAGGCACTTTAAACTGCGCCTTTGTTGATCCAATAGGCAACTGGGACAATAACAGCGGAGCAAATTATACGTTTAAGATCACAAAGTCTCGTAAAATATCCGAGAAAAAAGCTGATAATAAAGAAGAAACAGTTAAGGAATCAAAGGCAAAGGCCAGAACCAAAAAGACAAAGGCTGAAACTGATGCTTTCAGAAAAAGAGCTTCCACAAAGAAAGCCACTGCATAAGGTGAATTTTAAGATTGCTTAATATCTAAATGGCCTCATTATCTTTAACTGCCTCAATAGTAATACTTCCCTCCTATATGATATACAGCAGATTGGGGCAGTGTTATTAATCTGAATTCATGTAGCATCTGGCATTAAAAAAATTTAAACAAGCTTCTTGACAAGGATGATGAGGCTATGTATAATAGACAATGCGGCGCGAAACGCTGCAAAACATTATAACATGCGGGTGTAGTTCAGTGGTAGAACCCCAGCCTTCCAAGCTGGTCGTGAGGGTTCGATTCCCTTCACCCGCTCCATTTGTTTATAAGTCCGATTTTCATCGGACTTTTTTATTTCTTTAAAGCGAGGTCTGACTTAATCTCATTTCTGTATTTGAAGTCCTGTTCGTCATGGTGAATTTCCGGTTGCAAATTGACAAGAATACTTCTTGCAGGGTTAAAGATATAGGAGTATTATATCTTAATATAATTGTGGTATCATTAACGTGTAGTAATTAATCCCTTTAATTTACAACCAGGCAGGGTGATATTTTGAAATACGGATACGCAAGAGTTGCGGCAGCTTCACCTGAATTAAAGGTTGCTGACTGCTCCTTTAACACAAAGAAAATAATAGATATGATTAAGGAAGCCGAAAAAAAGTCGGTGGAATTTTTAGTGTTCCCCGAGCTCTGCATTACAGGCTATACCTGTGCGGACCTATTCAGACATAACGTTTTGTTGGATGGTGCAATAAATTCGATTTTAGCCATTGCCGAGGCAACCAGGGACACTTCCATGGTTGTTATAGTTGGACTCCCTTTGTCAGTTAAGGGAAGGCTGTATAATTGTGCAGCGGTGATTCAGAAGGGAAAAATCCTGGGTATAGTTCCAAAAAGCAATCTCCCGGGCTATAACGAGTTCTATGAGCAGCGTTGGTTTACCGAGGCAGAGCATCTTGAGGTAAGTCAGGTTAAGATTGGAGAAGAATTTGTTCCAATAGGCGGGGATATTATTTTTACCGCCGAAGAAGATGAAAACATAGCCTTTGGCATTGAAATATGCGAGGATCTCTGGGTTCCTGTCCCACCGAGCAGCTTTCTTGCCCAGGCAGGAGCAATGCTCATATTTAACCTTTCAGCCAGCAATGAACTTGTTGGAAAGGCTGATTACAGAAAAGGGCTCGTTGAAGGCCAGTCTGCCCGTTGTGTTGCAGGATATGTTTATGCATCGTCCAATTGCGGTGAATCCTCAACAGACCTGGTATACGGGGGACATTTGATTATTGCCGAAAACGGGCTTGTGCTAAGTGAATCGGAACGCTTTTATTTTGAAAATAAAATGATTATGGCCGATATTGACCTTGACAGGCTCTCGTTTAACCGTGTCAGCATGGGGACTTTCAGGGGAGGAAAAGGCGGAAGGTCATATCGTAATATAAGCTTTAGCTATGAAACAAAGGACAATATTTCAGAGGAACTTTTAAGGCCCATTCCAAAGCATCCCTTTGTTCCAAATGATATATCCAGAAGGGATGAAAGATGCCGGGAGATTCTTTCTATCCAGACATCGGGCCTTGAAAAGAGAATTCGCCATACAGGCCTTGATAAGCTTGTTATAGCAATTTCAGGCGGCCTTGATTCAACACTGGCATTTATTGTGGCTGCCCGTGCCATTAAGCATCTTAATCTTCCCTTAAGCAATATAATTGCCATAACCATGCCAGGCTTCGGCACAACAGGCAGGACATATAATAATGCCATAAGCCTTATAAAAGGAATAGGAGCTACTTTAAGGGTAGTTGACATTAAAGAGGCTTGTCTTAGACATTTTATAGATATAGAACATGATAAGGACATTCATGACACTACTTACGAAAATGTCCAGGCAAGAGAAAGAACACAGGTACTCATGGATGTGGCAAATAAAATTGGAGGCCTTGTGGTAGGAACAGGAGATTTGTCCGAGCTTGCCCTGGGCTGGTGCACCTATAACGGGGACCACATGTCCATGTACGGGGTAAATTCTGGCGTTCCCAAGACTTTGGTTAAGCATATAATTCAATGGTACGCGGATTATGAGGCAAATGAAGAAATCAGAAAAGTTCTGTACGATATCATTGATACACCTATAAGCCCTGAGCTTCTGCCACCTTCCAAGGAAGGCAAAATACTGCAGAAAACAGAAGACATCTTGGGGCCTTACGAGGTTCATGATTTCTTCCTCTACAATATGTTAAGATGCGGAACGGGGCCTGACAAAAATCTATTTTTGGCTCAAAAAGCTTTTGACGGCGAATATAGCCGTGAACAGCTTAAAAAGTGGATGGTAACATTCTATAAAAGATTTTTCTCACAGCAGTTTAAACGTTCTTGCCTTCCCGATGGGCCAAAGGTTGGTACAGTAAGCCTTTCACCCAGGGGAGACTGGCGTATGCCAAGTGATGCGGAGGCAAATCTGTGGCTGTCTGCAATAAATGATATTTAATGCTTTTGATTTCAAATGATAAATAAATCCCATAGGCTGATTGTTAAGAACTTTTCAGTCTATGGGATTTACTTAATTTCGGGGCAATATGAGGAACCTTTATCATTCCTTTATTTCAAAGCCGTGTTTTTTTAAGGAATCAAAGATCATTTTTTTATTAAGTCTCAGCTCTTCTATGGCTTCTTTAATTGTAAATTTTTTTCCCAGCACCCTTCTTAAATATGAATTTCTGATTTGTGGAAAACCCCAGCTTGCTATAATTCTTATTAATTCCGGGTATTTTTCGGTTGCCTCATAAACCGTCCAATCCATGTACAATGTTTTCATAATATTGCTCCAAACTTTTTCCTTTTACAGAATATGTGAATATATGAAAAGTGTTAAGTAATTATAAGTCTGATAGAATTCTTATAAAGCAGTTTTAATTCCTACAGCGTTGACTTTTTCTTTATGTGTGTAATATAATACTACTACCTTTAGGTGTATTTTGAATATGACATTTTCATATTGTGCCGATGAAGGGAATGTGAAGCAAAAGCAGGCAATAAAGAGAGAAAGCCATATGGTGAGAGGCTTTCAGGCTGTGGCTTTACTTCGTCCCACCCCCGAGGTTTAAGGCCGATGAGGCCTACGGTTGTCCCGTTAAAGACTTAATGAGCCGGGCTGAATTATATTCAAATTCAGTCAATTAGGGTGGTACCGCGGATTAATCCGTCCCAATTTTTTGGGGCGGTTTTTTGTTTTATATTGTATAGATTGCGATAGCAAGATATAGATGGAGGGTTATTTATGGCCAAGGAAAAGAAATTTGTTGAAGCTATAACATCAATGGAAGAAGATTTTGCCCAATGGTATACCGACGTTGTTAAAAAGGCAGACTTGATGGATTATTCCAGTGTAAAGGGCTGCATGATTATTAGGCCATATGGTTATGCCATCTGGGAGCTTATGCAGAAGGAACTGGACAGGCGCTTTAAGGAAACCGGGCATGAAAATGTTTATATGCCTATGTTCATACCTGAAAGCCTCTTGCAGAAGGAAAAGGACCACGTTGAGGGTTTTGCCCCTGAGGTGGCATGGGTTACCCATGGCGGAAGCGAAAAGCTGGCTGAAAGGCTTTGTGTAAGGCCTACTTCTGAAACTCTCTTCTGCGATCATTACAAGGACATAATCCAGTCCTACAGGGACCTGCCTAAGCTCTACAATCAGTGGTGCTCCGTTGTAAGATGGGAGAAGACAACAAGACCTTTCCTGCGTTCTGTAGAATTTCTCTGGCAGGAAGGACATACAGCTCACGCAACTGCTGAAGAGGCTCAGGAAGAAACCATCAGAATGCTCAATGTTTACGCTTCATTCTGTGAAGATTTCCTTGCCATACCCGTTGTAAAGGGCAAGAAGACAGAGAGGGAAAAGTTTGCAGGGGCTAAGGCAACTTATACCATTGAAAGCCTTATGCATGACGGCAAGGCTCTTCAGTCAGGCACAAGCCATAACTTTGGCGATGGCTTTGCAAGAGCATTCGGAATTCAGTTCTTGGACAAGGACAATCAGTTAAAGTATGTTCATCAGACCTCATGGGGTGTAACCACAAGACTGATTGGTGCCATTATTATGGTTCATGGCGATGATTCAGGACTTGTATTGCCTCCGAGGGTTGCTCCTATACAGCTTATTATTGTACCTGTTCAGCAGCATGTTGAGGGTGTTCTGGATAAGGCTTACGAGCTTAAGGAAAGACTTTCAAAGGTTTGCCGTGTTAAAGTGGACGATTCTGATAAAATGCCCGGCTGGAAGTTTGCTGAGTACGAAATGCGCGGTGTACCTTTGCGTCTTGAAGTTGGACCTAAGGATATCGAAAAGAACCAGGTAGTACTTGTTAAACGCGAAAACAGAGAAAAAATCTTTGTTTCCATGGACGAGCTTGAAGAGAGAATTCCTCAAATATTGGATGAAATTCAGACCTCTCTGTTCAAAAAGGCATTGGCTCACAGGGAAGAAAGAACATTTGTTGCCAAGAACCTGGATGAAATGGAGAGAATCCTCAATGAAACCCCTGGCTTTATTAAGGCCATGTGGTGCGGAGACGAGGAATGCGAGAAGGCAGTCAAGGACAGAATGGCTGCAACTGCCCGCTGCATACCTTTCGAGCAGGAGAGAGTCAGCGATACATGCGTATGCTGCGGAAAAGAAGCAAAGCATATGCTGTATTGGGGAAGAGCATATTAATTGCAATAGGTATATGTACAACAAAACATAAGCCAATATGTCCATAAAGATCTTGGCATATTGAACACTATAAAAATTAATTTGGTGTTCTAAAGGGCTTCCTTCGGGAAGCCCTTCAGACTGAAGACAAAGCTCACTGAAAAGTGGGCTTTTTTTATCTAAAAGAGTAGTTAAGGACATAACAATCATGGTATAATATAAATACATGAAACGCTCATGTAATAAGGATTTCAAGGTGATTATGTGCTAAATAAA
>JAAYAD010000037.1 GCA_012719545.1 Clostridiaceae bacterium
TTATATCGTGAAAATTTGGAAAGTTTTTAACACTCATTGACAACAGTTTATTTTAATGTGGGAAATTTAATATTATTGAAGATGTATATCATTATGTTTAAACATAAAAGTTAAATACAAATTAACGAAGTCTTTATAGGGTTCCGGGAATAACAGCACTTTTCAGAAATATTTTATGGAATAATTTTAATGACATTAACATAATTTATTTTTTATCTGAAATATCTGATTTTAAACAGGTGCAATATGGGTATAAATGATATGATAATTAATTTTTAAAAGGGAGGATAAAGTATTATGGCTAGTTTTGCAAATCCATTCGCAGGTAATGTACCAAGGAAGATAACAAAGGAAGAGCTGATTCAGGCAATCAGGCTTAACATAGCAGGAGAACTTGAAGCTATTTATGTATATGATGCTCATGTACAGGCAACTGATGATCCTGTTGCCAAAAAGGTTATTGCAGACATCAGGGATGAGGAAAAAGCTCATGTGGGTGAGCTTATGAGCCTGCTCCGCTACCTTGATCCAAAGGAAGCTGAATTTTTCGCAGAAGGTGAGCAGGAAGTAAGAGAAATGCTTGAAGAATTGAATATAGTTGAAAAGCCCGTTACAGGCAAGACTGAGGGTACAATAGGAAGCCTGATAAACGATTAAGGAGGGTGAGATATGGATTATTTATCAAGAGAAGGTTCACCAATACCTGAATCCCTTTGGGAAAAAATTGATGATGCTGTTACCAAAGCAGCAAGCAAAATTCTTACCGGAAGAAGATTTATAAATATTTATGGGCCCTTAGGAGCAGGAGTTCAAAGCATTAACGTAGACAATATTTCTGAGCTTGAGGAGACCGAAGGCGATATATCCGTAATTAAGGGCAGAACTTACAGGCACATTCCTCTTATTAATCAGGACTTTTCAATTTTTTGGAGAGACCTTGAAACCAGCGAGAAAATAGGAATGCCTGTAGATTTGTCATCTGCTGTAAATGCAGCAACCCAATGTGCATTAAAAGAAGATCAACTGATTTTCTTTGGAAGCGAAGAGCTTGGATATAAGGGCTTAATGAACGAAGACGGAATTGTTAAGCTTCCCATGTCTGACTGGAACGACGGAGAGAATCCTTTTAAAGACATAGCTGCTGGTCTTTCCAAATTCATTGAGAATGGAATTGTCGGAAGAAAGGCTCTTGTAGTAAGCCCGGACGTATATGTTAAGCTTCAGAGGATACAGCCGGGAACAGGAATAACTGAATTTGAAAGAATAAACAGACTTCTTAGCGGCAATATTTTCACAACTCCTGTATTAGGAAAAGGCAAGGCTGTTCTTGTCTGCTCAGAACCGCAGAATATGGATCTGGTAATTGGACAGGATATGATTACATCATACCTTGAAACCAAAAATCTCAACCACTATTTCCGTATAATTGAAACTGTTCTCTTAAGAATTAAGGATAAAAATGCTGTTATTGTCTTTGAATAATACCGTAAGGCAAATATATAAGTGGCTTTTATAATATTTTTATTGCCAAAAAGCAAAGCTGTGCAGTAGATTACTGCACGGCTTTTTTATTGATGTCTGTCCAGCCAGGTAAGGAATTACTAGTTAATATTTACATGCTATTGTAAGGATTCTATTGTATAATATTATCAAGTGATTACATAAATTGCAAAAAGATGAATGGGGAGGATGGTTTTGATAAGTAAAAGAAGATTTACTATCCCAATAATACTCCTCTTATTCAATTTTTTAATTCTGCTTGTTTTATTAACAGGTTGCAGTAACACTGAAAATGATCCTGAAAACTTCAGTGATGATTTTGAAGGTGCAACTCGTTACAAGCTGACAGCCACTTATTTAGATTTAGAGGCTTTGGATACATATCCCCAGAGAATTGAGAAAATAAATTCGGAAAATCCATATAACATTATACTGCTTGTTAAAAACCAACCCTATTTTAATCTTGAAGAAGTTCCTTATAAAAAATATAACTACAGTGAAAACATTGCCCAGTATTTGGAGCCTACCGAAAAAATTCAGACAGAAAGTGAAATTGTATCTGAAATTGCTGAATCATTTGTTTCAGAAGATTCCAGCATTCAGGATATAGTTGTAAAGGCTCTCCTTTGGAATAAGGAGAATATAACCTATGACAAACCCCTGGCCACACGTATCTTCCTGAATACAAAATATACAAGAAGTGCAGAGGATACTATTAAACTTAAAGCCGGAGCGTGTACAGAATACGCTAATGTATTCATAGCATTTATGAGACACTTGGGAATCCCTGCCCGGTATGTACTAGGCTTTTACCAGGCCTATGAAACAATTTATTATCATGCATGGGCAGAAGTCTATCTAAAAGGTTATGGATGGATACCTGTTGAAACACAGGATGGCAAATTTGGGGTACCTAATTATTATGTGAAGCTCTATGTGGGTAAAGACCTGATAGATATTGACATGGATATATACAAAATTAATGCGCGATATGAGATAATTGAATAATCTCATCTGTAACATTTGATACTTTTAGGTTAAATAATAAAGAAGGGGGCGTGTCTTCGGCACCCTAGACACAGCCCCGTCCACCCGGCTAAAATTTTATTCTGATTTTATTCATTTACCATTAGCAATTGCATCCAGAACCAGAATCGCCAGCAATTATAGCACCGAGAGTTGCGTTGTTGATGGCGATAGTACCTACTGTGAGAAGGCCGACGGTGGCAACAACGGTGTAGGTGCAGCAGTCATTGAAGCAGGTATCACAGTCGCAGATGAAGAAGCTGAATGTAGATGCGTCGGTTATAGCCACTGTTTCAGTATATGTCCAGGACGGGCCAACCGGGATGGGTGTCAGCTGGTTGTTGCAAACTTTGAACACCTGGAATGTTAAGGTACCAACGAAAGCGGTTGTTACAATGTTACTTGCAAACTCCAGCTTTATTGTTGGGTTCTTTATTTTATTGGTGTTCACTGTCAGGGAAGCGACTGTAAATGTTGTTCCTGCTACTGTACCTACAGGTATAGTAGTTGAGCTGGGATTACCGCATTTAATTGCGGTAAAGTTGCACTTCTGCTCTTCTTTCTTGCAAGGGTCATCCCTGTAATATTTCGACATTGAATTCATACTAACGTCCTCCTTATTCAATAATGTTAACAGAACAACTTATAAGTTGATTAACTTATATAAAGGTTGTCTGCTGTTTCTGATACAGTATATGAATTTTGTGTAAAATTGTGATGTGCCGTGTCCCTAGTGCCAGCAATACTTTTATTTACTTAAGTTAATAAAAGCTGTCCAATAAATCGATTAATGTCATTTGTGCCTAGTCATCGCATTCATCATTATCAGGGAACAATGGCTCAAGGTTCTGATCAGGGTAGAACTTAGGAATAGGAGCCCTCTTAAATCTTTCGCAAGGATCTTCATCAGGCTCTTCTTCGCAGAGCTCCCTGGGAACAGGGCAGTAGTCGTAAGCCGGTATCAGCAGTTGAACTACGAGCTCACATTTTACAACGAGGAAGTAGCCCAATGTGATGTCAAGATAAGCGTTGCCATTGCAATCTTCTGTAAATTCTCCGTCCAGAGCTTCAGCCACCATTTCAAGCTTGATAATGCTCGAATCCTGATTGTCATAAGGTCTGGACGAATCATAATTGGCGGAAACCTGAGCTATGGAGTCAGGACAATAGAACTTTCCTACCACATCGGTTCTGTTGATTTCGTACCATTCGGTTCTGTTGACGCCTTCACAGTCGATGTAGTCCGCATAGAAGGAAATTGTGTAGTTAATGATGAGTTTTTTGTATCCGGGTCTGTCCTTAAGGGGTATCTTATCTACAGAATTCAGCCTTACACTGAAATCTCTGCTTCCAATATACCTCTTGGGATTGATGAGAGGATTGCTTCTCAACTCAGCATCTGTTGTATTTGTATCAGGTCCATCAGCATATACGAGACATCTCTTGATAAGACACTGGTCAAAAATTTTTGGTGCTTCAATACAAATTAACTCTGAAGGATCTGGCAGCTGTCCCTGCTTGTTAACAAGACCAGGACGCAGCACAAATTTATCGTAACTTATGGGCATAGAATCTCCTCCCTCCTTTAGGAATTCTGAAAAATGAAGTATTATCTGATTTTAATAATATGCAGGAAAGAAAAAGTGGTGATATGTTCCAGCCATATAAATTGTTCTGTAAGTAATAAACACAAGGATTACAAATATAATTTTAACAAAGGAGGCGCAAGTCACATGTCAGCTGTTGCACCATGGATATATATAGACCATTCCAATAACATATGGAAGTTTTATCTCAATAATGACAATGAATTACTTTATAATATTATGTACAGCGAAGGAAAGTGGACGAAAGAAAGTGTCATAGATACGGGAATAAAGGAATTCACAATATATCTTGAAGAAGATGAAACCATACATATTGTCTACTACAACATTAACAGGGAACTTAAATATTGTACCCTGAAAAGCAGGCAGTGGTTTGGAAAGATCCTTCATCAGCTTGATGACGATGAGCATGAAATAAGCGACCTTAAAGTTGAGATATTAGGGGAGGACATGCATATATTTTACCTCCAGCATACAAGCAATTCAAAAAATACCGGGATTTTGAAACACCTTAAATGGGACGGAAAAAACACAGAAGTAAATGTGCTGCTGGAAATGAAGATGGTGGACACCTCCAATGAGAAATATTCTGTTCAGGTTACGGGAAAGAACAATATTCAGATTTTTTTTCTAAATGACGAAGGTGACGAAGTATCTTTAAAGTATTTAAGCTATCAGAGAAATCGCTGGAATCCCATAAGAAGATTATATGTAATTCAGGGAGAGGACATAAGCGTTGAAATATTAAATAACCAGCAGGAAGTTCACATCCTCAACAAGTACGGCGAGGATGCAAAATATTTTCTGGAACATGTCCTCCTTGATATAAACGGAACCATCCAGCATTTCAGGGTCAATGAAAGCATAAGCGAGCCCACAGAAGCAATGCTGTTTATGGAAAGCAATAAATTGTACGCGTGCTGGCTTGAACATGACAAGATTTTTTACTCATGTTATAATGGCCGGAAATGGGATAGGCCTGTGGAGGTTGAAAGAAATAACGATTATCCATTAACTAAATTTAAGTGCTTCCTTCACTATGAAAGAGACAACTCAACCATAGTAAAAGGGGTTTATGGAGTAAGTTCACCCGATTTATGCCTGTATATACCAAACCAGTTTATTAAGAATAAAAAGGAGTCAATGCAATATCAGTCAAGTTTTGTGGATTTCTCCGAGATACCTGAAGATGAGGAGGATTTAAAAGCTGAGCTTATTCGCGTCAGGGCAGAGAATAAAAAGCTTGAAAAAGAAATAGCGTCCTTAAATATGCAGCTGCGCAAAAAACAAAGACTTTTGGAAGAGCATGAAGAAAGCATTGCGCGAATTATGGAACAAAAAAGGAAAACCGAGGAGAATTACAATGTTTATCTTGAGGTGCAGCAAAATATACAGAAGGAATTGGTAAAGGCAAGGCAGCAGTTGTCTGAATCCAAAAAGAATGCGGCGGATCTGGCAAAGAGGCTAAAGGAATTTGAGGATGACAATAAAATGCTCAAAAGCCAGCTGGATGAAATGAAGGATGAGAACGAAAAGCTTCGTGAGGAAATCCAATTAATGAAGAATAAATCCCTTGTAAACAGACTGTTCAAAAAATACGGCTAATTTTTATAAGCAACGCCCAAATAATTATTAGAAGGATGAAAACCCATGTTTGAAAGAAGTGATGGGATAACCTATTATGTGTCCAATTCTGGTACAGGCATGGTTTCTGTTATAGATGGAGATAGCTTTAAAATCATTAATGAAATTGAGATTGGAGCAAGGCCTTTAGGTATCGTAACAGATAAAAACAACAATGTGTATGTGGCAAGTGACAGAGACAGTAAAGTGGCTGTAATACAGAACCGAAACGAAGTAAAAACATGGATTATGCCCAATAACGGCAATATTCAGGTGGATTCAGGAACACGCACAATTTATGTATGTGATGGAGAAGAAATAACTGCTTACAGCCTTGAAACGGGTGAGAAAAAAGGGTCAATTACAGGTTTTGTTGCTGCCGACTGTATAAAGCTTAATAAAGACAACAAAAGATTATTTGTTCTTGATGTACTGGAAAACGTGCTCAATGTTTATGATACTCTGGAATTTAAGCTTATTTCCCAATATAAAGATGTTGGGATAAACCCCAGGCATTTTATCCTTTCAGATGACGAGAAAATTGTCTATATTGCCAACAGAGGGATATATACCGGTGTAAATACCGGAACTATTTCTGTTTTGGAACTTGAAAAAGGAAACCTTACATTTATTCCTTTACCCAAAGATTCGGTTATAACTGCCCTAGAAAAGGGCAAAGATTTTTTATTTGCCGTAAATCAGGGACGTCATCAGATTGAAGTAATAGACATAGCAAAAAAGAGAAAAATGTGGAGCATTAAGACAAGTCTGTATGAGCCCCAGAGAATTTGTTTGTCTGCCAACCCTGATTATTTTCTTGTAACAAGCAGGGATTATTGGGGCAAAGGTGCCATTGACATAATTGATATAACAAGAAGGTCAATAAGGAATACCCTGTATTTTGGAAAAAACAGCAATCCGTTTGATGTGGCCTGTGTTCGTCATAAATCTTCAAATTTGGCCCTTGAAACCGTCACAATTTGCACATCAAAGAAAAAAGACGGTTCATATGCTTTTCAGGGACGGATATTATCCGTATCCGGAGAAGACATCTTCTTTTCCAATATTTCAGTAAATATACCTGATAATTAAATACAACGGATATTTTGCACAATTTCAATTGCATTATAACAATTGAATTTTTAGAACAATAATTTTTTTATAATGCTTTCATTTAAGTTATTGTTCTGATATAATTTCTTTTAAATTGGTATATTTTTTATCAAACTTCGTTTCTTTTATATTTATTTCGTGTAGAGAAAGAAGAGTAGTAGTTGTTTTTTGTTGGGTAGATGGGGGAATAGATTATGAAAAAAATAAGCACGAAGATTATTGTATTGTTAAGTTTGATGGTTCTAACAATCTGTTTTGGTCTCGGATTAACATCCTACATTACTTCCTACAATTCCCTTATTGATGTCTGGAAAGAAGCTATGCCCAAGTTTGCCATTGAGGCTTCTGTAACCATTGAGGACGGGATACAGAATCAATTTAATATGCTTGATATAATAGCTTCAACAGATAAAATACAGAACTATATTAATTCCAATGGTGATTTATCAAATATAAGCTCTTTTCTGTCCCAGGAAACAAAACGAGCCGGACACAAGAGAATGATACTTATAAATAAAACCGGCAAGGCCGTTTATGATAACGGAGAAACTGATGACTATAGCAATAACTCATACTTTTTAAAGGCCTTGTCAGGAGCATACATCGTTTCAGATCCCATGTTTGACCAGAATCGGGATGTAATTATGATCTATGCCGTACCAGTTAAGGTGGACGGGAAAATAAGCGGTGTTCTTGCTGCAATCAGGGATGGTATGGAGCTTAGCGATTTTGCTTCACGAGTTCAGATTGGCGATACAGGCAAAGTTTTTATCATAAACAGCCAGGGACGCACCATTGCCCATGGAGACAAAGAACTTATGCAAAGAATTATATCTTCCGTTCAGGATGTTAATTCTTCTGCAACAACAGATGTAAATTCCACTGTAACAGTGAATTCAGAGTCAAATGATGAATCCTCATCAGGTGTGGTGAAGGTAAGCGACAACAGTAATCTTGGCTTTAAGGGCTTTGCAGAGGTCCAGACCAAGATGGTGGAAGGCAGTACGGGTTTTCAGGAATATGAATACGACGGTGTTGTTAAAGTTGCAGGCTTTGCGCCGATTTCAAAATACGGTTGGTCAATAGCCATGGCTGCCGACAAGGATGAAATGATGTCGGGTTTGTCGAACCTTGGATATGTATTTATGATCATATCCGCTGTATTTCTTCTTGCCGGATTTGTCATTGCTTATATTATAGGCCGGGGAATTTCCAAACCCGTATCCTATTTGACAAAACAGTGCGGCATAATGGCTAATGGCGATTTTACGGGAATTATGGAAGAAAAATATACCAGACGTTCTGATGAGATAGGGGATCTGGCAAGAGGATTCAATAAGATTAATGTCAATGTTGCCGAGATAATCAGAAATGTTGTTTCCGAAACCAATAGCGTTAGCGGGGCTATAGATACAGCCAATGATGATATGTCGGTTCTCAACGATGATGTTAATGTAATGTCGGACATTACACAGCAATTATCCAATAAGATGCAGGAAACCTCGGCCATGGCCGAAGAAATGAACGCTATGGCAGCAGATATTGAAGCCGCTATCGGTGCTATTGCCAGAAGGGCCATTGAGGGAGCAGAGTCTGCAAATGAGGTAAGCAACAGAGCCAAAGCCCTTAAAGAAACTGCTGTTGAGTCCAGGGAAAGTGCTAACGAAATACGGATGGATGTTGCAGGCAGGCTTAAAGATGCCATAGAAAAATCAAAAGCTGTTGAGAAAATCAATGTATTATCGGATGTAATTCTGGACATATCTCATCAAACCAACCTGCTTGCACTGAACGCGGCTATTGAGGCTTCAAGGGCCGGAGAGGCAGGAAGAGGTTTTGCTGTTGTTGCTGAGGAAATAAGAAAGCTTGCCGAGCACTCCAAGACTACGGTAAATGAAATTCTTGAGGTAACAAGCCAGGTTGTTGAGTCGGTGGACAATCTGTCACAGAGCTCACAGCAGGTTCTGGACTTTTTGGAAAACAAGGTCGTTAAGGACTACGAAATGATGGTGGAAACCGGGGAAAAATATAATAGCGATTCACAGCTTATTGACGACATGGTTGCCGATTTCAGCGCGGCTTCCCAGGAGTTGTACGCATCCATACACAACATGATGAAAGCCATCAACAGTGTTTCGGAAGCTGCTGAAATGGGAGCGGCGGATATTTCAAGGATGGCCGGGGAAACCATACATATTGCGGAAAAGTCCAATGATGTTAAGAAACAGGCAAAAGCTGTGGCAGACAGCGTGGACAGGCTCTTAAAATGCGTGTCAGTATTTAAGGTATAGTTTTATTCCGGCAATTTGTGGTATATCATTGATATGAAATCAACAAAATGGTGATTTGATTATGCAACTTGCTTTGCTTACTGCGGTTGGCGTAGGCGGCGCGACAGTATTTGGCGCCTTGCTTGGATTCGTGTTTAAAAGAATTCCTCATAAATATAATGACCTGATACTTGGTTTTGCTGCCGGGGTTATGCTGGCGGCAGCCGCTATAGGACTAATTATTCCTTCCATAGAATATGGTGGAGAACATGCTGTCCTAGTTACAGTGGCAGGTATTATATTCGGGGCCATGTTTCTTAACTTAATTGACCGCATTGTACCGCATCTACACAATATGGTGGGTGTGGATACAGAAAATCATGGGCCTAATACTCAGCAAATCAGCAAATTAATGCTCTTTGTCATTGCCATTGCAATCCACAACTTGCCTGAAGGAATAGCAGCGGGAGTCAGCTTTGGTACCGGCAATATCAGTGATGCCCTTACGGTGGCAGGGGGTATAGCCCTTCAGAATATCCCTGAGGGCATGATAATAATTGCTCCTATGCTTGCCGTGGGAATCAGCAAAAAACGTACCTTCCTTATAGCATTGTCAACGGGGCTTATAGAAGTGTTTGGAACCTTGTTCGGATATTTTGCGGTTACCATTTCAAGCTTTATTCTTCCATTTGCCCTGGCATTTGCGGGTGGAACCATGCTTTATGTAATAAGCGATGAAATGATACCCGAAACCCACAGCCACGGCTATGAGAGGGGCGCAACCTACGCGCTGATAATTGGATTTTCGGTTATGCTTTTACTGGACTATTATATCTGAAAATTTTAAGTATTAGATAAAGTTAT
Source organism: Clostridiaceae bacterium (assembly GCA_012719545.1). Classification (GTDB taxonomy): domain Bacteria; phylum Bacillota; class Clostridia; order DSM-8532; family DSM-8532; genus DTU059. The sequence continues at coordinate 10,004 of JAAYAD010000037.1, forward strand.
TGATAAGAAGGTTGTATAGAAGGCTCATTTCTAATACAGAAATGAGCCTTCTGTTTTGAAAATTAATAGTCTGCTGTTCTCGGCGAATCTCTTATTTTGTTAGTTCTTCTGGTATAATTAATTTTGATGCAATTAATGATGAAAACTCGGACTTTTCTAATTCAAAATTGTAATAAGGAATGGTTAAAATTTTATGAAACATACTTACGAAACTGAAAGGCTTAAACTTAAAATACTCGATAAATCTTATGCAGGTATGGTTTTGGACTATTATACAAGGAACAGGGATTTTCTTAAAGAATGGGAGCCTGTAAGAAGCCAGGATTTCTATACATTAGGTTTTCATGAAGAGCAGCTTGATAAGGATTTATCAGAAATTGAGAGTGGAAGGCTCTTAAGATTATGGATTTTTAAAAAAGAAGATGACGCGAAAATTATTGGTTCAGTCGCCTTTGGCAATATAGTAAGGGGCGCATTTCTTTCATGCCACTTAGGATACAAACTTGATAAGGATGAAGTTAACAAGGGTTATATTACCGAGGCCCTTAAAAAAGGCATTGACATAATATTCAATGATTTTGGGCTTCACAGAATAGAAGCCAATATTATGCCCAGAAATAAGCCATCACTGAGGGTGGTTGAAAAATTGGGTTTTTGCAATGAAGGCCTTGCTCGAAAATATTTAAAAATCAACGGAAAATGGGAAGACCATATACATATGGTTTTATTTAATAAAAATTTGGAGTAGAAGGGTTAAAAAATACATTATTGACATAATCCTTTAACAGGGATATTTTGGAGGAAATTACTCAGGTTATATTTTAAGGATTGCCTAAGGAAGTGATTTTATGAAAAAACTTCCCAGAAGTTTTTATGAACAGGATTCAATTACCGTTGCGCAGAACCTGCTTGGAAAGTATCTGGTCCACGTTATTGACGGAGAAGAACTGGTAGGAAAAATTGTCGAAGCGGAAGCATACATGGGCATAGAGGACAAAGCTGCCCATTCATATAATAACAGGAGGACACCAAGAACAGAAGTTATGTATGGTCCTGCCGGCCATGCCTATGTTTTCTTAATTTATGGAATGTACTGCTGCATGAATGTGGTAACGGCAGAGGTAAATAATCCTCAGGCGGTTCTTATAAGGGCTCTTGAGCCTGTCTCAGGCCTAAATCGGATGTCTTTAAGAAGATATTCAAAAAAATATGACGAACTTAAGAAAAGCCAGATAATAAATCTTGCCAATGGCCCTGGAAAGCTTTGCGTAGCCATGGGAATAGATATGTCAAACTATGGGGACGACCTTTGCGGAGACAGATTGTTTATTACCGAAGGCAGCAATGAAAAGTTTGACATTGTTTCTTCCAGAAGAATCAACATAGATTATGCCGAAGAGGCTGTTTACTACCCATGGAGGTTTTACATAGAAAACAACCCATATGTTTCAAAGCCACATGTGTAAATTTAATGATTCATGACTTTCTATGACAGGCTTTTAATACAGCAGGTCATCATTTTTTCAGCCATTTTGGCTATACTTTCGGGTGATTCCTTCATGCCGTTTTCAAACCAGCGCAAAAGCATGGAAACGCATCCATGAGTAATAAATGAATAGTAATATTCGTAATGTTCTTCTTTTCCTCCGGGGAAGAGGGTTCGCCATTCTTCCTTTGTCTTTGGACGGTGCAATTCAATAATCTGGTTTAAAAAAGTATTTTCCTTTGTCTTAAGAATCGCCAGAAAGATTTGTGAATTTGCGGCCACATATTTTAAAAGATCCAGAAACATGGGCATCCACAGTGTCTGGGCAGGCTTTTTATATTTTGAAATTGTATTGGTAAAATCCTCAATGGTTTCTCTCTCTATTTGCTCGAAAAGATCATAGATGTCCTTGTAATGCAGATAAAAAGTTCCCCGGTTTATGTCTGCTTTTTCTGTAAGCTCGCTTACCGAGATATCCTTCAGGTCTTTAACTGCCAAGAGTTCAGTAAGAGTCTGTCTTATTATTCTCTTTGTTCTTCTTATACGGCGGTCATCATTGGATTTGCTCATTAAAGATACCCCCTGATAAACAGGTTAATTACATACGTTGATAAATCAACAAATGTGGCATATCTGATTATTGTTCTTTATTTTGCCTATCATTATAATAAACGTATGACTAAAAATCAACTATGTGTTCAATATTTTACGGGGAACTGATGCTTAAATGAGCTTTATTATACTTGACAACGTGACAAAATACTATAAGACCGGGGAGGTAACCGTAAAGGCGGCAGACGGAGTGAGCTTTGAAATAGAAAAAGGGGAACTGGCTGTGGTTGTAGGGCCCAGCGGAGCCGGCAAAACAACGGTTCTTAATATTCTGGGCGGTATGGATACCTGCGATGGAGGCCGCATAATGGTTGACGGAACCGAGATAAGCGCATTTGGGCCCAAACGCCTTACGACTTACCGAAGAAGAGATATAGGCTTTGTTTTTCAATTCTATAATCTGATTCCAAACCTTACTGCTCTTGAAAATGTGGAGCTTGCTTCCCAGATATGCGATAATCCCCTTGATCCTTGCCAGGCTCTTATAGAGGTTGGCTTAAAGGATAGAATGAATAATTTTCCGTCCCAGCTTTCAGGCGGTGAACAGCAGAGAGTGGCAATTGCCCGAGCAATAGCCAAAAATCCCAAGCTGCTTCTTTGCGACGAGCCTACCGGGGCTCTGGATTATCGCACAGGCAAGATGATTCTATCCCTGCTTCAGAGGACATGCCGCGAAAAAGGAATGACTGTTGTAATAATTACACATAACATGGCTATTACTCCCATGGCTGATCGCATCATCCATATACGAAACGGAAGGGCTGAGAAGGTAATGACTAACCCTAATCCTGTTCCGGTTGAAAGGATTGAGTGGTAGTCATGAGAAAAAACGCGTTTCTGGCAGATTGTTTTAGGCAGGTTAAGACAACCTTAAGCCGTTTTCTTTCGATTCTTATAATTACCGTATTGGGAGTATCATTTTTTGCAGGCCTGAGGACAACTGGCACAGATATGCGTATAACAGCTTCAGCATATTTTGACAGTCAGCATTTTATGGATTTCAGGCTTTTGTCCACCATGGGCTTTGATGATGATGACATTGCCGCAATAAAAGGGGTTAAAGGTGTTAAGGGGGTAATGCCTGCCTATTTTTATGAGGCACTTGTAAAGCTTGAAGATAAAAATCTTACTGTAATTATTCATTCCTTGAGTGAAGAACAGGATACGGAAAATGATTTGAACAGGCCCAGGATAATAGAGGGGCGCATGCCTGAAAATATTGGCGAGTGCCTTGCAGATCCTCAATTTATATCTGCCACCGGTCTACGCATCGGGGATAAAGTGAGATTTTCCTCGGGTACTTCTGATCCTCTTTCGGATGCCTTAAAGAGAGAAGAATATGAAATTGTGGGCATTGCGGAAAGTCCCCTTTATATATCTTACGAAAGAGGTTCAAGCAGCATTGGAAGCGGAAGGACTGATGCTTATTTCTACTTGCCATCCGCCGCATTTTCTCTTCCCGTATATACCGAGGTATACTTAACCGTCCAGAATGACTCAAACTTATCGCGTTTTGACGATGGATATGAAGACTTACTAAAAGCTGTGACAGATGCTCTTGAAAAAACTGAGGATATAAGGGCAAGGGTAAGGTTTGAGGAAATAAGAGATGAAGCCAGGGAAGAGATTGAGCAAGCAAAAAAGGAGGTTGATGAGGGCTATCAAAAGTTAAGCGATGCCCAAAAGGAATTGGAGGACGGGCGAAAGGAGCTTGATAAGGGCTGGCAGGAATACAGGGATGGACTAAAAAAGTATGAGAATGAAATCTCCAAGGCAAAAAAAGAACTGGAGAAGGGCTGGCAGGAGTATTATGAAGGCCTTGAAAGATTTGAGAAAGAAATAAGTGATGCCAGAAAAGAACTGGATGACGGCTGGAATAAGTATTATGACGGAGTCCTTGAATTTGAGACTAAAACGGCTCAGGCAAGAAAGGAACTGGATGACGCGTGGACTGAGCTTCAGGATGGGTGGCTTGAGTATTATAAAGGCCTTGATGAGTTTAACATAAGGATTTCCCAAGAAGAAAAGAAGCTGAATGAAGGTTATGAAGAATATTACAAAGGTTTAAGCCAATACCGGCAAGGCCTTGAAAGCTATAATCGGGGGTATGACGAGCTTAAGAAAGCCCAGAGAGAGTATGATGCGGCACTAAGTGAATATAATCAGGGACTTGAAGCCTATAATCAGTCAAAAGCTCTTTATGATGCTCTTAATGGAGCTCTGGCGGCTGGAAATACACCCCAAAGCCTGGCGGTTATAACCATGATAGCAAATGAAATATCATCGATGAATCCTGGGTTGTCATCCGTGCTGCTTGCTTATGCCGCAAATCCTGATGATCCAATTGTTAAAGCTGCTGCAGAAGGTGCTGTAAGTCAGTTTGGCCAGTACCTTGACGGAATAAAGCAGGAGCTTGACGCTGCCAAAGCAATGCTGGATGAAGGAAAGGCCAAACTAGACAACGGGTGGAATGAGCTTAATCGGGCAAGTTCAAGGCTTGACAGGGCTAAAGAAGAACTTGATGAAGCAAAAAGAAAGCTGGATGAAGGAAAACAAGAGCTTGAAAAAGCCAAAACCGAAGGCAGAAAGGAACTTGATGAAGCCAGGGAAAAGCTCCTGACAGGCGAAGCCCAACTTTTTGACGGCGAAGCCAAATTTGCGGAGGAAAAAGCAAAAGGAGAGAAAGAGCTTGCCGATGCGTTAAGAGAGCTTAACGAAGGAGAGGCTGCCCTTCTGGATGCAAAGGCAAAGGGCGAACAGGAGCTATCCGATGCATTGACAGCTTTAAAAGATGGTGAAGCTCAATTGGCAAGGGAAGAAAAACAGGGGGGAAAAGACCTTGCAGAGGCCAGAATTGAACTAACCAAAGGCGAAACCGAATACGCCGACGCCAAAAGAGAATATGAAGAAGAGAGAAAAAAGGCGGAAATTGAGCTGTCGGATGCAGAGAAAAAAATAGAGGATGCCGAAAAGGAGCTTGCCCAATTAAAGCCGCCTGAATGGTACATTCTTGACCACAGTACAAATGTAGGCTTCGTAAGCTATAAACAGGATACAGAGAGAATTGATGCGTTAAGTGTGGTTGTGCCGTTGTTTTTCTTTTTGGTGGCAATACTTGTGACAATGACATCCATGACCCGTCTGGTGGAAAGCGACAGACAGCTTATCGGGACCTTTAAAGCCCTGGGATACGGAAACTTGGCAATAGCAGCCCGATATCTCATGTATGCCATATCGGCATCGTTAATAGGAGGTGTCCTGGGGATTTTTGCAGGCTACAATGTCTTTCCCAGGGTGATTTTCAATGCTTATTCCATCATGTATACCCTGCCACCCGTTATAATTAAGTATGATGTCTTCTATGGCGTGGCATCCACATTAATTGCGGTTGCATGCGCCGCCCTGCCGGCCCTTGCTGTTTGCTATAAATCCCTTGTTAGTGTTCCTGCACAGCTTATGCGACCCACAGCTCCGCCAAAAGGGAAACGTACGGTTATTGAGCATATAACTCCTATATGGAAGAGGCTTAATTTCTCTCAGAAAGTTGCGGTAAGAAATCTGTTCCGTTATAAAAAGCGCTTTATCATGACAGTAGTAGGAGTTGCGGGATGCACAGCTCTTATGTTTACAGGCTTTGGCTTAAGGGATTCCATAACTACCATTGTTGCAAAACAATACGATACCATTCATCCCTATGACTTGAAAATAGATTTCAAGAAGGATGCAAATGAGGATGAAAAAGAATCCCTTTTTGAGAAGATAGAAAGAAGCGGCACTATTACATCATATACCGGAGTAATGCAGCTTTCGGTGGACGCCGTAAAGGATGGAAAAACCAAGTCTGCATTTTTGATTGTGCCTGAATCCCTTGAAAATATTGAGGAGTTTATAAAGCTTCAGGAAAGGAAAAGTAAAAAAGAGCTTGATATACCCGACGATGGAGCAATTGTGACTGAAAAGCTTGCCTCCCTTTTCGGATTAAAAGTGGGAGACGAGCTTATACTCAGAGACAGCGACGGTTCTGAGACAGCTGTAAAAATTAAAGGCATAGCTGAAAACTATTTATTCCACTACATTTATATGACACCTTCGTATTATCGGGCTTCCTTTGGACAGGAGCCCTATACAAATCAGGTGCTGTGTCATACAGAAGAAAATCAGAGCCAGAATAATGACCTTTCAGAAAGTCTTTTAAATGAACCTGCAGTGAACTCCATAACTTTTACTGAGAATTTAAAAACCAATTTTGGAAAAATGGTTGGCGCTCTGAACTATGTGGTGCTGGTTCTGATTGTATCGGCCGCAGCCCTTGTATATGTAGTGCTGTTTTGCCTTACAACAATCAATCTGGAGGAACGAAACAGGGAGCTTGCAACAATCAAGGTTCTGGGATTCTACAACAACGAGCTTGCGGCATATATTTACCGGGAAAATGTGGTTATGACCGTATTGGGAACCCTTATAGGACTTTTATTGGGAGTTGCTCTCCAACGATATGTCATAACTACCATGGAAATAGACTTTTTGATGTTTAGCCGTGATTTAAGATGGCAAAGCTATATATATTCGTCGGGCCTGACATTTGTATTTGCCTTCCTTGTAAACCTTATAATGTTCAGGCGTATTGTAAGGATTGATATGATTTCTTCTCTTAAAAGTGTAGAATAATCATTTTTAATTATTTATTAATCATTTACTAATTTTTTAACTATTGTATTTTATAAATTTAAGGTATAAAATATTTAAGCACTTAATTATTTAAGTGCTTATTTATTTTGGAGGCGAAAATATGGATTTAAAACATCAGTTTATACATGCCATGTTCAAGTTCAAACGGATGGGCAAGGTGCTTCCTTCCCATTTGGATATCCATATGGGTGAGTTTTTTGTATTAAAACGGATAGCGGAGAATACTACATGCTCCGGTAATGTAAATGTGTCCGACATTCACTGCAGGACTAACTTTACCATGCCTGCCGTTTCACAGATACTTAATGGTCTTGAGAAAAAGGGCTATATCACCCGTGAAATTGATTCTAAAGACAGGCGCAAAATTGCCGTTGCCATTACCCTAAAGGGCCGCGAGATTTTAAAAGAAACAGAAGAATATGCCAATGTAATGCTGGATAAAATTATGTCTTACTTTGGGGAAGAAAATATGGAAAAGTTTATTGAGCTTTTTAATCTTCTCACAGAAGCCATTGAGAAAGTTAAAAGTGAAAATATAACAAACACAAAGAAAGGAGACAATCAGCTTGGTTAAGATTGCAAAATTTTTAAAGCCATTCATATTAGGACTTGTTATGGCCGTAGTCCTTCTTTTTGTCCAGGCCATATGTGAAATAAATCTTCCAAACTATATGTCTGATATTGTTAACGTTGGGCTTCAGCAAAATGGTATTGAGCATGCTGCTCCCAAAGCCATAAGCGAAGATGGAATGAAGCTTATGACAACTCTGATGTCTGAAAGCGACAAAAAGCTTGTTAATGAGCATTATATGCTTGTTGCAGCAAGCGATAAGAATGAAAAGGGAGAAGAATACTCAAGCCTTTATCCTAAAGCCGGCTCAATGCTCTATGTGTTAAAGGACGTGGATGAGTCGACACTGGACAGTCTTGATACCGCCTTTGGTACTGCAACATGGACCTTTATAAATGTTATGAAGGACATGGCTGAGAAATCGGGTCAGGCAAGTCAGGAAGATATGACAAGTGTAAAGGATGTTGATATCTCAAAGCTTTATGCGATTCAACCCGTTCTTGACATGATGCCGGAGCAAGCCTTAAGCTCTGCCCGTGACAAGGCTTTGGTAAATGACATCACAATACTTAAGCAAAGCGGCGTAATGCTTGCAAGGGCTTTTTACAAAGAGCTTGGCGTTGATATAAATAAAATACAGACATCCTACATTATTAGAGTAGGTTCACTGATGCTTGCCATAGCTCTTTTGGGAGGAGTGGCAACCGTTCTTGTAAGCCTTTTGTCCTCCAAGATTTCTTCCGGTGTTGCAAGAAACCTTCGAAAAGAGTTGTTCAATAAAATTGAGAACTTTTCCAACAGAGAATTTGATAAGTTCTCCACAGCATCCCTCATTACACGGTGCACCAATGATGTAACCCAGGTGCAGGTATTTTTAATTATGGGCATCAGAATGATTTGTTATGCGCCCATAATGGGGATTGGCGGAGTTATTATGGCTGTAAGAAAATCAGTATCAATGAGCTGGATAATAGCTTTGGCATGTATAGTGCTCATCGGCGTTATCATGGTGATGTTGTCCATTGCACTTCCCAAGTTCAAGGCTATACAAAAGCTTGTTGACAAGCTGAATCTTGTTGCAAGAGAAAACTTGAGCGGCATGATGGTTATCCGCGCCTTCGGAACCCAAGAGCATGAAAAGGATCGTTTTGAAAAGGCAAATGACGAGCTTGCCCGGACAACTCTTTTCATTAACAGGGTAATGTCTTTCATGATGCCTTTCATGATGATTCTCATGAACGGAGTTACCCTTGTTATAGTTTGGATCGGAGCCCATCAGATTGCCGAGTCGGCTCTTCAGGTTGGAGACATGATGGCGTTTTTACAGTATGCCATCCAGATTATAATGTCCTTCTTGATGATTTCTGCAATGTTTATCTTTGTTCCCAGGGCATCAGTTGCGGCTGGGCGTATTGACGAGGTTCTTAAGACTGAGATTTTAGTTAAGGATCCCGAAAATCCCCAGAGCTTTGATGAATCCAAAAAGGGCCTTGTTGAGTTTAAGAATGTATCCTTCCGCTATGAAGGAGCAGAAGAATATGCTCTTACCGATATATCCTTTACTGCAAAGCCCGGTGAAACAACTGCAATCATTGGCCCCACCGGAGCAGGAAAATCTACCATTGCCCAGCTTTTGCTCCGTTTTTATGATGTCACCGAAGGTGAGATTTTGGTGGACGGCGTTGACATAAGAAAGGTAAGACAAAAGGATCTGCGCAGGAAAATAGGTTATGTTCCACAGAAAGGAATACTTCTTTCGGGCACCATTGAATCCAATATAAAGTATGGCAGAAAAGATGCCAGTCATGATGAAGTTGAAACTGCGGCTAAAGTTGCCCAGGCATTGGACTTTATATCCGAAAAGCCGGAAGGTTTTAATTCGCCCATAGCCCAGGGAGGAACCAATGTGTCCGGCGGACAGAAGCAGAGACTGTCAATTGCAAGAGCCCTTGCCACAAAGCCAGAAATTTTCATTTTTGATGACAGCTTCTCGGCTCTGGACTTCAGAACCGATGTTGCCTTAAGAAAAGCACTTAAGGAGCATACCGGAGGATCTACAGTCATTGTGGTTGCCCAAAGAGTCAGCACCATAATGAATGCGGAGCAGATACTTGTCCTTGACGAGGGAAGAATTGTGGGGCGCGGTACCCATAAAGAGCTTCTCAAAACCTGTCCTCAATACTATGAAATTGCTTCATCACAACTATCCCGGGAGGAATTAGCATGAGCCAGCATCAAAATAGAACGGTACACAGAATGCCGGGAGGCCCTATGAGGGGTGGTCCTGGCATGAGATTTGGCATGATGCCCGGTGCCAAAGCCAAGGATTTTAAGGGAGCTATATCTAAACTGGTTGGATATTTAGGAAAATATAAATGGATGATTGTATTTGTTTGGGTTTTGGCAATTGCTTCTACTGTATTTTCCATTATCGGTCCCAAAATCCTGGGCAAAGCCACCGACGAATTGTTTAAAGGCCTTATGAACAAAATCTCTGGCAGCGGAGGCATTGACTTTGGAAAAATAGGCGAGATATTAATAAGACTTTTGATTATTTATCTTATAAGTGCTGTTTTCTCATACCTGCAGGGCTTTGTCATGTCCGGGGTTACTACAAAAATGACCTTTAGATTAAGAAATGACATAATGGATAAAATGCATCGGCTGCCCTTCGGGTATTATGACGGAACAACTCATGGCGAGGTATTAAGCCGAATTACAAACGATGTAGACACCATAAGCCATACCATGAACCAGAGCCTTACCCAGATTATCACTTCGGTGACATCTGTTGTAGGTATTGCCATCATGATGTTCTCTATAAGCGTAAAGCTCACTCTGGTGGCATTGTGTGTTATTCCTGTTTCAATGATAGCAGTTGTTCTGATAGTTAAAAAGTCACAGCCTCATTTCGTAAACCAGCAGGCCTATCTTGGAAAGGTCAACGGCCATGTTGAAGAGATGTTCGGAAGCCATATAATTGTCAAAGCTTTCTGCGGCGAGGAGGATTCAACAAGAGTTTTCAGCGAATATAATGATTTGCTTTACACTTCCTCATGGAAGGCGAACTTTTTGTCAGGACTTCTGATGCCCATAACATTTTTCATTGGCAACCTTTCCTATGTGGTTATCTGTATCCTGGGAGGCTTTTATGCGGCAAACGGAACCATGACTGTGGGTGGAATACAGTCCTTTATCCAGTACGTGAGAACCTTTACACAGCCCATTTCACAGATAGCCAATATTTCAAATGTGCTTCAGCAGGCAGCTGCAGCGGCTGAACGTGTATTTGAGTTCCTGAATGAAAAGGAAGAAGTGCCAGATGCGGAAAATGCACTTGTCATAGCCAATAAAGCTTCTGAGGCTAAAGGAAATGTGGTGCATATAGACGGAAGTGTCAGCTTTGAGAATGTATCCTTTGGATATACCCCCGATAAAATTGTAATTCATAACTTTAACGCCCAGGTTAAGCCGGGACAGAAAATAGCCATAGTGGGTCCTACGGGAGCGGGAAAAACTACTCTTGTAAAGCTTCTTATGCGTTTTTATGACGTAAATGAAGGAGCCATTAAAATCGACGGACACGATATACGCCTGTTCAGGCGAAATGAGCTGCGCTCACTTTTTGGAATGGTTCTTCAGGATACCTGGCTTTTTAACGGAACCATTATGGAAAATATCAGGTACGGAAGGCTAGATGCAACGGACGAAGAGGTTATAAAAGCTGCTCAAACCGCTCAGGCAGACCATTTTATAAGGACACTGCCAAATGGATACAATATGGTTTTAAACGAAGAGGCAGACAATATTTCTTTGGGACAGAAGCAGCTTCTTACCATTGCCAGAGCAATCCTTGCTGATCCTGACATATTAATTCTTGACGAGGCAACAAGCAGCGTGGATACAAGAACCGAGCTTTTGATTCAAAAAGCCATGGACAATCTTATGAAGGGGCGTACCAGCTTTGTAATTGCTCACCGTTTATCCACCATCCGAAATGCCGACCTTATCCTTGCCATCAACCAGGGAGATATTGTAGAGCAGGGAACCCACGATGAGCTTATGGAAAAAGACGGCTTCTATGCAAAGCTCTACAGAAGCCAGTTTGAAAAAGTAGATTAAATTATGTATCATTAGCTTATAGACATGTATGCGTACAATGACTAACATTACCGTGTGATACTTATTTTAAGCTGCGTGCCTGTAGCCATTTAGCGCTCCGTGAATTCAAGTCGCGCTCGCTGCGCAATCGTGCTCCACTTTAAATGGCAGCAGGCACGCAGCTGTATAGTAGTATTTTGGCGCTCCAAAGAAAAGAGGTCGATAAAGGTGAAGATACTTATTGTTGGAGGAGTTGCAGGCGGAGCTTCCGCGGCAGCAAGGCTCAGAAGGCTTGATGAAAAGGCTGAAATAATAATGTTTGAAAGAGGAGAGTTTATCTCCTTTGCAAACTGCGGCCTTCCTTACTACATAGGAGGGGACATAAGCAGAAAATCAGACCTTGTAGTCATTCCCAAGGAAGCTTTTTCTGCCCGCTTTAACATAGACGTAAGGAATTTTACCGAAGTAACAGATATTGACAGGGAGAATAAGAGGGTCACTGCCAAAAACCTTATTACAGGGGAAGAATACCAGGAAAGCTATGACAAGCTCATATTATCCACTGGAGCTTCGCCCATCCTGCCTCCGATACCCGGAATTGAAAGCAAGAGGGTCTTTACCTTAAGAACCATTCCTGATGCCTATAGAATTAAGGATTTTATAGACCAGGAATCGCCTAAATCAGCAATTGTTGCGGGCGGAGGATATATAGGGGTTGAAATGGCTGAGAACCTTAAGAAGACAGGCCTTGAGGTTACAATTATTGAAATGGCGGATCATTTAATTGCGCCAATAGATTATGATATAGCCTGTGATGTTCATAACTACATCAGAAGCAAAGGAATAAATCTCATTTTAAACAACGCCTTAAAGGAAATTAAGGAAGGAGAAAGGCTTACGGCTGTATTAAGCATGGGCAAAATTGAAGCCGATATGCTCATAATGTCAGTGGGAGTACGGCCCGATACGGGGTTGGCCCTAAAAGCAGGCCTTAAATTTAATCCCAGAGGGGCAATCATAGTAAATGAACACATGCTTACCTCCGATCCTGATATTTATGCCGTAGGCGATTCAGTTGAAGTTACCGAATATGTGTCCAAGGACAAGGCATTTATACCCCTGGCAGGGCCAGCCAACAAGCAGGGAAGGATTGCCGCAGACAATATTTGCGGCATTGATTCGGTATATGAGGGAACCCAGGGAAGCTCTGTAATTAAGATCTTTGATATGACCGTTGCCGCAACAGGGCTTAACGAGAGAGCCGCAAAAGCCAAGGGATATAATTACGACAAGGTATTCCTTTATTCAAATTCCCATGCGTCCTATTATCCCAATGGTACAAGAATGTCCATGAAGGTTATATTTGAAAAGAGTACAGGTAAACTTTTGGGAGCGCAGATTGCAGGTTTTGACGGTGTTGACAAGCGAATGGATGTTTTGGCGACAGCCATAAGGGCAAATTTGACGGCTAAGGATCTTACACGCCTTGAGCTTTGTTATGCTCCGCCATTTTCTTCGGCGAAAGACCCTGTAAATATGGCAGGCTATGCCGTTGAAAATATATTAAACGGTCTTGTAAAGCAGTTCCACTGGCATGATGTAAGGGATCTTCCACAGGATGGTTCTGTTACCCTTTTGGATGTACGCACCCAAAAAGAGTATTCAAGGGGCCATATTGAAGGTTCCGTAAATATACCCCTTGATGCCTTAAGAGAGAATCTGGACAAGCTTGATAAAAATAAGCCTGTTTATGTGTACTGCCACAGCGGCCAGCGAAGCTATCTTGCCTGCAGGATTCTTTCAGGAAACGGCTTTGATGCATTCAACCTAAGCGGGGGATACAGGCTTTATGAATCGGTTGTAAATGCCTCACGAATTGGCGATTATAACTGTATAACAGGCCAAAAATGTTAAAAGTTAAAACGTATCGTGATTAATAAAATATTAACTTTGAATGATTTTTTCATAACATATTCTAACCGGGGCTCCATTCTGAAAAGAGGGGAGCCCCCTGATATTTGGGCTAAATGTTATACCTGGAAAATAAGGCAGAATAAGATTGCTATTGCTCCAATGTACTGTTATAAATACATAATCAATAGGGTTGACAGGTCAAATTATTGTGCAATATTAACAATGGTCAAATAATTAACAATGTGCTAAAATGAACTTGAAATTGTTAAATAATTAACGTTAACTATTTAACAATTGGCGGAAGCCACAAAAGAAAAGAGTTTCCGTCAAAGTGTTAATAAAAATAAACGCAACTTTTGTACCTATAATTGTTAATTATTTAACAAAGTTTTCAAATTCCTTTAAGGCTTTATATTGCATAAAAGGAGAGATGATTATGGAGAATAAGAGAATCATAATCGACGGAGTGGACAAGTTAAGGCTTGCACTTGACAGAGTCAGGGAAGCCCAGAAAACATTTGCGACATATACCCAGGAACAGGTTGATAAAATATTTTTAGCGGCTGCGTCCGCCGCCAACAAAGCACGTATTCCTCTTGCCAAAATGGCTGTGGAAGAAACCGGAATGGGCGTGGTTGAAGACAAGGTAATTAAAAACCACTATGCATCCGAGTATATATACAACGCGTACAAAAATACGAAAACCTGCGGTGTAATAGAAGAGGACAAGGAATTTGGCATAAAGAAGATTGCCGAACCCGTTGGAGTAATTGCCGCAGTCATTCCTACAACAAATCCCACTTCAACTGCTATATTTAAAATACTTCTTGCTCTAAAGACCAGAAACGGAATTATCATAAGCCCCCATCCAAGAGCAAAGAACTGCACAATAGAAGCATCAAGGATAGTTCTTGAGGCAGCTGTCAAAGCCGGTGCGCCAGAAGGGATTGTTGACTGGATTGACGTTCCTTCCCTTGAAATGACAAATATGATTATGCGGGAAGCTGACATAATTCTTGCTACCGGCGGACCGGGAATGGTTAAGGCAGCATATTCATCAGGTAAACCCGCAATAGGCGTTGGGCCTGGAAATACACCCGCTATTATTGATTCCTCTGCAGATATCCTTCTTGCAGTAAACTCAATAATTCATTCCAAGACCTTTGACAACGGCATGATTTGTGCTTCCGAGCAGGCTGCCATAGTCCTGGACGACATCTATGACAAGGTTAAGGATGAATTTAAGAAACGCGGCTGTTATTTCCTCAATGAAAAGGAAATAGAGAAGGTTCGCAAAACTATAATTATAAACGGTGCTTTAAATGCCAAGATAGTAGGTCAGCCCGCTCATAAAATTGCTGAACTTGCGGGTGTGAAAGTTCCTGAAACTACAAAGATACTCATTGGTGAAGTTGAGAGCGTTGAACTTACGGAAGAATTTGCCCATGAAAAGCTTTCTCCCGTGCTTGCCATGTACAGGGCAAAGACCTTTGCCGAAGCTTTGGATAAGGCTGAAAAACTTGTTGAGGACGGAGGCTACGGTCATACCGCATCAGTATATCTGAATGTTGTAACAGAAAAAGATAAGCTTAATCAATTCACTGAACGCATGAAGACATGCCGCATACTTGTAAATACTCCATCTTCATTCGGCGGCATTGGTGACCTTTACAACTTTAAGCTTGCACCTTCTCTTACCCTCGGCTGCGGTTCATGGGGCGGAAACTCTGTATCCGACAATGTCGGTGTCAAGCACTTACTGAATATTAAAACAGTAGCTGAGAGGAGAGAGAACATGCTCTGGTTCAGGACTCCCGAAAAGGTTTATATAAAGAGAGGCTGCCTGCCTGTTGCCCTTGATGAACTTAAGAATGTCCTTGGCAAGAAAAAGGTATTCATAGTTACCGATACATTCCTTTACGAGAACGGATTTACCAAGGTAGTTACCGATAAACTTGACGAAATGGGAATAACTCATACCACCTTCTATGATGTTGCTCCCGACCCGACCCTTGACTCAGCTAAAAAAGGAGCCAGTGCAATGCATTCCTTCAGGCCTGACTGCATTATCGCATTGGGCGGCGGCTCAGCGATGGATGCTGCAAAGATTATGTGGGTACTATACGAGCATCCTGAAGCCGACTTTATGGATATGGCAATGCGCTTTGCAGATATAAGAAAACGTGTGTATACATTCCCCAGGATGGGAGAAAAGGCCTACTTTATTGCTATTCCTACCTCCGCAGGTACTGGCTCCGAAGTAACTCCCTTTGCAGTAATTACAGACGAGAAGACGGGCATCAAGTATCCTCTTGCTGATTATGAGCTTATGCCCGACATGGCTATAGTAGATCCCAATCTTATGATGGAAATGCCCAAGGGCCTTACAGCAGCTTCCGGCATAGATGCAATGACTCACGCGTTGGAAGCCTATGCTTCAATGCTGGCTACCGATTACACCGATGCCCTTGCTCTTAAAGCTCTGAAGATAATCTTCGAATACCTGCCAAGGGCATATGCCAATGGAGCCAATGACCCTGACGCAAGGGAGAAAATGGCCAATGCTTCAACTATAGCAGGTATGGCATTTGCCAACGCATTCCTTGGTGTATGCCACTCCATGGCTCATAAGCTGGGCGCGTTCTTCCACCTGCCACACGGTATAGCCAACGCCCTGCTGATAAACGAAGTAATTAAGTTCAACGCTACAGATACACCCACAAAGATGGGAACCTTCCCGCAGTACGACCATCCTCATGCTATAGCAAGATATGCTGAAATTGCCGATTATTTAGGTCTGGGCGGAAAGAACGAGAAGGAAAAAGTTGAAAATCTTATAAAGAAAATTGAAGATTTGAAGGAAAAGGTTGGTATAAAGAAGAATATAAAAGAATATGGAATTGATGAAAAGGATTTCCTCTCAAAGCTGGATGAAATGGCAGAGCAGGCATTTGATGATCAGTGCACCGGAGCCAATCCTCGCTATCCTTTGATGAGTGAAATCAGGGAGATGTACTTGAAGGCCTATCATGGCAAGTAATATCAATAAGGAGGATGGCTATGAAAGCTATTGAGCTTGAAGAATTAATTGCCGAACGACCTGCCAAAAAGGTTTACAGAAGCGGGGATATGGCTGTTAAGGTCTTTAACGAAGGATATTCAAAAGCAGATGTTCTTAACGAAGCGCTTAACCAGGCAAGAGTAGAGGAAACGGGCCTTCCCATCCCCAAGATACTGGAAGTCACAAAAATTGACGGCAAGTGGTCCATAGTCACCCAATTTATCAAGGGAAAAACCCTGGCCCAGTTGATGGAAGAGAACCCTCAGAAGCTTAACGAGTACATGAACCGTTTTGTGGACATTCAGCTTATGATGCACAGCAAAAAAGCCCCCTTGTTAAATAAGCTGAGAGATAAAATGAACCGAAAAATATCTGAATCAGGGCTGGATGCCACAACAAGGTACGAATTACATACACGGCTTGAAAGCATGCCAAAGCATACTAAGATATGCCATGGCGACTTCAACCCAAGCAACATAATTGTGGGCGATGACGGAGTTGACTACATAATTGACTGGTCTCACGCAACCCAGGGAAATGCCAGTGCCGATACTGCAAGGACTTATCTGCTGTTCTGCCTTGCAGGTGAACCTGGAAAAGCTGAGATGTATTTAAATCTCTTCTGCAAAAAGAGCGATACCGCAAGACAATATGTTCAGCAGTGGCTCCCCATTGTGGCAGCATCCCAGCTGGTCAAGGGAAACCCCCAGGAAAGAGAATTCCTGCTTAGATGGACCAATGTAATTGATTACGAATAATTTCTCATCTTTCGCCATCCTTTTTATATAAAGCCCCTGGCTTAATGTCAGGGGTTATTTTTATTAGGGCATAAGCCAAATACTTCGAAACGTTTAAATCTTGACATATATTGTGCAATGCGCTTCATAAGCGGATTTGGTTTGTTTTGATTTTTCAGATAGTCCATTATATGCTATAAATTTTTGTGTGTATTAAACAAAAACGCCAGCCATCCATGAGGAGAAATTGGATAATTGCTCAACTAAAATTACCTATTATATGGAAATATATGAATATTTTATTTATATTTTGATAAAATCATAGCCTATAAGCTCATATCTGATGTTTTATGCATCTGTAAATCGTGGAATGCTAAGAATATAATTTACATATACGGTTGGTATGGCGACAAAAATAAAAATAAGAATTAATATTAGCTCTAGGGGGACACAGTGACTGAATTTGAAGAGCTGGCCTTAAAAAAAATTACCAAGGATTATTTAATCGATTGCATATTTAATGAACTTAATGTTGTTACAGGAAGGTACGGCATAAGTAATGCCGAGATAAGCAAAACGATTGGCTGGGACCCTTCGGGCTTCAACCAGAAAAATAACAGAAATGTTGATTTGCGCATAACTACATTTATTAAAATATTTGTCGCCATCAAGCAGATAATTGCTACACATGAAGCTGAATGGGGATTGGACGATTTCGGCCCTACCCAGATAGGTCTTAATGATCTAATTACCCAACAGGAGATTGATATCGGAGGATTGCTTTTGCATATCAGTGCTGCTGCAGAAGGAAAATGTGAGTTTTTGAAAGGAACCGAATATGTTCAGACATATCTTAATATGAAGCCGTTCGTACTTATAGGTAAAAAGAACAACAAGTTCAGCGAGCGAGAAGTTGATGTTTATGTAAAATATTACAAAATAGCTGTCGCAACTAATTAGTCTGTTTATTCAACTTGGAGGTTTTATGCAGAAATTATTGAATGACCCGTCCAATGTAGTGCCTGAATCCATTGATGGGTTTGTTAAGTGTTACCGAAATTTTGTTACTTACACCGATTGTCCACGGGCTCTGAAATATATAGAGGCCCCCATTAAAGGAAAAGTCGGTATTGTAACAGGAGGCGGGTCAGGACATAATCCGGCATTTAAGGGATATTTGGGGAAAAATATGCTGGATGCAGTTGCTATAGGTAATATATTTTCACCGCCTTCTGTGGATGCATTTTATTCAGCTTTTAAAGCAGCTGACTCCGGACATGGCGTAGTATGTCTGTATGGAAATTTTCCTGCTGATATAGAAAATGCTGAGGCTGCCATAGCGCGTGCAGCAAAAGAAGGCATTGTTGTAAAGTCTGTCATTGCAAATGATGACATTGCAACACCTGATCCTAAAACACGCAGAGGTTCAACGGGTGAAGTGCTGCTTTGGAAAATCGGCGGTGCCGCTGCGGCTTTGGGATATAATATTGATGAAGTTGTTAATGTCTGCGAGAAGGCCATAAGCCGCACCCGCAGCATTGGAATAGGCTTGGCCAGCTGTATTATTCCTGATTATGGTCACCCCAACTATGTCATTGAGAAGGGTACAATGGAGATTGGAGTCGGCCACCATGGTTTCCAAAGCAAGGATACATGTAAGCTAAGAACTGCCAATGAAATTGCCAATATTATGGTTGATGAAATTCTAAAGGATATGCCTTTAGGGGCGAGGGACAAAGTTGCTGTGATGGTATCCGGTCTTGGCAATACCATGCTTTGCGAATTAAATATTCTATACAGTAAAGTTCACGATCTGCTTCTGGATAAGAAGATTGATATTTACCATACGTTTCTTGGAAATTATTTTACTTCTCTGGATATGATGGGCGTCACACTGACTGTCATCAACCTTGATGAAGAGTTGGTCAAATTATTGGATGTTCCTGCCTATCCGGTTTCTCTGAATCATTTTTCATATAAACTTTAATTTCATATCTATTTACAATTTAATATCCTGATATCCTCTGTATGTAATGCTGTATGTAATGCAATATCCGGCATTCTTATATCCTTATACCTTCTTATAGCCTTATACAATCAACAGTAAGGAGGCAAATCCATGAATTTGCTCAATTTGGCCAATATTAAAAAAAGTTTTTACGGTGTTGAGGTCTTGCATTCGGTAGATTTTAGCCTAAAAGCTGGAACTGTTCATGCTCTTATGGGCGAAAACGGAGCCGGTAAATCAACATTGATGAAAATAATAGCTGGTGTACATAAGCCGGATGGCGGCACTATCAGCATCGATGGGAAACAGGTTGAGATAAACAGCCCTTCTGAAGCACGCAGCTTAGGAATTGCCATGATCCATCAGGAACTGACGCCGGTAAACGAAATGACTGTGGCCGAAAATGTATTTCTTGGCCGAGAACCGGTTCGTATGGGCTTAATTGATTATAAGCAACTATATAAGCAAACCAGTGAATTATTGGAAAAATTAAATATCTCCATTGATCCTAAAGTAAAAATGAAGAATCTTCGCGTTGCAGATCAGCAAATGATTGAGATTGCCAAAGCAATATCCCAGAACGCCAGGATAGTTATCATGGATGAGCCTACGTCATCTATTACCGACCGTGAAGTGGAAATACTCTTTAAGTTAATTGCAGATTTGAAATCTAAAGGAACAGCTATCATTTATATTTCACATAAGATAGATGAAATCTTGCGGATTTCAGACGAAATCAGCATTTTGAGGGATGGCTCCAATGTTGGTACCTGGAAAGCAGGTGAAATTGATATTGATACAATAATTCGCAACATGGTCGGTCGTGATTTGACGGCACAATTCCCTAAAGTAAAGGTTCCAATCGGAGAAAAAATACTTGAAGTCAAAAATCTGACCCTTAAAGGCCAGTACGAAGATATCAGCTTTGATTTGCATAAGGGAGAAATTCTTGGCTTCGTTGGCCTTGTAGGCTCAGGCAGGACAGAATTGATGAATTCAATCTTCGGACTCACACATCCTGAATCGGGACAGATACTGCTTGAAGGAAAAGAAGTTAAGTTTAAAGGGCCAAAGGATGCTATAAAGAGCAAATTGGCGTATGTTACCGAGGACAGAAAGCAGGAAGGCCTTGTACTTCCCATGAGTGTTCACCATAATGTCACATTATCATTTCTAAAGAATTTTATTCGTCACGGAATAATCCAGTCCCGAAAGGAAGCATCAATAGTTAAGGAACAGGTAAAGGCGCTGAATATAAAAGTTGCAAATGTATCCCAGACCATAAACTCACTTTCTGGAGGTAATCAGCAAAAGGTTGTTCTGGCAAAATGGATGATTACTGCTCCCAAAATTATCATATTCGATGAGCCTACTCGTGGAATCGACGTAGGAGCAAAAGTGGAGATTTATAGAATCATGTGCGAGTATGTGGCGCAGGGAAATGCCATAATACTGGTTTCTTCAGAAATGCCTGAAGCCATGGGAATGTCCGATAGGATAATCGTACTCAGCAATCATAAATACAGCGGCGAGCTTAAGCGCGAAGAATTTTCAGAGGAAGCTATAGCTCAATTGCAGTTTAAACATATGGTCAAATCATTAAAAAACTAGTGGGGGAGATAAAATGAATAACTTAGCTTCGGGCATATCCACCAAGAAGAACAAATTATCTGTAAGGCAATTTGTTTCAACCTTTGGTTCGCTGATAGGTCTTATCGTCCTGGTCATTCTGATGAGCATCTTAAAGCCAACCTTTATAGGAGCTGACAATATTCGAAATATCCTTCGTATTGCATCAATTAACGGCCTTTTGGCTATCGGTATGAGCTTTGTTGTTATAACGGGGGGCATTGATTTGTCGGTCGGAGCAATTATGGGCTGTGCAGGAATGTACTCCGCATATTTTGCACAGGTTAAAACGGGCAATCCTTGGTGGGTGGCAGTATTGGTCGGTTTAGGAATGGGATTGATAATAGGCCTCTTTAACGGAATATGTATTGCTTATTTAAAGGTCCCTGCCTTCGTAGTACTCTGGGCTCTATGAGTATTGCAAAAGGCTTCACTTTCCTGCTTACCGATGCAAAACCCATTCCCAGCCTCAATGAAAAATTCCGGTATATTGGGGGCGGCAACATAGGAGGATGGTTACCGGTGCCAATTGTAATCATGGCTGTTGTATTGCTCATCTGCTTTACCCTGTTCTACAAGACGCGCTATGGAAGATATGTCTTTGCGGTGGGCGGCAACCATAATGCGGCGCATATATCCGGTATCAATACTAAGAGCATAATCTGTTCCGTTTATGCCATATCAGGAATTCTGGCAGCTTTGGCAGGTGTAATAACGACTGCCCGTGTTACATCAGGTGTTACCTCAACAGGTGACGGATATGAAACCAACGCAATTGCAATGGTTGTTATTGGCGGAACAAGTCTTGCAGGTGGCCGCGGACGTCTCTGGGGCACAATAGTAGGTATTCTTTTGCTCCAATGCCTTACCAATGGTTTGGACATGCTTCGTGTCAACGCTTACTATCAGCTTATAATTAAAGGTTTTGTCGTTATAGGAGCCGTTATGTTGGATGGCTTGCGCAACGATTAATGTGGATTTCACGCACAAAAGTGCTGAAATAAAAAATTTACGGGAGGAATCTAATATGAAAAAATTTCTAATCTTTGTACTGACAGCGATTATGGTTCTTTCAATTGCTGCTTGCGGAAAAGAAGCGCCGGCTACCAGCCAGTCGCCTTCTGCTAAACCAACAGAATCTGCTACATCTACTCCAGCTGCTGACAAAAAGATCAAGATCGGTGCAACATTCTACAGCCTCCAGAACGAGTTTACCATGCGCATGGACAATGCTGGCAAAAAGTACTGTCAAGAAAACGGTATTGAGTACACATCATATGACGGAAACTATGATGCCGCTACACAGCTTGCTCAGGTTGAAACTATGATAGCTGACGGCGTTGATGCTATCATCCTGAACCCCCAGGATGCTGTAGCCTGTGCAGAAGCAGTTGAGATAGCTCATAAGGCAGGAATACCTGTAATTGGTGTGAACACAATGGTTGAGAGCGATCTTCTGACATCCTATGTCGGTTCTCAGGACGTTTCTGCCGGCGAAGACATCATGCAGTACATGATTGACTACCTTGGCAAAGACGAGTTCAACATAGTAATCATTGAAGGACCTATGGGTCAGTCTGCTCAGCTCCAGCGTATCGAAGGTATTACCAATGTTATGAAGAAATATCCCAAAATTAAAGAACTTGCCCGCAATACTGCAAACTGGTCACGTTCTGAAGCTATGACACTTATGGAAACCTGGCTCACTTCCTTTGGCAATGAGATTGATGCTGTTATCGCTGAAAATGACGAAATGGCACTGGGTGCCCGTCAGGCAATCAAAGCAGCCGGCAAGGATATTCCTTGTATCGGTATTGATGGTATCACCGACGCTGTTGCTGCTATCCAGAGCGGCGATATGATCGCAAGCGACTTCCAGAACGCAGAAGGTCAGATGACTGGTGCTATTGAAGCAGCGGTTAAGACTATAAAGGGTGAAAAGGTCGAAAAATTCTACTGGATTCCTTTCGAAATGATTACACCTGATAACGCCAGTGAGTACGTAAATAAGTACTAATCTCTAACTAAATAGATGATGAGGCGGATGTAACTTGTCCGCCCATCTTCATTATTAAAACATAATTAAAAATAAAGATGAATGGAGGGTTATAAATGATTAAGTACGAAGGTGTAGACCTGGATTTTTCATTAGCCGGAAAGACTGCTGTTATAACTGGTGGCGCAGCAGGTATTGGTTTTGCCACTGCCAAATTCTTTCATGAAAAAGGTGTAAATTTAGTGCTTGCAGATTTAAACCCGGATGCTGATAAAATAGCTAAAACTCTGGGCGAAAATTGCATAGGCGTATCCGGAAATGTTTGTGATGCCGAATACCGCTTAAAAGTTATTGAAGAAGGCGTTAAGGCCTTTGGACAAATCGATATTCTGGTTAACTGCGCAGGTATTGTAGCTCTGGAAAGTGCGGAAATTCTCAGCGAGGAGTACTGGAACAGAACAATCAATATTAATTTGTCAGCAAGTTTCTTTATGGCGCAGGCTGTCGGCAAATACATGATAGATAACAAGATTGCCGGAACAATTATCAATATGGCATCACAAGCCGGTGTCATCGCATTGGACAAGCATGTTGCTTATTGCGCAAGCAAAGGCGGAATAATTGCCATGACCAAAGTAATGGCTATGGAATGGGGCAAATATGGAATCCGTGTCAATGCTGTTTCTCCCACAGTTGTACTGACCGAACTGGGGCATAAAGCATGGGACGGCCCTGTAGGCGATGCTTTCAAAAAGGAACTACCCGCAGAAAGGTTTGCTGAGCCTGAAGAAATTGCAGCATGTATTGCATTCCTGTGCAGTAAAGGCGCTGCGATGATTACCGGACATAACCTTTTGATAGATGGCGGATTCACCATAAAATAGGAGGGCTAATCATGCAACGAATTTTAAATAACCCGGATAATATAGTTGACGAGATGCTGGAAGGCTTCGTCAATTGCCATGGAGATATAGTAAAAAGAGTTATAACCAATGATGATAACCCCAGAGGCGTTGTAGCCGCAAAAGATGCACCCATTGCCGGAAAAGTTGGTATAGTAACCGGCGGCGGCTCCGGACATAAGCCTGCATTTGTAGGTTATGTAGGAAAGAATATGTGCGATGCCGCAGCCGTAGGCGAAATCTTTTCTTCTCCCACTGCAACAGCATTTTTGGACGCGTTCCGCGCTGCCAACGGTGGTAAAGGTGTAGCGTGTCTCTACGGCAACTATTCCGGCGATAATATGAATGTGAAAATGGCAATCAAGATGGCTAAACGTGAAGGTATAGAGGTTAAAACCGTTGTAGCCAACGATGATGTTTGCTCAGCTCCCAAGGATCAGAGAGAAAAGAGAAGAGGCGTGGCCGGCGAAATATTTATGTGGAAATGCGGCGCTGCCAAAGCTGCAAAAGGCGGAAATCTGGACGAAGTCATTGCAGCGGCTCAGAAGGCTATCGACAACACACGCAGTGTTGGTATAGGTCTTACCCCTTGCACATTGCCTGCAGTAGGTCATCCAAACTTTGAGATTAAAGAAGGTACCATGGAAGTGGGAATCGGCCATCACGGCGAGCCCGGCGTTGAAGTGTGTCCGATAGAAAACGCTGCAAATATGGCAAAACGTATGGTTGACCTCGTAGTAAATGATTATCCGTTTACATCAGGAGATGAGGTTGCTGTTCTTGTATCCGGACTTGGTGCAACTCCCGTAATGGAACTTTATGTTCTTTTCAATGAGATTGCCAAGATTCTGGATTGCAGGGGAATAAAGGTTTATCGTTCTTATGTAGGCAATTACTTCACTTCCTTGGAAATGATGGGTGCAACCCTGTCCGTAATGAAGCTGGACGATGAGTTGAAAGAGTTGCTTGATTTGGAAGCATATTCTATGGGCTTTAAGCAGCTATAAAGTTAAATTTAAGGAGAGATAAACCATGTCGTCAATTAAGAACCTAAATGGTCGTGATATTCTTCTCAGCATGGTCCATGCCATTCAGGAAAACAAGCAGTACCTGGGTGATGTGGATGGACTTATTGGTGACGGAGATCATGGCATGAATATGAATAAGGGGTTCACATTGTATGAGCAGCAGTTGGGAGATAAGGAAACAAGCTTAAGTGACGGTCTTTTCGATCTTGGTACCGTATTGATGAATAAAATCGGCGGTTCCATGGGCCCAATTTATGGGACCATATTTATGGAGATGTCCGATGCTTCTCTGGATGCTGACGAAATTACATTGCCCCTCTTTAAAAATATGATGGAAGCTGCACTGGAAGGATTGTACGGAATAATTGACGCACGTCCCGGAGACAAGACACTGGTAGATACTCTTTACCCGGCAGTTGAGTCTCTGAAAGCTTCCGTTGAGACCGGCAAAGACTTTGTGCAGGCTTTGGAAGATATGAAAGCTGCCGCAGAAAAAGGCAAAGATTCCACTAAAGACATGGTGGCTAAATATGGCCGTTCATCCCGTTTGGGTGAACGCTCCCGCGGCGTTCTTGATGCCGGTGCTACCTCCTGTTGTGTAATTCTTAAAGCAATGGCTGATGGAATGATTCATCAACTGAAGAATTGATCAAAAGGAGGGCAAAATTATGTATTCAATCGCAATAGGATGTGACCCTAATGCGGCCGAAGCCAAAAATGCAGTTATTAAATTTCTTACTCAAAAAGGTTACCAGGTAACCGATATGGGCAGCGATGACACTATTTACGCGAATGTAGCCATCAAGGTTGCAACTGCAGTGGCAAATAAAGAATATGACAGAGGTATCTTGATCTGCGGTACAGGTATTGGAGTTTCAATAGCTGCCAACAAGGTGAAGGGAGCTCGTGCCGCACTGATTACCGATGCGTATTCCGCTGAGCGTGCGCGTAAGAGCAATGATGCAAATGTTGGCTGCTTCGGTGCTTTTACCCTTGGCATAAAGCTGATGGAAAAGCTGGTGGAGACATTTCTTACTTCTGAATTTGAACCTGGCTGTCCATCACAGCCAAAGGTTGACAGAATATGTGAATATGAAAATTCTCATTGATTTTACATAGCAGTAAATGTTATGGCAAAATGTGAAAGGAAGCGGCGTGGCTGCTACGATTTAAAGCGAAGCACGGATAGCGTAGCGGACGCGAGTTGAAAACCGGACGCTTTCACGGAGCGCTAAATCGTTGCAGCTTACAGCCGTTATGGTCAAACTTCTGGTTAAGTAGAAGCAGAAGGAGAATCTGATATGTCGCAAAAAAAGGCAAAAGGAAAAAAAGCTGAGATACAAGCAAAAGATTTGCTTGTTCAGTTGGACAGACTTTACTCCGACTACCTGGAAAAGTATCAGCAGCAAGAGAAGTCAAAAAGCAAAGTAGCTAAACTATTCGGCAAATGGTTTGCAAGCTTTGAGCCAACATTGTCAGATTCTATGCACCAGGAGTTTCTGGCTGGAATAGAACGGGTCATTAAAGAATTGGCTATGACATTAAATAGCCTTAAGCAAGAAAATCTTCAATTATGTCATTCAATTGCCGGTAAAGCGGTTAGCCGCCTTATGATGCCTAAACCGGCCAATGAAAAAACATGTAAAGGGTACAATTAAATTGTAAGAAAAGGGCCCTCTGAAAATGTAGAAAAAAGTGCATTTTATGATATCCTCTTTTCATGGAAATGGAGGATATATAAGATGCGACAAGATGTATACAACGAGGTAAAAAGACAAA
>JAAYAD010000031.1 GCA_012719545.1 Clostridiaceae bacterium
CTCCAACTCCGACACCCACCCCGACCCCTACGCCTACACCAACTCCCACTCCTCAGCCGGGTATACCTCAGTGGAGCCCAACACAAGTTTATTTAGGCGGCGACAGGGTCACATGGAAAGGTTATATCTGGGAAGCCAAATGGGGGACTCAAGGAGAAGAACCAGGTAAAGCCGAGGTATGGAAGAATATCGGGCCTGTAGATGGAAATCCGGATCCAAACCCCACATATCCTCAATGGAATCCCACACAGGTTTATTTAGGCGGTGACAGGGTCATCTGGAACGGTTATATCTGGGAGGCAAAATGGTGGACACAAGGTGAAGAGCCAGGCACAACCGGTGAACAAGGAGTATGGAAGCAAATAGGTCCTGCCTGATGCCAATGAATTGTTTACATGCATTGACGCGCTTGAAAAAATGTTTTACAAGCGCGTCCAGCAACTGATTATTTTCAGGCATTGCTGATGCTGTATCCAGATTAAATAGTCCTGATATGCGCAACTTGCTTTGAAACTAAACCAAACAGGATATCAGTATATTTCGCCTGCTGACCAAATCACGGGAGGAAAGGAGGTCTGAGCTTTTGTCCCAAGGATGCAGGTATAAAAGATATATAAAAAATGTTCTAAAAAAGAGGTAGAAAGGAGTAAGGTATCATGAAAATCAACTCTATGAAAAAGCTTTTGCTGGCTATTCTTCTGGTATTCTCCCTGGCATTGACCGGAATGCCTTTTAACGGCCCTGTAAAAGCTGACGCAGCTACCTACCCCCAGTGGAGTCCCACACAGGTTTATCTGGGCGGCGACAAAGTAACCTGGAATGGTATTAACTGGGAAGCAAGATGGTGGACACAAGGTGAAGAACCAGGCAAATCTGAGGTTTGGAAGAACTTAGGACCAGCTGACGGCAATCCAGACCCAACTTCCTATCCAACCTGGAATCCGACACAAGTTTATTATGGCGGAGACAGGGTTGTATGGAACGGCTACATATGGGAAGCCAAATGGTGGACGCTGGGCGAGGAACCGGGTACTACCGGTGAAGAAGGTGTATGGAAGCAAATAGGTCCTGCCGGTCCGACAGTTCCTACTGTGAGCACACCGGTATTCAGTGTTCCCGGAGGCTATTACACCTCTCCGCAGACTGTAAGCATTTCCACTTCAACATCCGGGGCAACCATTCGCTATACCACCAATGGAAGTGAGCCTACCGAATCCTCTCCCATTTACACAGGCCCCATTACTATTCAGACAACTACAACCTTAAAGGCAAAGGCTTTCAAGAGCGGCATGAATCCTTCCGCAACCGCTACTGCCGTTTATACTATTGGCAGCACTCCTCCGCCACCCCCCGGATTTAAGATAGTAGGCTATTACCCCAGCTGGCAGCCTGGCAAGCTTGACAGAATTCAGTGGGACATCCTTACCCACATCAACTATGCTTTTGCCATCCCCACAACGGAAGGAACACTTTTGCCCCTTGATAATCCCAGCCTTGCCAGCACAATAATTTCTCAGGCCCATGCACACAATGTCAAGGCACTGCTTGCAGTGGGCGGATGGGAATATAACGGTACCATCCTTGAAAACGTGTTTGTGCAGGCAACAAACACTGATGAAAAGATCCAGAGGTTAGTCAACTCGATTATGGACATGGTCAACCAGTACGGCTTTGACGGCGTTGATATGGACTGGGAGCATCCCAGAAGGGATATGCCTTCACAGACACAGTATGAAAAGCTGATGCTGGCGTTAAGCAGCAGGCTTAAAGCTCAGGGCAAGCTGTTAACATCAGCAGTTTTAAGCGGCGTATCTCCAGAAGGTATTGAATACTGGGACGCAAGAGCACATACCGATGCCGTTCTCAACGCCGTTGACTGGATAAATGTAATGGCCTATGACGGCGGCGACGGTGAAAGACACTCTTCTTACGATTTTGCTGTCAACAGCGGATTGTACTGGAAGAATACACGCGGAATGCCCGCATCAAAAGTTGTATTGGGCGTACCGTTCTATGGTCGTCCTTCCTGGGCATCCTACGATCAAATTCTGCAGGCCAACCCCAACGCATACAATACCGATACTTCCATGATTAACGGAATGCTTGCCTATTACAACGGCATTCCCACCATTAAGGCAAAAACCACCTTTGCCAAACAGAATCTTGGCGGTATTATGATGTGGGAGATCTCCCAGGATACGGCTGACAGGAGCAAGAGCCTTCTTACCGCAATTGGTCAGGCTGCTTCCCAATAATATGGTGATTAATTAAGCCTTAATCAAGATGCTGTCTAATTGGCAGGATTCTGCGCATAATATAAGATAGGCTGCTTAAGCAGCCTGTCTTTTTTATTCCATAATAATACATATAAAAGAAAAAAGATAAAAATGGTTGCCATATGCATTGTCAATGTGGTAAAATATTTTCTGCTGTTGCTAAAATGCATTATTTTAAGCATAGATCCTTCGTACATCATGCGGAGTGCAGGGAGGTGTTAGAAAAATGGCAAAGTGCGAGGTATGTAATAAAGGTCAGCATTTCGGCTTGAAAGTCAGTCACTCTAACAGAAAGACCAACAGAGTATGGAAGCCAAATATCAGAAAGGTCAAAGTAGAAATTAACGGTACTTCAAGAACCCTGAATATTTGTTCCAAATGCCTGCGTTCCAGCAGAATGGCTAAGTCAGTCTAATATAATAATGGCAATAAAAAATGTGGCTAAAATGATGCCACATTTTTTAATGTTCTTAAATGCCCATTGTTAATTTATTCTTAATAACCGCCTGAGTATTCTTCCCAGGAATCCGGGCATCTTAAGGACTACTATACGCATGTCGCACAACCTCCATGCCAGCTCCTGTCAATATAGTATATTCTCAAAGAAAGCGAATTGTTAATGATTTCGTGAAATAATTTCTAAAATCATCAACTTTGGACAAGAGCATCTATCAAAGCTTGGCCGCAGTTGTCAACAATTTGGATTTTTACACCCAGTTTGTCCTCAAGCTCATCACATGTAACATCGTCCAGCATGACACCCGTTCCTGCCCTGAACATATTTCTCGATAACAAAAGCCTTTCTCCCAGATCCTTTCCTTTAAGCTCTCTCATTAAGTCATAGCCTGTAAGAAGTCCGGTAACAGTTATGTTTTTACCGAAAAAGGTGTTCTCAACCGGATATACCAGTACCTTCACTCCCAATTCCTTTTCTATTCTTTCGGCTATATCCCGGATATGGTTATAGACAAGCATTCCTGTTGCAATGCTTACTTTTTTAAATTTTATATCTATGTGTGAATCAGCACTTTGATACGTAATTTCTTTTATTGCATCATCAAACTCCTGGATAAATGACGCCACCATTCCCACACCGTTTTCAATCTGGGGAAAATCCTCATAGTCATGGTATGGCGGAATGCTCCTGCCTGCCAATATATAAAATTCGTCAGCCAGGTATACAATACGGCTGTTGAATTTTCCCAAAAGCTTATTCTGCCAGCTTTCCACCTGCTCAACAACATTTTGCGCCATTTCTTTGTCAAAGGGCCTTAATTGGTACAAGCCTTCCCTGAATTTGGTGAGCCCTACCGGCACCACTGAAATGCTGTGAAGATAAGGATGCAGATTTGTTAAATCCTCTATGGTTCTGTCAAGCTCTTTCCCGTCATTGACATCGGGGCAAAGTACAATTTGAGTATTAACAGTTATACCGTTTGAAGTAAAGCGCCTGATTTTCTCCAGTACATCCCCTGCAAAGCGGTTATTGAGCATTTTCTTTCTAAGTTCGGGATTGGTTGTATGAACCGAAATGTTGACAGGTGACATACGGTAGCGGATAATGCGGTCAATCTCGCTGTCCGAAAGGTTGGTCATGGTGATATAGTTTCCAAAAAGGAAGGAAAGCCTTGCATCATCGTCTTTAAAGTAAAGAGTATCCCTCATGCCCTTTGGAAGCTGATCGATAAAACAGAATATGCATTTGTTCCTGCAGCTTTTTTCCTCGTCAATAAGGGAGTTTTCAAACTCAAGTCCCAAATCCTCAGCTTCATCCTTTTCTATTTCAAGCTGCCAGACATCACCATTCTTTTTTTCAATTTCAACGGAAATCTCCGAATCTGCAATGTGATACCTGTAATCAAATATGTCCTTTATTTCACAACCATTTATGGAAAGAAGCAAATCCCCCGCTTCAATTCCAAGTTCCTCTGCTATACTTCCGCTTTGAATGGCTGAAATCCTAATTTTATGCATCAAAAAACCTTCCTTTAAAATCATGACCTGTCAATTTGCTTTCTTTTATGAGTTTGCCCGTAAAAAAACAATAGCAGCTTATTAAGCTGCTACTTCTTATGTCTAATAATAATGGAATGCTCTGATCAATTGATTTTATTCTTCCACCTTTACTACTTCCTTGCCATCGTAGTATCCGCATTCCTTGCAAACTACGTGCGGAAGCTTGAGTGCATGACACTGCTTGCATGCAACCAGATTGGGCGCAGAAAGCTTGTAATGAGTTCTTCTCTTATGCTTCCTTTGCTTTGAAATTTTACTTTTTGGTACCGCCATTTGTAACACCTCCGTTCAGTGCTTGCATTAACCAGCATACTGGCTGCTTTTTCTAGTTAAAAAAATCTTTTAAGGCTTCAAGTCTTGGGTCTATCGGACCGGTATTTTCACAGTCGCAGCTTTCCCCATTAATTCTTGCTCCACATAACGGACATAACCCCTGACAATTTTCCCGGCACAAATGAGTCATAGGAATGCTGGTAACCAGACAATCAACCAGTATTCTATCCAGCTCAAGAACATTGCCGGAAAAAGTGAATCTGTCATCCTTCTGGTTTTCCCGGGTCTCTTCCTCACCCTTGTTTTTCTCAATGATATCCTCATCTATATTGACAGTCAGGGTTCTTTCTATTTTTTCTCCGCATCTGTCACATACAGTGCTGTAGGAAACTTCCGCAACACCTTTCAAAACAAGCATGCCATTAAAGTTAGTGACATTCCCGTTAAACTCCACGGGGCTTGTGAAGGTAACCGTTCCAAGGTCTGTCTTAAGATCGTCAAGGGTTTCCTTCATTGAAATATTTAAAGTGCCGCCGTTGTTTTTTAATAATGAAGTTATGTCAAGCTTCAACTTTTGCCCCTCCTTAAAAAGCGCAATAAAAAAGCTCCCGGAAGGTCAACATGAAATATTATACTCACTTGATCCTTCTTTGTCAATCTTGCATTTACCAATCTTATGATAAAATCGTGAGCAAAACATAGGAAGCCTTAGTTTATAAGCTTCCTGTAAGCTTAGTTATTGCATATCAAATCTTTCAGGCGCCTTCCTCAATAAAGGGGAAAGTCGGCCGTAAGCTTATTCACTCTTTCTATTATTTCCTCTTTATTCTTTTCAAATCCGCCGCTTAAGGCCATATCTATCAGCTCGGCAATTTCCTTCATTTCATTTTCTTTCATGCCGCGGCTTGTAACAGCCGGTGTTCCTATGCGTATGCCGCTTGTTACCGCAGGGCTTAATGGATCAAAGGGAATGCCGTTTTTATTTACAGTAATCTTTACTTCATCAAGCATATGCTGGGCATCCTTGCCGGTAATACCCTTGTTGGTCAGATTAACCAGCATCAGATGGTTATCGGTTCCGCCCGAAACTATTTCAAAGCCTTTAGCCATAAGAGCCTCGGAAAGAACCTTGGCATTTTTGACAATCTGCTTCTGATATTCCTTAAATTCAGGAGACAAAGCCTCCTTAAAACAAATAGCCTTGCCTGCAATAATGTGCATAAGAGGTCCGCCCTGAATTCCGGGGAATACAGCCCTGTCTATATCCTTTGCATATTTCTCCTTGCAGAGAATCATGCCGCCCCTGGGGCCTCTTAAGGTTTTATGAGTTGTAGTTGTGACAAAATCCGCATATGGTACGGGACTTGGATGGACTCCAGCAGCCACAAGGCCTGCAATGTGAGCCATGTCCACCATAAGGTATGCTCCAACCTCGTCACAAATCTCCCTGAAAGCTTTAAAATCAATTATTCTGGAATAAGCGCTGGCACCGGCCACAATCATTTTGGGCTTAACTTCAAGAGCTGTTTTTCTTAAAGCGTCATAGTCAATTATTCCGTCCTTTTCGTTTACTCCATAGGAAACAGGCTTGAAGTATTTTCCGGACATATTAAGATGCATTCCATGGCTTAAATGTCCGCCATGTGCAAGATTCATACCCATAAAAACATCACCGGGCTGCAGAACTGCAAAGAAAACAGCCATATTGGCCTGAGCGCCCGAGTGAGGCTGAACATTCACGTGTTCTGCTCCAAAGAGTTCCTTGGCTCTGTTAATTGCCAGAGTCTCAATCTCATCCACATATTCGCATCCGCCGTAATAGCGTTTTCCCGGATATCCTTCCGCATATTTATTTGTTAAAGGGGTTCCGGCTGCTTCAAGAACTGCTTTGCTGACAAAATTTTCTGACGCAATTAATTCGATTTTTCCGTTTTGTCTGTCAATTTCTTTGTAAATCGCACCTGCAACTTCAGGGTCAATTTTCTCAATATGTTTGTATTCCAGCACTTTTTTGGTCCTCCTATGGATTCTTAATAAAAAAATTATAATGTTTTTTGCAAGATCATGTCAACGATAATGCATAATTATACATTGACAGACATTGCCCGTATTCCGGCCTTATTTTTGGGCATTCTGCTCTAATGAAGCAGCATCAATGTACATAAGGACGGTAAGCCTCTGAAAGGTAAGGAGGAATATTACTTCCATGAAGGACATTATAAAAAGTGCCAGCATCTGATTTTGCATATCCATGGAAAGAGCATTTAAAATCCACCTTAAGAACAGGAGCCACAGAGCATTCACCACAACATTTTTCCTGCAGCCCTTGGTGACGTCCAGGGATTTTTTGATGGTGCGGAAGAAGCCCGAATCAAACTCCACAATAAGAAGATCCTTGAATATAAAAAGTGTATCTATAATAAGGAAAATTATTGGCATCATTATGGTCAGCACAGCAAACAGCGGGAATATATAGGCAAGAATTTCTGTGGCTGTAAGGCACACTATGGCTATAATAAAAAATACAGCATAAAACACGAAATTATAGAAAATAAGCTTTGGAAGCCTTTTGAAAAAAACCGATGCCCTCTCTTTTCCGCTTAAAGAAGGTTGTACCCGTCCATGATAATACCATACTCCATAAAACAGGCTCACAAAATAGGTTATGACTCTTATTGCAGCCATAATTGCCATAATATTTACGGCTGAATTAATCATGGCCTTATAGGCTTCCGAATTGATTAATGAAAGGTTAAATCCGCTTGTGCCTATTTTCTCAAGCATTGAATAGAAGTCCCTGGCATAGGGCCCCATCATGATATATCCGCCAAATATGACAAAAAGCTGTATAACAAATGAAATCTGAGCCACTCGCGGATTATCGGTGTCATAAAATCTTAATGCTTCTTTTAAATATGCATATATTGATTTTACCCTTGGCGGGCGGTTATTTGATATGTCCATTTTTTCCTCCTAAAATTTGACTTACTTCTGCCTGGCTTAGGTAACGCCACTCCCCGGGCCTTAAATTGCCCAGTGTCAGATTTCCAAATTTTATTCTGGCAAGTTTTATAACCCTGTGCCCAACGGCCTCGCACATTTTTTTCACCTGTCTGTTTCTTCCCTCATGTATTACTATTTTCAGGACCGTGCTATTATCCTTCATCTCAACAATTTCTACCTGCGCAGGTGAAGTAAGACGTCCGTCAATTTCCACGCCATTTCTTAAAGCATCTAGAGCCTTATTGGATGGCGTTCCCAAAACTTCAGCCAGATAAGTTTTAGTGATTTCTTTTCCGGGATGGGTTGCCCTATAGGCAAAATCCCCGTCATTTGTAAGAAGCAAAAGGCCGGTGGTGTCATAGTCAAGGCGCCCAACAGGATATATTCTTTCACTGACTCCCTTAATAAGGTCTAAAACCGTCTTTCTGCCTCTTGGGTCAACTGCCGATGTAATATAGCCTGCTGGTTTGTTAAGCATGATATATATTTTTTTATCCTCTTTTTTAATGATTTTTCCTTCAACTTCAACTATATCTTGATCTGAAACGAGAAAGCCCATTTCGGTAATCACTTTTCCGTTAACCTTAACTTTTCCGGAACGGATAAGTTCCTCGGAGTGCCGTCTTGAAGCCACTCCGCAATGGGCCATGTATTTTTGAAGCCTTATCTTTTCACATCTGTCATCCATGTTAATTCCCATCCATCCAATTTATTTATTATACCATAGTTTACCCTTCTTTACCATTTGCAATAAAGCGGCGTTAGTGTCAAGTAATCGTGGGCAAATTTTATTCTACCTTGTAGCTCGCTTAACCAGATTGATTTATCACTAAGAATTGAAATGTTCTCAGAGTGGTCGTCTCTTTTCAGCAGAACATTTCAATTCCTGCAATATTTTAA
>JAAYAD010000075.1 GCA_012719545.1 Clostridiaceae bacterium
ATTTTTGGTATAGTCTTGTTGTAGTGATATTGGCTTCACAACTATATTCTACCGCATTTGACGGGTCTTTTGGACCTGTCTTTTGTGTTTTTTGGCACAGAAAAGGGGCTAATCTCAAATTTTATTTTGAGACAGCCCCTTTTCTATACTGGTTCGTAAGTTAATGAGATATACTTCAAAAGCGTGTGGGAAGAAAAAGTAAGTGCAATCCAATTCAAACTTTACTGTACGAATCATATATAATAAAATATATACAATATGTTATATTCCGTATGCTAATATAGTTGATGGTTATAATGACATTTATTTCATTAACCATTCAATTCGCTATATTATTTGTATCATAAAAATTAGGCAACACTTAATACAAATTAGATAACACGCTTACATATCATGAAAAGTATTCGAAAGGAGGTCACTGATGCCTTTATTCTTTTTGTTACCTTTACTCGCAATCATTGTAACATATTTTGTCTGGCAAAAGTTAAATAGCAAAATCAATGCACGTACACGTAAAATTATACAATTACTTGTATGCATCATCACTTGGGTATCAATGGTTTACCAGTTTATAAGTATTGATCATTTTATAGATGACAGTGGACAGCAAATAAGCAATGTAATTGGAAAATACGGATTGATTTTATCTTGGGTTAGTCTAGTAATATTCTCGTTATTTTTGATATGGACTATCTTTGAAACCATGGGAAGAAAAGAATCCCAATAAAAAATTAAGCGCATTGTAGAGTACAGTGCGCTTAATTTTTTACCTGATAAAAGGACAAAGGATTATCTTATTCAAAAACATCATCCAAAAGTGACTTTATACGCGATTTTCGTTTCTCTGTTTCCACTGTATCAATAAAATATTTATCATCTTTTTTTACCAATACGTCACTTTCTTTTGCCTCTTTGGGTATCAGGGAACGCTCAATATTTATCATTGTCTTGTCCTCTGTTTCGCATATGGCGTATATTCCTTCAAAACGGTCGATAATCAATCTCATCTTACTCACCTTACACAAACATTGCATGGGTCATCTTTGCCCATCTTAATTACATCAGAAAGCTTTCCTTCAAGAATATTTTTGCTCCTGCTTAAAGTTGAACAGTTTTTGGAATAATGATATGATTTACCATTCTTCATATAGTATACTATTCTGTCACCTGAAGCACCAGATGATGATTTTGGTGTTGGGGTGCTTTGTTCAGTTTTCTCACCGGAAGTATAGCTTCCGGCAGAAACGTTGAATGTGATAGTCTTTCCATCTGTTGTGCATACTATTGTTCCGCTTTCGTCGGTCCGGTAGACCGGAATCTTTTTTGACTTAAGCCTATCCATTACTTCTTTGTGAGGATGCCCGTAATTATTATCTTTTCCGACCATTATGACAGCATATTTAGGTGACACACTGGATAAAAATTCTGCAGTTGTGGAGGAACTGCTGCCATGATGACCAACCTTCAGCACATCAGCATCAAGGTTATATTTCTTGTTCAGCATTTCTTTTTCTGATACATCTTCGGCATCTCCGGCAAAGAGGAAAGAAGTGTTTCCATATTCAAGCTTAATAACAATTGAATAGTTGTTCAAATCTTCGTAGCTTGAGCTGTTTGGAGCAAGGACATTGCATTTTGCATCTCCTAAATAAAATGTTGTACCGGGACTTGGCGCTTTTGCTTTGAGCCCTTTATTTTTTATTGCCGTGAGCACATCTTCATATGTTATAGTTGTATGACTTACTTTAGGCATATAGATTTGACCTATGTCAAAGGCATTAATAACAGCATCCAGTCCCCCTATATGATCCTCATGGGGATGTGTGCCTATAACCACATCCAACTTTTCTATTCCCTGTTTCTTTAGATAGGAAACAACAAGGTTGCTGTCGTCATTGTTTCCTGCGTCAATAAGCATACTTTCACCAGTTGGTGCCTGAATTAATATTGAGTCAGCCTGGCCAACATCAATAAAGGATACTTTAAGCTCTTTCAAAGTTTTAGAAGTTGGCGTTGGAGTTGGTGTTGGTGTTATTGTTGCAATATCCGGAGATGGTGTTATTGTGGGCGTATCTTCCGGCGCAGATGTAGAAATAGCACTTGGTGATGGTGATATGGTGCTGTCACCTGTGCCTATACCGTTATTGTCTTTTGGGGGAGTCATTGAAAGCCCGGATATAAACAGGACTAAACCTAAGAACAGTATAATAACCGGTTTTTTAATAGGCATGTGTCTTCGTTTGGCACTTATCATGGCTATTATGCTGTATATAATACCTGCCAGCCCTGCAAGACCTATAAGTGCATCCATTTTATCTGTCCTCCTAGATGTCTGTGAATAATAAAAGGGGCACAAGCCCCAGATTTTACAATGACAATAACCATCAACTGGTTTATATTATGTGCTTTGTGTTATCAATTATTTATTTTGTGGGATCGCTATGACAATTTTTTATTCGGACTTAATCTGGTTCTTTTTTGCCAAATCTGCCAACTGTCTCCGAAAGCGATACAAACCATCATTTTAAAGGTTGTCTCATTGAATGTAAAGTAAAAAACTTAAAGAATAACCTAAATTTATTACATTTAATACCGCAGTTATTACATTTCATAAAATAATCTTAAATATGGTGGTAAAATAAGCTAAAAATGCATTAGTTAGAAAATTTATTCATTTACAGGATGAATAGGATGGGAAAAGGCTAAGTATTTCGTACGAATATCTAAAAAGCCTATAACCATAATCAATTCTGCAAAGGAGAGCCATGGCATAGTGTACACCTCTTTTGTTTGAATTGAATTAAAAAAACGAAAGGGTGAGTTTTATGAAAAAAATCTTTGCCATTTTCTTTGCATGCATATTGATTTTTTGCTTTGTCAACAGTGTTTTTGCAGTATCAGAAGTCAATAATCAGCAAAGTAAGACGCTTTTAAAGCTGCAATACCGGGACAGGCTTAAAAATGACGGTACTCTGGCTAAAATTCAAAAAAGAATTAATGACTATTACAAGGTTTATTCCAAAGACTTGCTTGACCTTTCTGTATTAAAAAATCCAAACAGCATTGAAGCAAAAAATGTGTTAAAAAGAATGGAAGAAAGTATGATGGGTATCGACTCTGTTACTCCTGGTGGCCTTGTCGGAACACTTGATTTAGGTTCGGATCCGCCTAATGGACAAAATAATATTAGTTTTAGCCTGTTTGAAGACGGTGATATAATACTGGTTCACGATGGGTTCTGCATATACGGATATTACCGCCATGCAGGTACATATGATGCGACATATGGCAAGTTTGTATCAGCCCAGGCTAAAGATAGCGGCAATGGAAAAGGAGTAATCTGGGAGTCTAAAACATGGTATACCGATAATTATGACGAAGCTGTAGGCATGGCAGTGGATTACTATAAGTCTGACCGACAGACAGTCATAAAAGAAGTCATGAAATTTCTTCGTGACCAGTTGGGTAAGCCATACTCGTTGGTACCCGGATATAACGTAAGAGATAAGTGGTACTGCAGCAAGCTTCCATGGGTAGGATGGAAAGAAAAAAGCGGAATTGATATCAGTAACGGTGATTATCTAATAGGAATGTGCATACCGGATGATATCTATTACGATGCAGACACATTTCTTTTTGCATACGGCGATTAAATGTGAAAACTCAGGGGCAAACTCTGCCCCTGAGCCCATTAAATAATAAGAAGAAGAGGTATTATGAAACATAGGAAAACAATTATTGCTCTATTACCAGTATTCATTGTGTTTTCAGCCTTTATATTAATAATCAATTTCAACAAAAACTCAAACCTGCCTTTATCCAATGAAAAAGGGTATGCAGGCGGGATATATGTCTTATCAACACCCAGAAAAATAGTATATTTTTCAAATGATTTTAAAGAAATTTCAGAGACAAATATTCTGGGTGGATGGGAAATCCAGCCCATAACTGCTGAAAAGGTATATGTAAGCATCAGGGGAAATCCCAACAAAAATGGCCAGGAAGTTCTTGTGCTGGAGAATGGGAAAATAACTGATAAAATAAAACTTACTTATAATATGCCTACAATTATAAGATACAATGATTATAATAAAAAAGCCTATGTCGGTCATGTCGGAAAAATCAGCAACCACGAAGAAAACTGTATAACTGTTATTGATACATTAACAGACAAAGAAGAAAAAAACATTATGTATGACAGTTGCGTTGAGGATATAACATTTGACCAGAATGGAAAAATGTTTGTAAGAGCCTGGGATATCACCGGAGGAAATGACAGAATTGATGTGTTTGATTTGGATACGGATTCAATTATAAAATCTATTCCAATTGATACGAAAATTACTTCATTTGTCTATTTGGAAAGTACGGATTTGATTTATGGCGTAACCGAGCTGGATAAAGAACCTTTATTGTACATCATAGATTGGCAGAAGGGTGAAATAATTGATAAAGTTACTCTGAAATTCAGAAATCCGTGCAAGATTAAACTCTTTGATTATAATGGGAAAGAGCACTTATTTATTAGTCATTTTAATATTGATGACGGTAGTGGCCAGGAGATATCAATAATAGATCCCATAACCAAAAAGACTGTAAACTATATTTCAGATGCAAGCTATCCCAGGGACTTTTTTGTCAGCAACAACCAAATAATAGCATGCAGTACCAATAATAATAAATTACTGGTGTATGACCAACTAGGCGCTAAAATTAAGAGTATTGATGTTCAATACCCTATTTCCATCGTACAGGTTGGCGAATAAATCTATTATTCCAACTGTGTGTAGATAATGAGCATTAAATCCATAAAAAAGCTTAGCTCATTAAGGGTTTTTGTGAAACGCTCTTCAAAGCTTAGTTTGCCTCTGCATGAATCCATACGCCTAAAGCTCAGATCCCATATAGAAAGGGCAATAAATCCATCCGGAGATATAAATACCGAAAATTCGCGGGATGTCTTTCCGGCGGCAACAGCCAAATCCAGACACAGTTCACGATGATTTGCCAAATAGCTTACATCGCTCTCATCTGCAAAGAGGCATTTGAAAGCGGTATCAAAGGTATGGATTTGTGTTTTAAAAGGATAATAGGTTTTAATACGTTGGTTATTATGGTTATTTATATTATGAGGAGCGTCCTCCCGCATATAGTGAGGGTGAAAATAGTTATTGGTGCGGACTGAAATTTCCTTGCGGCAGGACAAGGGTTTTTCTGCAATAATGTAGTAGCCGTTAAATTGAAGGGAACCGGGGCGCTCAGTACCATTGTGATAAAGGGTGCTAAGTTCATAAGCTTTATACGGCATTTGCCCATAAACCCCTTCGAAACCATATGAGGTCTTGATTACATTGGCATGGTTCCACTTGGTTGCCGGGTTCGGAACAATATGTTCGGACTGGAAGGAGGGATTCGGTGTAAAATGCACCGAGCCCAGTTTTTCTTTAATTTTGCCCATATACCGGTAAATGAGGTTTTCTTCAACTGATGCGGCTGTCCTTTTTAAATGAATAGCTAGAATGAGGCCGGAAAACATACTCAGAAAGGTCAGTACAATAGAAATATAAGAAAGGGGTGTAATCCTGAGGGCCACACTATTGAGAATATGAACAACAAGCGATACGAAAAAGCATAATAGTGTACCCACAAGTAATTTTTTACTGAATGAAAATCTTTTCTGCATATTGGCCTCCAAATTCTGAACTATAATTATGTGACTTTACTTTTACAAGTTTAGCCGAAGACCGAGTTTATTTTTATTTGTCTGTCATAACTGCGGCTTTTTTTGTCATAACTGCGGTAACTTTGCTGAGATTTTTGCGTATTACCGAAATTTATAATAAGTGTAATAGGATTGAAACACAATTACTTGTGAATCTACGGTATAATACATTTGAATTTAAGACCTTCACCAGATTCGTCAGCATATTGAATATTAATGGAACTATAAAATGAGTCAACCTTTTTTTGAGAGGTAAACATGAAAAGGAACATAGTATTTGTTACGTTTTCGTGTCACTGGATAACAAAAGGTCGATTTTCTGATATGATAGATTTTCCGATACGATATTAGTTCACGCGGTAAGTAATCATTAAACATTGTCAAAGAACAGACAGCATAAGTTTGTGGATCAAGGGGGATCTTGTGAAGTTATTACGTAAATCATTGACTGTATTACTGGCTATATTCTTTATTGTTCTGACTTTTGGACGGCTTTGGCTTTCGTTGTCCGAGGGGTGGTATAAGGAAATTTATCCTAACAGATTTTCCGTAGGTACATCTGCAATATTGTTCTTTATGTTGACCAGTTTAGCAGCGGCAGGATTATATTTTTTTACTGGATTTAAACATAAAACTACCGAAAAACTAACTGGCAGGAAGTATTTATTTATACTTTCCGGTATTACCATACTTAAAATTCTGCTTTTCTGCATTTTTTATGTCAGGGTTGAACTGGCATCTGATTTTAAAACATACTATTTGGTCGCCGATGCCCTGTCAAAAGGAGAAATAGTTTTATCCGGATATATTGCAGCATTTCCTCATGTGTTTGGGTATCCACATGTACTTTCTGTACTCTTTAAACATTTTGGAAGCTCTGTAACCACAGGCGTATTATTTAATCTTTTCTTATCCTGCTTAAATCTTTGGATTATCTATTTTATCGGAAAACGGATTGAAAATGAAAGACTTGGACTTACAGCATCTTTCTTGTATGTGATTATGCCCTCCAACACAATGTATTGTTATCTTTTGTGCAGTGAATTTGTTTTCCAGGCAATCTTATTATCAATTATTCTTTTGTTTGTTTATCTTTTAAAAGTGGAAGACAAAAAGATTTTTTTCGGATTATCCTTTGCAAACGGAATCATTTTGGCGCTGTTAAGCGCTATCAGGCCCAATGGCGTAATTCTTTTTATTGCACTTTTAATGGTGATAGTACTTTTTATCAGGAAATTTAAGGTTGCCATTCCGCGTAAAATATTAATTCCTTGCGTATGTGCCGTATATATCATACCGTATCTAGTAACCACAAATTTAACTAATGCCTATATAGAGAAAAAAATAGGAACTGATATAGTGAGCAACAGGATTGGATGGAATCTTTACGTGGGATTGAATTATGACTCTCTTGGAGTGTGGAATCCCAAAGATTCTGAGCTGTTTAGCAAATTAGTAAAGGAAAAGGGGCATAGTGATGCCCAATCCGAGTTTTTTAATCTGGCGTTGGAAAGGCTCAAACAGTATGATACTCCATCCAAAACCATCACTTTTCTCTACCGCAAAACCATGAAAATGTGGAGCCATGACCATGAAGTATATGGTTATATTGAAAGTGCCGTTACAGAAAAACCCTGGTGGTTGAGCAATCAAAGGATTTATAAGATTGTAAGGCTTACCAGCGATGCGGTATATTACATTCTTATAAATATTGCAGCCATAGGTTTTATATATTCTGTGCTGAAGGATAAGCAATTTAATAAGCTGATTTTGATATTTATACTGTTCTTTCTGGGAACAATTGCACTGCATTTGCCCTTTGAAGCAGCAGCAAGATATCATAATCCATGTATAGTATCCTTGTGCATTATCTCCGCTTACTGCATTGAAGAGAAAAGAAAAGGGCAAAAGCCACGTGACTCAACTTGCAACTGATTAGGAGAATAAACTGAAACAGGCAAACTAAAATGCCTGAGCCCGGTTTAAATCCGGGTTCAGACCCTTATAAATTTAGTCGTAATGCCAGCCTTTTGCCTATTAATTGTGTAATTTAAGGAGCAATTCCTTTGCTAGTGGCTTATCTAAAGGATCACGAAATATTTAAAAATCTTTATTTTATCATCTCAATTCCCTTTTTTAAGGAAGCACCATCAATGGATCCTTGAGCTCCTGTTACTATATAACCATCTTTGTCTATAAATAAAGTGGTGGGCAAGTACATAATGCCATATGTGTTTGCTGCATCCTGATTGGTATCAAAATACACAGGGAAGGTATAACCCTGCTCCTCAATGAATTTTTTCCCTATTTCTACTGTTTCCCTGCGTCCGTCCACAAGGTCTACCATCATAAAGATTATTTCATCTTTTAGTTCTTCATATGCCTCGTTGAATTCAGGCATCTCATTCCTGCATGGACCACACCAGGATGCCCAGAAGTTCAGCACAATGGGCTTGCCAAACATATCGGAAAGCTTAACTGAATTGCCGTCCATATCTGCAACCGTGAAATCAGGTGCTTTAACTTTTTCAGAGTTATTATCAGGTTCAGTTTCTGAACCTTCATTTTCTCCTGCTTTGCCCTCACTGCCAGGGCTCTCTATTGCATTGGCTCCTGGCTCATTATTAGGTTCCTCTATTTGACCAGGCATTGGTATTGTGCTGTTTAGATCAATATCAGCATTGCGAGGAACCCGGTCTTTAAGTGAGTTATAGGCGAAAACAGCTGCAGCTATAAACACGACAAATGCCACTATCATTAGAATAGATCTTGTTTTTTTGTTCATAATACCCTCCTAAAAGGTCAGAATTGACAGCAAGTATCCCATATAACCGGTAGCCATCAAAATTCCGACTACAATAAGAATTATACCTGATACAGTATTGATTATCCGGTAATTTCTTTTAATGAAATCAAAGGTCCCTTTAAGCCTGTCAATAAGGAGCGCACTTGCTACAAATGGTATGCCCAA
The DNA here is from genome assembly GCA_012719545.1 of Clostridiaceae bacterium. GTDB lineage: Bacteria > Bacillota > Clostridia > DSM-8532 > DSM-8532 > DTU059. The sequence continues at coordinate 8,694 of JAAYAD010000075.1, forward strand.
TCCCAGGGAGTATGCAAGTAGCATTGTAATTCCTTTAAACATTGAGCCTCCCAGGGATGCCATCATAAGAGCCGAACCCAAAAAGGTGCCTACACAGGGAGTCCATCCTACCGAGAATACAATCCCGAAGAGTATGGAAGATAAAAATCCCGGTTCTTTTACATTTGCGGTATTATTGCCTGTACGGCTTAAAAAGCCTATTTTCAATATGCCGATAAAATTAAGACCCAATATTATTACAATAAGACCGGTGATTATGTTTAAAACCGTTGAATAATTACGCATGAACTTACCGATGATTCCAGCAAATGCTCCCATGGCAACAAAAACAACGGTAAAGCCTGCTACAAAACCCAATGAATTAATTAATGTCTTCTTCCTGTCAGTTTTACCCGCAGCAAAATAGGATATATATATTGGTATCATAGGCAGAAGACAAGGAGATATAAAAGTGATAATCCCTTCCAGAAAAAGCAGAAGATATTGCATATAAATCCTCTCCAGCGAGCCAAATTGTTCTGTTATACGATAATTCAATAATTCAATAATTAAATAATTATGTTTACCCTGTAAAATATATAAATTTAAGAAGCACATTAAGAAGTATATAGTTAAGTATAAGGTCTTTGAAAGAATAGTGCAATAAAGGGGCAATAGGAAAAGTACGAAAGACATCCAGTATAGTACTAAAGACCTTATAACCTAAATCTTCATAAAAACTCCATAATGTACTGGTATGATATAATGAAAGTCATTAAAATGGCGAAAAGAGAAAGCTGAACATAAATACAAAGGGGAACAAAAAACAAGGTAAAGATAAAGAAAAAGAGGCCATTATGGGTGATATGAAAAAAAGAATTCTAGTGGTAGATGATGAGCCTAAAATAGTTGAGGTAGTAAAATCCTATCTTGAAAGGGAAGGATATATGGTCAGCGAGGCATATGACGGAAAGCAGGCCATGGAAATGTTTGAAAAGGTCAATCCTTCACTTATAATCCTGGATCTTATGCTTCCTGATATTCCGGGTGAAGAGGTCTGCCGCAGAATCAGAATGAAATCGGACGTACCCATCATTATGCTTACCGCAAAAGTTGAAGAGGAGCATATCTTAAAAGGCTTTGACATTGGTGCCGATGACTACGTCACAAAGCCATTCAGCCCAAGACAGCTTATGGCAAGAGTCGGGGCTTTGCTAAGGCGTATTTCGGGTGAGCATCTGCCCCTTTCAGGAGTTCTGTCCTTTAATGGCGGCGACCTTGTTGTTGATTTCGTTGGATATAAGGTAAAAAAGGCTGGCAGGGAGGTAAACTTAACCCCTACAGAATTCAAAATTCTTTTTGCCATGTGCAAGCATCCATCAAAGGCATTTACAAGGGAGGAACTGATTAACCTCATTGGAAACGATGACCTGGACGTATATGACAGGACCATTGATTCCCATATAAAAAATCTAAGGCAGAAAATCGAGGACGACACTAAAAATCCAGTCTACATCCTAACGGTTCACGGTATTGGCTATAGATTTGGTGGTGAGTGAACATGAAATACAGTTTGCGTACAAAGTTAACCCTGACATATATGTTTATTGCCCTTGTAAGCATCATACTTATAAGTTTTCTTTCCAATATGTTTCTTGACAGGCAGTTCAAGGAGTATGTAATAAATAAGCAGGAACAGATTAACAAAGACACTGTGAACCTAATCGCTCAGCAGTACATGGGAAATGGAAAATGGAACAGTTATACAATTGAGAATATTGGAGTCAATGCCCTTGAACAGGGGCTTATTGTGAAGGTTAAGGATATGTCGGGCAATATAGTTTGGGATGCCAATGAACATAACAGCGGCTTGTGCTCCCAGATGATATCCCATATGGCCCGCAATATGTTAAGCCGCTACCCAAACTGGAAGGGCGAATATGTGGAAGCCAAATATCCCCTGGAATATGGTACGGAGCAGATTGGATTAGTTGAAATAGGTTATTTTGGACCATTTTATTTTAATGACAGCGACCTTGCCTTTATCAATACCCTGAACAATATGCTGGCAGGGGTTGGCGCTGTTTCCCTAATTGCCGCCATTGTTTTGGGAGCTGTAATGGCAAGACGCATAAGCCTTCCCATCTCAAAAACAATAGAAGCTGCAAGGATGATATCCAAAGGAAATTATGGCCAGAGAATATCTGATAAATCCAGCACCAGAGAAATCAGCAGGCTTACATCCACCATTAATGAGCTGGCTGACACTTTAGAAAAGCAGGAACGTTTGCGTAAACGTATGAGTGCTGATGTTGCCCATGAGTTACGAACTCCTATTGCTACTTTAAGAAGCCATATGGAGGCAATGATAGACGGTATCTGGGCGCCTGATGCAGAGAGGCTTAAAAGCTGCCATGAAGAAATTATGCGTATCGGAAGGCTTGTTGACGATCTTGAAAAACTGGCTCGATATGAAAGTGAAAACTTGTTTTTAAACAAAACATCCTTTGATATCTCTGAGCTTATAAAAGGTATAGTACTTAACTTTGAACAAGATTTTAAAAGCAAGGGTGTTAAGCTTAAATACAAGCCGGAAAGTCTTAAGGTGCATCTTGACAGGGACAAAATAAGCCAGGTCATTATTAACCTATTGTCCAATGCCTTAAAGTATACCAATGAAGGCGGTAATGTTGAAATATACACAGTTGAAAACGGAAACAATGTTGACATAATTGTCAGGGATATAGGGCAGGGAATTCCGGAGGAAGATTTGCCCTATATATTCGAGAGGTTTTACAGGGCGGATAAATCCCGCAACAGGCTGACCGGGGGATCAGGCATAGGACTTAGCATAGCAAAGGCTATTGTGGATGCCCATAAAGGAACAATGAAAGTTCACAGTAAAATAAATGTTGGTACCGAAGTTGTGGTATCCCTGCCAAAGCATGAAGATTAATTAAATGAATTATTGATTAAATGATTGCTTTTCCGCTACAATATAACGGTAAATTTTACCCATTTGCCTTTTTCACTTTCCACTGTTATTTTTCCTTTATGCATACCAATTATGGATTTGGCAATAGGAAGTCCCAGTCCGTAGCTTCCATTAGCCCTGCTGCGGGATTGATCGGCCCTGTAGAATCGTTCGAATATTTTGCCTTTTTCGGCTTCATCAATTCCTTGCCCTGTGTTGTAAACTTCGAATATCCTTTTGTTTGCGCTCTGGCGTAAGGTGATTCTTATTTCGCCGTTTTTCTCTGTATGCTTAAAGGCATTATCGGTAAGAATCACCGCAACCTGCTTTATGCCATTCTCATCACCCTTGTAGAAAATATTATCAGGAATGTCAAAGGTGAAATGGATTTTTTGCTCAAAGGCAGTGCTTTCAAAAGGCAAAACCACGCTCATAATTGCCTTGCTTAAATTAAAATCTGAGAAGGCAGGTTTGATATCCTGATCATCCAGTTTGGCTAGGGTCAAAAGGTTTGTAACCAATTGACTCATCCTTGCGGTTTCGGATTTTATATAGGTCAGCCATCTATTTGAGCCTATCTCATTTTCCAGTACATCGGCATTTGTCCCTATAACAGACAGGGGAGTTTTAAGCTCATGGCTTGCGTCTGAAATAAAGCGCTTCTGCTTCTCGAAGGCTTCCTGCACAGGTTTTATAAGCCAGTTTGCCAGAAATACTGATACTATAAAGAGTACAAGCATGCTGGCAGCGCCTATTGAAAGGGAAATAAACAGAAGTTGATTAGCATTATCCGCCGCTATTCTGTCATCCATAAAAACAATGAGTTTTCCGTAGCTTTTCTCTGTGACCAGAAACCTCTGTTTATTTATAGAACCATATTTTTTGCGGATTTTTAAGGCTTGCCGGGCAATTTCTTTAATTTTTTCATCAGTATATAAGTTCTTGTTATCATTTATTACTTCAATAATATTATTATTTTCGTCAAGTTTTACCGAATAAAAATTGGACAGATTAAAAACACCTTCATCTCGCTTTGGCGGGATTCTTGCCTCACGGGGGATAGGTTCAGGGGCCTTAGGCGCAGGCGGGCGCATGCCGTCATTATCAGATACCATAGTGAGAAATCTCATGGCCTGTTTATCTGCGTTCCGGTAGCTTGCAATATTGATTGCGCCAATGACTGATGCGAAAACAATTGCAAGGATTGTCATAATGGCAGTTATGAATTTTATTTTTAGTTTTCGAATCATTTTTCTTCCTCCAAGGAATATCCAAGTCCCCTGGCCGCTTTTATTTTAACATTTGAACCAACAAAGGAGATTTTCTTTCGGACAAAGGATATATATACCTCAACATTGTTATACTCGCTTTCGTTGTCAAATCCCCAGATTTTTTCAACCAACTGTTCCTTGGTCACTATCTGGTTTTGATTTCTCATTAGGGTTTCAAGAAGCTGCAGTTCTTTAATTCCCAGTCTTACTGACTGTCCTGTGCTTTTGCACACCAACTCGCTTTTTTTAAGTTTCAGCTCAAGATCTCCATATTCAATGCGCCCGTCGGTGATTTCACCCTGCCTTCTTGTAATGGCACGGATTCTGGCAAGAAGTTCCCCTGTCTGGAAGGGCTTTGTCAGATAATCATCTGCGCCTCCGTCAAGTCCCTGTATTTTATCCTCAAGTTCGGATTTTGCTGTAAGCATAAGTATTGGGGTCGAGATTTTTGCGCTGCGAAGTTCCTTTAAAACTTCAAATCCGTTCATACCTGGAAGCATTATATCAAGTATGATGGCGTCATAAATGCCTGTAAGCGCGTGATTAAGCCCATCTATGCCATTATGGGATATATCAACCATATATTTTTCCCTGGTCAAAACCTCTTTTAATGCATCGGCAAGACCAATTTCATCCTCAATCAACAGAACCTTCATAAATTATCACTCCTGTTGATTTTATTATATTACATCTATATTGAAGAAAACTTGAATCTTATTGTTCACAAAATTGTTACAATCCCCTGTCACCCTTTCAATTTATTTTCAAGGTTTGACCTGTAAAAATATAATGCAGTCCATGAACAGGAGGTGGTAATTTGAAATTCAGACATGAATATAAGTTTGACCTGAACTATTCCGATTATTTGATAACCCGAGGGCGATTAAAGGCAGTTTTGCCATGTGATGAGAATGGGGGCGAGATGGGCGAATACCATGTCCGGAGCATCTATTTTGATACTCCTCAGGATAAGGTTCTAAGGGAGAAAATAGACGGCGTGGACAGGCGGGAGAAGTTCAGGATGCGCATCTACAATCTGGATGCATCAAATGTAAAGCTTGAAAAGAAAAGCAAGATAAATGGATTGGGATATAAGGAAAGTGCCGTGCTCACAAAAGAACAGGCTAATGCCATACTCTCAGGGGATACAGGGTGGATGGCAAATTCGGACAATCAACTGATTCTGGAACTGTACGCAAAAATGAAAAATATGATACTTAGACCCAAAACCATCGTTGAATATATACGTGAACCATTTGTACATCCTGCCGGGAATACTCGTATTACCCTAGACAGAAATTTGAGGACAGGCATTTGCAGGACCGATGCCCTGACTTTTGACGCCGTGACCATTCCGGCGAGAGACGAACCCATAATTCTTGAAGTTAAATACGATGAGTTCCTGCCACAGATTGTCAGGGACATCATCCAGCTGGAAGGGCGGCGGGCCGGAGCCTTCTCAAAATACGCGGCATGCCGTGTTTACGGCTAAAATACTCTTAAATTGAGATAAAAGGAGAAGACAAATATGACTTTTAAAGATATTTTTAAATCTAACTTTTTAGAAAACGTAACAAGTGTAACCATCTTGGATATGGTTCTTGCAATATTGCTTGCATTCGGAGTCGGAGTTTTTATATTTTATATTTACAGGAAAACCTACAGCGGAGTTATGTATTCCGCAAGTTTTGGCACAACTTTAATTGCCCTGACCATGATTACAACCCTTGTAATTTTAGCTGTTACCAGTAATGTGGTTCTATCTCTTGGTATGGTTGGCGCCCTGTCGATTGTACGTTTTCGCTCAGCCATTAAGGAGCCCATGGATATTGCATTTCTCTTCTGGTCCATTGCTGCAGGAATTGTTCTGGCAGCAGGCCTGATACCTCTTGCCGTATTTGGAAGTTTAACCATTGGTCTTGCACTTCTACTGTTTGCGAATAAAAAATCTCACTCCAGCCCATATATTGCAGTAATTCGCTGCACAGGAGATGAAATCGAGGCAGATGTGCGGAATTTCCTTTCATCAAAAGTGGAAAAGTGCGTTGTTAAAAGCAAGACAGTCACAAAGGGCATGCTTGAGCTGAATTATGAAATTCGTCTGAAGGACGAATCTACCGATTTTATTAACGCCATTTCGGCAATGAACGGTGTTGAAAGTGCTGTTTTGGTAAGCTATAACGGCGATTATATGAATTAAGGTGGTTTGAGATGTCAAAAAGTAAGCATGTAGCAAAAGTATGCTGGGCGATATTCGCTGTAACCTTAATCATAACTGTTCTTTTCATGAACGGTGAGAGCCTGGGTATTGCAATAGCGGCACAGGATATGCCATACGTAAATAAGCTTTTCAACACTGAAAAGGTTCATACCATAAACATTGTGGTGGACGATGAGGACTGGCAGCAAATGTTGAACAATGCCACAAAGGAAGAATATATATCCTGCAGCATTGTAATTGATGGGGAAGTGTATAAAAATGTCGCCATAAGAACCAAAGGCAATTCATCCCTTGCACAGGTTGCATCATCGGACTCGGATCGTTACAGCTTTAAGGTGGAGTTTGACCATTACGATAAGACCAGCACTTATTATGGCCTTGATAAACTAAGCCTTAATAATATTGTTCAGGATAATACCTATCTTAAGGATTATATAAGTTATGACATGCTCAGGATTGCGGGAGCCGACTCGCCCCTTGCCAGCTTTGCATGGTTAACGGTAAACAATGAGGACTGGGGACTCTATTTGGCGGTTGAAGGTATTGAGGAAGGCTTTGCCAGGAGAAACTATGGTTCGGATTATGGCAATATCTATAAGCCGGACAGCATAGACTTAAATGCCAGAGGCTGGGACAACCAGATGGGAAACAGGCCGGGAAACCAGAATGGACAAATGCCGCAGCGGCCAGGACGAGACGGGGATATGCCACAAATGCCAGGCGGATTTAATGGAGAGCTTCCACAAATTCCAGAAGTTCAAGGCGGGATGATACCGCAAAGACCCGGGAACAATTGGGGAGCGCCGCAAATACCCGACATCCCGGATGGCTGGAATTTTCAAGGACAGGGAAGTCAAAACGGAGAATTTCCGCAAATACCGGGAAGTCAAGGCGAATTTCCCCAGATACCTGGAAATCAAGGCGAATTCCCTGGATTTCCTGAAAATCCTGACGCTATGACCGGACCTTCACCCAATTTTTCACAAAATACTGAGGACTCTGACACAAAGGAAGGCTCAGAGGGGAATAATACCCAGAACAGACAAAATAACGGACGACTTCCTGGAAATAACGGGGCCTGGAATATAGGCAGGGGCATGGGACCAGGAATGGGCGGCATGGGTTCCAATGATGTGAGACTCATTTATACCGACGATAACCACAGCAGCTATTCAAACATATTTGACAATGCTGTCTTTGATGTGTCAAACAGCGATAAGGACAGGCTTATTGCCTCATTAAAGCAGCTAAATGAGCAGAGCAATATTGAAGAAGTGGTTGATGTTGATAAGGTCATCAGCTACTTTGCCGCCCATAATTTCGTCCTTAATGGTGACAGTTACACAGGATCAATAGTTCACAACTACTATTTAAGAGAATATAATGGGAAGCTTTCAATGATTCCCTGGGATTACAATCTGGCATTTGGAGGTATGATTGGAGGTGCCAGTGATGCCACAAGCCTTGTAAATTACCCCATTGATTCTCCCGCATCCGGGGACATGAACAATCTTCCCATGCTCTCCTGGATTTTCAGCAGCAGCGAATACACCCAGAAATACCACGAAACCTTTGATAAATTTATTTCGTCATATTATGAAAGCGGGTATTTTGAGGAAATGATTGATAAAACCATTGAGATGATTAAGCCCTATGTGGAAAAGGATCCGACCGCCTTCTGCACATATGAGGAATTCCTTGAAGCCTCGGAGCAATTGAAGAAGTTTTGCCTTTTAAGAGCTGAAAGCGTAAGAAAACAGCTGGATGGAGTAATTCCGTCAACCAGGGAAGGCCAGGCCAAAGATTCGAGCAATTTTGTCGATGCATCATCGGTCAATGTTTCAAGCATGGGCTCAAACAGATTTGGGATGGGAAGGAAAAGAATGACTAATCTGACACAGAATCAGAACTAGAATCAGAGCAACAATCAGAGCAACAATCAGAGCAAGAATCAGAGCAAGAATCAGAACCAGGTTCAGGGGCGGACCCAGAACCGGACTCGGAACTGACGGCTCTTTCCCCTTCATCCAGGGAATTTAATTCATCCAGAACCCTTAAGCCCATTGGAATGGACATAATCAGGGTTGCCACATCCGAAATTGGCTGGGCAAGCTGGATACCAAATAATCCAATTATATGGGGCAGTAACAGAATTATAGGAATGAAAAACAAGCCCTGGCGTGCAAAGGACAAAATTGAGGCTTCACGGGATTTTCCGATGGTCTGAAGAAGCATATTGTTTATGACAATCCAAGATGCCAGCGGGAATGTAATACATTGGAGCCTCAGGGCTTTTGTTCCGATTGAGATAACCTCCAGATCCTCCTTTCTGAAGGCTGAGATTATCTGAGGGGCGAATATAAAGCCAATGATGCTTATAACTGTCAGGGCAACAACCGATACCTTTATGCAGAACCAGAATCCGTCCAGTACCCGTTTATAAAGTTTTGCTCCAAAGTTAAACCCACAGACAGGCTGATATCCCTGTCCGAAGCCAAGAAGTGCAGCAAAAGCAAAATGGAATACACGTCCCACAATTGACATTGCGGCAATCGCTGCATCACCATACCTTCCTGCCGACAGGTTCAGAGCCATAGTTGCTATGCTTGCAAGGCCCTGACGATAAAATGATGGCATTCCGGTTCGCAAAACTTCCTTGTAAATATCCCATTTGGGGGTAAAATTCTTAAACTTTATTTTTATATTGCCGCCTTTGGTGCACATATAGAGAAGAATAAAGAAACTAATAATCTGGCTTATGACTGTGGCAAGGGCAGCACCGGCTGTTCCCATGCCAAAGGTAAAGATAAAGAGTGGATCCAGACCAATATTGATTAATCCGCCAATGCCGATTCCAAACATAGAATAGAAGGCGCTTCCCTGATATCTGAATATGTTGTTGAGAACATATGATGAAATAATAAAAGGTGCGCCAAACAGAATTATGGAGACATAGTCCCTGGCATAGGGGAAGATGGTGGGGGTAGCTCCCAGGATGTTTACCAGAGGTTTAATAAAAATAAGACCAAGCAACGTAAAGATTACACCCACACCGAAAGATGTGAAAAAACTGGTGGCTGCAACTCTTTGAGCCTCTTCCATGTTCTTTTGACCCAAAAGACGTGAAATGAAATTACCTGCTCCCATTCCAAGAGTAAATCCTACAGCCTGCATGATTGCCATAAGTGAAAAGGCAATACCCACCGCTCCCGTTGCGCTGGTTCCTATTTTGCTTACAAAAAAGGTGTCAGCCATGTTGTAAAGAGCTGAAATCAGCATGCTTACAATTGTAGGAACCGATAGTGTTAAAATAAGCTTGGAAATAGATTCCTGGGTCATCCATTTATATCTTGCGTCTGAATTCATGTCAACCTCTTATATCTTCATTGATTTTCATAAATGCTTTATTTAAACTGCAACTGATAAGCGTATACATACAGTAAATATTATATAAGCCAAGGATAAATTAAAATTGAGCTGATGCCAAAAGCATTAGCTTTTTGCATCAGCACCAATATTTAAAAGAATATGTTTATAGTATGTATCTGACTACTTTAATTTGATATGTTGTGGAATGTTTATTGTCATTTATTTTATTTTGTAAGCTCTGCGTGGAGAACCTTTAAAGTCTCAATTATTGGCAAGTGCTGAGGACATGCGCTTTCACAGGCGCCGCACTCAATGCACTGTGATGCGTCACAGCTATCATCAATAAACTTTTTGTAATCCTTCTTGGAAGCTGATTCGGCATCGGCCATTGCTGAGTGTCTGTAGTTGTAAATGCTGAAGCTGCCGGGAATATTGACGTTGTTGGGACAGGGCATGCAGTAATTGCATCCCGTGCATCCTATTAGCTTTTTGGCCTTCCATTCGTTGGCCAGTTCCTCTATAAAGGCCAGTTCATCATTTGTCATATTATTGTGAACCATATCCGGAAGGCTGCAGAGCCTTATATTTTCTTCAACCTGTTCAAGAGTGCTCATTCCTGAAAGGATTGTGGATACTCCCGGATGATTTGCAATCCAGCGCAATGCCCATTCAACAGGCTTTCTCTTTACAGGATATGCCTCCATTTTGTCGATGATGTCCTTGGGAAGGCCATGAACCAGCTTGCCGCCGCGAAGAGGCTCCATTATAATTACGCCTATATTTCTGGAAGCTGCCCTCTCAAGACCTTTAAGACCTGCCTGGTAGTCAGTGTCCAGATAATTGTACTGAATCTGGCAGAAATCCCAGTCGTAAGAATCCAATATATCTTCAAATACCTCATAATCGTCATGGAAGCTGAAGCCGAAATATTTTATCTTACCGGATTTTTTAGCTGCCATGGCTTTGTCCCAGAGGTTAAGGCGCTTAAATTTCTCCCAGCCATCCTTATCCAGGCAGTGCTGCAGATAAAAATCTATAGAGTCGGTTTCAAGCTTTTGAAGCTGCTTGTCTAGATATTCATCCCAGTCTTCGGCCTTGTTGATAAGCCATGTGGGGTTCTTTGTGGCAAGCATGACCTTTTGGCGGTAGCCATTCTTTAAAGCTTTTCCGACAACTATTTCCGACTGGCCGCCGTGATAAGGCCAGGCTGTATCCACATAATTTACTCCGTTATCTATGGCATAACGGATTATTTTTACAGCTTCTTCCGTATTTATTTCCTTGTCATTTCCGTTGATTACAGGCAAACGCATAGCCCCAAAACCCAAAAGAGAAGGCTTTATATTCAGTTTGCCGAAATGGCGGTATTGCATACTCTTTCCTCCTTTAAAATAGTGCAAACCCTCCTAAAAATATCAAGAGGGTTTACGCATCACTTCTAATTATATTAAATCGCTTAAGCGTTTTAAAGCCCCGGAATGGTTTTCGTAATTTTGACCATGGAATGGTTTTAATTTTTATATATTCTGTCCTAAGTTTTTCCAAACAGTGAAATATGTCCGACCAATTTCAGATTGCATCCAGATTACTTTCAGGCACAAAACATTTGTTCCCTTTTGTATGCTATAATATTATACAAGCAGTAAGTAAAAATATTCCGGAGATTTTATGGGCCTTAGAATTGTTTACGGAAGGGCAGGAAGCGGAAAAACCCGATTCTGCCTTAATGAAATGAAAGAAAGAATAGATAAAAAATGCGAGCATCAGTTGATTTTACTGGTGCCTGAGCAGTATTCCTTTCAGGCCGAACGGGATTTGATTTCGGTATTAAAAAACGGCGGTATTATTAAGACTGAGGTTTTAAGCTTTCAGCGAATGGCATACAGAATATTCAACGAAGCCGGGGGCATTACCTATCCCCATATGCATCCGGCAGGGAAAGCCATGATTTTATACCGCATATTGGATAGATTGCAGGGAAATTTCAGAGTTTTTGCAAATTCAGCCGACAGGGAAGGATTTGTAAATGAAATAGGTGTTCTTATAAGTGAATTTAAAAGATACGGTGTTGTTCCCCAGCATCTTGCCGACGCAAGCCAGAACTTTGAAGATAACAGTATCTTAAAACATAAGCTCTCAGAGCTGTATCTAATATATGAAGAATTTGAAAAGGCATTGGCACAAAGGTACAGGGATGCGGACGATGACCTTACTCTGGCATCACGAAAGCTTTCAGAATGCACCTTGTTTGACGGTGCAGAAATTTGGATTGACGGGTTTGCAACCTTTACTCCCCAGGAGTATAAGCTGATTGAGGCTCTTCTTAAAAAGGCAGGCCGTATTACAATCAGCTTATGTCTGGATTCTCTGAATGAAAACCCTTCCTCTTATGGCATAGATGTTTTTCAGGGACCCAGGAAGGCATTTCAGAAGTTAATGAAGATTTGCCAATCAAATAATATAGAGATTGAGCCTTCTGTTTTTCTTGATGAAGAGCCGCTTCCGCGATTTAAGGACAGCCCGGAGCTTGCTCATCTTGAAAAGTATTACAGCGCCATGCCCTATAAGTCATGGATGGCCAAAACATGTGATATATCTCTGTTTTCTTCGTTAAATATCTTTTCGGAAGTTGAGGAAACTGCAAGGGATATTATTTCTCTTGTCAGGGACAATAATATGCGCTTTAAGGATATTGCAGTGGTTACCGGAAATCTTTCCGCTTATGAAAAGATAATTGACGTTGTATTCACAGAGTATGGGATACCTTTCTTTATAGATAAAAAAGTGGACCTGGACAATCATCCATTAATCAGGCTTATTTTGTCCATGATGGACATATTCAGCGAAAATTGGTCCTATGAAGCTGTTTTTCGTTATCTAAAAACCGGGCTTACAGGAATAGACAAGGATGAAATAGACAGGCTTGAAAATTATGTTTTGGCCTGCGGAATCCGGGGCAATATGTGGACCGATAATGAGAAATGGCTGCTAATGCCCGAACTATTGACAGATGAAGTTCTCAGGGAACCTCAGCTCAAAATGCTGGAAGATATTAATAATATAAGAAGCCGTGTTGTTTCGCCCCTGCTTGAATTCAGGGCAAAAACAAAAGGAAGAAGGACTGCAGCTGAATTCTGTTCAAATCTGTATGACTTCCTGGTCTTGCTTGGTGTGCCCCAAAGAATAGAAGAAATTGTAGAGGCCTTTAAAAGCAAGGGAGACCTGGCCTTAGCCAATGAATACTCCCAGGTTTGGAACACTGTAATGAACCTTTTTGACCAGGTTGTGGAGGTCATGGGTGACGAAACCTTTGGCATAGAAAGATTCAGCAAGATTTTAAGGATGGGGCTTGGGGAGTATAAGATAGGCATTGTGCCTCAGTCCCTTGACCAGGTGCTTGTTGGAAATATTGAAAGGTCCAAGAGTCATGAAATAAAAGCTCTTTACATAATTGGCGCAAATGACGGCGTCTTTCCATCACCACTGGCTAAAGAGGGGCTTCTTTCGGATGAGGACAGAATCGCTCTTGACCACATAGGTATTGAGCTTGCAAAGGATACAAAAACCCAGGCCTTTGACGAACAATACCTTATCTACCGCACACTTACTGTTTCGGGCAGATACCTTAAAATAAGCTGGCCCATTGCTGACAATGAAGGCCGGTCCATGCGACCTTCAATGGTAATATCCCGTTTAAGAAAGCTGTTTCCGGAAATATCCGAGAAAAGCAATATCGTGCCGTTAAATACTCAGGCTGAAGCTCTGGGGTATGTGGCAGGAAAAATACCCACCTTCAGGCACATGGTGGCAGCTCTCAGAAAAAAGGCTGACGGAGAGGACATTAATCCTGTATGGGAAGATGTCTATAGATGGTACATAAGCTCCGAACAATGGAAAGATAGCTGCGGAAAGCTTAAAAAAGCCTTTAAATACAGAAATCTGGCACAGCCCATTAATGAAAATACCATACGTGAGCTTTACGGCGACCCTGCCATCTCCAGCATATCCAGGATAGAGAAGTTTACCGCATGTCCATTTTCATTCTATGTCCAGTACGGGCTTGGGGCTAAGGAACGCAAAATATACAGGTTAAGCCCTCCCGATATTGGCACTTTCATGCATGCCGTAATAGAAAGGTTCTCACAAATAGTATCTGAAGGTGAAATGACATGGAGAAGCTTTGACAAGGAATGGTGCCGGAAAAAGGTTTCAGAAATAGTTGATGAGATGCTTATCAGAATGCAAGGTTCCGGTGTTGCGGCATCAAAAAGATACAGATCCCTTATAGTCAGGCTGAAAAGAGTCGTTGCAAGAGCCGTCTGGCTCATTGCTCAGCATATCCGGGCAGGAAGCTTTGAGCCCATAGAATATGAAGTGAACTTCGGGGAGAATGAAAAATATCCGCCCATTACCATTGAACTGGAATCGGGAATGAAAATACATCTTACCGGCAGAATCGACAGGATAGACGCCTTTAAGAACGAAGAGGGGACGTATCTTCGTATCATTGACTATAAATCGGGAGCCAAGGACTTTAAGCTTTCAGATGTGTATTATGGACTACAGATTCAGCTCATTACCTACATGGACGCAATTTGGGAAAGCGGTGAAAAGGAAGGCCAACAGGTTTATCCCGGCGGAATGCTCTATTTTAAAATTGATGACCCCATTATAAGAAGCGGAGGAAAGCTTGACGAGGAAGAAATAGAAAAGGCCATATTAAGGCAGCTTCGTATGAAAGGGCTGCTTCTTGCTGATGTCAAGGTAGTAAAGGCTATGGACAAGTTCATTGAAGGCCCGTCCCAGATAATCCCTGCCACCCTCAATAAAGGGGATGTTTTAGGTAAAAACACCTCGGGCGCAACTCTGGAACAGTTCAAGCTTTTGAGAAAATTTGCAAGAAGGCTTTTAAAGGATATCTGCACCGAAATCATGTCCGGAAATGTTGAAATAAAGCCATATAAGAAAAAGGGTTTAACCGCATGCAGCTATTGCAGTTTCCTGCCTGTCTGCCAGTTCGACCCTTCCTTTAAGGAGAACTCATACAGGATGCTGTTTGACAAAAACAACGATGAAATATGGGAACAAATGAGCGGCAGAGGCTAAAGATGAAGGAAAGAAATCCTGAAATTATTGTGAGGTGTACAAATGAGCGGAACCAAATGGACAAATGAACAATGGGATGCCATAACAACGAGGGATTGTAACCTTTTGGTTGCTGCCGCCGCCGGTGCCGGTAAAACGGCGGTTCTGGTTGAGCGCATCATAAAGAAAATTACAGATGAAAATAATCCTGTTGATATAGATAAGCTTCTGGTAGTTACCTTTACCAATGCTGCTGCCGCAGAGATGAGAGAAAGGATAGGGGAGGCCATTTCAGGTCTTATTGACAAAGGCTGCGATTCAAAGCTTATCCAGAGGCAGCTTGCTTTGCTTGGAAGGGCAAGCATTACAACCATTCATTCTTTTTGCACCGACGTAATCCGCAGCAATTTCCAAAGCATAGACCTTGATCCGGGCTTCAGGATTGCAGATGAAACTGAAAGCACCCTGATGAAGCTTGAGGCTTTGAATGAGCTGTTTGACGAACAGTATGAAAAAGAGGACAATAAGGAGTTTTTTGAGCTTTTAGAATGTTACGGGTCAAACAGAGGGGATGAGTCCCTTATGGATATGGTCCTTAACATTCATACCTTTATTCAAAGCAGTCCCTGGCCTGAAAAGTGGCTCGAAGACATGACAGAGCGCTTCAAATTAAAAGATGGGACGGATTTTGCCCATACCTTATGGGGACAGGTTATTCTGGATTCTGTCCGGCTGGAACTCGAAGGCATAAAGGAAATGCTGCAAAAAGCCATGGAAATTATTAACAGTGGCTCCGGCCTTGATAAATATATGCCGGTATACCAGGAAGATCTTTTGAATATAGAGAGCCTCCTAAGGCTTATTTATAGTATTCTTCCAAAGGACAAAGAAAACATTCCGCCACATAACAGGTATACGGGAAAAGATATATCAGAAAACAATTTTTTAATTGAAGAAAAGAATGGAGAACCCATCTGGAACAAGTTATATGAAGCTCTCCATGGCATTGAATTTTCAAGGCTTCCTGCATGCGGTAAAGATGCTGATAAAGCAAAACAGGAAAAGGTAAAGGAAATCCGCGATGATGTAAAGTCGCGGGTTAAAAAGCTCTGTGAGCTTATAAATGCTGATTCTGATGAAATTGTGGGGGATCTTAAAAACCTCTATCCCAAAATAAAGTGTCTGAAAGATTTGGTTCTTGGCATGATGGAGAAATATGTGGCAAAAAAGAGTCGCAAAAAGGTTGTTGACTTTAACGACCTTGAACACCTGTGCCTGGAAATCCTGACTTGTAAAGACGAGGATGGAAATCTTGTTCCTTCCGAGACAGCAATTAATTACAGAAAGCGATTTGAAGAAATTTTGGTGGATGAGTATCAGGACAGCAACCTGGTTCAGGAAATAATTATCAATATGATTTCCAGAGCCGATTGGGGAAAGCCCAATGTGTTTATGGTAGGGGATGTGAAGCAAAGTATTTACAGGTTCAGGCAGGCACGCCCCGAGTTGTTCCTGCAAAAATATCTCGGTTATTCGGAAGAAAAGGGAAGCCTATATCGTAAAATACTTCTTTATAAGAACTTCAGAAGCCGCAAAGGTGTAATTGATGCAGTCAATTTCATATTTAAACAGATTATGTCGGTAAACGCGGGAGAACTGGACTATACAGATAATGAGGCATTAAATCCGGGAGCTGAATATGCCCCATGTGATACCTCAAAAATGGTAATTGGAGAAAATGCAGAGCTTCATCTTATTGAAACCGGAAACGGAGTAACCTTTGACATTTCTTCCGATGGTGAAGGGGATACAACACCTGTTGAGGAAGAGGAGATAATTGATAATATCCAGTGTGAAGCCCGTCTGGTTGCTCAAAGGATTATTCAGCTTATGGAGCCTGATAAAGAGGGCAAATATTTTGCCGTATTTGACAAGGCAAAAAAGGAATACAGAAGGCTTCAATTCAGGGACATAGTGATTCTACTGAGAACCACAAAAAACTGGGCGGATGTATTTGCTGATGAATTGGCTCAGTTCGGCATTCCTGCTTTCGCCGATACCGGAGGCGGTTTCTTTAAAACTATTGAAATTCAGGTAATACTGTCCCTTCTTCAGATTATAGATAATCCCCTGCAGGATATTCCTTTGCTTTCCGTGTTAAGGTCGCCCATTGCCTCCTTTACCACCGATGAGCTTGGTAGAATTAGGCTTGAGGACAGAAAGGGCCCATTTTACAATGCACTTTTGAAATTCGCCCAGGGAACCGATGAAGCTTCTAAAAAGGCAGCCCGCTTCCTTAAAAAGCTTGAGGAATGGAGAAATATGTCCCTTTATCTTTCCACCGACAGGCTTATCTGGAGGCTATACGATGAAACCGGGTATTACGGAATGGTGGGAGCAATGCCCGAAGGAGAGCAGAGACAGGCAAATTTAAGGATTCTTTTTGAGAGGGCAAGACAATACGAAGAGACCAGTTACAAAGGCTTATTCAACTTTATTAACTTTATAGACAGACTGAAAAGCAGCCGTGGCGATATGGGAAGCGCCAAGATTCTAAGCGAAAGCGAAAATGTGGTCCGCATAATAAGCATACATAAGAGCAAGGGCCTTGAGTTCCCGGTTGTCTTTGTTTCAGGATGCGGCAAAAAGTTCAATCTCCAGGATTTGAACAAGAGCATACTTCTCCATCAGGATCTGGGATTTGGCCCCGATGTGGTGGACAGCAGCCTTCGCTTTTCATATGCATCTGCCGCAAAGCAGGCCATAAAGGAGAAAATCAGAAAAGAAACCCTTTCTGAAGAAATGCGAATACTATATGTTGCGCTTACGAGAGCCCGTGAGAAGCTTATTATTACAGGCGCTACAAGTGATTTAACAAAGACTGTTGCCAGATGGATTTCAACTGCAGATACCGGGGAAAATAGGCTGCCAGACTTCGAAATGCTCAAAGGGAACAATTATCTTGACTGGATTGGACCTGCCCTTTCAAGGCATAAGGACGGAAAAGTGCTGCGTGATGTAATTTCCCTCGACAGCGGCTTTAAGGGCTTAACGGAGGATTCGTCGCAATGGCAGATTAATCTTTGGAGTAAAAAGGACATACTAAGCCAGGCTCTTATTAAAGAGGAGGACGAGGATTCCTTTGGAGGTTGGCTGGACAGTATAGCTGAAAATGAAAAACAGGATCCGGATATAACTTTGGAAATAGAAAGAAGATTGAGCTGGCAATATCCTTATTCCAAAGTTTCGGCAATTCCTGCCAAGGTATCGGTTACGGAGCTAAAAAGAAGATTTGATTTGCATTATTCTGAAGAAAATAATGTATTGCCGGGTCTTCCCATGCTTGTCAAAAAGCCCATGTTCCTTGAGGAGAAAAAGGGGTTAAGCTCTGCCGAGAAAGGTACTGTTCTGCATTTTATAATGCAGCATCTTAATTTGAGTAAAATCAGGGATTCTTATGCAGATTTTGCTTCCCTTAAGAGTGTTGTGGAAGCCCAGATTGATACTATGGTTGGAAAAGATCTTTTAACGCGGCAGCAGGCAGAAAGCGTGGACATTGATAAAATAATAATGTTCTTTGTGTCCGACCTTGGCAAAAGGATGCTTAAGTCTAAGGCAGTCAATAGGGAGGTACCTTTTAATATGGAGATTCCATGCAGCGAGGTATTGATTGGTCAGGATGATGTTTGCGAGGGTGAGGCAGTATTGCTGCAGGGGGTGATTGACTGCTATTTTGAAGAACCGGATGGGATTGTTCTGGTAGATTACAAATCCGATTATGTTGCACCTGGAGGTCAGGACATAATAAAGAAAAGGTATGAATATCAGATTAACTGCTATTCCAGGGCAATTGAGCAGCTTACGGGGAAGAATGTTAAGGAGCGGTATATTTACCTCTTCTGGAATGGTCAGGTGCTTGAATATTAAATTGCTGGAATATTAAATTGGAGTGAGAATAAAAGATGTAAAAGGTGCAAGAACTAAACATGCAAAGTGAACAAATAAGTTGTACTCCGGATTTTTCTTTTCAGCGTCTTATCAATATTGACAAAGCTATATGAAGTGATATGCTATGCTATATATGCTGAAGTAAATATTTGATACGGCGAGAAGGTACTGATATGAAAATTATTATTGTTGGAGACGGCAAAGTGGGATACAGCCTTGCCGAATCCTTATCTCAGGAAAATCATGATATTACTATAATCGATAAGAATCCTGAAGCCTTAAAAAAGGCCAGTGATTATCTGGATGTAATGTGTATTCAGGGCAACGGCCTGAGTGCAAGTATCTTAATTGAGGCCGGTGTTAAGACCGCTGATATTTTAATTGCAGCAACCTCCAGCGACGAAATGAATATGGTGTGCTGCCTTACAGGCAAAAAACTTGGCGCGGAGCGTACCATAGCAAGAATAAGAGATCCTGAATATGCAAAAGAACTGTCCATTTTGCGCGATGAACTGGATTTGGATCTTGTCATCAATCCTGAGCAGGCTGCTGCCCGTGAAATCGCACGTCTCTTGCGATTCCATTCAGCAATGGATATTGAGATCTTTGCTAAGGGACGTGTTGAACTGGTTGAATTAAAGGTAACAGAAGAAATGCCCATTATAGACATGGACTTTATGACCATTTCCAAAAAAATCTCTTCCAATGTTCTTATAGGGGCTGTGCTCAGGGATAACGAGGTTATTATACCCAATGGCTCCTTTGTAGTTAAGGAAAATGACATTCTTTATATTTTAGGGGAGCCATCCAGTGTATTTGACTTCGGCAGACAGATAAAAAAGTGCATACCCAAAATCAGGAATGTCATGATTGTTGGCGGCGGAAGAATTGCGTACTATCTTGCCAGGAATTTAAGGCAGTTTGATATGAAGGTCAAAATAATAGAAGAAAACATGGACAGATGTGTGGAGCTTTCTGAACTTCTTCCCGACTGCCTGATAATAAAGGGAGACGGAACAGACTACTCCCTGCTTCAATCCGAGAACCTGAGTGATATGGATGCTTTTGTATCACTGACAGGCCATGATGAAGAAAATCTAATTGCCGCGTTGCTTGCTAAGCAAAGCGGTGTAAAGAAGGTGATTGCGAAAGTCACCAGAATAAATTATCCCACTATTATTAAAAATATGGGAATCGACTGCGTGGTAAACCCTAAGATCATTACTTCAAATTATATTACCAGATATGTCAGAGGACTTACAAATGCTCAGGGCAATCCTGTGGAAACTCTTTACAGTATAATTGGCGGACAGGCTGAGGCCCTGGAATTTATTGTTCATAATAATAACGCGAAATTTTTGAATGTGCCTTTGAAAAAGCTTAAGCTGAAGGAAGGAGTATTAATTGCTGTAATAGTGAGAAAGAATGACATAATTATACCCCATGGTGATGATGTTATTAAAAAGGGAGACAAGGTTATTATTATTACAAAGAACAGGCATTTGACTGACTTGAATGAGATAATTGCCTCCGGAGGAATTTAAAATGAATATCAGGATGATTATAAAAGTTCTGGGAACGCTTTTGATAGTTGAGGCAGCAAGCATGCTGCCTTCTTTGCTGGTGTCTTTAATATACGGGCAGGACGACTTTTCTGCTTTCGTGGTTACTATAATGCTGCTTTTAGTGACTGGACTTATCATGTACAGTATAAAAGCCCCAAATACAAATCTATACAGCAAGGACGGCTTTGCCATAGTCTCTTTGGGCTGGATACTTGTTTCGCTCTTTGGAGCTCTTCCTTTCTTTTTAAGCGGTGCTATACCCCATTTTGCAGATGCTTTCTTTGAAAGCGTATCAGGCTTTACCACAACCGGTTCCACCATTTTAAGGGAGGTTGAAAGCCTGCCCCGGGGCATTTTGTTCTGGCGAAGCTTTACCCACTGGATAGGGGGAATGGGTGTACTTGTTCTGATGCTTGCAGTGCTGCCCAAAGCCGGAGCCAGTACTTTCCAGATTATGAAGGCTGAAAGCCCCGGCCCCAATCCCGACAAGCTGGTTCCCAAAATAGGGCAGACAGCAAAAATTCTGTATGGCATTTATCTTGTGCTTACAATAATTCTCATAGTATTGCTTGTTATTGCGGGAATGCCGCTTTATGACTCATTAATCCATGCCCTCGGAACTGCCGGAACTGGAGGCTTTTCCAATATGAACAGGAGCGTGGGAGCTTATAACAATGTTTATGCTGAAGTAATCATAACCGTATTCATGTTCATATTCGGAACTAACTTCACCCTGCATTACCAGGTATTAAAAGGAAACTGGAAGGCCATGTTCAAAGATGACGAATTCCGTTTCTATTTAGGTACAATGGTTGCCGCCATCATACTTATGACTATAAATCTTACCGGGACAATATTCAATTCTGTTTGGGAAAGCTTAAGACATGCCTCATTCCAGGCAAGCACCATTATGACCACTACCGGCTTTGCCACTACCGACTTCAATCTATGGCCTTCATTCAGCAAAGTTATACTTGTATTGCTGATGTTTATCGGAGCAAGTGCCGGCTCGACGGCAGGAGGACTCAAATGCATAAGAATAGTTCTGCTTTTGAAGACTATAAAGCGGGAAGTAATTAAGGTTATTCATCCTAAGTCGGTATGTACTGTAAAAGTGGGAGGAAGAGTACTGGATGACAGTATTGTATCGGGGGCAACATCTTACTTCTTTGCCTATATGATTATATTTACAGTGGCAATTCTCATTGTATCTCTGGATGGTTTTGACCTTACTACAACCTTCACATCTGTTGCTACCACTATCGGTAATGTTGGTCCCGGCCTTGAAATGGTTGGACCTGTAGGAAGCTTTGCGGACTATTCTGTTTTAAGCAAGATAGTATTTTCATTTGTAATGCTGTTTGGCCGACTTGAAATTCTCCCCATGCTGATACTCTTTGCACCAAGCTTCTGGAAGAAGGTTAATATTTAATTAACCAAATTTAAAAGGGGGTATTAACCCCCTTTCAGATTGTAGACAAAAACGGTTATGGCCTAAAACCACAACCGTTTTTGTCTACAATCTGAAGAGCCCTATAAGGGCTATTTTTCTTTGATGTAAAGGTGCGAAAGTTATTAATATAGCTCCTGCAAAAAGTTAGATTTTAACAGAGAGATAGCTTAAGCTACCTCGCTGTTTTTTTCCTAAGTCTGACCAATTATTAATTAAAATAATCTGGTTTAATAGAATTGAATATATTTCTTGGTCAGGTGTTACATGCAGAATTATTTGGCTAAGAAATCTATTATTCCATTATAGAATAAAAGACCAAGGTTTTGGAATTGCTTTTATTATTCTGACCTCTTTATAATTGAATTAACGGAATATCTTAGTACCCTTTTTCAGTATTTCATAGGAGTGTTAACATGCAGGATCCATCTTATAAGATACCTTTACTGGCTGTAGAAAAACTTGCTTCCGTTAAGAATAAAATTCTGGACCTTCCTTATTGTAATCAATCACCCTCACAAATTCTTGATATATTTTTTCCGGAAATGGGTACAGGGCCATACCCTGTAATTATGCACTTCCATGGAGGAGCTTTTATGTTCGGGACTCAGAGGGATGTAAATCTTGAACCCATTTTGAGAGGACTTGAACGAGGTTATGCTGTAGTAAGCGTACAGTACAGAATGAGTCATGAAGCCCGGTTTCCCGCGCTTATCTGGGATGCTAAGGCGGCAGTACGCTTTGTACGTGCCAACGCATCAAAATATAATTTTAATCCCGATAAAATTGCTGCATGGGGACCGTCTGCAGGGGGGTATATTGTTTCTATGCTCGGTGTTACTGCTGATAACCCTGCTTTCGAGGATTTGAGCATGGGTAATAAACATGTAAGCAGCAGGGTTCAAGCAGTTGTAGATTGGTGCGGACCTTGTGGTAATTTTCTCTACATGGATTCAGATATTATATCCAATAGAATAGGAATTCCTGACCATAACCATCCTGAATCTCCTGAATCAAGGCTTATGGGAGCTCCCATTGAGACAATTCCTGAGCTTGTGAAAATGGCAAGTCCATGCTTTTATGCCAATAAGGATATTCCACCATTTCTTATACAGCATGGAGAAGCTGACCCTACTGTTCCTGTTCAGCAGTCTGTAAGATTTGCAAAGGCACTAAAAGAAAAGGCTGGCAGTAAAAAAGTAATATTTGAAAGTTACCCTGGTAAAGGACATCACGGGGAGCCATGGTACAACGAAAAGTGGTTAACCGATAGGGTTCTTGACTTTCTGGATGAAGTATTGAAGGGTCAGGTATGAAATATGAAAAAAGAATTCTCTTACAAAGACACAGGTGACGGAATTTATTCAATCACTGCTCCCATGCAGGAACAAATATATCTTATTTTGGGATCAGAACAAGCTATGCTTGTGGATACCGGCATGGGGGCAGGATCTCTAAAGAATTACATATCCCACATAACAGATTTGCCTTTAATAGTTGTTAATACTCATGGACATCCTGACCATGCCGGGGGAAATGGTGAATTTGATAAAGTTTACTTGCACCCCGGAGATTATAACGTGTATATGGAAATGTGCACCGAAGAGTTTCGAAAACAGGACATAATAAAGCAATCCGGCCAGAATCATGAAGACTTTGATTTACCTCTGGTTCCTTTTATTGAAAATATTATTCCTTTGGAGGATGGGCAAGTTTTTGACCTTGGAAATAGGAAACTTGAAATAACTGTTGTTCCCGGGCATACACCCGGAAGTATATGTATTTATGATAGTCTCTCAGGATTCCTTTTCTCAGGCGATACAGTTACGGCTACTCCTACATGGCTTTTTCTTGAGCATTCATCACCGCTTTTTACATATTGTAAATCTCTGAGAAAATTACTCGATAAGTACACTTGTATATCGAGACTCTACCCCGGTCACCTTCCTTCGCCGGTTGCTTCTGATTTGATAGTACATAAACTGAAATGTGCAAGGAATATCTGCGAAGGAAATGCTGAAGGAATACCATTTAAAACCTTTGCCGGAGAAGGGCTTCTCTATCAGTATAAAGATGCGGTAATCATTTATGATCCTTGTAAGATCTTGAATATAAGCTATCTTATTTAGTTCATGTGTTAATAATCCACTTATATATTTTGTCTTTATATCTTCATATTAGGGGAATCTATATTTTTTAAATAGATTAATACAAAATATTTTTTAGAGGAGGATATCTATGAAAAAACTATTATCCCTGCTGCTTTGTCTCAGTTTGGTTCTCGCTTTGGTAGCGTGTGCAAACACACAGAATTCGGGCGAACCTTCCAGTAACGATGAAAGCAGGAATGAAAACAGAGTGGATATTGGCTACAGTGTCCCTGACACAACAAATCCTTTTGTAGGCTGGCTTACAAATGAGGTCAAGAAATTGGCTGAAAAAGATGGATTAACAGTTCAGATTGCGGATTCTGCAAGTAACTCTACAAAGCAGATCGAACAGATTGAGAACTTTATAGCTATGAAAGTAAAGGCTCTCGCCATTATGCCTGTAGATCCTAATGCTATGCCTGATATTATCCGGAAGGCACAGGACCAGGGGATAAAGGTCCTTGTAGCCGGTACAGATACTGGTGTGTACGATGTTATGATGAATACAGATCAGTATAACATTGGTGAACAAATAGCTGAAATGGGTATTGAATGGCTGCTTAATACATTTTCTACAGACGGAACCCCAGAAGGACTGACCATAAAGCCTAAAGTTATTGTAATAAAATACACACAAACAATCGATGGAAACAACAGATCAATGGGAATAATTGATACCCTGGAAAAATGGGGACATGCAGAAGTAGTTGTTTCTCAGACAGAGTCAATTACAAGTGCAGAAGCAACCAATGTCATGCAGAACATGTGGCAGCAGAGCAGTGATGCTGTATTGGTGTTAACTTATAATGCTGATTCAGCAATGGGCGTGAATGAATATCTTATGGGTTTACAAGGCCTGGACAAGTCAAAAATTGCAGTATTCAGCGGAGACTCATCAGATCCGATTATCGAAACCATTAACAGGTCAGTTAATAATGAATCAGTATTCAGAGGGACTATAGGAATTGTAGGACCTAAAATAAACGGCGAGCTTGTAGATCTTCCTGTAGCAACATACAATGCACTGAAGGGCTTATGTGAGGGTAAGCTTGTATATGGGTCCAAAATAGTAGATTCAGTAGCGAAGATATATCCTGAAAAACAGTAATCTGTACTGCTTAAGGAGAAGGACCGAAGCGGCTATATTAGCCGCTTCGGTTTAACAGTAGACAGGAGGCAATATAATGGAGAATACGACCATCTTATCACTCAGGGGGATTACTAAGTATTATCCCGGCGTAGTTGCCCTTAATGATGTTTCATTGGAATTTAGGAGAGGAGAAGTGCATGCACTTATAGGTGAGAATGGAGCAGGTAAGTCTACTCTCATCAAAATCATATCCGGGGCAATAAAACCAGATAAAGGCCTGCTTGAGATAAACGGAAAGCAGTATAACAGTTTCGATCCCTTTCATGCAAAGCAAAACGGTATTGAAGCTGTATATCAGGAATTCAACCTTGTGGATTCATTATCTGTTGCTGAAAATATATGTTTTGGAGAAAATAACGGTTTTCTGGTTGATTTTAAAAAAATGTACGAAAAAGCAAGAAAGATTTTTGAGGAAATGCAGGTTGATATTGATGTAAAAGCGAAGGTCAGAGACCTTTCTACTGCTCAACAACAATTGGTGGAAATTGCGAAATCCATATCCCGAAATGCAAAAATACTGATTATGGATGAACCCAGTGCTCCTTTATCAGTATCTGAAGTCAGAAAGATGTTTGAAATAGTACGAAATCTCAAAAAAAACGGAGTGACAATAATTTATATTTCTCATAGATTGGATGAACTTTTTGAAATATCAGACCGAGTGTCTGTATTGAGAGACGGCCAGTACATAAAGACTCTGGAAACATCCCGGACTAACCCTAAAGAGCTTATTTCACTCATGGTAGGTCGCGAGCTGACAGAAAGTTTTCCCCAAAAAAGAGGTACAATCGGGGCTACTGCACTGGAATTAAAGAATGTATGTGGAAATGGACTTAAAGATATATCGTTTACATTACGGAAGGGAGAAATACTTGGAATAGCCGGCCTGGTTGGAGCAGGGCGCACGGAACTGGCCAGGTTGATTTTTGGAGCAGACAAGCTCATTTCGGGATCTGTTCTGATTAATGGAAAGCCGGTACGAATTCACCTTCCAGTCGATGCTATTAATCTTGGTATCGGTCTGATACCAGAAGACAGAAAGAGACAAGGTTGTTTCCTTGAGAAGGATGTTTCGTGGAATATCTCAATTTCTAACCTTCGCTCTTTGCTGAAATGGAAAACAGTCGTGGATAAAAACAAGGAGAAATCTCTTGCTGAGGACTTTTATGACCGGCTTAATATAAAAACCCCAACATTAATGCAGAAAGTAAAAAATCTTTCTGGAGGAAACCAGCAGAAGGTTGTTCTGGCAAAAACGCTGGCGACTAATTCAGACATTATTATCTTCGATGAGCCGACCCGTGGCATAGATGTTGGTTCCAAACAGGAAATCTACCATTTAATAAGAGACCTTGCAGACCAAGGAAAAGCTATTTTGATGATTAGCTCTGAAATGGCTGAACTCATAGGGTTATCAGACCGGATTCTTGTAATGTATTCCGGCAGGATTACCGGTGAAATCACTAAAGAAGAGTTTAGTCAGGACAGAATTCTTGAATTGGCATCAGGATTGAATTAAGGGGGCACATATAATTATGAAAAATGGATTAATCAAAACCGTAATCAACAAATATGCAATAATCTTTGTATTATTTGGCCTGGTTCTTCTGTTCAGTCTGTTATCACCATACTTCTTTACTCTCCAGAATCTGACCAATGTCTTTGTGCAACAGTCGTATGTTATTATTGCCACAATTGGTCTTTCATTTGTAATGATAAGTGGTGGTATGGATCTGTCCATTGGGTATCAAATGTCTTTAGTCGGTGTGGTAACAGCCATACTGATGAAAAATATTGGTTTGCCGGTTCCGCTTTCCATCCTTTTAGGGTTATTGTTAGGAGTAGCTTTGGGTTTAACCAATGGGCTTGCAGCAATAACATTAAAAGTGCATCCTCTTATTGTTACTTTGGGCACAATGACTGTTTACCAGGGAATATCCTATATCGCTTCGAATCAAAGTGTTATTTTAAATCTTCCACCAAGTTATAAAGCTATCGGACAGGGATATATCGGTGGAATCATACCTATAAGCGTTATCTTAATGATTATTGTTTCAATTGTGGCAAGTTTTATATTAAGCAAGACCTCTTTCGGACGATATGTCTACGCACTGGGAAGCAATGAGGAAGCAGCACATTTGGGTGGCATAAATGTCAACAAAATTAAACTGATAATATTTGCAATTAACGGTTTATTTGCTGCCATTGCATCAATGATTCTCTTTGCAAGAACTGGATCAGCTGCATCCAGTACTGGACCGGGCACAGAATTTTCAGCCATGACCTCTGCTGTTCTTGGAGGTATTTCCTTCAAAGGTGGAGAAGGAAAAGTATGGGGGATTATTGTTGGCGTTTTGATTTTAGGTGTTCTCGGTAATGGTATGCAATTGGTTGGTTTGAATACCTATGCTCAATTTATAGTTAAAGGTTTGGTATTATTAGCTGCTGTTGGTTTTGACACCTATCAGAAGGCATCTGCACAAAAAGCATCTATTAAGGAAAGTACAAATTAAAAGAAATCAGTGTGTGACTGGAGTAAATGCAATCTGCAGGAGCTCCAGTCAACCTCTGAATTAGGGGAGAAACTGTATCTGAGCAGATATGCAAATATGATATTTTAACCAGAACTGTATATTTCTTTAATATAGTTCCAGAATAATTTTGAGTTAGGGGACAGAGAACGGTTTTTATTTTTTACAAGACAGATGTTACTTTCAATTGTTGGCGTGATGGCGACACAGACTACTTTATCATTCCTGAAATATTTAGCATGCCGTTCCATTAAAAGTGAAACACCCATGCCATTTGATACAAGATCGATTATGTTCTCAGGTCTGTGACCTGTATAACTTATGTTTGGCATGAAGCCGGCGCTGACACATAAATTATAACATTGTTCAAAAAGCATGGTTTTCTTGTCAAGTAACAAGAACTCTTCGTCTCTGAGCTTCAGCAGATTTATCTCCTTTTCATGGGCAAGCTCATGAGTATGAGGAAGGACGGCTATCATGTGATCTTTGTATAAGGTTATGTAGTCATAACCAGAGGCTGTCTCTTCATATATTCTGACAAAAGCAAGTTCGCATTCCCCTGTCTCAAGCAAATGAGGAATATTGTGTGATTCCAGTTCAACAACTGAAAGCGGAATATCCGGATAATCTTTCTGAAATCTTGAGATTAAGCCTGTAATATCATATTGAGCCATGACTGGAATAGACGCGATTTTGATTCTTTTTTGCTTACTTTTATATTGCCTAATTATATTTATAATTTCTGAGTTAATATCATTAAGCTGTGCTACATAGGGAAGTATTAATTTGCCAACTTCACTGAGTTTTACGCTACGGGTGGAACGGTCAAACAATTGAATGCCGAGCTCCGTTTCAAGTGATTTAATGTGTTTTGAAAGGGAGGACTGAGATATACAGAGTTCTTCTGCTGCCAGAGTAAAGCTTCCTTTCTCGGCTATAGCCAGAAATTCACATAAGAAGTTAATGTCCATTTCAACACCACCCAGAGTCTTTAAGTATTTATTTCATTTTGGAATAATTATATCAAATAAAGAATTGCAAGTAAATGAAGCTGCAAGATACCATTATTTTATGGTAATTCAACCTTTACGTTTATAAAATAATAAATCTTAAATTAAAAAAGAGGGGCAACATGGTAACAAATATACAAAAAATCATTGATTTACGATCAGCGCTTGATTATTTGAAATCTTTTCCGGGGGAATTGGTTGAGACTGATGTTCCGGTAGCGCCTCATGGAGAGCTGGCCGGTGTATACCGCTATATAGGTGCGGGAGGAACAGTAATGCGCCCAACTCGTCTGGGACCTGCAATGCTTTTTAAATCAATTAAGGGTTATCCTGGAGCACAAATTGCTATAGGGGTTATGGGAAGCAGGGAACGAGTAGGGAAATTACTTGGAGTGGAACCAAGAAAGCTTGGTTTTGTTCTCAGGGACTGCATAAATTATCCTATAAAGCCCGTAGTTATCAGAAATGACAAAGCCCCATGTCAGGAAGTAGTCCATTTAGCTTCAGAAACTGATTTTGATTTACGTAAGCTCATTCCGGCGCCTACCAACACATTGGTTGACGCAGGACCGTACATTACACTGGGCATGTGCTATGCCAGCCACCCGATTACCCGTGTTTCTGATGTGACAATCCACAGACTCTGTGTTCATGGAAAAGATGAGCTATCTATTTTCTTCACACCGGGAGCACGACATATCGGTGAAATGGCAAGGGTGGCAAGTGAATTGGGAGTTCCCCTGCCCATTTCAATAAGTATCGGGGTTGATCCTGCCATAGCAATTGCATCATGTTTTGAACCTCCGACAACTCCATTGGGGTTTGATGAACTATCCATTGCTGGGGCGCTTCGTAAAAAACCGGTAGAGCTTGTCCAGTGTGTCAGTATTGAAGAAAAAGCGATAGCTCATTCTGAATACGTTATTGAAGGAGAGATTCTGCCTGGAGTAACAGTCCGGGAGGACAAAAATACAGGAACAGGATATTCCATGCCTGAATTTCCTGGCTATAACGGTGTTGCGAGTGATTCATGTTCCGTTATACGCGTAAAAGCTGTGACTCATAGACAGAACCCTATTTTCCAGGCTTGTATAGGACCTGGTGAAGAGCATGTAAATATGGTGGGGATTCCTACAGAAGCAAGTATCATCGATATGATAGAAAAGGCAATGCCTGGTCGAGTTCAGAATGTATATGCACCCTCAGCCGGAGGGGGAAAGTATATGGCAGTTATCCAATTTAAAAAACTGGATGAAAGTGATGAGGGAAGACAGCGTCAGGCGGCATTACTGGCATTTTCGGCTTTTTCAGAGCTCAAGCATATTTTTATAGTTGACGAAGATATTGATCCTTTTGATATGAATGATGTGATGTGGGCTATGAATACGAGATTCCAGGGAAATCTGGATACCATATTTATACCGGGTGTGCGATGTCACCCTCTGGATCCGTCTGAATCTCCGGAATATAGCGCCTTGATTCCTCAAAAAGGTGTTAGCTGCAAGACCATCTTTGACTGTACAGTACCTTACAGATTGAAGAAAAACTTTGTTAGAGCGCAGTTTATGGAAGTTGATCCCCAAAAATATATTCCGGATTATGGTTGGTGATCTTTATGGAAGAAAGAAAGCGTATAGTAGTAGGTATAAGCGGAGCCAGTGGCATACCGCTTGCCATAGAATTACTGCAAGTTTTACATAGTACTCCGTTTGTGGAAATACATCTGGTTATTTCAGATGGTGGCAAAAAAACTCTTGAATGTGAATCCAAAATGTCACTGAGCGAACTTGAAGCTTTGGCGGATATTGTCTATGACATAAATAATATAGGTGCGGCTATTGCCAGTGGGTCATTTAAAACTGAAGGGATGATTATTATACCATGTTCCATGAAAACCCTGGCTGCCATAAATTGCGGATACAGTGACAACCTCATTCAAAGAGCTGCTGATGTAACAATCAAGGAACACAGAAAGTTGATTCTTGTACCAAGGGAATGCCCCTTAAGTCCAATTCATTTAAGAAATATGTATGAGTTGTCTCAGATAGGAGTTTATATTCTTCCCCCTGTAATAAGTTTTTATAATAACCCTGAAACCATTGACGACGTTACTCATCACATAGTAGGGAAAATACTCGATTCTTTTGGGATAGAACACAAAAATTTTATCAGGTGGAGGGGTATATGAAGTCCTGTTGCATTGTGGAAAATGTAAACGGCTATGAAATTAATGCTAAAGCTGTTTTATCAGGTACTGATTTGATTGTTATAGTAAATGGCGGAACAAAACCCCATATTGGCAGTATCAGTGTTGCGGTTGCAAGGGAAAGTCTGCTGAAAAATGGAAGCATGAGTGCAACAGTGTCCACTTTTAATATGTTGGGGCATAAAGATGATGAAATCGGAAATATGTTTGCCAGGGAGATTGCCATGGTCACGGGCAGTACATGTGTAGTTACATGTGGCATCCATATAGATTGTATTAATAAGGATGAAATTGACTCTGTTGTAGCTGCATCCCAAAAACTATTAGGCCGCATGAAAGAAGTGCTCCAAAAAATGGATATGGATACCTGACCAAAACATAGAATCACTAAATGGATTGGGGATGCATAATTATGAAACTGTTTCGAAGGGCAAAAAGCGATAAGATAAAGGCCAAATTCCCCGTAAGTAGACAATTCTATTTATTTAATGGTAGCAGGCTTTTTACTATCGGTACCAAGCTGAATACTGCATTTATTTGCACAATAATTCCCATTATGTTGCTTGGTTACATCTCATATTATAATGCGGCTTCATATATTGCTGCAGCAACTGCCGAAGCATCATTGGGAACAATGAAACAAACCAATAAATCTTTACTGTCCACACTAAAAAGCATCGAAGATATATCATCTCAATTTATCAATGATAATGACTACCGGGCATACTGTCTTTCAGTCGGACATGAAAATGATGAATCAATACTATCTGCTGCGAACACGCTTAAAGCCAAATTCTCAAACATTGTTTTCAGAAATAAATATATTGATGGAATCCATTTGGTGCTGGACAACAATCACAGTATTTCTACAGGGCAATATAATATCGGAGATGGAGAATTTGAAAAAATCAGGAACAGTAAAATTTATACAGAAGCCGAGGGGAATAACGGACTTGCTTTCTGGGTAGGAAATCACAAAGTAATTGACCAGTTCAGCAAAGATTCTGCCGATTATGCTTTATCTTTGATAAAAGCTGCTAAAAATCCTTTTGATAACACCTTTATTGGATTAATTGTAATTGATGTAAATTACAGTTTGATTAAAGACGTTATTGAAGGTGTTGACCTTGGAAATGGAAGTCAGATGTCTATTTTAACACCGGACAATAAAGAAATCGCTTTTGCGCTAAATGGGGAAAACGTTGAATATTTGGATTCAAGTAATATAACCAATTCTATAATTGATAATACATTTTATCAAAAAATTGCTGAAAGTCAGGTAGATGAGGGTTCATTCAACGATAATTTCAATGGTAAGGATTACATGGTACTGCACTCGAAAGTTGGATATACGGGTCTTACTTTAGTAGGCCTTATTCCTAACAGCAATTTTGCTTCAAAAGCTGAAGGCATAAAAAATATAACTGTTATATTTACTATAGGTGCTGCAGCTTTTGCTTTATTTGTTGGATTTTTCATGTCAAGAGGTATGAGCAGGGTTATAAAGAATTTTGTGGTCGTCTCAGGCAAAGCTGCCGAAGGAGACTTCGCTGTCAGTCTTAATGTGAAAAGAAAAGACGAATTTGGAGTATTGGCTGCGACCTTCAATATGATGATCTCCAATATGAGGGAGCTTATCCAGGGAGCAAAACAAACCGCTGAAACCGTAATTCAATCCGCGAGGACTGTTGCTTTCAACTCCAAAGAAGTTGCCGTTGTTTCACAGGAAGTTGCAAGGGCGGTTGAGGAGATATCCAAGGGCGCTCAGGCTCAGGCCTCAGACTCGGAGCAGAGTTCAGCCAAAATGGGTGGTCTTGCTGATAAAATCCAGCTGGTGTCCGATTCTGTGGAGGCCATTAAATCATATTCAAGTGATACAATGAACCATACGCAGGAAGGACTTTCCTCAGTGGTTGATCTTGAGAACAAGGCAAAAGAGACCACAGAGATTACCCGTGCGATAATAGAGGATATTCAACTTCTTGATCAGAACTCCAAAGACATCGGAAAGATAGTTGAAGTTATTGACGGAATTTCAGACCAGACCAATCTCCTCGCTCTTAACGCTGCCATAGAGGCTGCAAGGGCAGGAGAATCGGGAAGAGGTTTCGCGGTTGTTGCCGAGGAGATCAGAAAACTTGCCGAGCAGGCTGCTACAGCTACCAAGGAAATCTCCAAGATAATTGAAAACAACCAGCAGCAGACTACGGTTACAACTAAACGCGCAAAGGCCACCGATGAAATATTGAAGTCCCAGAACCTTGCTGTTTCCAATACAATGACAGTGTTCAACACTATCGCAAGCTCCATGAAGTCCCTTGTTGAGCATGTTGAGAACGTAATTTCAGGTGTGAACGAGATTAACAGCTACAAAGAAGACACGCTAATGTCCATCCAGAACATATCATCAGTTTCTGAGGAGATAGCGGCTTCCACCGAAGAGGTGACGGCGTCCACCCAAGAACAGCTGTCCAGTATAGAAGAACTGTCTTCATACGCTCAGCAGCTTGATGAAGCCGCTGCCAAACTGCAGGAAGCTATAAAGAAATTCAAAATAGAATAATTATTAAACAAGCATACCTTTCCGTACGGCTGTACAGAGTTTTGGGATTGGTTTAAGTACAATCCAACCAATATTTTGAAAATGGTATGTAAGCTAACTGCAAAACATGATTTATATAAAGAGCCCTATAAGGGCTCTTCAGATTGTAGACAAAAACGGTTGTGGTTTTAGGCCATAACCGTTTTTTCTAAATACATCAATGATTTTTCTCTAAATACTGGTAAAAATTCAATAAGAAATTGCAAAATAGGGTTCATATCTGGATTTAGCTTTTTCC
>JAAYAD010000084.1 GCA_012719545.1 Clostridiaceae bacterium
AATTATACAAAAATAAAGAAAGGAGAACCTAACTTAGAAAAGCTAAAAAATTGTCTTGACAAGTGGGGGCATTATATACCATCAATGCTGCATTGAAGGGATGGTTCATAGTTAATTTAATTATATATAGTTGCACCCACCATAACAATTGATTATTTCTAAATGCCCCTATGATTTAAATTGCTTGCACATATCTCTCCAAAGTTTTATAGTTCTAAAATTCACCTTAGTTTTTGATATATACATTATGATAATTAACATAATTCGACAATTATTTAACAAAAGATATTGTACAATATTTTATTATAATGTAAATTTTGTGTAAGTAATTGTATTAAATTTGCTGCAAAGAGAGGAAGTGGTAAGTTGTTGCCAGTTAAAATTATCATGGCAGACGATGAGCCTGGTGTATTGCTGTTACTAAAATCCATTCTTGAAGAACTTGAAGGCGCTATTGTTGTTGGAACAGCTGAAAATGCTAACGATGCAATAAAACTTGTGAAAAATAAAAGTCCTGATCTGGCATTTTTGGATATTGAGCTTCCGGATATGAGAGGAACAGAGTTAGCTGATAATTTAAGAAAAATCAAACCCGATTTACCTATAGTATTTATCACAGCACATCATCAATATTCTCTTGAGGCTTTCAAGTTGTATGCATCAGATTACATTTTAAAACCCATCGATCAGGAACGTGTAAAGAAAACCTTTCGGCGCATCCATCACATGTTAAAAATATCAGAGTTGGGTAATCCACCTTTAGATCTGCAAACATCCAGAATATCAATAAATTTGGGCAATGAACGAGTCTTTATGAACCTAAACGATATACTTTACATAGAGAAAGCCGGCCGGCATACTATTATCTGTTGTGTAAATGGAAAATTTAAAACGCGCCTGACCCTTCAGGAACTGGAACAGTACTTGGGAAGCGCATTCTTTCGTTCACACAAATCCTATATAATCAATACTTTCCGGATTGATCGAGTAGTCAACTACCCCAACTCATCGTATTATGAGGTAAAATTTAAAGATTGCAAAGATGTTGCATTGCTCAGTCGTGATCGGGTGCATGAGCTCATGAAGTATACAAACTATAATTTCTAAACGGGGTTGAAATAAGGATGGACCTAATGCCTTTTATACCCTTCTTAGCCGTGTCTTTTCCTGAGAGTCTAGTTTTATATTATATGGTATTTACACTGGTAAGAAAAAAAGTATCCTTTCTCTTCATTACAGTGCTTTCTCTCTTAACATCACTATTTTCTTTTATTATTCGTTCAATACCAGTGGTTTTTGGCGTGCATAGCGTCTTGCAGGTAATATTGATGGTTGTTTTATTGATATTTTATTCAAAATTACCCGTTCCTGCTGCCATAGTATCCGTGATACTGTCAAGTGCTGTTCTGGGTTTGACAGAAGGAATTTTTGTTCCTATATGGTCCAGGATTTTTTCCTTAGATTTAGACCAAATCATTTCAGTCCCCTTATTGAGAATCCTGTTTACTTTACCCCACTTATTATTTTTAGCATTCCTGACTCATTTTTTAAGCAAGCGTCAATGGAAGTTGCCGTTCATTTCACAAGTAAAGGGTGGGGGCAATTGTGAAACATATAATGGAACCGTGAAACAATTGCTAAGGCAAACATCAGTTTTGGGCATATGTCTTGTACAGGCCTTAACGCTGATATTGTTAAAGATAAGCTTTGATGCTTATATTTCCGGAGTTTATCCCAGCTTTACCCTGGATACCCTGGTGGAGATCAGCAGCCTGGTCCTGATAATTGCTGCTTTTGCCACCATTTTTATAGCAAGTTACCTGCTGCGTTCTATTGAACGTGAAGCAAAGCTGGAAACAGAGCTTAGGCATATAAAAGAAAGGCATAAGCTTAACCTGCAATTGCAAATTGAACGGCACGATTTTTACAACCATCTTACAGCCATTTATGGATATATAAAGTCAGGCCATTATAATCAGGCTGAGAACTATATTGAAAATTTATATGGAACTGTAAGTCAGATATCAAAACTTTTAAAAATCAATCCGCCGGAATTGTCCGCTATTCTAAGTGCAAAACATGAGGAAGCCAAAGCTGAAAAAATAGAATTTAATTGGCAAGTTAGTATTGATAGTAACAACCTTCCCCTATCTTCTGAAAATCTCACTCATCTGGTGGGAAACTTATTGGACAATGCTTTGGAGGCGTCAAAAGCCAGCTGTTCTCCAAAGGTAGATTTAATTCTCATCAGCAATGGAATGGGACTGTGGCTGAAGGTGTCTAATAACGGCAACCCAATCCCTCAGAATGCCAGACATAATTTATTTAACCCTGGCTTTACATCAAAAGATAAAAGTATGCACAGCGGTTTGGGGTTATATATAATAAAGCAGATTATAGACCGTTATAATGGTTGTTTAAAAATAAATACACCCGAAAATTATCCGGGTGTTGAATTTGAAATCTATTTACCATGGAGTAATTAAAATATTTTGAAATTCTCGTTTATACCATATGTTATTTTGAATCCTATGTTGTTTTGCAAAAAATATGGCAGTATGCGTATCAAAATCTACGGTTTACAACTCGATTTCAACAGTTTAAGCAAAAACATTTGAAAACTGTGGGAAAAGCTTTAACATGGTACAAGAGGTGTATAAAAATGGCAAACATCTCAATTCATAGAATCGG
Source organism: Clostridiaceae bacterium (assembly GCA_012719545.1). Taxonomy (GTDB): domain Bacteria; phylum Bacillota; class Clostridia; order DSM-8532; family DSM-8532; genus DTU059. The sequence continues at coordinate 2,692 of JAAYAD010000084.1, forward strand.
TAAAGCACTTGGCTTATATGTTGCTGAAAAGATATCCAAAACAGAGCAGGCAGAATATTTATCCTATGGTGCTGAAATTCTGATTGGAAGTATTGTTAAATTAAGTATTCTTTTTATTACGGCAACTGTTCTGGGAATACTGCATGAAGTAGCAGTCTTGCTTATAATTACCGGCCTTGTTCGCACTTTTTCCGGCGGAGCCCATTGTTCCGCATATTACAGATGTCTGATTGCAAGTGTGATAATACTTACTTTGTTAGGTTATACATCAAAAGCCACATATTCAATTGTTAAACATTTCCCAATCAGTGCTTTAATTATAATGACGGCTTTGTCCACTTATATTTACTGGCGTTATGCACCCCAGGCACCACATAATAAGCCTTTTAACAGCAGAAGGCAAGAATTAGTGCTTCGTTATATCACTCTGTTTTCAGTATCGATACTGTCAATTATCTCGGTAGTATTTGCAACAAGCAGCATTATTGCCTGGGCAATAGCCATTGGCCTATTATGGCAGGCTTTCACATTAACTCCCGTTGGTCATAGTTTCATTGGAAAAATAGATTTGTTACTTACTCCACACAAGAGAGGAGGCGAGGCAGATGGTAGCGTACATAGCTAAAATAGTATTCCAGGGATTAGCAATTTTATTGAATGCAATAGCTGCGTCAAACATCAACACAGCCAGCATGTTTTTAATGTACCAGCCAGAACCACCCAAGAATGCAAAGCAGTAATGTAAGCAAAGTATAATTATCCAGCCCTAACCATATATCCCGTATCACATTTTATCCTGTAACAACAAGGGGCTGTCTCAAAATAAAATTTGAGATTAGCCCCTTTTCTGTGCCAAAAAACACAAAAGACAGGTCCAAAAGACCCGTCAAATGCGGTAGAATATAGTTGTGAAGCCAATATCACTACAACAAGACTATACCAAAAAT
>JAAYAD010000008.1 GCA_012719545.1 Clostridiaceae bacterium
ATATACATTAAATATAGGTAGAACGTAGACGCTTATCTGCCAATGTTTTTCGACACTAAGATCTCGTGAAAGCAAATTTATTTCTTCAACCTTATCTTGATTTTGATTATTCCTGACAATATCTTTTATAACAACATGTACAATTTCAGTCCAATTTTGTGTGTCGCTCCATTCAATCGCCAATATTTGGCCTTTTACGTCAATGATTGCAACTTCCATGTGCCCCGCTGTATGCAACAACTTGGTAACTGAATCCAAATCTTGTTTTAAAGCCGCTCTGCTCATTTCTCGATTGACCCATACCCATGCAGCCAGCCTATCTTTCAATCTATCCAGAAAAAGGCATGTTGCAATTTCTCTGGTTATTATGCTAAAATAAACACCCGGTGGTATTTCAATAATGGGAAATCCGTATTCATCTGCATCCAGGCAGATATTACTAGGGATTCCGTTCAGGTATAAATTATTAGCGATTACCAAGCCCGCCATCCTTTTTGCAACTAATTCCTCAATTAAATTCTTAGTTAAACCCATATTCTGAGAGAACGCATATCCGGTTGTAAATAGAAGTATTTCCCCTTCCATGAAAGGCAAAAAGTGTGGAAAATCCACAATGTGGAACCATTCAACTGGTCTGTCTAGGCCCTGCTTACCAGCAACCACTTTGAGATCTCTCAAAGCGGGAAGCTCTAATAAGTTACGAACGGTGACCATAATATGCGCCTCCTTATTGCGAAGATATCGCAACGCATTATCTACTTGGGTCAAGTCCCGATTTTTCTGTAAAAACGTCGCGGTCAAACCGTACGCAGCCCGAAGTTATGATACGTGGCCTAAGGCGGTGACATTAGGTACTTGGGTATATACTTGCAAATTATTTGTCTCTTTTCTTTGCAGGATAAATGGGCTTGATTTTTCCAAGGAATGTGCAAGATTTGCTGGTAAATTGTCCGGCAAGATTGCACCTTGCGCCCGTTTGTTGTCAATCTCAAGGTGCACTACTCCCATAAGTCTTAAAGAAGACTCCCGGTTGGGGAAGATACGGATTACCCTTTCTCCGCCCCGTATTTCTTCGTTCAATCTCTCCAGGCCGTTTGTAAGTCCTAAGCCGTTTACGGTACTTTTCTGGTAAGGCCAGGACGGCCAGCGCGTCTCAAGTACTCTCATTGCCCGAAGAGCCTTCTTTTCAAAGGTCTCTAAGGTCTTCGCGAGCAACGAACGCACAGTTTCCATATCGGGCGAATCCAGGATAGCTCCTACCCTGGTCCTGACCTCATCCCGGCAGGAAGTGGGGGTGGCGCGTCAAGGGTTTTGCACATGAAATCGGTCTTGACACCTCCCCCAGGATGTGCCACGTTAAGCCAGACGTTCGTCTGTGCGCTCGTAACGCTTTGCTTGGATCTGCTCGGTGGCTTGGGCCTCCAAGACCTGATTCAAGACTGATTGAAGTAGTTTGCCATACCTGCCTCCTTGGCATCCGACAAAAAGAGCAGCTGCAATAATTCGGAATCGATGGTAACATGGTATTGAGCCATTGCAAGACCTCCTCGGTTTTTGGTTTATTCCCTTAATACCATTTTAACCGGGAGCCTTGCCCTGGCTCACCATGTTTACACAATTATACGGACCTAACTCAGTTCACATCGATCCTTACATCTTCCTGCGTTTTTTCTTTTCCCTTAAAAAGTAGGAAATATGAACCCATAATTATAATCGTGACTAGTGCAGTCAGCAAAACTTGGCTACGCAGGTTGGGATAGTACAGCATCGCGAGCATAATTGCCACAACGTACAACACCGCAAGATAAGAAAGGTAAGGAAAACACCACATCTTTAACACAAGTTCTTGGCCGGTACGTTCTGCTTGCTTTCGTTTGATTATTTGAGAAATACATATCGTCAAATAGACAAGTAAGGCAACTGCACCGCAGGCATTTATCAGGAACAAAAAGACTCCTTCAGGCGAAGTATAGCTAAAAAACGCTGCAATCAGCGAACCTATTGTACCCGCCCAGAGCGCCACTATCGGTACACCGCGGCGACTTAATTTCGTGAAGACTTTTGGCGCGTATCCTTCTGCCGCAATACCATAGATTATGCGCGAACTCGTATAAAGTCCAGAGTTTAAACAGGATAATACTGCGGTTAGAACAACAAAGTTCATAATTTGAGGTGCCATAGGTATATGAGCTAATTGAAAGACGGTTACAAATGGACTTTGAAGTATTTTGGTTGAATCCCACGGTACAAGGAAAATAATTACTGCAATCGACCCAATGTAAAACATCAGAATTCTCACTACGACAGTTTTAATTGCTATCGTGACGTTTTTCACAGGATCACTTGATTCAGCCGCTGCAACGGCTGCAATTTCTGACCCAAAAAACGAAAAAACAACCATAACTACTCCTGCCCCGACTGCCGCCAACCCATTGGGCATAAAGCCGCCTCTCCCAAAGACATTGGAAAAGCCAGGTGAATGCGCCCAGGGTAGTAGTCCCAGGATGTATGCAACTCCTACTATTAGGAATACAATAATGGTCGCCACTTTAATGGAGGCAAACCAAAATTCGAATTCCCCAAAGGCTCGCACAGACCACGAATTGGTAAAAGCAAGAAGAGCTGTTAAGACTATAGATGTAAGCCAAACCGGGAGAGAGGGAAGGAACTGGTTGATTATTGCGGCACCGGCTGTTGCTTCAAAAGCAATTGTAATCACCCAGAAATACCAATATACCCAACCGATGGTATAGGCTGCCCAGGGACCACGCGCTTCCCCCGCATACACTGCAAATGCCCCGCTACTCGGACGAGCAGCGGCCATTTCTCCCAACATTCTCATGATAACCACAACCATTAAACCTGCGAGGGTATAGGAAAGAATCGCTGCAGGGCCAGCTGAATGAATAACAGCACCGCTTGCAACAAATAATCCTGCGCCAATTACTCCGCCTATCGCAATCATGGTAATCTGACGTGGAGTTAAACTTTTTTGTAAGCCTTCTTGTGTATTCAAAGGTTTTCCCCCTTTCACTTGAAATTGAAATATTAGAAAGGTTCTTATAGATACTTCTTGCTGTTTGCACAAGTTACCCTAAAGTAATCATTTACTATTGATTCTGATGTTCAACTTACAAAACACCCTTTTCGGACAACGTCTTAACATCGTCTTCCGAAAGGCCTATCCTGGAAAGTACCTCAACATTATGCTCTCCCAAGAGTGGAGCAGTCGTGTCGATGGATGCTTCGCTCGCGCTCATCCTGAGCGGTATTCCCGCTATTTTATATTTACCTATAGTACGAGGATCGTCCATTTCTATAATCATATTACGCGCTTTGATATGTTCACTTGCCATCACCTCCGCTATAGAAAGCACAGGTGCATACGGAATTCCTGCTGCTGACATTAATTCCTCCAGTTCGGCTCTGGTCTTCGTACTGCCGAAGTGGTTTATTATTTCAGTAAGCTCTTCTTCATTTGCCTTCCTGGATTCCATGCTAGAGAAACGAGGGTCATCTATTAATTCCGGCTTACCCAATACTTTACACAGATTCTTCCATGCTTTTTCGGTGCCCACGCCTAGGACATAATAACCATCAGCAGCTTTGTAACAGTCATAGGGAGCACCGAACAGCTCACGATTGCCCATTCTAGTAGGATTAGATCCAAATACTGAGTGGTTTATAATTGCACTTTCTGTTGCAGAAAAGAGACAATCAAGCATAGCTACATCAATGTACTGTCCTTCACCGGTTTTCTCGCGGTGATAGAGTGCCAATAGAATACCTGCAAAGGCAAAGAGCCCCGCAAATGTATCAGCCATAGAAAGACCAGTTTTCACGGGCGGCCCATCAGGGAATCCCGTATGGTCCATGTGACCGCTCATTGCCTCAGCAATGATTGCATACGCAGCTCGATCTCGTTCGGGTCCATATTGTCCGAATCCCGAAATGGATGCATAGATTATGTCCGGCTTAACCTTCCTTACCGTTTCATAATCTAGTCCTAGTTTGGCAACAGCCCCAGGCCGAAGGTTCTCCACAATGACATCTGTGTTTTTCGCCAATTCTAAGAAGATTTGTCTACCTTCGTCACTCTGGAGGTTTAAACTTACGCTCTTTTTGTTTCTGTTAACAAACGTATAATATACACTGACTCCATTTTTCTTTGGTAGCCAAGACCTTGTCTGGTCTCCCCACTTAGCGGGTTCAATCTTAATTACTTCAGCGCCAAGATCGGCCAACTGGCACGTACAGAAAGGACCTGAATAGGCTTGAGTCAAATCTAATACTTGGATGCCTTCCAGTGTTTTCATGCTAGTCCTCCTTTCGCAGATAATTATGGCATCGTAGACCCTTACACGTTAGTTGCTGGTACACTATAACAGTTTAAATGCTGAATTGAGGGGGGGAGTTATGCAGAATTCGGAATGTAGCTCACTGCAAAACTCCCCCTCGTTAAATGGTTTAGTAGCGCTTTATCCTATCTAGCAATCTTTCGGCATTAAGACCCAGCCATTTTTCTTTTACGCTTTCTTTCAAAGGCAATTCTTTAAGTTCTTTAATTACACGTTGTGGTGGTAGCATTACGTCAGTCGCGAACAGGACTTTATCTTGTATCGTGCTATTACCGTGAACCATGAGAGTTTCCCATCCGGTACCTGGTTTACCAATATATTTAGGCGACTGTCCGCCAATCTCAATATAGACATTTTGATGTTTCCATGCTACAGCAACCATCTCGTTCACCCATGGCCATCCGCCATGATTAGCAACGATTATTAGATCAGGAAACGCTGATGCAATTTCGCTAATGTGAAGAGGACGTCCTAATCCAATTGGACGATCAACAGTGAAGTTTATCGATGTATGAATTGTAATAGGAATACCTAATTCTTGGCATTTTGCATAAACCGGAGTCCATGCTGGATGTAACATATGCAATCGGGTAGACCA
>JAAYAD010000032.1 GCA_012719545.1 Clostridiaceae bacterium
GTGAAGCTGAAATCGGTTATAGTCGCCCCCATATTTATCAACTCTTCCGCCACCCTGTGCTTCTTATCGAACAGACAGTATAAAAGCATATGACCGCCGCCCCCAGCTCCAGTGATCTTTCCGCCTAAGGCGCCGGCTTTTCTGGCTGTTTCATACATATCCTCAATCTCCGGGCTCGTAATTTTGTTGGACATTTTTTTCTTGTTTTCCCAATCAAGGTGTAAAAGCTCACCAAATTCACATAGTCTCCTCTGAAGCAAGGCATTTTTCATTTCGATAGTGATCTTTTTAAGCGCACGTAACCCTTCCAGCGATTCTTCTTCGCCTTTTTCGTAACGACTGACTTGATCGTCGATGATGCCACTGGAGACCCGAGTCTTGCCCGTGTAACATAATAGCAAATTGTGTTCCAACTCGTTCACCACGTCCTGGCTGATCTTCAGCGGGTTTACGATTACTCGATCCCCTAAGAACTCGATGAAATTGAATCCTCCGAAGGTAGCAGCGTATTGATCCTGTAGTCCACCTTTTATTCCCAGCTCCTTCCTTTCAATAACATAGGCAATGTGAGCGATCTCATAATCGGTGAGCGGCATGTTTTTGAATTCCTTCAGCAAGCCCACTAAGGCTACCATGATTGTTGAAGAAGAACCCAGTCCTGTCCCGGGAGGAACTTCACAAGGGAGGAAGAGATCGAAGCCCGTGGATTTCCGCCCTTCAAGTTTTTCAATTGCCCCCTTCACCAGATCAAGCTTGCCGTCGTAAACGAGCGGTTCATCTATACCGTAACTGATGGAGAGTCCAAAATCGATAGATTCAACCTGAATCCGATTATCCTTTCTTGGCCGCAATGTTCCATAAGCATATTTGCCTATAGTAGCATTTAAGACACAGCCGCCCTCCCTCTCGGGATATGGAGGGACATCGGTTCCTCCACCAGCAAAGCTGATTCGAAGCGGTGCTTTTGCTCGAATTAACATCAAGATCCACCTCCCCAACTTGGATGTCGAATACCGACCTGGTAATTTCTCGGTAATCTTTCTCTATCTCTCGCCTTACTGCCCCTTGGACTCGCCAGTCACTTTAAGCCCATACCTTAAATACAGCCGTCGATCTCCATGGAAGGGGTTGGTATGGTCATCACCTTGCTTTCAGTATGTTTTCGTATCCCGCCTCAATCTGTTCTGCTATACGTTCCCATCTATACTTTTCTCTGACAAGTTTTAGCCCCTCTCCGCCCAATTCTTCTCGTTTTCCTTTGTCTTTTAGCAATTCTATAATTCGCTGGGCAAATTCTTCTTCAGTATCTGCAATATAGATATTCTTGTTGTTTTCCACATCGATTCCCTCGCACCCAACGGATGTCGACACAACAGCCTTACCCATGGCCAGCGCATTTAGAATCTTAATCCTCATCCCACCGCCTGTCCGTAACGGAACGACAAGAACCGTTGCTCTTGCCATATACTCCCGCACATCATCAACAAAACCAGTTACAACAATACCCTCTTCCGATGCTAATTTTTTGATTTCTGGAGGAGGGTTCTTCCCCACCACATAAACCGCAGCTTGGGGAATCTCTTGCTTAACTAAAGGCCATATCTTAGCAGTAAACCAAAGGATACCCTCCACATTAGGAGGCCAATCCATAGAAGCCACAGAAACAATTGAATAAGGCTCCATTGGCACATCCATGGGACAAAAGTAAGAAATATCTACCCCAGCCGGAACAACGCTTACCCTAGCCCTTGAGTTCATTCTCTCTATTCTTTCTCTGTCTTTTTCTGTTATCGCAAAGCACCGATCAAAATCCCCAACAATCCTCGATTCGTACTTATAGACTTTTTCAAATTGAAGTCTGGCATAAGACTTCACAAAAAGATTGGAAGCTTCCCGATAATACCTCTCCCAAATTGTGCTTTCTACGTTATGTTCACGCAAAACTATGGGCAGGCCAAATCTCTCTTTGGCGAAAATTCCGTATAAGCCATATGTAAATGATCGACATGGACAACATCGAACTGATTCTTTCGCAGAAGCTTTTCCAACTTCTCAAGAACGAGCTTATTGTGATATTTTGAAATCGTATAAGGCACTCGGGAAAATAGATTAAGCAACATGCCTGCATAACTGTTACTGGTATCCACTATAACCGTCTCAACGTTGCAGTATTCCATTAACTCAGAAATATCATTACCTTGAATAGATGTGATTGATAGCAGCGTTATCTTATGTCCTCGTAGAGCCAAATGTTTAGTTATCTCGAATATTCCAATTTTACCTCCATCATCTGGAGGATAAGGTATTCTTGGCGTTAATTGAAGTATCTTCATCTTCGTTTTACTGCCTTGCGATTATCACTTTACTAATAAAGTCACATAACTGCTTTGAATCAAGTAAAAACTCCTTTGCCTTACGTTTTGATTTTTCCTCAAGCAATTTAAAACTATTATCAGTCAAAATTTCATAGACTTCATGTGGATCTTGATAAGCAAACCCAATCCCCTCTTTTTCCACAAATCGCTCCATTGCGTCAAATCTCTCCTTAGGCAACACTATCTAAAATGTTACTAACAAAAGCAATTAAAAACCATGATAAAAGAGAGCTCTTATAACGAATAAGAGATGTTAACTTGACATGAATAAAAAATTGAGAGAAGTTGGGCTTAGGAATCTTAACGCCCTGATATAAGTTTAATGCTATCGGAATA
>JAAYAD010000060.1 GCA_012719545.1 Clostridiaceae bacterium
AGATTTAGGAACAGAATACTTCATGTTATGGCATAAGCCTTTACATACAAAACTGGCAGACAACCAAATATGATCATCTGCCAGCAATACATACGTTACTTCATTTTACTTTGTTCCACCCCAACAATTGACGTAGAACCATTTCATTTAACATAAATTTCAGCATAAAAAAAGCCAGTCACAAAGCATCTGTGACCGGCTTTTTTAACTTATCCCATTATCGCTCGTAGTAGGTATATCCCCTCAAGCCATTATCATAGGCCTGCATAATTTCCTTTCTTTCACTGGCGGTTATATATCCTGCCCTTACGGCTTCCTCAGCTATTTCACGGAAGCGCACCAGCATATCCTTTGGTTCATATTCAACATATGACAATACATCGGCTACACTGTCACCTCTGATTTCCTTGACGAAATCGAAATTGCCGTCAGGATGAATTCTGACACTTACAACATTTGTGTCTCCAAAGAGGTTATGCAAATCTCCCAAGGTCTCCTGATATGCTCCAACAAGGAAAACACCAAGATAATAGTCGTCCCCGTTCCTCATTTCATGGAGAGGCAGTGTGTTGCGAACATCGTGAAGATCAATAAATTTATCTATCAAACCGTCGCAGTCACAGGTAATGTCAGCAAGAACAGCACTTCTTCTGGGACATTCAAGGAGCCTGTGAACAGGCATAATGGGGAAAAGCTGGTCTATTGACCAAGTGTCCGGCAAGGACTGGAATATGGAAAAATTACAGTAGTATATATCCGCAATGGCATTTTCAATATCCTCAAGTTCAGGCGGCGGATTCTTAAGCTTTGTCTTTTCCCTGGCAATCTCATGGATTGTATTCCAGAAGATTTTTTCGGCAAATGCACGCTCTCTTAAGCTGATCCTGCCGTGCTTAAACATATCGCGAATTTCGTCCCTGTAATAAAGGGCATCATTGTAGCACTCCTGTATGTTTTTAAGTGACAGGTTCTTATATACTTCAAAGAGGTTTTTAATCTGTTCAGAAGTATCTTCTCTGAGCTTTTCAGGAAGATCGTATTCCCCAAAAGTGGTAACATCAAGCACATTAAAAAGCAGTACCGAATAATAGGCAACGGTTGTACGTCCGGATTCGGTAATTATTGTGGGGTGAGGAATGTTGCTGGGATCCAGTATGGCCATAACAGCTTCCACAATGTCGGAACAATACTCTTCAACCGTGTAATTACGGCTGTTGGTATAGTTGGTATTTGAACCGTCATAGTCAACGGCAAGACCTCCGCCCAAATCTAGGTAACCCATGGGAGCGCCTTCCCTTACAAGTTCAGCATATACCCGGGTAGCCTCCAGAACGGCTGAACGAATATCCCTGATATTGGGTATCTGGGATCCAAGGTGGTAGTGAAGAAGCTTTAATGTATCAAGCATACCTTTTTCTTTCAGGGTATCCACTATTGAAATTACTTCCGACATATTAAGGCCGAATATGCTTCTGTCGCCGCCCGATTCTGTCCAATGACCTCCGGCTTTTGATGACAACTTGATTCTAAGTCCTAAATTGGGCTGGACTTTAAGAGCCTGGGAACGTTCAATAATAATATCAAGCTCTCCCGGAATCTCAATTACAAAGAAGAGCTTAAATCCCATTTTTACGGCATACAACCCTAAGTCTATAAACTCTTCATCCTTGTAACCATTGCATATAATACAAGCCTCTTTATCCTTCATGGCTGACAGGGCAGCAATCAATTCAGCCTTGCTTCCAACCTCCAGACCATGATGATAACGCTGGCCGAACTTTGTCACTTCTTCAACAACCTGCTGCTGCTGGTTTACCTTAATGGGGTAAACGCCTCTGTACACTCCCTTGTAGTTAAGCTTTTTCATTGCCTCGGCAAAGGAGTTGTTAAGGTAGGAAATCTGGGAATCCAAAAGGTTTTCAAAACGAAGCAGAACAGGCAAATCAAAACCGCGCTCAGTAATACCTGAGATTATATCCATGATACTTATTGCTGCGGATGCATTATCCTTATAAGGGTTTACCAGCACTTCACCCTTGTCCGAAATAGAAAAATAGCCTGCGCCCCAGTTTTTTATACCATAGAGCTCCTCAGACTTTTCCTTGGTCCATCTTCCCAAAATATCTTTATTCATCTTCCCTTTCCTTCCTTATCCCAAAAATGCCAAGCATACCTGCTTACTAAGAAAAAAAGGCGGTATTACTTAGTATACATTTTAATCAACAAAATAATGAACGTGATAATTTATAACACGTTCATATTCCAAAATGCAATAGCATAATATCATAATAATACCCCCATATCAATAATTATTCAAAGTTATTCAGCCATAAATTTTACACAATATTTCAACTCAATTTTTGGTCATAAATATGAAACTTAATAACCTTTAACCATCCCACCAAAAATCAGCTTTATATGTGTCTTGCCAGTCACCAAAATTTTAGCCCGGAATACAATGTGGTTAGGACAAACCAAAAGGCGTAAAAATTATGTCACGTCAAATAAAAGAAGAAAAAGATTATGAGTGCCGCAAGCCAGTAATATGCCCTGAACCAGAGCATCCTTTACCAAAACCAGTTTTGTTTGAATGCGGCAACGGAGGAGGTTTTACATATTCCGCAAAAACTTATTGCGGCAAGGAGAACAATGCCATATGTGTTTGTACCCCAAAAACAATCGCAAACGTAAACATAGACACAGCCCGTCTTTACAAGCCCAAAATCAAGGTTGAATTCTCAAGCATCATCCATTTTATTCCTGAAAATTATGGTCATGCACAATTGGAGTTTGATCTTGTAAGATGCTGCAAGGACTTTCCCGAATGTGTTATTGGCACCTGGACCTATGAAGTGGAAGAGGACGATAAATCGGCCATATCATTCTGCTTCAATTATTGCGACTTAAGCGCCTTCCCCGGCTTATGCACTTACCTGGTAAAAATAAGGCCTGTTTTGGTCAGGGATGCTACCATTTGCGTAACAAACTGTCAACTGGCCATTTTTGCTCAAGATAATTAAATTTATCAAAATAAAAAACCACAAAGACATGGTGATATTTTGCCATGTCTTTTAATGCATGTCCCTATAACCCTCTTTTTTATGCCGGCATAAGATAATATGAAAAAACTTGCCGGAGGTATATCATGAAAACCAATCATGTAAAATGGGAAGAAATGTGGGAAAGGGACTTTGCAAATTACGTGGGCTGGACTGTTAATTCCCAAGGCAGTTATCAAAGCAGCTATTTAAGAACTTCAGATACTTCTTATGCTAATTCAGGCAATCATGATGGTAATTCCAAGGCAGATTCTTATGATTCTACCGATAATTCAGATAATTTTGACCATAATACCGATAATTTCAAGCTGAATTCTTTTACTTCTGAAAACACCCTGGAAAATAGTACAGTGGGTTTTCAAAATGATCCCGGTTATTTTCAGCATGATGTTATTCAGAATAAATCAGACGATACTGATAATTCATACGACAAATTCTATCCGGTTGACACTTATATAGAAAGCATACCCTCAGAACCCCCATGCTCTGACTCAAGTGAAAAAGAAGCTCAAAAAACTAAAGAATCCGTCAAGGACAATTCCATGGATGTTAAATCTGCAGATGATAGATCCGTTGATGTTGAATCAGTTGATGTTGGATCAGTTGATGTTGGATCAGTTAATGATGAGCCTGATGACGATAAATCAACTGAGAATGAATCCGTCGATGTTAAGTCTCTTGATGATAAATCCTCTGATGATGAATCAATGGTCGAGCCTTTAAAGGATGATGTACATGACGTAATTGATGCACAAGATGAAAACAGGGAGGATTCAAAAGACGATGCAAAAAATGAAGCACATAATGAAATAACGGATGACTCAAAAGATGAAGAAAAAGAAGAAATGGAAGAAAAAGATGAAGCCATAGATGAAGACATCAGTAAATTAGAACAACCAGACTCAAAAGCACAAGCATCTGTGAAAACATTCAGCAAACCTGAAAATATTATTTCCGAAGCTTCAACAGGTCAGGGATTTACCTTTACAAGCGAAAAAGAGGAGGTTAAACCTTACCTCCCCATAAGTTTCTGCATACCTAAAACCCTAGCAATAACAGCCATCGACACTTCAAATCTTAAAAAGCCAAGGACAAAGGTGACCTTTTCCTGCAGCATATATTTTGCACCCAAGGGCATTACGGGAACCGCACGCCTTGAGTTCCTGCTTTATTCGTCATGTAATTTCGGCAGTGAAAGCCTTGTTGGAAACTGGTCTTATGAAATTTCAGATAAGGATGAATGCCTGGCCCAGCCTTTTAAATTCTGTTTCTTAAGCCAATATTCCTTTCCCGGTAGATACAATTATTATGTCAGGGTAATACCTGTTTGTATTAAAGGCTGCTGTGTGAATATAACGAACTGCCAGATAGATGTTATAGCCCAGTCTGACTGAATTGCTTCTGGCTTTCAGTCATACCGGGCTGATTAATTTGGTCTATTTGCCTGCTTTCTATAAATTTTATTTATCAGACCACAAAACATCCGGGTACAGGCCACTCTCCTTTAATCTTGAAATGGCCTTAACAACCATTTCTTTATCTTCCTTATAGGTAACGCCGTACCATTTGTCCGGAGAGTTCAGTACCTTTACCCTTGCCTTGCCTTCATTTATGAGCTGACCTACAACCTCAGGCAGGAAATATTCGGCCTTAAGGGGGTTCTTAGGAACATCTGCCTTAAGAAAAGTCTCAAACTTTTGCTTCAGTTCAAAAAGAATGCTCTTGCCAAAGCCCCACATATTCATGGACACAATGCTTCCCTTGGGCAAGGGAATCCAGGTCTGCCCTCCGTCTTCGGTATAGGCCGCACCTCCGTGCTTTTTTTCTATGCGTGTTCTCTCCTTGATTTTTACAAGATAACCATCTTCACTGATTTCGCACACTCCACGGGCAACATAGCCATGATCAGTCAAAGTGTTTTCAAGAATGTATCCTACCATGGCATAGTTATATTTATCATCGTCCCGGGAATTTATAAGAAAATCATAAATCCTTGAAAATGCCGTCCTGCCGTAGAAGTCATCTGCATTAATTACCGCCATTGGGCCGTTCACTTTTCCTGCGCAGCTTAATACAGCATGGCCGGTGCCCCATGGCTTAACCCTTCCTTCAGGTACGCTATACCCTGAAGGCAAATCGTTAATGTCCTGATAAACATACTCCACGGCTACATGCTTTCCTACTCTGTTTCCTATCCTCTCTCTGAAATCAGCTTCATTTTCCTTCTTAATAACAAATATGACCTTCTCAAACCCGGATTTTATTGCGTCATATATAGAAAAATCAATTATTAAATGTCCATGTTCATCTATTGGATCAATCTGTTTTAATCCTCCATATCTGCTTCCCAATCCTGCTGCCATTATTACAAGAACCGGTTTTGACATAGATTTCCCTGCCTTTTGAATTTTCTATATTTGCATTTCAGTCACCCTTAATGCTTTATACATTTTACCCCAAAAGGGTGGGCTTCGCAAACATATGTTGGAAAGCATCAAATTTATATCAATACCGCAAGTAGTCAGGCTGCTTGCGAAAAATGCAATAAAAATACCCGTCCAATTATCTGGATGGGAATTTCAAATACGACATTGATACTTTTTTAACTTATGTCTGCAAATTCCAGCTTTGTTCTCTCAACACAGTCAAGAGTTTTAAAAATATTATCATAAGCCTTAGGTTCAGGAATTACTATGCATGGAAGTTCAATTATAAACTTACTCCCTCTGCCTACAGCGCTGCTGAAGATAACTTTTCCGCCATGTTTCTCAATTAAGGATTTTACAAGGGGTAAACCAATGCCGCTTCCTTCGTTCTGCCTGATGAAGGAATTGCTCACCTGCTGAAACTTTTCAAAAATCAATCTTTGCTTGTCATCAGGTATTCCTGTTCCATTATCCTTTACCATAATTCTGACTTTATTACCGCAATCCAAAAGCTTAACCCAAATATTTCCTCCCTCATGGGTAGACTTGGCAGCATTGGACAGCAAATTCAGCATTACTCTTTCAATTTGCTCCGGATCACAGGCTATTACCTTTTCCTCAGTATTTGTATCAAATTGTATGTTAATTCCCTTGCTTTCTATGTAGCTGGCCGCTAAAAGAGTAATATTCTCAACTATTTCTACAATATTGCAGTTTTTAAGATTCAATTCAAAGAAGTCGGAATCAATTCTTGTAATATCAATCAGATTGTTAACAAGCCTTAAAAGCCTGTAACAATTTTTCTGCATCATCTCCAGATATTTCTTGTCATTGAATTTCTCATTCTTTTCTTCCCGCATTCTGCGCAGCAATTGAAGAGCAGACATTATAACATTTAAAGGCGTTCTTAATTCATGGGATAATGTAGAGAACAATTCCGTCTTGATATTAAAGGATAAGGCCTTATCCTTTTCTGCCAGCCTGTGATTCTTGTTTATTTTTAGTCCCTGGTTTTCACCTAAAATGTTGTAATCATGGCTGTCAATTATATCCGCATATTGAGAAAAATCAATTTTTTCTTTATCGTAGAGGCACATGCTTAAATATGGGAAGCCCTGCAACAGCTCATATGTATTTTTCTGATAGCTGAAAAAGCTTTGGAAATTGCTTTCGCTGACTTCCGTTGCATCAATAACGGCTCTTAAGCCTTCATATCCCTTTTCCAAAGCCTGATTAATCAGCTCCAGCCATTGATATTTCTTGGATTCATCGAAAATGCCGTCGTTATTGCACCATTCTTCAGTAGACAGAAGCAAAAGCTGACCAATTTCGTAAAATTGACAAAGGTTTGAATGGTGTCTCTCAATATGCCTGTGTATTTCTCCGCTGTCAGTACCGGATGAATATACCCAGACACACAATTCGTTGTTTGTCAATCCTTCGGCAATATAATGGGCAAGTACACTAAAGTCTTCCTTTGAACTAGGCAAATAACTGATTCTAGTGCCCCAGGAAACATCTCCGATGCCTTCTATAGCTGTTCTTCTAAGGTTCATAGTCCCCCCGAAAATCATATAAATAACTAAAAACCACAGAAGATTATAAAAAACATGTAAATGATTATCAATATGCTAATAATTATTTCCTGCAAAAATTTTTTACAATCCTTTTGCACCATAGGTTTCCAAAAAATTTGAAGTTTGTGCATTCTTTTTCAACACTTGATATTATCACATGTCACATCCTGTTGGAATAGGTATATAGAGCTAAATTGCCAATAAAATATTTCCCAAAAGAATTCCTTCTGTCTATTTAGGCATTTAAATTATAGAAAGACAAAACTACTATAAACTGAGCAAGTCCTGCAATAATATTTTCAGTCCGATAAGGATTAAGGTTGCTCCCCCCAGAACCTCGGCTTTTGATTTAAGACTGTCTCCGAAAAGACTTCCGGCTTTTGTGCCAACAAAAGAAACAATAAAAGTTGTTGCGCCAATTGTTAAAATAGTGCCCAGAATATCCACACCCATAAAGGCAAATGAAACACCTGAAATCAATGCGTCAATGCTTGTTGCCAAAGCAAGAAGAAAGATTTTCTTTATGGTGAAGGATTCCACCAAATCACAACCGTCCCGGGATTCCCTTATCATATTTACGCCAATTATCGAAAGCAGAGTAAAGGCAATCCAATGGTCAAAGGCAGCCAGATAGCTGGTGAACTGAGATCCAAGAAGGTATCCAATCAGGGGCATGAGAGCCTGAAAACCGCCAAAAAATCCGCCTATAATAATTGCATGCTTAATCTTTAGCTTTGGCATGGATAGTCCCAGACAGATAGCCGCTGCAAAAGCGTCCATAGAAAGTCCCAGCGCTATCAATATCAACTCAAAAAAACTCACATTATCTCTCCTTTATGCAATAATAAAGACCCACAGGTAGTTTAACCACCCATGAGTCTTGTTTATTAAGGCAAACCAGGCAAAGGCCAGCATGTTGATTTGCCACACGGATAAGCCCGTGCAAACTACTCCCTCACGGAAAAATACAATTACATATTTATAAATAAGCTTGTCCTCTTTTTCCAGAGCAATGTTAACACAAAATCCACATTTTATCAATATATTATTGCAGATCGTTAGTGTCAAGTAATCGTGGGCAAATTTTATTCTACCTTGTAGCTCGCTTAACCAGATTGATTTATCACTAAGAATTGAAATGTTCTCAGAGTGGTCGTCTCTTTTCAGCAGAACATTTCAATTCCTGCAATATTTTAA
>JAAYAD010000073.1 GCA_012719545.1 Clostridiaceae bacterium
ATATTAAACTGAGCCATGGTTCATCCTCCTCGGTTTGGTATTTGTTGGGCAACTTATATTTTAACCGAGGTGTGAGCTTTGGCTCAACTTCTTTTTACACCATTATATAGACTTAATCGGTATGACCTATTACATTAACTAATAATTACAATATATTTATTGTTAATTTGAATTTTTAATTGGTATATAAAGAATAATAATTATGCCATGTAAAGGAGGAAAATAATATGGCTTTTCAGTGGAAAGAACGATACAGCCTTAAAATACCTGAAATCGACGCCCAGCATAAAAGACTGTTTGAAATTGGTGAGCATGCTTATGAGCTTGCAAGCCTCAATGACGATTACGACCATTTTGATGAAATAAGAACCATCATCAATGAGCTTTTGGAGTACACCCAATACCACTTCAAATATGAAGAGAAATTTATGTCAACGTTCAATTATCCCGACATCAACGACCAAATAACCTCACACAATTTCTATGTCAACAAAATCAAGGGAATTACAGATTCCCAGATTGATGATGACCAGCATAAAGCAGTGCTTGATATCCTTGATTTCCTTGCTGAATGGATTAGCAGCCACATTCTTATATCGGACAGAAAATATGCTGACTACTACTTCCAGCATGGAAATAAGGCATAAGCTTAATTAAATTGTGCATAAAGCAAGCGTTGACAGATGCATTTCACAAAATGCACCAAATGATTGATTCTATGTCCATAATAATTGCCCTGGCTTTTTTCTTCAACCGGGGCTTTTATTATGCTAAGCATCCGGTCTTTCTGTCAGGTTCTGCCACATTCTTTTCCTTTGATTAACTTTCTCCTGCTTCGTTAGATTTAATTTTCTCCAATTTCAGGTCGTTGCAGGAATTCAATTACTATCTTCTGGCTTTTCCCGTAATATGTTCTACACTGATTTTAACTACAGTGGTCTCAGGGGCGGCTCTGTTGATATACTCCCTTCCCTTTTCCTTAAAATCTGCCGAGTATTTCTCAATAAGCATAAAAAGAGCGTCTTCCTTTTCCTTGCCACTAATTTCCTCTGCCTTGCCAAAGGCTACCACGCTTTCATAGCTGTAACTGAATTTTTCAGGCAGCGGACGGGTTTCCCCCACCACGCAAAAGGATACCTTATTGTTATGTCTTATGTTGTCAAGCTTTGCTCCTTCACCCGCACAGTGGAAATATATATTTCCGTCACGATATGCGTAATTAAGAGGAATCCCGTAAGCATATCCATTTTCACATGTCATTGACAGAACGCCGAATTTACCATTCTCCAGCAATTTAATGGCCTCATCATCAGAAATTGCTCTGTCCTTTCTTCTCATTTCCCTAAACACCTATATCACCTATCCGATTATCATTATTTTTCTTTACAGGTATATTGTTATACCTGGCCATAATATATTCATCAGCATATTCTCCGTATCTTATTGCGGCATATTTCTTTTTGCCTTCTATTTCAAACCCCAGGGACTTATAAAGATTTATGGCCCTGGTATTATCAACAAACACAGTAAGCTCAACTCTGACAAGCATCAGCCAATTATCAGCAAGGTCCAGAATTTTGGTCATCAAAGCCTTACCTATTCCCTTGCCCTGATAATCAGAATGCACCATAATTCCTATGGAAGCTGAGTGACGCATCCTGTTGTTTCTGTAAACGTTCAGAGAGCAGACTCCAACAACCTTTTTAACACCGTTCTCTTCGACCTCTGCCACAAGCATATGGTCATTTTCAGACAGGCTTTTAATGTACTCTTCATTTCTGGACAGCCTCTCGCTGATAATGCCAAGAGTATTCTCTCTCACGCCGTCCATCCTTCTCATTTCATTGATAAACACGGCATCTTCAATTCTTACCGATCTTATTGTAAGGTTCATTATATTCACCTCCTGAAAATAAAGCCTGCGAAATCACACAAAAGTGACTCCGCAGGCCTGTATTCTGCGTGTAGGCAAACTTACCCTATGTTGCTCGCCGAAGCTTAAACATACTCACTTTTTTATAAAGAAATTAGCACTCAAATTGGCTTTTCAAATTAGAACTGCTTATACAATTCCTTCTTTGCTCCGCATACCGGGCACTTGTCAGGAGCGCCGTTCAATATTGTGTGACCGCAAACCGGGCAGACGTATACAGCTTCAAACTCTATATCCTTACCCTGTTTTGCAGCATCCTGTGCCTGCTTGAAAAGCTCGGCATGGATCTTTTCTGCTTCAAGGGCAAAATGGAAGGATCTCTTTGCGCCTGGCTCGTTCTGGAACTCGGCAGCATTAAGATATACAGGATACATTTGCTCTACTTCATGAAGCTCGCCGTTTATTGCTCCCTGAAGATTTTCAACGGTACTTCCTGTTCCGAAAACAGCACCTGCAGTTACAGTTGCATCGGCAGTGCCTCCGCCAATTTCATTGAAATGATTTCCTGCGTGTACTCTTTCGGCATAGGAAATAGCCTCAAACAGTCTCTTGATTTTGGGGAAGCCTTCTTTTTCAGCCATATCTCCCCATATAAGATATCTCATGTGGGCAGCGCTTTCTCCCCCGTATGCAGAACGAAGAAAATCTGCAGTCATAGCATTTTTTACAGCCATTTTATTACCTCCATATACCTAATTTATTTTTTACCTTGTAAATTTAAAAATCAGCTTTCCACAGACCATGCAAATTGCAGTATTCATAAACAGTACCCGAGTCTGCTTCAAGGAATTCTGCCTTAGGCTCATCTTCCGGCCTTAAGAACTTAAACTGTACTTTCTCTCCGCTTACAAGAGCTATCCATTGAATATAATGCTCAGGTATCATGGGATGCGGAGTCGAGCCTATGGTGACCTTTATCTTGTCGTCCTCTTTGACTATATCGGGCACATGTTTCTCCTTGGATGCATCAGTAGTGTTGGCCTTAAGTTCAGTCATAGACTGATCGCAGCAGGTTAGAGTTCCTCCGCCTTTCTGAAGCAAAGCAACTATATTACCGCATTTGTCACAACGATAAAAAGAAATACCAGCCATAATTCCCCTCCTTACTTTATTTGTGGGCTAGAAATTGTAAAGCCTATATCTGCAACAACATCATTATACCCACATATTGGAATATTATTTGAACTTAATATATATATTACCCATTAATCTTATTAATAAAAATTAAAATTTTGTAACAGGTAAAACTTTATACTAATTATAATCCTATTATGTATATTATCTATACATTAATCAATTCAATTTTTTATCAGCCCTTGACACTGCCCAGCGCTACACCCCGGACAATAAATTTGGACATAATAAGGTAAGCAATCATAACAGGGAAAATGGCAATGGCTATCAGTATATATACCTGCCCCATATCAAACTTAAGATAGTCTGCGCTTCTTAACTGGGCTATAAGTATTGGGAGGGTCTTTTTCTTTGCTGATTCCAGAATCAGGGATGGCAAAAAGTAATTGTTCCAGCTTGCCACAAAGCTGAATATTGCCTGTACTGCTATGGCCGGTTTCATAATGGGTAGAACTATCTGATTAAATGTCCTGAATTCATTTGCCCCGTCAATACGTGATGATTCCACAATTTCCAAAGGCAGTGCGCTTTCCATGTACTGTTTCATAAAGAAAAACACTATTGGTGCAGCAATGGAAGGTACAATGAGAGGAATAAAGGAATTCATCAAATTAAAGCTTGTAATAAGCCTTATAAATCCTAGTGCCGAAACCTGAGTAGGAACCATCATTACAAGGAGAATAAAAAGGTAAGCTGCCTTTCTGAGTCTAAAACTGTAAGCATGTATTCCAAAAGCAGTCATCGCCGAAAAATATGTGCTTAGAAGAGCATTTAAAGACGAAATCAAAATACTGTTCAAAATTCCGTTTAAAATTGGAAGCTCTTCATTGGAGAAAACATTTTTCAGGTTAAACAATACTGAGCCTCCGGGTAAAATTGAAAATCCCTTTTGAATATCCGGATGTGACCTGGTTGAATTAATAAGCAGTATGTAAAATGGGAACAGGCAGATAAAGGTTATCAATATCAGTACGAAATAGCAAAAAGCCCGTTTAATCTTAAGGGTCATATTGCCCTGGCTCTTATCTACTGCTAGAGTCATTGCTTAATTCCTCCTGTTCCTTTTTGATTTCCTGAAACAATGCGGAATACAAAGGCGCTCATTATGGCTGTTATTATAAACAGCAGCACAGATACGGCACCTGCCATGCCCACATTTTTGCTGTACAGGTGCTTATTAAGGAACATGATTAATGTCATGCTGTTTCTGTCAGGGTTTCCGGTTCCGTTTGTAAGTATCTGGGGAACATCAAACATCTGTAGTCCCCCAATCATAGAGGTTATCAGCACATACAGAAATATGGGCTTTAAAAGCGGCATTGTTATCCTGGCAAAGATTTGATATCCCTTGGCTCCGTCTATTTGAGCCGATTCAAATATTGAGGTATCTATGCCCATAATTCCTGCCATCAGAAGGATTGTGGTATTTCCAAACCACATGAGAAAATTCATAAAAGCTATAAGACCTCTTGTACTCCCGGTATTTGAAAGAAATCTGTACGGCTCTTCAAGGCCAAGATTCAGAAGTATTGAATTAATGGGCCCGTTATCGGAGAACAGTGCAAAAAACAGCATTGAAAAGGCCGAAGCCATTATAAGATTAGGCATATAAATTATGGATTTAAAGAAGGATGTTTTAAGCCTAAGAGTTAAATCTGTAAACCAAACTGCCAGAAGAAGCGAAACAAGAATCTGTGGAATAAAACCCAACAGCCAGATAATCATGGTGTTTGAAAAATATTTTATTATGTCTCCCTGCTTTATTAGCTCCAGATAATTATTGAAGCCCACAAACTTTGGCCCGATCTGCTCAAGTCCTACTCTGTAATTTTCAAAAAAGCTGTTGTAAAAGGTTGATATGAGCGGTACAAGTGAAAAGAGAGTATAGATTAAAAAAAACGGTGCAATAAAAATGTACCCCCACTTGGAATAACTGACTGATTTTAATTTTCTGCCGGTGTTGCCCAAAGCAGATGCGGGAACCATAAAATCACCTCGGAACAATCAATATTTCAATATTTTATATGTCGTTCGTATTTAGAAAATCATCTGGTTTATACCAACAGACATGCCTTCAGAAGCAGTTAGAAATGTGAATTTGCTTTTGTATATCTTTATAATTTAATTATAACATTTTCCCCGGAAGAATTTAAAGGGAGCCACATACCATACCGATTCTTAGTCATGTATGGGCATGGCTCCGCTTTAATTCACCCTAAGGTGCAGGGGGTTGAGAAAATTCAATCTTTACTAAAATAAGGCCCAAACTGTTGTTTACCATATGTATTGTTTCGCATCACCTTGAAAGGTTGGGATACTTTTCAAGGACTGCTGTATAGAAGTTTTCCAGAGCCTGCTCTTTTGTTACATTGCCGTCAAAGTAATCCTTGAATGCTGCCTGGAATTCTTCATTCATACCCTGGTCATACTTTGAAATATTGCTCATGTCTATCTTGGGAGCTGCAGAAGCAAACAGGGCTATGTGGTTCTGGCCTCCCAGGAATGCTGAACCATAATCGCTGTTGGCAATTTCATTCATTGCCTTAATGTTGTTGGTATAGTCTTCAGTATCAATAGTAATCTGTTTCATGGTCTCAGCATCGCAGGTTAAAGTTCTCATAACTTCACGAACAAGGCTTATATTGTCGGTACCCCTTGCTGCACATATCCAAGTTCCGCCCCAGTAATAGCTCTGAGGTCCTTCACATACTGCCCAGTCACCAAAGATGCCGTTTCCAACTTCCTTCTTTCCGCCTTCAGATTCCGGAACTGCAAGGGAGTTTCCAAGAAGGGTAAAGTTAATACCCCATGTTGAGTAGAAGAATCCAAATACTTTACCGTTAGGCCCCTGGTCTGCCGACCATTCTGCCGACCAAAGGGATGTCTTGTTATTGTAGCCTTTTTCAGTATAGAGCTTTGTCTGGTCAACCCATCTCATAAGGTTGGGATCAATTACAATCTTGTTGTTTTCGTCAACCCATGGATGGGAAACATTGTTGGAAAATACTCTGAAAGCATCGTCATAGCCTGAAAGCATCTTGTAGCCTTTTTCATACATTTTTGCAGCAACAGCGTCGAATTTGTCCCAATCGCTTAATTGCTTCTGAACCTCGACAGGATCGTCAGTACCCAATACTTCCTTGGCAATTGATCTTCTATATGCGAAAAGTCCGGGGGTTGCCTGCCACGAAACAGCTTTCAGTCTTCCTTGAGAGTCGGTGGCAATTTCCTGAGTATACTTGTACTGATTTGCCAGTTCTTCCTTTGTCAATCCCACTTCATTGATAACATCGAGAGTATAATCTGTGTCTACGTACTTTAATGCATAGTCAGCTTCAATCAAGAAAATATCAATTTTTTCTGCCGCTTTGTCCTGATTTAAGAGATCTTCATCCAGCTTGTTCTGATATGCGTTGTTCTGATTTGGAGTGATTACCCATTCAACTTTGACGTCACTGGGAAGCTTGCCCTTTTTCTCGAAGTAGTCAGTAAATCTGCTCTTAAATTCGTCATTCCAGCAATAGATTCTGAGTACCTTGCCCTCCTGGGATTCCTGGGTTTTGTCGCCGGTAGATGCAGGTTGGGTCGCATTTGGAGTAGTGGTATCTCCGTTATCTCCTGTGTTGGTCGTTGTTGAATTACATCCTGCGGCGGATAACACCATAGCCACCAAAAGAATAATTGCTGCTACCCTCTTTAACAGATACATCTTTTTCCCTCCTTTTATTTTCAAGCATATGAAAGCATATGCTTATTTACTGTCAGTCAAGCTTCTTTACCGATGCGCCCTCTATAACCCTTCCCGGAATCACTATCTGCTTAGGTATAAAAGTTTTAGGCGACAAAATTGATTCCACAAGCTGCGCGGCGGCTTCACGCCCTATTGCAACGGCATCCTGGAATAGTGTTGTAAGTTTTGGGCGCAAAATTTGCGAAAGATGGATTCCGTCGTATCCTGTTACGCTTATGTCGTCGGGAATTGTTAATCCACATTTTTCAATCTCATTCATTCCTCCAATGAATGAATAGTCATCAGGATACATAATGCAGGTTGGACGGTCATTCAAGGCAAGGAGTTCACGTGTTGCGCGGGCACTGGATTCGGGATCATGGTAAATTGCTGGTTTTACATACTCATCAGGAACACTGATACCCAGTTCGGCACAGGTTTTATAAAAGCTTGCAAGGCGCTTTTGGGTTACCGATGTCTTTTCGCCATGGATAAATGCTATCTTTCTGTGACCACGGCTATGTACGTATTTCACCAGATCATGCATGCTCTGAATATTGTCAGACAGTATTGCCGTCCTGTTATCGAAAACGTGATCTATGGTAACGGTGGGAATATCACTTTTAACAAGCTCCACTACTTCCGGGTCGTAGAAATCAACGCTTGCAATAACAACACCATCACAATGGCGGTATCGGCAGTGCTCAAGGTAAGTCATGCTGGTTCCGCCTATATTCCGGCTAATGAAGGTGATATCAAATCCAAGGCGCTCTGCCTCAACCTTAAAACTGTTTAATATGGATGAAAAATACTCGTGGGCAAGTCCGCTCTGGGTCTTGTCTATAAACAGCACGCCAAGATTGTTTGAACGCTTGGTTTTTAATGCTCTGGCATTGGCATTGGGATGATATCCCATTTCCCTTGCAACGGCGCGGATATTCTCTGCTGTTTCTTCACCTATATCGGGACTTCCGTTTAGTGCTTTACTGACTGTTGCCGGTGAAACACCGCATCTTTTTGATATATCTTTCAACGTAACGATGATGCATCACTCTCCAAAAGTATTTAACAGGTAATGCACGTAAGATTACTCAGCGATTGATGTGCCTCAAAGAATGTTTGCTCAGAAATGCAGGACATGATGTAGATTTACTATATCGTTTTCGTGATTTTATTATATAGCAGTCTTCGAAGAATTGTCAATATCAATTATCAAATTCTGGATAATCCCGCTCGTCCTTTTATTTTAAGGGTTTTAAGAATATATCCAGAACTTGAATTCCAACGTTTCGCCCTGTAAAAACGCGCATTAAATCTACATTTTTATAGATTATACTTAATCGATTTCGTCATATTTTATGAGCATATGTAATCTTGCGACATTTGAAAAAAGGCACTAAAAAACCGGCCTGGTGCCACTTTGGGCCCAAGCCGGTTTTACATTTTCTTAATTAATAATTTCCAAATCCTCGACTTAATCCATTACTCTTATTGTTTTTGCTACAGCCTGAGGAGGATAAATCATTATCATCGGATTATCTGTAAAAGTAACTTCTACCTTTTGACCTTTGGTCAAATCACTTGCCTTAAGCTCAGTGTTGGTATATCCCTTGTAGATTTTTGTCTCTTCGCCGATAATAACTAAAGCTTCACTATAACGTGCTCTGCCGGCAGTTTCATTCTTAACAAAGAAGCTGACAACCTTATCGCCTTCAAGATTAATTTCTGTAATAGCTCCCTCAACGTCAAGATCTTCAACTGAAGAAACAAGCCACTTGTCATCGAATTTCTCAACCATTATAAACTGGTTTTCAGAGAAGGTTGTGCCTGTTGAATCGGTATAAACGAATTCAACTTCGTATACAACAGTTTTGTCAGTCTTGTTAATTTCTTTAACAGTGTACTTTTCAACCCATGGGCTGGATGTTCCTGTAACCCAGTTTAATTCCTCAAAATATGAATATTTTTCTTCTCTTAATGACGGTGACATAACAGCAAATTGAAGAGCACCATTTCTGGTTTTAACGCCTTCTGCCCAGAATTCTGCGGCCGAAAGAGCGTCTTTGGGAGCCAATGCAGCTTCAAGAAGCTGTATGCGCATTTTTGAGTTGTCAGGTTTTGTTTCAATATATACTGCGTTATCTTTCCAGGTAACATCCATACCTAATGCTTCAGAAATAGCTCTTACAGGAGCTAAAACTCTGTTGTTTACAAGTACCGGTGCAACATCTGTCTTTATTTCCTTACCGTCCATATAGAGCTTAATGGCGGTATCTGCAAATACCGAAGCTCCCATGCACAATACCAATAATCCGACGATCAGAATACCTAAAGTTGTTTTCTTTTTCATTTACCATACCTCCAAATGTAAAATTTTTGGTTAGCAATTGCTTCCACTTAATATGACGAAGATGATGGCAAATGGTTTATTTATTTTTATTTTTATATTTTTATATGTTTTTTAGCCTGTAAGATTAATTCAATTTATTTGATGGATTTTTTGAGAAAAATTGTCAAAACACAGATATAACGTATAAGAAAAAAAGAAATTAACTCTTAATAAGTAATTTGGTACAGTGAATGTCACGTTCAAAATACCTATGGTTCCTTGACGAATAATTTATAAGCGGTGTGATGGCTTTCACGCTCTTTGTTTTTCCCTGGCAAGTTTCAATTCCTTATAGGTAATCTATAAACAAAGTATTTTATCAATTACTTTGAAGGAACGGCTGAGTATAATGATACCAGAAATTAAGACAGACAAAACGGCCAAAATAAGTTAGTATGGAACTATGGAAAAGAGAAGAAATTTTACACCGGAAGAAAAAGCAAAAATAGTGATTGAGGTCTTAAGGGAAGAAAAAACGCTGAAT
>JAAYAD010000053.1 GCA_012719545.1 Clostridiaceae bacterium
AGAAGGAGTTAAAAAAGAAGAGCCTAAGCAGACCCGTGAGCCAACCGTATTAAGATGGGACGACCCGTACAGACCCTTGCCCATTGAAGGAGATACCTTTATAAAGCCCGATGGAACACAAGTAGTATTAAAAATTGGCCCAGCAGGAGTACTGGGAGAAAACCAGAACTGCGACCTATACGGAGGAATGGCATACCCCAGCGGAAATCTTGTAGAGCATGGAAAACTTGGAACTGCTTCTTTAGGACACTTAGGTGAAACCTATCTAGTAGACAAGTACGGCGAAGGCCACTGGTGGTCTGAATGGAAGGAAATTCGTGAATACTATAAACGTAAGGCATATGAAGAAATAAAGAATCCCAAGGATGGGCAGACATATGGTAAATGGTTTATTTATAAATTTGGCCAATGGTGCTGGATTGGACCAACTAACCAGTGACAGGGTGATTAAGCTATGAGAAGCTTTAAGATCATTTTACTATGGTTACTTGTTATTAATTTACTAACGTTGCCGGCA
Source organism: Clostridiaceae bacterium (assembly GCA_012719545.1). Taxonomy (GTDB): domain Bacteria; phylum Bacillota; class Clostridia; order DSM-8532; family DSM-8532; genus DTU059. The sequence goes on from JAAYAD010000053.1 coordinate 518, forward strand.
TATGCCGGCAACAATGATAGTCTGCCTTCAGATCCCAACACAGGTTCCGGCAAGGAAATTGATTTGTGGAACTACTCCTCAAAGTTTGAAGGGATAAGGCTTTCTATATACTTTGCTCCAAATAAGGACGGTAAATCTGCACAGAATCGAATTAACACTGGTGAAGGTGTAATTCTCATTGGAAAGAAAGTAGATATTACAAAAACAGGCCTTAGGCATAACGTTGTGGGTTATACTGACTATTCAGTTTATGATTACATGAATGGAGATAAAACATATGCCTTAACAGTAACTACAGATGATACACCATACAATTATGTAATCCCAAAGGAAAAATCTTATGTGAATACACTGCCCAAGGTATTCGGAGGTAGTAAAACTGAGTGGGATAATTGGTTTGAAAGTCTTGTTAACGGAGTGAAAACGTATAAAAACATACCGGATATTGCTGATTTGGTTGGTGCCACTATTTCTGCTGAAGATTTCAAAAAGGGCATCTATAGATATGAGAACGAAGAATATACAGGAATATATAAGATATTCTTTGAACCAATAATTTATCCTGTGGTAAACGGTGTTCCCACAGTTATGACCTTAAGAGATGCCATAAAATGGGAAGAAATGTTCATGGCTGGTGAAATTACGGATACCAATGGCAGAAGGCTTACAAGCAATATACCACAGATATTTGAATATCTAGCCAACTCACAATTTCTTATTGAGGATGAAGCTTGTCTCTCAATGCGTGCCAACAATGCTCGTTACCAGGTAAGCTTTGACGGGACTCAAGCAGCAAGAGAAGAAATTAGAAGACAAATATTACCCGGAGGCCACATATATGACAGTATGGGAGTAGGAGTAATAACCTCCAGAGCACCTCAGGGCGATTTTGACATTATATATGACAATTCCATAGCCACCGACAAAACAGTAAAGGTTACACTTTCCAATGATGGAACGGAAAAAGTGGAGGATGAAGTGATCCTTAACCACAGATTTTTAAATAGATCATATACAAGTCGGGAATTGACAAAAATTGAATATTATATATTTGATAATGAAAATATTGTGCCACTTGATGATATAACTGATACAGGAAGACTTGTTGCTAGTGTCAAAAGTCCAACCAGCACCCTTACCCCAATCAAGGTAATGGTGGGAAAAAAGACTGTCATCGGCATGAAAATGTACTTTAAAGACGGTGTGGTTTTCCCATCTGGAGAAGGAAATACATATGGCGACAAGTACATACTCCATCACGTCACACTTACGTCCGGAGAAGTGGAAGAACTCATTCAGCCTGAACCGGGAGATTCGACTGCTTTACTAAGGGCTGACAGTCGCGATAATGAGCGTTTTGATATCTCACAGGGCATACCGTCCAGCGAAATCCTCTATGCCAATGTTATAGCGGATGAATACATATACCGCTTTGTCCCAAATAAAGTTACTGGTGACGTTGAGTATACGGTAACCGTTGAATATACTGAGGATGATGAAGACTCGCAGGACGGCGAAGAAGGCGGTCAATCCTCAGAAGGCACGGGCCCAAGAACCGGACAAGCTGTCTTCCACTTTAATAAAAGCTACAGCTATTGGGAAGTTTCATCCCTTGAAGTTTACGGGATAGATGGGGCGGAAATAATAAACGGTGCTCTGCCCGGCGGTAAGGTAGCTCTTACCCCAAATGGCTATAATATGCCGAAAGTAATTTTTAATGACACACCTCATGATGAGCATGTTGTTACGGGC
>JAAYAD010000047.1 GCA_012719545.1 Clostridiaceae bacterium
AGGAACAGAATACTTCATGTTATGGCATAAGCCTTTACATACAAAACTGGCAGACAACCAAATATGATCATCTGCCAGCAATACATACGTTACTTCATTTTACTTTGTTCCACCCCAACAATTGACGTAGAACCTAAAAAATGGGCGAAGGCTTACCGTATCGGATAACCTTCGTCCATCTTTGTTCGGATAGATAATCATTAAGTCAATTTACTTATTGTATAATTTTTCATAATATTCATCCAACATGCGTTTCATTCCGAAACGAAGTTTTGTGGTATTAATCGATGAAGCCATCATATCAATCCATTTACACCTGTTATCATAATAGGTCGGAATAACCTCCTCAAGGAGACACCGCGTCAATGCATTGAAATCATGCGCATCGCATTTTTCTTCATCGACGTCTTCATAACCGTCCCCGAATTGCCAGCCATTAACACCGTGCTGACAGGCCTCCGGCCACCATCCGTCCAAAGTAGATACATTCAAAACACCATTCATGGCGGCCTTCATTCCAGAAGTACCGGATGCTTCTTTCGGCCTTCTTGGATTATTAAGCCAAACATCCGAACCGGTGGTAAGAGCTTTTCCTATTTCCATGTCATAATTCTCAAGGAATACGACACTTCCGGGATACAGCTTTGTCATGGCAAGGATGTTAGAAATGATTTCTTTACCGGTATCATCCAATGGATGGGCTTTCCCGGAAAATACTATCTGAAGTTTTTTGTTCTTCAATAATGGCTCTATGAATGATCTGTCGCTGAAAATCAAGTTGGAACGCTTGTAAGGGGCAGCACGGCGTGAAAAGCCGATCAAAAGAACTTCCGGATCCAGTTTAACACCGGTTTTGTTCTCAACGAACCGAATCAGCTCTTTTTTATTGTGCATGTGCCTGTCCCAGAGAGATTCTCTACTCTTATCATCTCCATTGTATTTTTCCGCCAGTTCAAGCATGGTCTGATCCACCCAGGTAGGAATATGAATGGCATTGGTTATTCCAATGATCCCGCATCTGTTTTCTACTTCATCCCACATTTTATTCGCGGTGTCCTTATGTAAATCAGAAACAGCATTTGCTTTACGGGACAATCTTAATGCCCCCACCGTCATGTTGAACGGGTCACCGCCAAGAGTTATCAGATTCTCTTTGGTTAAGCAAAGATTTGCACCCATATAAATAAGTCTGTCTATCGGATGGGATTCATTGCCTTGAATAACAGGAGTATGGGTAGTGAAAACGACTTCATCCCGCGTTTTTTCCCAGGCCTCCTCGAAGCTCAGCCCGGCATCCATCTTTTCCTTAATGAGTTCAAAACCTGCAAAAAGAGCATGTCCTTCATTGAAATGATAAACATCTATGTCAAGGCCAAGTGCCCTGATAGCCCTGACCCCACCTATTCCTAAAACTATTTCCTGAGCTACTCTCTCTTCACCAAACCATCCATAAAGCTGGCCTGTTATCCATCTGGCTTCATCATCATTTCCATCTATGTCCGTATCCAGAAGGTACAGGTTGTCAACACCATGGGCATCATATTGCCAGACTTTCACTTTTACATCTCTGCCCCGAATTGTGACATTGACAGTAACGCCGGTATCTTTCAGAAATTTATAAACATTGTTGATATAGGCATCGTATGGTTTACAGGATTCATGGTCGATTCTTTGTTCGCCGTAACCTTGTTTCCATTTGATGCCAATTCCTATCAATGGTTCCTTCCTGTCGCAGGCTTCCTTCATATAATCTCCTGCGAGTATGCCAAGTCCTCCGGCATAAAACTTGACTTTACTTTCTATGGCATACTCCATGCAAAAATATGCAACACTTGGTTTTTTCTTCATATTGTGTACTCCTCTCTGTTATTTTTTTACCATTCTGTTTTTATGCTCAGTTTTGCCTTAATTTGAACTCTTCAGCCGTTTTAAGTTCAACTTGCTGGCCATAGACCACGATGGATATTGACTCTCCCTTTTGCAGAAGTATTGATGTTTCTTCTTCGCCTACAATAATCTTTATAAATCTGTCCCTGAAGACGATGTTGAATGAATATGACTTCCAGGCTTTTGGTTTGAAGGGCGCCAGATTGAGTTTTCCGTCACGGATTCTCATGCCCCCGAATCCATAGACGATACTCATCCATGTACCTGCCATCGAAGTTATGTGCAAGCCCTGGTCAGTATCCTTATTATAGTCGTCCAGGTCCAGTCTTGCTGTCCTCAGATACAATTCATATGCTTTATCCCTTTTTCCTATTTCAGCAGCCAGAATGGAATGAATACATGGTGACAGGGAGGACTCATGAACCGTCATGGGCTCATAAAACTCAAAATTGACCGTTTTCACTTTCAAATCATAATAATCATTGAGGAACCATAATCCCTGAAGGACATCCGCCTGCTTAATATAACATGACCTCAGTATTCTGTCCCATGACCACTTTTTGTACAAGGGCAGGTCCTCTTCTGTCAATTCTGAAACAGGCTTCAGTTCCTTATCCATAAAGCCGTCCTGTTGATAGAAAAGTCCTTTTTCCCTATCTTCCGGCAAGTATATTTTGCTGCTGACTTCTTTGAATGTCTCAATATCTTCCTCTGTAAGTGAAAGCCTGTCCACAGCCTTTTTGTACTCTTCCGGATATCTATCCTTCATCATGGACAGACATTCACAGGTATACTCAAGGTTCCATTTGCACATGCGATTTGTATACCAGTTATTGTTAACGTTGTTCTCATACTCGTTGGGGCCAGTTACACCAAGAATCATATATACATCCTTACGTGGATTATATGTTGCACGCGAAACCCAAAAACGCGAAGTTTCGACCAATACGTCTATACCCTTTGTAACAAGGTAACTCAGATCCTGAGTATAATCGCTGTATGCTTTTATCGCATAGGTTATGGCAGCATTCCTGTGAATCTCTTCAAAGGTGATTTCCCATTCATTGTGACACTCTTCACCATTCATTGTCACCATGGGATATAAAGCACCTTTGACACCTAACTTGGCTGCATTCTCTTTTGCTTTCTCAAGATGGTTATAGCGATATACCAGAAGATTCTTCGCAATTTCTGAAGTTCTGGTACCAAGGAAGAAATAAAGGCAATAGGCTTCGGTATCCCAGTAGGTGCTTCCGCCATATTTTTCACCGGTAAATCCTTTAGGACCGATATTGAGCCTGGGATCATCACCGGAATAGGTACAGTTCAAATGATAAATATTAAAGCGAATACCTTGTTGTGCGGGTACGTCCCCGTCAATCACAATATCCCCCATGCTCCAGATATCTGCCCATTTACACTTATGAGCTTGAAAAAGTGCCTCATACCCTGATTCTTTTGCCTGAACTGCTTTACTGGTCGCCAAAGTTTCCAGTTCATTTCTCTCATAATATCGGTCACTAACCACCGAGACATATTTCTCCAAAGTTATCTCTTCATTTTTTTTGATTGACGAATTAATTTCTATACCCACCCATTCACCATTTCTGTCAGTAATTGCCCGCATGCTTTCCAAAGAACCTGACAATTTCCAGGCAAATGCTGATGACACCGTAAATTCCGTCTTCTTCGTCCTCATAGTTACACATGCAGTCTCATCAGATGATCTGGACGAAACATATTCCCAGAACTTTTCGCCATAATTGGCGTCTTCATTATAAACATCTCCATTCAGGAAAGGTATAAATGTGACTTTGGCATCCTTTGAAACACTTCTCACAGAGTATCTGATCAGGGCCAGATCAGGGTCCGAATAGCTGATAAACCTCTCGGAACTTATTTCATACGAGGCCCCGTCCCTGCCTACAAGGACAAATGATCTTCTTAGAACACTTTCCTTCATGTCTAGCTCGCGCATATAGCTGTGAAAATTACATTTTGCAAGATCGACAGTTTCCCCGTCGATGATAACGCGAATCCCTATAAAATCGACAGCATTCAATACCTTCGCGAAATATTCAGGATAGCCGACCTTCCACCAGCCTACCTTAGTCTTGTCGGGATAATACACACCTGCTATATAGGTACCTTTAAGTGTATCCCCGGAATAATCCTCCTCATGATTTCCCCTTAATCCCATCCTTCCGTTTCCTGAAGACATAAGGCTCTCAAAAAACCTGTTTCTCTCCTTAGAAAATCCTTTTTGGATTATTTTCCATTCATCGTTTACCAAAACACTCATTCTTCATCCTCCCATTAAGTATTTTTTTTACGAATATTTATCTAATTAAGAAAGCATTCAATAAGAAGACTCTCTTCGGGTTTCAGTCTTACTTTAAGAGTTCCGTTCATATTCGTTATACTATCCTTTCCAAAGACCTCCCTGATACAGGAAGAGTGTTTTAGGCCAATAGTATCGGCCGGTATTTCAACTTCCCTGTCAGACAGGTCCATGGAAGCGACGAAAATAAAAGCTTTATCCAGTGTAAACCTGGCATACGATAATACGCCTTCATCTATATACAGGAATTTGAAACCTCCGGTTTGAAGAGCTTTCTCTGTTGTTCTCAGATGGCAAAGAGTTTTATATAAATCAAAATATTCCTTATTCTGTTTTTCTTCCTCCCATATCATTGGGTACCTGCAACCTGGGTCACTTCCCAAATGCCCCCCTATTCCTACCTCATCCCCATAATATATGCTTGGTGTTCCAGGGTATGTAAAAAGCATCTTGACAACAGCGCAGTATCTTTCAAAAGAGACTTCCGGATTATTATGAAGTCTGTGAATATCATGACTGTCTATCAGATTGAACTGCAGTAAAGCCATTTCATATGGAAGCCTTGCCATATGCTGTCTGATAATCTTTGCAATCTGTCTAGCATTTGCTTTTGATTGCTTAATGCCATAAGATGAAAGCCTGTTTACAAATATGTCCTGTTCTCCTGCAAATTGTCGTGCCGGACGCGTAAATCCGAAATAATTCATAGAAGCGTCCCATTCTTTACCACCCATGAATTCCAGATAATCAGTCCAATGCTCACATAAAATGTAGGCGTCGGGATTAGTTTCCTTGATAACTTTGCGAATTTCGGTCCATACCTCGTGATGGAGCTGTATCTCGTCTCTGCGCGCCATACAAAAAGCAACGTCAAATCTCCATCCGTCAATATTGAAAGGTGGTTTAAGCCATTTTCTCACCACTGAATCTTCCGACCTGTAAATAATATTTCTTAAGGCTTCAGACGTATAGTTCAGAGTCGGAAGTGTCCTGACCCCGAACCAGCAATCATACTCATTATTCTCATTAATATAATAGAAGGATCTTTCAGGAGCATCAGGATTGTTAAAAGCCCCTATGCTTCTGTCAAAAAACTCCCCATCTTTATTGAACCATTTATGTGCAGTTCCTGTATGATTAATGGATACATCCAGGATTACTTTGATACCGTTTTCATGCAAATCTTTCACCAATTCCTGAAGAGCTGAGTTCCCGCCAAAATGGGGATCAACATTGAAATAATCTATACAATCGTACTTATGGTTTGTCGCCGCCATAAAAATCGGATTGATATAAATTGCATTGATACCCAAGGATTTGAGATAAGGAATCTTTTTTCTGATACCTTCCAGATCTCCACCAAAGAAATCAAGGCAATGGGATTCTTCATATTCTGCCGGAACTTGTTCCCATGTTCTTTTGGAAGTTTTATATCCGTCAAATGAATATTCTCCATCCTGTACATCATTATCCGGATTGCTGTTACAGAAACGGTCAGGGAAAATCTGATAAAATACTGAACTCTTAACCCATTCAGGGGATTGAAAATCAGCAAGAATTTTGAAATCATGATCTTCGGTGGGATAATAATCAGTTACTTCAAACTGGTTGTAATAATAGACATTGTTATCAGTTCCAATGATAAAATGATAATGTATTACAGATTCAGTAATTCTGATATTAGCCGCATAATAGTTAAATATATCGCTTGATTCTTCCAATTCCATAGGTATATATTTGTCAGTACCGTTTGAAATATAGCGTAAAATCACTTTTGTAACAGGTGCATCTTTCCAAATTCTTATCCTGATTTTTACCTCATCTCCCATCCTGGGCAGAGGGTTTGATATAAAATTTTCACTGGTATCCGAATATATGCTTTGCTTCCAGTTTATTCTATGCTCCATTTTATCACCTTATCCGATCATATTTCCTTCTGCTGAAATCTCTTTGTTAGATTTAAACGCCAGATATCAATCAGGGGTTAAGAAGGATATGTCTTTGCTATATTCCTTCGTTACCTGTATAAAAAGTAATTTTGCGCTGATATTTATTATGATAGAAAAGAGCTCCGGAGGAGCTCTTTTCTATTAAATTGACTGCCTGAGGTTGCCATGCTGCTTATTTCATCCAGGCTTTTACAAATGTCATGATAACCGTAGCAACACTTGATCTTTGTGCTTTACCCTGCGGTACGTACATGTCGTTGCCGTATCCGTTGATGATACCGTATTTATGCAGTGCATCAACAGCAACAGCTGCCCAGGAGGAAACTTTGTCAGCATCAATAAAGGTCTTGTTCTGCACTACTGGGAGATTTATGCCTTCATACTTTATATAATTGTAAAGGATTAAGGCCATCTGCTCCCTCGTGATTTCCATATCAGGTGCAAACATACCATTGCCCACACCAACTACCATACCTTTCTCCGTAGCCCATGCAATAGCACGTCCATACGGTGAATTAATGTCCACATCTTTATAAGGTGATACCTTATAAACTGACAGGTCTGCTCCTTCCAGGTTGGCGAGTATCCAGACATACATGCCTCTGGTTACATTGCTGTCAGGATCAAACTTGCTGCCATTCACGATACCATCAAACAGATTGCGGGCGCTTACAAATGTTACACTTGGATAATACCATGCACTTTCGGCTACATCTGCAAATTTTACTGCATTGTATCCAAGAACATATTTTGAGAAGTGTCTCATCACAACTTTTACTTTGCCGGTTTCAGGATTGTATGCACCAAGTGTCATTTGCAGCTTACCTTCATTATCAAGATAGTAAACCACAATGGCGTTCGGATCTTCACCTGCTCGCAGCGTGTAGGGAATTTCTACTGTGGCCAGTCCGCCATTGAGATCTGAGACAACATTGTTGCCGCGCATTAAGGTAATGTCATATACCGGTCTGCCATTTACAGCTACCTTAACCTCATCGTTAAGCTCAAGAGACTCAGTATTTACAGTAACCACGCTAAGTGTTACATTTCCTGAACCTGCATCTGCCAATGCTTCAAGCGCATCCTTGTCAAGAGTTGCTTTCGCTACTCCGGATGAAATTGTAAGTTCATCAATCGAAGCCTTATCCAATTCTGCAAATGCAGCAGATGGAATTGTTACACTTGCTCCATTAATCTGCCCAGCTGCATTCAGATTGATCACAACAGTTCTCCGAGTACCCGCTTGAGGCGTTCCGGACATCTCCTGAGCTACAAGCCTGAGGATTTCCGAAGCTGAAACAGTCGCTGTAGCAGTATTATCCTCCACACTTGCTTCTACCTGGAATGTAAGTGTAGTATGTCCATTTTCTGTATGTGCGGTACCTGTTGTGTTGTTTACAGGTGTCGGTGTAGGAGTAGGTGTAGGTGTAGGTGTAGGTGTAGGAGTAGGTGTCGGTGTCGGTTCACTGCTGGCAGCATTGACTGATACTTCGATTGAAATCTCCAATTCAATGCCACTAGGATTCTCTACACCTTCAGGAAGGATCACCGTACCTCTTACGTTGAAGGTTTGTGCAGCCTTATTTGAAGGATCATAGCTACTTGACTCTACATCCCAGTTAACGTTGGCCTCTCTGGCCCCTCCACTTGTAATGATAGTTACGGTTGCCGGTAAACCTAATGCCTCTGCTGTCTTCGGAGCGCCATTGGCAATACCGGTTACCGGGGTCGGTGCTTCAATGCTGATCAGCTCAAGCGGGGTTGATGGGTCAGACCACTTGGCGTAGAAGGTGACATTATCAGCTGTCTTCCAATCCTCATTGTACACTCTCAAGCCGTCACCGTCATAATACTGCCGGCCGCTTCCGTCAGCATTTTCAAAGTATCCGAGGAATGCAAATCCTGGCTTCTCAGGCACTTCTGCCATAATCGGAAGTTTCCCGTCATATTTAACGGTTATTGCCGTTGTAACCAGTGAGCCACCTTGAGGATTAAGAGTAATAGTATAGGTATTTGGTACAAAGCGTGCATAAAGTGTCAAATTACCTACAGAACCAGTTTCAATTCTTTCGACTCTTGAACTTGTCATAAACTGCGGGTTAGTATACCATCCTGAGAAAGTATACCCTGGTTTAGCATTTGGTTCAGGAAGTTCGATTGTTTCTGTTGTCACCGTATAGGTAGAAGGAACTCCTTCCGGCATCCCGGCCGGGGATTCGCCATCCATATAGGTGATAGCATATGTTATGGCCTCCCATTTGGCGTAGAGCGTTGTATGAGCTGTAACAACGTCGGAAGCGAAGTTCCACGGGGTGAGACATTCAGGTTCCTTAAACCAGCCTTTGAATGTATAACCAGTTCTTGTCGGAGCTTCCGGCTCAGAAATCTTCGATCCTCCTACCACGTTAGGTATGGACATGACATGGCTTCCACCCTGTGAATTGAATTCAACCAGGAATTTATCGTCATCAAGCTTGATCCATCCGGCATACAGCGTCAAGGCATAAATATGGTCTTCGCCAAGTGTGTTTACCACAGGAGTGTTAAAGTCATACTCCTGAGTGCACTCAGGATCTGTATACCATTTTCCGTCAAAGAGGTAACCGCTGCGTGTCGGATCGGCAGGACGTGTAGCTTTTTCTCCGTCCCTTACGAACTGGCTGGGAACGCTGCTGCCTCCTGATGTTTCAAAGATAACTCCGTTCCGGCCTGGCGGGAATACACCTGTTGCATTATATCCTACATAACTATTTGCAGAAGTTTGCTCCCAGGTAAAACCGCTATTGATGCCGAAGCCTGAGTTACCACTGCCGAAGAAATACAACTGTTCATTAATAAGCATCGACGAGGTTATAGGCGGCTGGCCGGTTTGCTGTCCGGCACCTGAGTCGTTTTCAGTGTTGAATATGATACCGCCTACTGGCTGTCGGGGCATCTTAATCATATACCAGTGGGTGTCCTGGCCGTTGTATTTCATTCTGGTCATTCTGGCGCCTTGCCATCCACCGAAGAGTTCGGGGTTGAATGTATAACACCATACTCCATTTTCAAAGCCTGCCCAAGCTTTGAACTGATCGTTGCGGTTAATGGAGAAGTAGACATAAACATATTCAGGTTCTTCGATAGGCACTTCTTCTGTTTCAGGTTCAACCCTTGTATAGGTGAATGAATTCGAAATCCACCTTCCATCCGAAGTCTTACCAATCAGCGTAATCGTGATAGGTTCGTCATAGTTGGCGTTTACTCCTACTGTAATAACATCATCATTTTCAAAGCTTACTGACAAACCATTATTTACAGAGTAACTGGTATTGGTTACATTGATTGCAGACAGCCTGAGACGGAGTTTATCACCTGTAAAGGTGTTGCCTTCCATTACGTCGTCGTCATTCGGGAAAGCAGTTAAAATCGGATCATCTGTATCACTCTTGCTCATGAGCACAACAATACCAGGATTGTCACCAGTATCGAGTGATGAGGTGTTCGGATTGTTGGCAGGGATTACGCCGCTTATTTTGCCATTGGCTACTACAAAGACGTTGGTCTCATCCAATGCATTTACATAGTAGCCATCTTTCAGGAATTTAACAGGTACGCTTCCCAGAACACGTGCCTTAGTGTCGGCGTTGATCAATACTGCACCGCCGCCTTCTTCGGTTGTTCCGCGCTCAATCATAACGGCTTTTGTTCCGAGGCTTACCAGGTTCTCGTCACGACCAGCCATTGCGTTATGGAACTTGTTAATTGCCACAACTTCAGGATGTGTCCACTGAGGACGGTTGTAGCTCACATATTGCGAAGTGCGGGTGCTATTTCTCTGCGTTCCGTCTGCATTTATGTTACGGGCAAGGAAGAGAGGGGATGCATCTTTACGGCTGGCAATCATAGCCCAACCGATCCTGATCTGTTTCGGGCTGAATCCACGTGATTCACCTTCGTTATTGTATGTATCGTGAGATTCTACCCAAGGCACAAGACGATCAGGTGTGAGACCCTCTGCGGCGTAGTCTGCCCATTTATCCAGACGTCCTATTTCGCCTACTTCCAGAACGCTGCGTACCTGATGCCCGTACTGAGAAGCTGTCAGATCAACGTATCTGGCATACCCTTGCATTCTGTCCATATTGGGATCTCCGCCCTGGAGTACCTCACCATACATGAAAGGTTCTTTGCCTTTCTCCCTGAAGTATTCCTTTGCAGCGTTGGTAACATTATTCACATAATCGCTTGCAAACTCACCGTTGGGATATCTTGGATTCGTTAAACCTTCGGCAATACTTGCAGGTGAAGGTACATCATCGTCCAACTCGATATGCTTGATGGCATCAAATCGGAAGCCGCTCGCACCACAGTCAATCAAATCTTTCAGGTAATTAATGAATGACTGCTGAACAAACGGATCATGAGTATTCAAATCTCTCAGGCCGCTGATCATTTCAGGCTGTGTCAGAAGGAAACGATCATTATAGCCTACACCGGTAGTCACATTATGGAAATATGTATTGTCATTCCAGGGTGCATCTGCGTTACGCCCCATGTGATTGGGTACCACGTCAACTATGACCTTGATACCATATGCTGCCGCAGCAGTGGTAAGTCTGATGAACGCATCCCTGTCACCGAATCTGTTCCCGGGACCACCGACTATCATGTTTCTGGGCTGATAGACAGACGACCAGCTGCTTCCTGATGCTGCCCCATGCACAGGAGAAGTCTGCACTGCCGTAAAACCTGCTTCAGCAATGTAAGGCAGGTTCTCTTCTATAACATCCAGATTCCAGTCAAATGCATGAAGGATGACGCCATCCCGTATACGTTCAGGTAGTTCAGATTTTTCCTGGGCAACAAGAATTGCTGTGCCACCTTCCGACGAAGCGGGAATGGAAATTGTCACATTGCCATCCGCATCTACCTTGTATACTGTATTGCTGTAGAGGTCTTTCATTACTGTTCCTTCTGCCTGACCTGTGGCGAAAGTAACATTTTCAACTTTCTGGTTATTTGTATTCAGACCAACAAACAGTGTCTGGCCCTGATAACTGCGGGTGAATACAAGGTACTTATCGGCATCTGAACCGGCGATTGCTGGCCCGCGTTCACCTTTGGCGAATACCTTTGAGTATTCTTTCCTGATATTAAGAAGCTTCTTGTAATGTTCTAACATTGCCAGTTCGTCTTCAGTATAGTCGCTCCATTTCATATCCTTACGGTTGCTGTGTGTACCGAAAGAATATGGCTGATCTTGTCTCATGAGCTCTTCTCCGTAATAGATTACCGGAATACCCTTGTCAGTCAGCTGCAGTGAAGCCGCAACCATTCCTTTTCCGCGCTTGACAGAAGTAGGATTGTTGGCAAACTGATACAGGAATCCGGGCTGGTCATGGCTTGAAAGGAACTGTCCAAGAGTAGCATAGTTTGTTATCTGCTGGCTTCGTGTGACAAGCCTGTTATGTACCGTGACAACATTTCCGCCGACATTTGATCCGGATCCTACAAAGTCCCTTGCATTGTTGGCATAATCGAAATCCAGCAGGGCATCCATTCCACCGCTGTACAGGTATGGTCTGGCTACAGTATTGGATGTCCAGTCCTCACCTATCATCTTGAACTGTGGATTTATCTTGACAGCAGCATTTTTCAGTGCCTGCCATGTTTCGTTATCTACATGCTTTGCCGTATCAACACGGAAGAAATCGATACTGTTCCCTTTTGCAGTTTTATGGTTTATCCAGGCCGCCTGCCACTCAACCAGCTGGTTACGGACAGCAGGATCATCTGTCTTAAAGTCTGGAAGACGAATCCATCCGTCACCCAATGGCTGAGTAATATTATCGTTCCGGATAAAGGAAGTACGTATCATTCCTGCTTCCATGAACTCATCAATAGGTGGATAGCCAGAGTGATTCAACACTATATCCACCATAATCTTCATTCCCCGTTCATGGGCTGCATCAAGGAGAGCATCGAGATCTTCGATGGTACCAAAGTGCGGATCGAGTTTTGTGAAATCCTTTGCCCAGTAACCATGGTAAGCAAACTGGTTGGTTTCCTTGTGCTGCATCTGGTGGGTATTTTCAACGATAGGAGTAATCCAGATCGTATTCACACCGAGCTCTTCAAGGTAATCCAGTTTCTGGAGAATTCCCTTGAGATCTCCGCCATGGAAAGCTTCAGCATAATCGGGATTCCATTCGTCCAATCCGTATGCGTTGTTGTTGGAGGGATCACCGTCATAGAAGCGGTCAGTCAATAAGAAGTATACAACGGCTTCATCCCAGTCAAAGCTCTCGGTTTTGATTGAAGGATCTATGGTGATTTTGGCTGTTATGGTAGTCACATTTCCTGCCTTGTCAGTGATTGTAACAGGAATCTCCTTTTCACCGGCTTCAATGCCTTCCCTTACATACAACGAAATGGCTCCGTTATTCATATCCATGGCCAGTTTAAGCGGTTTTCCGTCGTATGTTGTTGCCCCAAGATTCGTCATATCAACTACTGCAGAAGCAATTGCTTCGGGTTGATCAGTAATAAGTGTCAGAACAGCGTTCTGGTCGTACCCTATTGTATCCGGGAACACGGTGGCTGTAACCGGCGATGTGAGTTCTGGACCCGTTACAGGCGCAGCATTGGGATCTAATACTACAAACTCACAGGACTGGCTGATCTCGATTTCCGGATTTACTATTGACGATACTTTGACTGTTATTGTGGTTGTTCCGGGAGAAACGGCTCTGACTGTGGCACGTCCGGCATTATTTCCTGAAGTGGTCATTTCCACTGTAGCCACTTCTGGATTGGAGCTTGTCCATTCTATGTTAAAATTCTGATTGCGCATGGATCCGCCAACCTGGTTCAGGCGGTAGCCATATCTGTCATGAATATACGGGTCTATAGTGGCGGTGCTTGAGCTTCCGCTCATGGAAAGCGTGAATCTGCTGGAAGCAAGCCAGACAAAAGAAGGTTTTGCAGGAAGAACAGTCACATCTACGTGTGCCTGAACCGACCCGCATGTAGCCGTGATCCTGGCCGTACGTACCTCCAGCACTTCTGCAGGAGCTGTCGCTGTAATTACACCACCATAAGAAGCTCTTGCAATATTTCCATCAGTACTGGACCAAGTTACAGGTTCATCTATGATGTTTCCATTCGCATCTCTGACAATAGCCCTTACACGTACCGCATCAGCAGGCTCTAAAGTCAGGGCATCTGCAGTCGTGTTGTCTGGTTTTACTAATTCGATAGATGCCGCAAGTGATGGCGGATCAGCAACTATAACGGATCTGCCTTGACTGTCGGTATTTGGATTGTAATAGTCGTTGACAGGCTCTCCGTCACCAATCTGGAACTGATAGCTGTACTCGCCTGGTTCAGGAGTTTCCAGGACATAAATGAACATTTCAGTTCCAGCATCATAAGTCATCGGATAGGCTGTTCCATTTATGATTACCTTAACATCAGTGAGAAGATGCTGGGTGTTAGTGGCAAATGAATCCCAGTCACGGAATTTGAATACGATGTTTCCCAATTCCTTTGTTGTCACTGGTGAAGGATAAACATATTGACCGAGTGGATCCTTTGTTACGCGTACTTTTGTGATAGGATCTCCAAGGTTAATGCGTACATAGCGATCCCCAGGTTCCAGCCGGTCAATTCCCGGTCCTTCCTGACCGTCAATACCCCATTGTCCGGCAAAACGTATGATGCATCCGATATTATCACCAGTCAATACATTCAACGGCTCTGTCTGGTAAATGCCATTGACTTCCGTTAATGCATGACCGCCGGTATCATTTGTAGAGTTGGCACCATTGGGATAGTTGCCGGTTCCGGCTCCCCACATCCATACATCTGTTTGTTTACCTTCCAGATAGTTATGGATGTTAGGGTCAACATACTGCAAAATCAGCTTTGCAGGCTGTCCGGCTTCAAATTCGGCTGCCCTTGCTACAAGTGCCATAGGACCACTTACAATCGAGAAAAGCATTGCAATAGCCAGAAACAATGCAAGTGAACGCCTTTTAAAAGTCTTAGACATATATGTTTTCCCTCCTTAATTTGTACTGATATATTCCCATGGTTTTGCGGTCAGCATAAAGATCAAGATTTTGATGGCCTCCTGATTGGATTCCGTTGACATTGATAAAAATTTATGTTACATATAGAATCCCGTCAGTTTTTATAAGTTCGTCTTTCTTAGATAACATTAATTAATAAATGAATAGTATTTTGAATACTAAGAAATTTCTCGCTACCAAAACCTTAAAGGTTTGATCCCCCCTTTTTGACCTCCCTCCTTTCATTTGTTACAAAAGACCGCTAAACCAAGTGAAAGCATAAATTTTACGTTTTTTTAAGATTGAGCGGTAAACTCTCTCTTCTTACAAGGATGTAATTATTTAATTGGGACTTCCAGATGTGATCGTTCCGTTTCTTACCGTATATACACCTGGTGAATTAAAGCGATAATCATTATTTGAATTATTGTCCCATGTTCCGCTTCCATTGTTGAAGCAAGCCCTCAGAGTAGTGTTAGTGCCAAGATCTATAGTTATTGTTTTATATCCGCTGTATGATGAGTTACTCATCAGTACTCCGGGGACAGTTGTCCAGCTTCCGGAACCTATCTGGTAGTGTATGTAGCAGTTAGACCAACTTGTGTAATAATAAATGGTAATTATATTGCTGTTATTTGTTACTAAACCGTTTATATTGTATACTCCGCCTGCGACAAGCGGGAATCCGCTGTGCGACGTCTGATTTGTCCCGTCATTGAATATCACCAGTGGGTTTGCGAAATTCCCTGTATATGTGTAGCTATATGTTCCATTGCCGTTGTTGGTCATTGAAACTCCGGGCCATGGGGCTATTTCTCCGCCTCCATTGCCGTCGTATATATAGACCCTTATATTCGAACCCCAGTTGGAAGGTTTCTGGAATGTAATGACTGCCCCGCTTCCTCCACCACCGGGAGTATCATTATAAAGGACGACGACGGACCTGGCCGGAAGAATACCTGTTATAATACCATTAGAGACAGTAAAAACATTGTTATTATTGGTCCTGTTGGTGTAGGTACCGTTTGCCAGATTGGTAGGAGAAGATAAAGAGACATTCGAATTATACAGATTAATAATGACAACACCCCTGTTACCACGTTCAATCATAAGAATTCGTCTGTCATTATTTGGATTTCTGAGATATTCGCTTTCCCCAACCATCGCATTGCGGAATTTGTTGACAGCAACAATTTCATCATTCATGAATAAGGTGCTGCCTCTGTCGCCTATTTGTGTAAGCCCGGGGAATCTGTTGTCATAGCTTTTCCCGCCACCGCCTACAGGACGACTGAAGAACAGAGGTGTACCCCCGGCTCTTGCCGCTATGAGGGCCCACGCAAACTTTATCTGTTCATCAGTCATTGACTGAGAGGAATCAGGATTGGTAACATCATTCGCATATGTATCATGCGATTCAACCCAGGTAACAAGTTTTGAGGGGTGTACATTGATTTGGTAATCCAGAATATTGGAAACACTGAAGTTGTTGGCTTTTATAGCGTCTCTTACCCTTTGACCATATTTTGAAGCTGTGACGCTCATATAATTTGCATAAGCGTCTTCTCTTGAAACGCTGTCCTGCAGAACCTCTCCATACTGGAATTTGGCCCCGTTATTCAGTATATTGGGCCAGAAGTTGCCGCCAAAATTACCGTCATCGGGAAGTTCTATATGTTTTGCTGCATCGTATCGGAAACCATCCGCACCAAGCTGGATACATCTTTGCAGGAAAGATTTAATATAGTTTTGGACAGCAACATTCTGTGTATTATTGTCCCATAATCCCAATAATGACAATTGAGTAATTTCATAGCGGCTGTTCCAGTTGGATATCGGAGTGTTTGTGCGTAAAAAGTTAGGCTGGTTTTTTATGTTGGAGGAAATCTTGCTATAGTCACTCGTCACATGGTTCGCCACTACGTCAACAATTATGTTGATCCCGTAATTTTCAGCTTCCTGACACATTGCAGCAAACTCAGCTTCCGTGCCTAACTGGTAGTTGCCGATTTTATAGTCTGTCGGCTGATAGTGATAATACCAGTCTCTTAAATTCATACTTGCTTCAACGCAGTTAGTTATCGGTGAAGTCTGCACACTTGTGTAACCTGCCTCAGCAATCAAGGCCATGTTGTTCCTTATTGTGTTGAAAGACCAGCACCATGCATGCAATATGACCCCATCAGCTATATTCTGGGTAGCGGCTGCACTTGTCGTCATTGTTGCAGGCGAAGAAGCAAAAACAATAGCCATGATCATCAGCGTTACCAGTATGCTCTTGAGGAAAACTGAATTTTTCCCCTTTGACATACATGACATAAAGATTACCTCCTTTCTTTTATAGACCTGTTATCCAGGTCTTGATGTCAGGTTTACCGGTTAACCACAAACATTATATTAAGTAATGTCTGTTACAAGGGATTTTTTTCCTTTATGTTCTTCCTCCGTGTTATTTTTTTTAATCTCATCGGCTGTGGAGTTTAATAATGATTATCGGGAAACAATGATTTCTCCGTCAGACTGGGATATCTGGTAAAGTTTTTCATATATAACTACATCAATGAGAGAGTCTCCCTGTACTTTAAATATGGCATTGTCTTTAGTTACTGTTACCGATAATATGGAATTTTTGTAAAGTATCCTAAAACTGTAAGACTTCCAGTGTTTGGGGATTGAAGGGCTGAGTTTTAGGTATTCCCCATCGCTTCTCAATCCGCCAAAACCGTATACAATATTCATCCACGCAGCAGCAATCGATGTGATATGTAAACCTTCGCACGTGTTTCTGTTGTAATCGTCCAGATCAAGCCTTGTTGCAAATCTGAAGAATTCATATGCCTCATCTTCCTTCCCGATTTCTGCAGCCAGAATTGAGTGAATGGAAGGCGATAGTGATGATTCATGAATACACCTTGGCTCATAATATTCGTAATTTACCTTTTTGACATCGTATGGGAAGTCCTGGTTGTACAGGAACAACATCATCAATACATCAGGCTGTTTTATCATATCAGTTCTGTAAATCCTGTCATATGACCAGCTGTTGTACAGCGGAAAGTCGGTTACCGGTATGGAATGTATATCGATATGAGGCAGCCTGAAATAGCCGTCATGCTGTTCAAACAGCCCCGTATTCTTGTCCTGCAGGATAATCATGTTTTCTGATATCCTTCTCCAGGTTTCAGGCTCATTTGACTTCAACCCGGTTTTGACAATTGCTTCGGAAAGAAGATCGGGAGCATTCACCTTCATTTCTTCTATCACAGAAAGAGTGAATTCCATAGATTTCTTAACAAGATAATTCAAAAAACAATTATTGTTAACCATCATATGGAATTCATCAACACCCATAACCCCATAAAATCCGTATTTACCGGTATGAGGATCCTGCTGAACACGGCTTGCATAAAAACGGCAAATCTGAATGAGCATTTCAATGCCTTTGTTATACAGAAAGTCCTTGTCACCGCAAATCTTGTCATAATGCCAGATCCCATAGGCTATAGAGCCACTGACATGAATCTGGAGACTTGCATGCTGCCATGCTCCGCAACCTTCTTCGCCATCAATGGACGATATGGGATAACATGCACCTTCACAATCCAATTCCCTGGCTCTTTCAATAGCCTGAGGTAGAACATTGTATCTGTATTCCAGAAGATTTCTTGCCGCTTTCGGATTGTTGAAAAGATAAAACTGCAGGCAATATGCTTCTGTATCCCAATATGTCTTTCCGCCATAGGCTTCTCCGGTAAGTCCCTTGGCGCCAATATTCAGGGTCGGGTCGCTTCCGTGGTAGGTTTGATGAAGCTGATAAATGCAATATCTTATTCCCTGCTGATTTTCAGGATCACCTTCAATGGTAATATCAAGGTTTTGCCATACATTATGCCAATATGAGGTATGTATTTGAAGCTCGTTGTCATAATCTGTCTTAAGATATTTTTGAGCAATTTCAACTCCTTGCTTCCAAACAGCCTCAGAAGGTGTTAACGGTTTCTTTTCTGCGTAATTGACCACCTTTTTAACCAATGTTGCGGTTTCATTTTCATTTAACTTTAGTCTGACTGACAATCCAATAAATTTTTCATCTTCAATAACCCTGCTCTCAGTAATATTGTCAGACTCCAGCACAAAACTTGAAAACACATGTAGCCCGCTTCTCTTTGTTTTACCGAGTATTGCAACCATATCCTCACGATTTTCCTTTTTCAGGCAAACCCATTTCCTTTCCGAAGCCTGATCACCGGCAAAGTCCAGGCCTGATATGATATCTATGGTACCAGAGAAGTTAACAGGCAATATGCTGATACTTTGGAATCCCAGATTGGGCGTGATCATGCTCAAAAAACGCTCGAAGGTCATTTTCAGCTGTTTTCCGTCTTGGGTCTCCCAGATATATTCCCTTACAAGAGTTCCATTCTTTAAATCGAGTATACGAAAAAAATCTTTGATTTTGCTTCTGGCAATGTCGAGCAATTCACCATCGAGCATAATTCTCGTAAAGAGCCAGTCTACAGTATGGCACATGTCCCTGCTCTTATGTACAAACCCCTTGTATACAAAAGGGTGCTTTACTTCCGTCTCCTCATAAAGGCCGTTAAAGTAACATCCAATTTGCCTTTCTCCACTATATCCTTCTTCAAAGTAGCCTCTAACCCCCATATATTCATTTGCCAAAGCAAATACAGATTCAGCTACCCGGCCATAAGAAGGTTCAAATCCTTCTTCGATTATTGCCCAAGGATCAACCTTGAAATATCTATTTGCAATTTTAGCCATAAATGTATCTCTCCATCTCCACTGATAGTATTACTGTTCTTCGTCCAGGTGATATGTTTGATTATCAGTAATCTGCTACTTTGAATTAAATCGCTCTTACTGATTGTCTTTCCACCAAGTCTACAGATATGACTTCATTAACCGGCGTTACACGTTTATTTTTTATAAAACTGAACAGCAGTTCAGCAGACCGCTCGGCTTTTTTCGATATATTTTGATTTATTGAAGTCAATTTGGGAGTCGAATACTGACATTCAGGTAGATTGTCAAACCCTACAATAGAATAATCATCAGGAACCCGTTTGCCACTTAATCTGATTCCTTCCATCAAGCCCAAAGCAATAATGTCAGCCGTTGCAAAGACTGCAGTTACAGGATAATCTGCAAACGCGATCCTTTTTCCTACTTCAATCCCTGCTTCATAGGAAGTGAAATTGACGCACTCCTCCCTGATTAGTTCAGCATAACCACTTTCAGTCATGGCCTTGCAATAGCCCTCATATCTTTCTTTAATAACGCCCTTTTTATGGTCTGTTGGCCCTACAAAACATATATGCTTATGACCATGGTTAATCAGGTATTTTGTAGCAATATACCCACCTTTGAAATCTTCAGCTCCCACATTGGCAATCTGGTTATTACCACAGTATGTATCTATGAATACCATAGGTATTTTGAGAGCTTTTTTCAGTTGTTCCACATCAGTGTCCATAGCTCCCAGGAAAATAACTCCGTCCACATTCCACGAATAAAGTGTGGGTATAATTTCCGTGCAATTATCTACGCAACGTATAAGCAAATAATATTCATTCTGGCGTATTATCTCTTCCAGAACTCCTATTATTTCGGCATTATACGGTGTCTGAAGTTTTGTACCTTTATTTGATATATAGGGTATCACAACACCAATTAATTTTGACGTCTTCATGGTAAGGCTCCTTGCTGACGCATTAGGTACATAATTCAACTCTTCTATGATTTTTTTTATCTTGGCGACAGTTTCTGCGGAAACCTTTTTATAATTGCCATTGATTACATTTGAAACCGTTACTTTACTTACTCCTGCTCTTTTTGCAATATCATTGATTGTTGCCAATTCCAATACCCCGTCCTTTACCATTTTTTATTCTTTTACAAGTATATTATACAGGTATTTTAAGGTAAGATTCATCCTTTTACAGAGCCAGACAATCCCTCTACATAATATTTCTGCAAGCACATGAACAAGGTTGAAATCGGAATTGATACCATTACAGCTCCTGCTGCAAACTGTGTAAAGTATCTGTCAATATTGTCTCTGCTGATCATACTGAACAAGCCCATTGGCATCGTATATTTGCCTCTCTTGTCACCAAGTATTACAGTCGCAAATATGTAATCTGACCATGGCCCCAGGAATGAAGTAAGCATTGTATAGACAAGAATTGGCTTTGCAATGGGAAGCATGATTTTGAAAAATACCTGTACTTTAGTTGCACCATCAATATATGCTGCTTCATCCAGGGATCTTGGAACAGTGTCAAAAAAGCCTTTTGCAACCAAATAACCCAGGGCGGAAGTTCCTGCATTTACAATTATCAAAGCTGAAAGAGATTGGGCCAATCCCATGCCCTTTATCACATAATAGACTGCTATCATGGTCATGACAGAAGGGAACATGCCCAAAATCATAAGGAACTTCATTATTGTTTTTCTGCCCCTAAATCTCAGCCTTGAAATTGCAAAGGCTGTTGAAATAACAACTAAAGTTGAGCCTATACATGAAAAGGTAGCCACTATCATTGAATTCTTGAACCAGTTCAGATAAGTAAATCTGCTTGTGTCTGTCAGTATATTGATATAATTGTCAAGACCAATCTTTTTAGGAATCAGATATCCTACATAGAATGACCCTTCAAGTCTGAACGAGTTCAGAACAATGAAAAATATCGGGAAAAGCCAAATGACTGACATAATTACCAGCAATATGTACGCAGGAGTAATTTTTAAGCTTTTCATTGTAATTATCATTCCTGCAAATCCAATTATTATCTGCAGCCAGTATATAATGGTCAGGTCTTTCATCATAAAGCTTTCCTGGAGCATTCCCGACCCGTCGAAAAACTTCTTGAAACCAAACGTAAGTATAACTGTAAACAATGTATATGCTACAAATGCTGTGACAGAACACCTGGCTGTTAATTTGCTCGGCCTGAAATATACAATAAACGATAAGATCAAGAGTATTACAGGCAGTATGAATATGGACATCAACAATTCAATTTGAAACGCTTTTATATCCTGTTCCATCAATGACTTAAGGATGGCTGACGTCATACCAATGCCGCTGAACCATGTATCTCCCTGAATTAAATAAGGGAACACAATAAGCATAATTGGCAGACAACAAACCAGCGGGATCATCCTCAAGTATTTATGGTCCGTTCCTCTGACTGTGATCATATCTGCATCCCTTCCTCATCTTTGTAAGCTTTTGTTCTGCTGTATACCATCAGTGACAATGATGCAGTAATAATAAACACGATAATACCTATCGCAGATGCATAACAATAGTCAAAACTGTCTCTTGTCAGCTTAAACAGCCATGTGACAAGCAAATCGGTCTTTCCTGCTCCCTTGAAATAGTCCAATGTAGGTGGTCCACCCTCTGTCATCAGATATATGGGGTTAAAGTTGTTGAAGTTGTTTACAAAATTCAGTATAAGGTAAGGGGTTGTTATGAAAAAGATATACGGGAACGTAATTTTGGTAAATATCTTGACAGGGCTTGCCCCATCAATCCTTGCACTTTCGTAAATTTCCGAGGGTATATTGGACAAAATCCCTGTTGTTATCAACATCGTATAAGGGATACCGATCCACATATTGGTTATTATTACGGAAGCCCTTGCCCATGTCGGGTTGGTTAAGAACGGTAAACTCTCAGTGATGAAACCCATATTAATAAGTCCGATATTAATAATACCATGAGGGTTAAGCATGGCTCTGATAACCATCAAACTAACAAATGCAGGTATTGAAATTGTTATAACAAACACAGTGCGCCATAACTTTTTGAACTTCAGCGATTTAATATTAATCATTATTGCCAGTAACATTCCGCCAAAATAGTTGGTGAATGTTGCAAAGAAAGCCCAAACAACCGTCCAGCCCAAAATCGGCCAGAATGTATCGGTCAACACATCCGATGATGCTATCAATATTTTAAAGTTCCTTAAACCTACCCAATCAAAAAGCTTCCCAGGGGGCTGATGATTTACATCGAAATTTGTGAACGCGATTAATATCATGTAAATCAGAGGCATTACGGTAAAACAGATCAGTCCTCCAATAGGAATGAGCAGAAATAATTTATGCGCGTTCTTGTCAAACAGCGATAGGAAATCCTCTTTAAAACTGTTGATCTTTTGCCCCTGTTCCTTGGCAATCAACACTTCCTTGCCGGATTTGAAACTGATATACCATGTAATGCAAAACATAGCGATGACAACGAGAGTGACAACTCCCGCCAACAGCAGCTTCATTGAGTTATCGCCGTCTATTCTTTCATAAAGCTGGGTAGCCTCATTGTAATACATCCCTTGTTCCTGAGTCCCAAGCGTGACCAGGCCTATAAGGTTATTTATCCCTTTTGTGATCATGTAATAAATAAACCCTATTTCAATGGACAGGTAAATAAGCCCTTTGATGATCTGACCGCATACCAGCTGGGCAAACCCCATAATCACAGATGAAATCCATAAAAAGTAAGGCTTTTTCACGATATCACCTACTAAAAAGGGGCGAACAGCCAGGTTCACCCCTGTAATGATAATAACATCCTGATAACTTTATTCTGCAAGTCTTGTGGTTATACCCTTAACCATATCATCAAGTCTTTGCTGCAGATTAGCTTCAGTTATTTCTTTATTTACTATACCTCTACCAAATGCTTCAGCAGGGGCCCAATATTCACTTAATTGCGGAGTGGTAGGCTGAGGTGTTGAGTATTTTCCTGTCATTTCTGCCAATGCAACTGCGGCAGGATTTGCCTTGACTTCCGGATTGTCAAGCAGTGTGACAACTGTGGGAACCATATTTATTTCTTTGAAACGTCTCAATTGAGCCTCTTCACCGGCCAGCCATGCAGCAACCTGCTGTGCAGCTTTGGGATGGGCAGTGCTGGATTTAACACCATAGGCTTTGAAGTCAGCAAAGTTGCTTAACTGATATTCCTTGCCATCGATTTTGATTGTAGGAAGAACCGTGGCAGCATATTTGTCGCCCAATGCTTCTGCGATCTGTGCAGCATTCCAGGTTCCTGAACAGAAAGCGCCGACATTGCCTTCAAGGAACTTGCTAAGTCCTATACCATCGATATCCTCAAGATACTTGGGATTGTTGGCCAGATCTATGAGGTATTTGCCTGCCTTGAAGCCCATTTCATTGTTCCAGTCACACTGGGTTCCGTCTGTTCCGTCAGGACCATATAATGTACAGCCTACAGCAAAGAAGAAGGATTCTATGTACCAGCTGTTTGAAATGGTGAATGAGAAGTTATGTTTACCGGGCCCAAAATCTTTTGCCATCATTGTTTCCAGGGATTTTACCTCATCTTCATTATAAAAGTCCTTATTATAATACATGAAGAATGAGTTGGGAGTCTGCGGAATACCATAGAGAATATCATCTTTTGAGCAGGCCTTTATAGCACTTTCACCGTATAATGCTTTAATATTATCGATATCATAAGTAATTGGATAAATCAGGCCTGCGGCCACCATCTCTGGAAGACCGCCTGAAGGGTAAACGAAAACGTCTGCACCGTTATCCGGGTCATTCTTTAATGTAGTTATCGAATCAGCATTCTCGACTACTTCGAATTCCCATGTGATGTCATACTCAGGATGATTTTTGGCGAATTGTTCACACAATTCCTTTGTAATTTCAAGCTCATCATTAGGGGACCAGATTTTGAGTTTAATCTTTTCAACCTGAGGTTCTCCCGATTCTGTGGGTGTGCTTTGATCCGGATTCTTTGTCTCTCCACCGGTATTTGCCTTCCCACATCCTGCAATACCTGTTGCCAGTACTGCAAGCAGCAACACGAGAGCTAAAAATCTGAGTTTTTTCATATTGGTTTCCTTCCTTTCTTGATTTCTCTGATAAAAAGTTTACCGATTAACCTTGGTTATAGTATAGCATTGTGCTTAATAATTTGCAATATATTTTTTTTGATGTGTGCAGATTAAATAAAAAAATTAATATTATGTGAGAATGGCATTATATGGTTAGGTTAACCGCATAAAATTAGTTGTATCATTATAAGCATCAGAATCTGTGATGATGCAGAAAAACTGCTGGAAATTCATTTCAATGAATATTGCTTGTCCTATACCAGCAGTTATATGACCTAAACAAAATAAAAAGGTTCTACGTCAAATGATATGCTCCCCTTATGGAAGACAATGAAAAATTAAAATTCATTGTCGACTAGGCTCTGTTAACTTAGTATGAAAGAAATGAGACCTGAAAGACCTCTGGTAGGTTTAAAAAAGGAAAAAACCTACAAATGGAAACGACTAAGTGTAAGATAACACGAAAAAAAGATACGTGCAAGCCTTGAAAAAATAATAA
>JAAYAD010000012.1 GCA_012719545.1 Clostridiaceae bacterium
AGGACGGCAAGCAGGTCATAACTGTACCTTAATCGAGCCTCTTAGTATTTACTTGCGAAAAACAGCCGACAACTTCCGCCATCGGCTGTTAACTTATTTTAATTATTTCATTGTCCACTTGACGGGGAGCAGTTCATTGACAAAGAGCCTATTTTGCTATAAAGCAATCTATTTTACAGATTCATACTTAAATATGCCTGAATAAACTCGTCAATTTCCCCGTCCATGACCTTCTGGACATTTCCTTCCTCATAATTGGTTCGGTGGTCCTTAACCAAAGTGTATGGACAGAATACATAGGATCTTATCTGGCTTCCCCATGCTATATCCATTTGTTCGCCCTTAATCTGGTTCAGCTTTTCATTCTTCTCCTGCTCTTTCAGCTCAAGAAGCTTGGCTTTCAGCATTTTCATAGCCATTTCCCTGTTCTGGAACTGGGAGCGTTCATTCTGACAGGCAACAATAATTCCGGTAGGAATATGGGTAAGCCTTACAGCCGAGGATGTTTTGTTAACATGCTGTCCACCGGCGCCCGATGCACGGTAAACATCCATTTTAATGTCGTCCGGGTTAATTTCTATTTCCACTGTATCATCCAGCTCAGGCATAACATCCATTGATGCAAAAGAGGTATGCCTTCTTCCGGAAGCATCAAAGGGAGATATTCTGACAAGGCGGTGGACACCTTTTTCAGACTTTAAATAGCCGTAGGCATATTCACCGGTTATTGAAGCAGTAACGCTTTTTATACCGGCTTCATCACCTTCAAGAAGGTCAAGAACTCTAATCTCAAAGCCATTTTTCTCCGCCCACCGGGAATACATGCGGAAGAGCATCTGCACCCAGTCCATTGCCTCGGTACCACCTGCACCGGCATGAAGCGTGATAATGGCATTATTTTTGTCATACTCACCCTTCATAAGGGTTTCAAGGCGCATTTTTTCATAACGGCTTTTGATATCCTGAAAGCTTTGTCTTATTTCTTCAAGAACCGTCTCATCGCCTTCCTCAAGGCCAAGCTCGGCAAGTGTTATTGTATCCTCGCAATCAGTCACCAGCTTGTTGTAATTATCTATCCTGCTTCTTAAGCTTTTTGACCTTTGCAGGACCTTCTGGGAATTTTCGATATCATTCCAGAAATCGGGCTCCCCGGCTTTAAGCTCTAATTCATCAAGCTCTTTTTGCATGCCGGGCAAGTCAAAGTGAATCCCCCAATTCTTTGATATCTTTTTCAAGACCTTTCAGCTCAAGTATTACCTGCTCAAGCTCTACAAGGCTCATCTTTATCATCCTTTCATAATGTAGTCAAGCTTAATTAATAGTAAGCCTTCTCTATTATACATGTGCTTATACGCTTTGTCACCTTATGTTTCCCTTAAATACACGTATCGGGCTTTAAATGCCTGTGCTATAATAATCGGTGGCAATATTGCGACAAAGATTATAAATAGAATAATAAAGCAAAGTATATAAATGAATCAAATTAATTTTGCAGCAATGAAGGCGTGAATATTAATGGAACAGGAAAAGATACTTGAAATAGCAGTTCGTGCCGGTTCCATTCTTCTTCAGAATGGAGCCGAAACCTACAGGGTTGAGGATACAATAAAGAGAATATGCATGAGCTATGGTTTGGAGTGTGAGCCCTTTGCCCTTCCGACAGGCGTTTTTGTCAGCGTGGAGGGTCAAAAAGGATTTTCCACCATTTGCAAGAGGATTACTTCAAGAACCATTGATCTTACAAAAATAGCCCGGGTAAATGACCTCTCCCGGCGGATTGAGCGAAACAGGCCTGACTATGATGAGGTATCCGCAGAACTTGAAAATATAAATAAGGATGATTTCTATTCAGCTACCGTTGTGACCATATCCTTTGCCCTTACATCTTTTGCCTATACCCTCCTTTTTGGCGGTGGGATGAACGACATTATTGCCGCTATTGCCATAGGTGCCTTTCTGGGTATACTGCGGTTTGTTTTTTCAAAGGGAAGCAGCTTTCCCTTCATTCAATACTTTATAAGCGGTTTTGCATCAAGCTTTTTAAGCTCTCTTGCGGCAAGCCTTGTGCCGGCAAATGCTTTTGTTATCACAATTGGCGCCATAACCAACCTTGTTCCCGGTGTTGCTCTGGCCAACGGAATCCGGGATCTTTTGCACGGGGACAGCGTAAGCGGCCTTGCCCGTCTTGGTGAAGCATTTATGGTTGTAGCCGTTATTGCGGCAGGAACAGGTATTGGAATTACATTGTGGCTTTGGGGAGGCTCATTATGATAATTCATTTTATAAAATATTTTGCACTTGCTTTTATAGGCAGCATAGCACCTGCCATTGCAATTAATATTGAAAAAAGACTGCTTCTTTGGGCAGGTCTGGGAGGAGCCCTGGGTTTCTGTGTGGCTCTTGCCTTTAACCCCTATTCCCTTTCCTTAAGCATAGGACAGATCTTTGTAGGAACAATGGTTGTGGGCATCTACAGTGAACTTATGGCCAAGTACCTTAAGGCTCCATCAACTGTATTCTGTGCTCCCGGCATATTCCCCTTTGTACCGGGCATAGCAGCCTACCAGACCATGCGAAGCCTTGTGGAGAACAATATTCAGGAGGCAGCAGTACATGCCCTTAATACCATTCTCAAAGCATTTACCATTGCATTTGGAATTATGATTGTAACTGCAGTATTCCGCTATATAAGAAAGATTAAATATTCGGAACAGCCAGCAAATAAATAAAAAACGAGGGGTATGACCCCTCATTATTAATATTATTCTGTTTTGATTCTGATTCAGCAAGGATCACTGCATCTTCCGCCAAAAAAGCCTGGGCACAGGCAAAGAATAAGAATAATCAGAATGATTATCCACCAGAAATTATCGCCGCCGAAAAATCCGCCGCCGTAACCATAATCAGATTTACAACAATCACCCATAGTAACACCTCAAATCATTCTAGGTCTTATTCATCTTATGCAGGTATAAACTTTTGGGTGACTCACCGTCAGGCATTAAACCTGTCAAGCATTGACTGATAAAGGTTTTTATACTCTCGTGCCGAGTTCTTCCAGGAGAAATCCTGGCTCATGCATCTTCTTATTAAGTTTTCCCACTCTTCTTTATTATTGTATATTTCAATGGCTCTTGCCACCGCGTCTTTCATTTCATGGGCATTGTAATTGGCAAAGGTAAAGCCCGTCCCCTCTTTTGTGTATACATTGTAAGGCTGTACGGTATCCTTAAGGCCTCCGGTTTCCCTTACAATGGGTACTGTTCCATAGCGCATGGAAAAGAGCTGTGATAACCCGCATGGCTCATAGAGGGAAGGCATCAGGAACATATCGCTTGCCGCATAAATTCTCTGAGCAAGAACTCCGTCGTATTTGATGTTGGCTGAAACGCGTCCGGGATACTTATTTTGAGCGTACCTGAACATATCCTCATATTTTCTGTCGCCCGTTCCCAGAACAACAAATTCAATATCCATCTCCATGAGCTCATCCATCATTCTTTCAATAAGGTCGAGGCCTTTCTGGTCTACAAGGCGCGAAATTAACGAAATTAATGGTATATCGCTTCTCACTTCAAGGCCTAAATCAGACTGAAGTCTTCTTTTATTCTCATATTTTCCGTTAAGGTTTTCCTTACTGTAATTTACATAAAGCCTTGGGTCGGTAGCAGGGTCGTTTCTGTCATAGTCAATACCGTTAATAATGCCGTACATGTCCTGGGATCTTCTGCGAATTACATCCTGCATATTTTCCCCAAAGAAGTCGTACTTGATTTCATCCGCATAGGTACGGCTTACGGTGCTTAAGGTTGAAGAATAGCATAACCCTGCCTTCATGAAGTTTACATTGTCATAAAACTCAACACCATTGGGATGGAAATAGCTCCAGTCCAAATCAAGAAGGTCGGTGAGAACTTCTTTCGGGAAAATTCCCTGATACTTCAGATTGTGTATTGTATAGAGTGTATGTATGTTTTTATAGAAACCGCCATCCCTGTTGCGGTAATGAGCATCCAGAAGCACACTCACCATGCCTGTCTGCCAGTCATTGAGATGTATAATGTCGGGCTTAAAATCTATTAATGGCAGAACTTCAAGAATTGCCTTGCAGAAAAAACTGAAGCGCTCGCCATCGTCATAAAGTCCATAGATACCATCTCTGAAGAAATAATACTCATTATCTATAAAATAGAAACTTACGCCGTCATATTCCAAATGAAATACTCCGCAGTACTGCCGTCTCCAGGAAAGCTTTACTTCACAGCTGCCCAGAAATTTCATTTTTGAAACAAACTCAGGAGCAATCTGGCCGTACTTGGGCATTACAACACGGATATCCACATTCATTTCCTTAAGTGCTTTAGGAAGAGACCCTGCTACATCGGCAAGTCCTCCTGTTTTCATAAAAGGAGCAACTTCAGAGGATGCAAACCAAACTTTTATCATCGCAACTTTCCTTCCGTAAAAAAATCAACATTTTTTTAATGATATTATACCATTCGAAGAGGATTTAAAAACAAGAAAAGCCTTACACCGGAGGAAACGCAAAATATACTAATTCAGTATCCGGCTTATATTTTGTGAAATATTGCGCAAAATAATTGCAAAACCTAAGGAAGTCAATTTCAGGATAAGTAATCTTCTCGTAAATGGATGCAGCTTACAAATATTAACGAAATTCTTAATGGCACTTTGAATAAACTGTCATTACAAAATTTCTTTTAAAGAGGTGTTTAATATGGATGAAAAAAAGGTAGATTCCAAGCCCAAAAAGTTGAAAGCCTATTTAACAAACGCCGGAAGTGAAATATATAAAACTGAATCGGAAGCAAATTTGCCTCTTTCCTCGGATCATACCGTTGAAGAAGCCAGAGATTGGGTAAATAACGGAAGCAGGCTGTAAATTAGGGAGGCTCTTGGCCTCCCTTATTCTTTAAAGCTCAGTTACTTAATTGACAAAGGTATAGTTCATGCCTGAGTTATTGTCCCAATTGTCTGCAGGGTCTTTAAATGCAATATTGATATTTTTGCCCTGTTCAATAGGTATTACTGCATTAAAGGAACCATCGGCCTCTCTTTTCAGTTCAGCCATTGATACATTTTCCCACTTTTGGTTGCTTCCGAAACCATAAACACCTGTAATAGACTGGGCTCCGCTCTTTGCCAAAAGCCCGTCATATTTGATTTTAGCCTGGTTTTCGGAAAGCTTTTCAAAGGTTACACCTGCCTTGGAATAAGACTGTATTCCAAAGCGGGATACATCGCTTATTTCTTCTGCATACTCTTCCTTGAATTCATTGCTCTTAGATTTTCCGCTTGCTTTATCATTTAACAGAGTTCCGTTTGTATTGATACCGGCAAAATCATACAAAGGCTTCTCAGGGGGTGTTTCTTCTGCAAACTCGAAAAGGTCGTTCCTGGCCGATTTCTGAACATTGCTTTTAATGTTCTTTTTATTAGTCTGCTTGCTATTAGTTTGCTTATTTTTTCCGCTATACATCATATTGTCAAACAGGCTCACGAATTTATCCCTCCTTTCTCAGATTTATTATTTGATTATTAACCTTGTATTATTTAAGATATATTTGTCAATTTATCTTGTTTTTTAGCATTTTTTATCGTAATATGATTTGATTTTTAAACTTTTTGTTAAAACTTAAAGAGCCCGGATTTAACCGGACTCTTTAGTTTGCTTCCATAGAAGAAATTTAATCTGTGTTTATTTACCTTTGTCAGCATTCTTTTCTTTATTTCGTTATCCTTTGATAAATTCGCAAAGAAGCCTTACAGCATTTTCAACATCGTTCATATCAGCCATCTCAGACGCATCATGGATAAAACGGGTAGGAATTGAAATACCGCCTGAAGGAATACCACCTGCCGTGATATGTATGCTTCCGGCGTCAGTTCCACCATAAAGCGATACTTCAAGCTGATATGGGATATTCGCTTTTTCAGCAGCTCTTATAAGGCGATCCTTTACCTCGGGATGGGATATGACACTTCTGTCCTTGATTTTAACGGTAGGACCCTTGCCCATCTTTACAGACATGGGCTTGCAGTTGGGAGTATCTCCTGTATCGCAGACGTCCAATGCCAGTGCCATATCGGGAACAATGCCAAAGGCTGCCGTTTTGGCGCCTCTTAAGCCTACTTCTTCCTGTGTTGTAAAGACATAATAAATTTCGTTATCTGTTTCTACATTCCTAAGGGCTGTCTCTACCAGAATGGCACAGCCTAAGCGGTCATCAAGAGCCTTTGAAATGATTTTTCCGTTCTGCAGAACGGTTTCTCCCACAAATATGCCCATATCGCCCACTTTAACCATCTTTTCGGCTTCTTCTCGTGATGATGCTCCTATATCAATGTACATTTTTTCTAGGGTGGCGTTCTTCATATTGTCAATGTTTTCCTCGTACCAGATAACTCCAACGGTTCCGTTTTCAAATCTGACCCTCTGTCCCATGATAATCAGTTGTGGGAGTCCTCCGACATTGCCAAACCTTAAGAAGCCATTTTCGTCAATATACGTTACTATAATGCCAATCTCGTCCATATGTGCTGCAAACATAATCTTTTTGCCGCTGCCTTTTTTAACACAGATGAGATTGCCCATTGCATCGGTTCTGGTTTCATCCACTTTTCCTTTTAAAAGATTTTTTATTTTTTCAGCAACCTTCTTCTCATTTCCAGAAGGCCCGTAAGTTTGAGTCAGACTTTTTATAAGTTCAAACATGTTCAATTCCTCCTTGTTCCCGGTAAAGATTTATTGCCCGGTTTTCGTCCGAGTTTGAGAGTCTGCCCTCTTCCCATGCTTTAGGCAGCACCTCCAATACTTTCTTAGACAACCTAATCATATTCTCAAAATCGTTTTTGTCCATTACCGAAACCGGTGTGTGGATGTACCTGCATGGCACTGCGATTGCCGCTACCTTTACACCCGTACCGTTTACCTGTATGCGCCCTGCATTGGTGCCGCCGGTTATTGTCTGCTTATATTGATATGGAATATTATTTGATTTTGCAATATCAACTATAAGGTTTAACAAGTCCCTGTCAACTATAACCGATCTGTCCATTACAGTCAGGGCAGGACCATTGCCGCATCTGGTACTCATGCTCTGTTCCTTTGTATCAGGAACATCATAGCAGGTTGTTCCCTCGAGAATCAAAGCTACATTGGGCATAACCCTGAAGGATGCGGTTTTCGCGCCCTTAAGACCTATCTCTTCCTGAACGGTAAAGCAGCCGTAAACATCACATTCATAGCTTCCTTTGAGAAGCTCAATAAGTACGGCGCAACCAACCCTGTCATCAAGGGCTTTTGCCATGAGCTTATTATCGCCAAACTCTACCGGATCATATGCAAAGGCAACCGTATCACCGATTTCTACTTTGTCTTCGGCCTGCTGTCTGTCCTTAGCTCCGATATCTATGGTCAGCCTCTTTTTATCAACCGCTCCGGTCCGCTCATTTTTCTCCTGAAGATGAATAGGTTTATAGCCAATTATGCCAGGAACGCCATTCTCTCCTACACGTACACGTTTTCCTACCAATACCCTGGACTCAATACCGCCAATGGTATGGAATTTCAAAAGTCCGTCGCAAGTAATCTGGGTAACCAAAAGGCCTACTTCGTCCATGTGGGCGTCAAGCATGATTTTTGGCCCCCTGCCCTTACCCTTTTTATAGGCAATAAGGTTTCCCATATTGTCCACAACTAAGTCATCCACATGATCCTTAATCTGTGACATTATAAAGTCCCGGACAGGACCTTCCTCTCCCGATACTCCATCCAGGGTGGTGAGTTTTTTCAAAATTTCATAAGCATCCATCAATCCTTCGCCCTCCCTGCTATATAACGCGCCGCAAGCTTGCCGGTGGCAACAACATCGTCCACCGATACCATTTCAACCGCCGTATGCATATATTTGGTGGGAACAGAGAGCAAGATGACCGGTATACCCTCACGGGCTACCGAATGAGCCGCGGCTTCGGTGCCTGTATCGCCGGCTTCCGGATCTATCTGATATGGAATGTTCTCACTCTTTGCAAGCTTGATAATTTCCTTTGTATGTTTGCGGCTAAGTATTGGGCCTACGGCTATTGCCACTCCCTTTCCCAGAGGGAAAGTCTCATCACTTGGGCAATCTGGCATATCACCATGGCACGCATCAATTACAATGGCAAGATCAGCCTTTATATTATAGCTTGTGCTGAAAGCTCCAATAAGGCCCAGCTCTTCCTGAACCGTTGCTACTACATACACATCGTCCTCGTGATGGAGCTTTTTTAGCTCCTTTAATATCTCGATGAGTGCAGCGACTCCGCTTCTGTTATCCAGGCTCTTTCCTGCAATCCTGTTGTTAAGAAGCTTTTGAGGAACGGTTCTGAAAGACACCATATCTCCTATGGATACAAGCTTTCTTGCCTCTTCGCCGTCAAGCCCGATATCTATTCTCATATCCTCCATTTTAACGGCTTTGCCGCTATCTTCCGGCGGTATAAGATGGGGTGGCTTTGCACCAATTACCCCAAAAAGATCCTTCTTGCCATGGACTGTAACTTCCATTGCGCCTATTGCCTTAGGATCCACTCCTCCTGCCGCATCAAAGCGCAGGAAACCTGTGTCCTCTATCCCTGTGACAATAAGGCCAATCTCATCATAATGGGCAGTGACAAGGATGCTTCGGGGATTTTTGCCGCATCCCTTTTTAAGACCAATAACATTATAAAAAGCATCGATGCGAACATCATCGCAGTACTCACGAAAAAGTCCGGCAATCTTCTCAGATGCCATGTTTTCCCTGCCTGTAATCGCACTTATGCCGCTAAGCTCTTTTAAAAGCTCGCCGCATTCCATCATATAACACCTCTCAAAAAAAATTGTTCGGGTAAATTGGAATAAAACCCCGATTGAATTATTATATCATTTTCTTTTAAAATCTTGCAGCAATTTATAAAGGTTCTGAAAATGTATCACTGTATTGCAACAGAAGAACTGATTCCACAGATGATTCAACATAAAAAAATCCATATCTAAAAATTACCCAATATATGGTTACAGTATCCAAATTCAAAGGTCCAAACAGCCTGTCCATTGTATATTATATAAAACCTATATGTTTTATATAATTTTTGTTTGACATATGGTC
Organism: Clostridiaceae bacterium; assembly: GCA_012719545.1. Lineage (GTDB taxonomy): Bacteria > Bacillota > Clostridia > DSM-8532 > DSM-8532 > DTU059. Next base: position 9,156 of record JAAYAD010000012.1, read on the forward strand.
TTTCCCTTAATTATAATTGTAACAACTTAAACATACATTTCATATATGTATAATATATTTTCGATTGGAGGCTGAACCATGGCGCCCATTTATTCCAAGCTTACCGAACTTATTGGAAATACCCCGCTTCTTGAGCTTACCGACTACAACAGGCAGAATGCAGTAAAAGCCAGGCTTATTGCAAAGCTTGAGTACTTTAATCCACTTGGGAGCGTCAAGGACAGAATTGCCCTTTCCATGATTGAGGACGCTGAAAAAAGAGGCATTATCACCAAGGACACCGTTATAATCGAACCAACAAGCGGAAACACAGGTATTGGCCTTGCATTTGTGGCCGCATCCAAAGGCTATCGTCTGATTCTTACCATGCCTGAAACCATGAGCCTTGAACGCAGAAGCATGCTTAAAGCCCTCAATGCCGAACTTGTGCTTACTCCGGGAAAAGAGGGCATGAAAGGTGCTGTCAGAAAGGCGGAAGAACTGGCTGCACAAATCCCCAATTCCTTCATCCCGCAGCAGTTCAACAACCCGGCAAACCCAAAGATACATAGAGAAACCACAGCAGAAGAAATCTGGAGGGACACAAAGGGCGAAATTGCTGCCTTTGTGGCAGGAGTGGGAACAGGAGGCACCATAACCGGAGTTGGCGAAGTGCTGAAAAGCAGAAATCCCAACATAAAAATTATTGCCGTTGAACCCTATGACTCGGCAGTTCTGTCAGGTTCAGCGCCCGGTCCCCATAAAATTCAGGGAATTGGTGCAGGCTTCATTCCCTCTGTTCTTAACAGGGATGTTATTGATGAAATATACAAGGTAAGAACCGAAGAAGCATATGAAACATCCCAGGCACTTGCCCGCACCGAGGGACTTTTGGTTGGCATATCTTCAGGTGCTGCGGCTTTTGCAACAACTCAGATTGCGAAGCGTCCCGAATTTGAAGGAAAGATTGTAGTTGTACTGCTTCCCGATACCGGTGAGCGATACCTCTCAACACCACTGTTTGAAAGCCTCGAACGACAAATTTAGGGAGGAATTTCTATGGCATCCGCTGCAATTCAATCCTCTCCAACTCTTGATAAAATATCAAACCTGCATCCATGTTTTAGCGGCAAAGCACATATGACAAGGGGACGAATCCATCTTCCAGTGAGCCCTTCCTGCAATATTGGCTGCAAATTCTGCAAAAGAAGCCTGACCAAAACGGAAATGCGGCCCGGAACGGCTATGGAGATAATTACCCCCGAGAAAGCCCTGGAGCTTTTGGATAAAGCACTTCAAATCTGTTCTGAAATAACCGTTGCAGGAATAGCAGGACCTGGTGATACATTGGCCACCCCCCATGCCCTTAAAACCTTCAGGCTTATTCATGAAAAATATCCTCATCTTATTTGCTGCCTAAGCACCAACGGGCTTTTGCTGGAGCGCTATGCCGAAAGCCTTGTGGAAGCGGGAGTCAGAACCATTACAGTCACTGTAAATGCAGTGGATCCAGATATACTTAAGGATATATGCTCCTACGTTGTTTTAAACGGGCAGCAGTATGTGGGTAAAGAAGGTGCAGCGCTTTTAATCGAAGCCCAGAAGCGCGGAATAAAAAAGATGGCTGAGCTGGGAGCCATAGTGAAAATAAATATCGTTCTGATACCGGGAATCAACGATAACCATATAGGCGAAATTGCCCGGACAGTTAAAGATTTGGGTGCTTCAATTATTAACATTATTCCCCTCATACCCCAGCACCAGCTTTCCCACATTCCCGCTCCCACCTGTCAGGAGCTAGCCAAAGCCCGTATGGAAGCGGAAGAGTACCTGCCTGTTTTCAGGCATTGCAGGCACTGCCGGGCAGATGCCTGCGGAATACCCGGAAAGAAAGATTTGGCTGAACTTCTGTACGAAACCAGGGGTATTCAGGAAACATTTTCCCACGGCTAAATCACTTTAAATTATCCACTTATCTGAAAAGTCATTCTTATAAAGCCTTGCAATTCAATATAAACGGAGGGAAACCTATGAGCAAGTTTGTTGACCGCCCGCGCTATACCTGTACCCTGGGGGGAGCTCTGGCAACACTTCGCGCCATACCTCGGGCCATCCCCATTATCCATGCATCTGCGGGCTGCGGCCATAATCTTCACAACGCAATAAATCCGGGAGGCGGATATTTGGGCGGAGGTTATTGCGGTGGATTAAGCCTTCCCAGCAGCAACGTTACTGAGCGAGACATTGTTTTTGGCGGAGAGAACCGTCTGAGAGAACAAATCAAAACCACTCTTGAGGTAATGGATGGAGATATTTATCTCGTTCTTACAGGCTGCATGGTTGAAATGATAGGTGACGATCTGGACGCGGTTGTTTCAGAATTCTCAGACTACGACAAACCCGTTCTTCCCGTACATACGCCAAGTTTCAGGGGTAATTCCTTTACAGGCTATGAGCTGGTTTTAAGCTCATTAATACGAAAATATGTCAAAAAGCAAAGCAAAATCCCCGGTAATGTCAACATCCTTGGCATTGTCCCCGCCCAGGACCCTTTCTGGCAGGGAAACTTAAAAGAAATAAAGAGGCTTCTTGAAAAGCTGGGGCTTAAGGTTAACACCCTCTTTGGAGAAGGAGAGGGTCTTGAAAGCATAAGAAATGCAGGAAGCGCCTCATTGAATATCGTGGTTTCCGACACTTACGGCATAACTGCTGCCAGAACCTTTGAAGAAGTGCATGGTATCCCCTATATTACAACTGGCCTTCCCATTGGTGCCGAAGCAACGGGAAATTTCTTAAGGGCGGTATCAGACGCGCTCTCAATTGACAAAACTTTGACAGAGTTTGTCATAGCTCAGGAGGAATTAATTTATTACAGCTATCTTGAAAGGCTTGCCGACATTTACAACGATATTGACCTTCAAAGGTATGCCGTAGTGGTAGCCGACGCCAACTACGCTCCTGCCCTTTCAAAATTTTTGTCAGATGAATTGGGCTGGCTTCCTGAGCTTGTAGTTATAACTGATTTACTGGAGGAATCACAAAAATACATATTGCTTGAACGCTTTAAAAACTATCAGTCGGGGCTTACTCCGGTCGTTAAATTCGACACCGACGCTTCGTCCATAAAAAAATATCTGGCGGAAATACGTCCACCAAACAGAAATCAGAGATATTATGACTCCTTCAGCCCAGCAGTGATATTGGGAAGTGTTTATGAAAGGGATATTGCCGGAGAATTTGGATTCCCCCTCTTAACCGTATCATTCCCCGTAACAAACCGGGTTGTTCTGAATCGTTCCTATGTAGGCACAAATGGCGCTTTAAGCCTAGCGGAGGATCTGCTTGGCTTACTGGTAGCAGGAAGATAGGAGGAATGAAACATGAATTATCTTGAAGCTATATCCGCACCTGCCCGTGAAAACAGATTAAGAGCCAATATAGCCTTTGGCGGAACCTGCGGCGATATTAAGGGTTGTCTTAAAAAAGGCTGCTTTTCGGGAAACGGCTGTTTAAACCTTGCAGGAAGACGTTTTTCCCAAACCCAGGGCTGCCAGTTCACATTAAGCCTTGCAATTTTGAACACCCTGCGAAATGCCGTGGTAATAATGCATTCCCCCATTGGATGCGGCACCTGCACCATCTCAAATGTGGGTGTGAACAAAACCTTCAAGCAGCTTCGGGACCCTAACTCTGAAGGAATCATATGGCTTTCTACAAATCTGGATGAAGCCGACGTAATAAGCGGCGGCGAAAGAAAGCTGCGTGAGGCTGTGCTTTTTGCGGATAAGGAATTCCGCCCCGAGACAATCATTGTTGCCAATGGCTGCGTTCCTTCCCTCATTGGAGATGATATTGACAGTATTATTTCCGACCTTCAGAACCAGACTGCGGCAACCATTGTTCCCATTCACTGCGAGGGCTTTAAGACAAAGGTCATGGCTACAGCCTATGATGCAGTATATCACGGTATATTGAAAAAACTAGTCAAAAAGCCGGAAAGACAGCGCTATCTAGTCAATGATGACGTTGAGGCTTTAAAGGAATCTTACAAAATAGGAAGAAACGTAAATGTGTTTAATGTGGGCTCCATGAGCCGGGCCGATGAGCTTGAGCTAAAGAGGCTGTTAAATGCCCTGGGCCTTAATGTGACCTTCATCCCCTGCTACGCTGAGCCCGAAGACTTTCAATATTCGCTGGAATCCTCATTAAACATTAGCATCTGCGGAACCCATGACGACTACTTTTTAGAGCACATTAAGGAAAAGTATGATATCCCCTTTATCATAGATACCATGCCCATAGGAAGGAAAAATACCGACAGGTGGCTTTTGAAAATTGCCGCACATTTCGGCCTTGAGAATGAGGCAAGAAAGTTAATTGAGACGGAAAATGCAGAACTGGATAAATGCCTTGAATCCTTCCGCGAAACTCTTAAAGGAAAAAGAGCCTTTATTTCGGGAGGAGAAGTAAGAATCTTAGCCACTGCCGAAATACTGCAGGATTTGGGCATGAAGCTTGTGGGATTTAAGGCGCACCATTTTGACGAGTTTATAGAGCCTGTATTTGATGCCCTTGAAAATGTTGATGATGTGGTGTTTGATGTAGCCACTAACCAACCCTTTGAACAGGCAAACCTTCTTAAAAGGATCAAGGCTGATATCTTAATAACCCATACCGGAGGAAACAATATTCTGGCCAAGATTGGCCTTCCCATTCTTCCCCTGTTCGGCCCTGCCTACAACTACCTGGGCTATTCAGGTGTATTCGAAGTTGCAAGACGCCTTAACAGAGTCATAAGAAACGGACAGTTCAACAAACAGCTGTCACTGCACACCAAGCTTCCATATAAAGAGGAATGGTACAAAAAGGATCCCTTTACATACATCGTGGAGCAGGATGCTGTGTAAGGGATGGGAGGTAATGGTATGAATCGCAGAATAAGCTTTGACATAAAGACACTTATTCCAAGCCTTAGCGCAGCCCTTGCCCTGATTTTGCACTTATCTATACCAAACAGCCGAAAGTATCTTCAAAAACCTCTCCCATATTTTACGACAGCCTTGATTATAACTATTTTTGTCACCCTGGCATTGGCTGTTGTGTCACTATTTAATGACAGGCTACGAAAAAAGTACAGCTATAAATCCTGGTTCATTGGGGCATCCATTCTGTTTTTGAACCTTTTGAACCTTGCAACCATAAAAATCATGCTCCTTCAATCCATTTACTTTCCTTCACCTGACCGCATACTCAAGGTTTTCGTGGATGACTGGCAGTTCATGTTAAAATGCCTTGGCTATTCTATACGCCTCCTTTCAACCGGTTATGTCATAGGCGCGGTTGCGGGCATAACCACAGGGATATTGGTGGGATGGAGCAAAAAGTGGAGCTATTGGATAAATCCCCTGATAAAAATCATAGGACCCATTCCTCCTACCGCCTGGGTTCCAATTGCTCTGGTCTCCTTCCCCACCACATTTGCTTCAAGCGTGTTTCTGATAAGCCTTGCAGTATGGTTTCCCACAACTGTGCTTACCAGCTCGGGCATATCCAATGTGCAAAATTCATATTTCGAAGTTTCCAGCACCCTTGGAGCCAATACCGTTCAAAAAATTTTCAAGGTTGCCCTGCCTGCTGCCATGCCCAGCATATTTATAGGTATTTTTAACGGAACCAGCGCATCCTTTATTACCTTGATGACGGCAGAAATGCTGGGTGTAAAATTCGGCATAGGCTGGTACATCAACTGGCAAAGAGAAATGCTTTCCTATGCCAATGTCTATGCGGGCCTTATCATTATCGCCATTACCTTTTCCCTCATTATTACGCTTATGTTCAGAATAAGGGACTGGGTATTAAGCTGGCAGAAAGGGGTTATCAAATGGTAGAAACAAAAACCGGAAAAATTACCGTATCCAATGTCAGGAAAACTTTTACCCAGCCTGACGGACAACAGGTGGTTGCCCTTGACCAGGTCAACGCCCACATTGAACCCGGAGAATTCATATGCCTTATTGGCCCCTCGGGCTGCGGAAAATCCACCTTCTTGAGGCTTCTTGCAGGCCTTATAAGCCCCGATGAAGGAGAACTTCTTCTGGACGGAAGCCCAATTGTTGGTGCAGGGTACGAGCGCGGCCTTGTGTTTCAGGACCCGACCCTGTTCCCATGGCTTACGGTATACGAAAACGTGGCTTTTGGGCTTAAGGTAAGAAATACATACAAGGAGAAAAAGGATGAAGTTCCGGAGTTTATAAACCTTGTGGGCCTTAAGGGGTTCGAAAAAGCTTATCCCCACCAGCTTTCGGGCGGCATGGCTCAAAGGGCGGCTCTGGCAAGAGCACTGGTTAATCACCCTAAGGTGTTGCTTCTGGATGAACCTTTTGGTGCTCTGGACGCTTTTACCCGAATGAATATGCAGGATGAACTGATTAAAATCCTGCAGCAGCGCGGCACTACTGCCATTATGGTAACCCATGATGTGGATGAGGCAATTTACTTAAGCGACAGGATATTTGTCATGACTCCACGCCCAGCAAAAATTGAGTCCATTATACGGGTGGAAATAGGAAGACCCAGGGACAGGGATTTACCTGACTTTTTAAAGCTCAGGGCCAGAATTCTTCAGATACTGAATTTCGCCGGAAAACGCGAGGACATTCAATATTATCTCTAATTCAATAAATAAGATTTATGGAAAGGAGAATCTCTATGAAAACTGGTTACATAAAAGGGCGCATTATTTATATTTTCATTGCCTTGGCGTTGATTATATCCATGATTACAGCCTGCGGAAAGCCGGCATCTTCCAATAATCCTTCCAATACCGGAACTCCGTCTGACACACACGTCGCGGATAATACCTCCAAACAGCCCGAATCCAAAAATTCAGGCGATGAAATTACATTGAGGATTGGCTATGGCGGAAGTCTCTGCGAAGCACCCCTTCACATGGCTGTTGAAAAGGGATACTTTGAGGAAGAAGGTCTTAAGGTTGAACTTATAAAGCTTGCTCCAGGAACCTTGTTTGACGCGGTTACCTCAAACCAGATTGACGCAGGATTCTCCCTTTTGGCAAGTCTTATCCAGCCTTTGTCCAATGGTCTTCCCATAAAGATTACCACAGGTCTTCATACAGGATGTGACAAAGTATTGGTTAAGCCTGATTCAGGCATCACTTCCCCCAAAGATTTTATTGGCAAAAAAGTGGGAGTTCCCAGCTTTACCAGCAGCCCCATTATCTTTGCCAAGAGGGTTCTTGCCGATAACGGCGTAAGCGTCCGCATTGAGGATGCCCAGGTAGAATTTGTGGTATTTAACACCACCGACCTTCCCCTTGCTCTTGAGAACGGTTCTGTTGATGCCATTGCCATGAATGACCCGACTGCCACAATAGCAGCCAACGAATACGGTTTTAAGGTAATTTTCGACTCTGCTCTGGATGAACCATATAAGGATCAGTATTGCTGCTCGGCCTTTGTACGTGAAAACATAGCGGAAGACTATCCTGAAATTGCCGCCAAATATACGCGTGCCATGCAAAAAGCCAGCGCATGGGTGCAGAGTAACCAGGACGAGGTAGCAAGAATACAGGTAGAAAACAAATGGGTAGCAGGCGACGCTGCTGTTAATGCGGAGGTTCTTAAAACCTTCAATTACATACCTTCCGTAAGCGGCGCATATGAGATTTTCGGCATTACAGCAGATCAACTTCAGGAAGTGGGTATGCTTGAAGAAGATGTAGACACCAAAGCCTTGCAGGAAAACAGCTTTGTGTTCCTGGACGGAATACCTGAGGAGTTTAAATAAATTAGCCCCCAACCATTGAAATCAAATTCACCGATTTATTGGCTATTGCCAGAAGCCATTTAGCGCTCCGTGAAAACATCCAGTTTTCAAGTCGCGCCCGCTACGCTGTCCATGCTTCGCTTTAAATGGCTTCTGGCACGCCGCTCCATATGATTCCAATAAATATTGTATTCGAAGTAAAAGATCTGACAAGTTCAAATAAACTTATTGTTTGCGATAAGCGCCAGTAATTTAAACTTCTGCAGCCGAATGCGTTTAGAACTCCGTAAAACATCCGCTTATAACGGAGAATCCGCTATATTAAGTCATTATCCTGCTTTAAATCTATGCATGCTTTGGCTGCTTGAATTGAGTGTGACTAATAAGTTTCGTACAGCTAGCGAGGTGAAGCAAATGGGAATGGGATGGCGGATAGCAGTTGCTACTACCGATGGAAAGGTCATAAACGAACACTTTGGAAGAGCCAGGGCTTTTTATATTTTTGATATTAAACTGGACGGAACCCATGAGTTTCTCGAAAAGCGGACGGTGACACCATTATGCAGGGACTGGAACCATGATGATAATGCTCTTCTGGATATAACAGAAAGGCTTAAGGACTGCTCTGCGGTATTGGTATCAAAAATAGGTCCGTCTGCCATGAGAATTCTTGAAATCAACGGGATTGCGGTTTTCGAAGAGGCCAATTACATTGACGATGCTCTCGGCAAAATGGCCAGGTACTTTGTAAAAACAAATTATATCAGTCGGAGGAATGAAAACTATGGCTAAAAAGACGACTCAGATTGCAATATATGGCAAAGGCGGCATAGGCAAGTCCACTACAACCTCGAACCTTTCCGCTGCTTTGTCCAAACTTGGGTTTAAAGTAATGCAGTTTGGCTGCGACCCAAAAAGCGATTCCACAAACACATTAAGAAACGGCACATATATACCCACTGTACTTGATACCTTAAGGGAAAAGACTTCGGTAAATGCCCATGACGTTATTTATGAGGGCTTTAACGGCATATACTGCGTGGAGGCAGGAGGACCCGCACCAGGTGTGGGCTGCGCCGGCCGCGGAATTATTACGGCGGTGGAGCTTTTCAAGCAGCAGCGTGTCTTTGAAGAGCTTGATCTGGACTATGTAATTTATGATGTATTGGGTGATGTTGTGTGCGGCGGATTTGCCGTTCCCATCCGGGAAGGCATTGCAGAGCATGTCTTTACCGTATCATCGGCTGATTTTATGGCCATATATGCTGCCAACAACCTGTTCAAGGGCATAAAAAAATACTCCAATTCCGGCGGAGCACTTCTTGGCGGTATTATTGCCAACTCCATCAATGCCCCCTATGCCAGGGAGATCATTGATGATTTTGCCCAAAAGACAAAAACCCAGGTAATAGAATACGTTCCCCGCTCAGTAACGGTAACCCAGTGCGAGCTTCAGGGAAAAACCACCATTGAAGGGGCGCCCGATTCTGCCCAGGCAAAGGTTTACATGAATCTAGCCGAAAAAATAGCCAATCATACCCAGTCCAAAACCCCTGAGCCCCTTGGCATTCAGGAACTTCGTGAATGGGCCGCCAAATGGGGAGATTACCTCCTAGCCCTGGAAACCGGAGTCATAAGGCCCGAGCTTGCCGGCAATTTGTAAGACCAACAATGGAAGTTGACATAAGCCTTTATATTACATATGATTTTAATGCATACATAATGTATATGAAAAGAGGCTTATGATATGAGAGTTTCCGCAAAGGCGCGCTATGCACTGGCTGCCCTTGTCACCATGGCGCAGCAGTGTCATACAGGAGAATACATTACCGTTATCAGTATCTCTGAAAAACTTGGAATATCAAAAATATACCTTGAGCAGGTTTTCTCCCTTTTAAAAAGGGGAGAAATCGTAACTTCCATTAAGGGAGCCCAGGGAGGATACCAGCTTACACGCTCCCCGGGCCAGATTACGGTTTATGATGTATTATCCGCTATAGAAACATCTCTTTTTGAAAAGGCCGTGGACACAGTATCCCAAACCGAGCCAGCCATAGACTCGGCATTGCATTCGGTGGTTTTTGATACATTGGACGCTGCAATCAAAGATACTCTGGAAAAAATAACACTTGATGATATATTAAACGAAGCCGAGCGGCAGAAGAAGGATCAGGCTCTTATGTTCTATATATAGGAGCATACTTTTCCATTATTTTTTCTGCCGCCTTTACCCCGTCAATGGCGGACGACATGATTCCGCCAGCATAGCCGGCCCCTTCTCCCACAGGATACAAACCTTTGATATTTGATTCAAAGTTATCATCCCTGTTTATCCTGACCGGGGAAGAGCTTCTTGTTTCAACCCCTGTCATAATGCCATCGGGCATGGCAAAGCCCTTTATTTTTGTGTCAAAATACAATATTGCCTCTTTCAATGTATTTATAACATAGTCAGGAAGGCACTCCTTTAATTGGGCAAATACGACTCCCGGTTTATAAGTTGGCCTCACTTTCCCCCACTCAGTACTTGGTTTGTCAGAAAGAAAATCGCCAATTAACTGTGCCGGAGCATGATAATTGCACCCTCCGGCCTTGAAGGCAAGGCTTTCCCATTTTCTCTGAAATTCAATTCCTGCTAAGGGATGGTCGCTTAAAAAATCCCCGGGGGTAATTCCAACCAATACCGCCGAATTGGCATTTTCCCCATCCCTCTTATGCTCGCTCATGCCGTTTGTGACAACCCCGTTTTTTTCCGACGCGGCTGCCACCACATATCCTCCGGGGCACATGCAGAAGGTATATGCTGACCTTCCGCTTTTGGAATGATATGAAAGCTTGTAATCGGCGGCGGGAAGGCTGAAAGTGTCGGCTGCATTCCCAAATTGAGCCCTGTTGATAAGGCTTTGAGGATGCTCTATGCGAACCCCTATTGAAAAGGGCTTTTGGCTCATGAAAACACCTCTTTTATGCAATACCTCAAAGGTATCCCGGGCACTGTGGCCGGTGGCAAGGAAAACATGCCTGCAGGGAAGAGTATCCCCGTCATTTATTACTACTCCCTCTATCTGTCCGTTCTTAATGACAAAATCCGTTACCTTTGCCCTGAATCTAACCTCACCGCCATGAGCAATTATTTGCTGCCTGATATTTTTTATGGTGGGCTTTAGCATATCAGTTCCGATATGGGGCTTACTCCAGTACAATATCTCATAAGGAGCACCGTTATTAACAAACTCCTCCAAAACATAGCGGCATCTTATGTCATTTATAAGTGTTGTGAGCTTTCCGTCGGAAAAGGTCCCTGCACCGCCTTCACCAAACTGTACATTACACTCGGTATCAAGTATGGATTCGGACCAGAACCTGTTGATTTTTTCAGTTCTTGTATCCACATCATCCCCTCTTTCAAGGATAATGGGCCTATAACCGTTTCTGGCAAGAACAAGACCGGCAAAGAGGCCGGCAGGGCCGCTTCCTATTATTACAGGGCGTTCCTCAATCTTTCTGGTCCCCTTTGCAACAGGCTTATAGGATATGTCAGGTGAAGGGCTTATTCCCTTGACTTTTTTATTTTCAAGAATTCGCTTTTCGTTTGTAACTTCAACATCTACGTTATATACATAAAATATCTCGTTCTTTTTTCTTGCATCGATGGACTTTTTGAAAATTCTGATTTCCTTTAAGTCCTTTTCGCTTATTCCAAGCCTTGACAATACTTTTTTACGCAAGGCTTCATTTTCCGTTTTTAAATCCTTTACTTCTCTTATATCTATCTTGACTTCCGATAACCGTATCATAAAAACTCCTTAATAAACTTTCCTTCCACAGTATGAACTAAATCATATAAATAGCAGCCTATAAAGCGGCGTTTACTCCTGCGGTGTACCCGCTGGACCATGCCCATTGCAGGTTAAAGCCTCCGCACTGACCGTCTATGTCCATAATTTCCCCGGCAAAGAATAAACCCTTTACCAGCTTGGACTCCATGGTATTTTCATCAATTTCACCTGTATCCACGCCGCCTGCGGTTACCTGAGCGCTCTGCCAGCCCTTTGTTCCGCGGATTTTAAACATCCAGCCGTTTATTAGCCGTGCAATTCTTTCACGCTCATTTTTGGTTACATTTCCGGCAGGCTTTTTTAAATCCTGTATTCCCGCCTCTTTAAGCACCACGGGTATAAGTCTTTTGTTTATAAGGCCAACAAGAGAGAAATCCAGAGGCTTATTGGCCCCTGTCATAAAACGCCTTTCGAGAATGCTGTTTAACTCGTCCAGCGTAAATCTGTCCAAAAGATTAATTTTTAAATATGCGTCCTTACCTTCATTTAATAGCTTTCCTGCAGGCCTGCTAAGCTGAAATATAGGGGGCCCGGATACGCCATAATTTGCAAAAAGGATATCTCCTTTGTCCCTCGCAATGGTCTTATTGTTGAATATAAGCTCTGCAGTACCTTCAAGCTTGACTCCGTCAATCTGTTTAAAAAAGGAGCCTTCAAGCATGATTTGAACTAAGGCCGGAAAAATATCCGTCACTTTATGACCCAGCTTCTGAGCCAGAGGATAGCCGTTTCCGTCTGAACCGCTGGAGGGCATTGCCTTCCCTCCGGTAGCAATAATAACCCTGTCCCCTTCATAAGTTCTGCCATTTTCAAGGGTAATTTTGAATATGCCCTTTTTATTTGCTATATTTGTAACATTAGCATCACAAATAATTTCTATGCCCAGTTGGTTAAGCTCATATAAAAGGACATCCAGAATACTTGATGCCTGGTCGGACATGGGAAAGACCTTCCCCCCGTCCTCAACCTTATGTTCAATTCCAAGTTCCTCAAAAAAGCGTATGGTGTCGCTGACGGAGAAATTGCCCAATGCCCCTTTGACAAATTCAGGGTTCTTACCGTAGTAATTGGCAACATCGGTATAGATATTGGTATAGTTGCATCGTCCGTTTCCGGTAGCCAGGATTTTCTTTCCTACCCGAGGATTCTTCTCTAATATTGCAACCTCTGCACCCTTCCTCCGGGCCCATATGGCTGCCATCATTCCGGAAGCTCCTCCGCCGACTATAAGCACACGCTTCCCCGCCATTTTTATTCTCCTCTGTATATTACCTTTTATTATTTTCAAATTATTCGCAAAAGAACTTAAAGCTTGCATGTTCCTTGCCAGGTTCAATTATATATAACAGTCTGTCAAATAAAAAGCCTTAATTTATAGTTGAGCTCAAAATGCAATTTGATTAATTGCCTATGTGCAGCCAAATTATCCTTACATAAATTATGGGCGGCTTTGATATAACCAAAACCGCCCATTTTAAAGCATTTTACAGTGCAGCGTCGCCGGTCTCACCGGTTCTTATTCTCACTGCGTCATCCACAGTATAGATAAAGAGTTTGCCGTCTCCTGCCTCACCTATTCTTGCTGCTTCAATGATTGCCTTCTTTATTGTTTCTACTTGATCGTCCCTTACAACAAGGTCCACCATTATCTTAGGTATCAGTTCCAGACGGTATTTTTCACCCCTCCATTGATGAACAATACCCTTCTGAATTCCGTGGCCTTCAATCTCCGTTATCATAATTCCGTTATAGCCCGTGTTATCCAGTGCCCTTAAAATGTCCTGGAGTTTTTCGGGTCTTACTACCGCCTTTATTTGCTTCATGCCGCACCATCCTCCTTATCGGATTTCAACAAGCTTATTGAATATATGGGTTTATGGGTTATAAATTCAGGATATGCTGTATTGCCATGCTCGAAAAGGTCCAGACCGATAATTTCTTCGTTTAAGGATACCCTTAAGCCCATTGTCTTCTTGATTAAGAACCAGCACAGCAAGGATGCAGGGAATACGAATGCACCGGCAGCAATCACTCCTATAAGCTGCTTTAAGAGAAGTGAGAATCCGCCGCCAAAGAACAGGCCGTTTTCTGTTGCTATGCCTGCAATACCGTCCTGGGCAAACAGGCCAATTGCCAGAGTACCAAATATGCCGTTTACAAGGTGAACAGCAATGGCACCAACCGGATCATCAATCTTAACCTTGTCAAAGAAGATAACCGCAACAACTACAAGGAATCCTGAAATTGCTCCAATTATAACTGAGCTTCCAACACTTACAAATGCGCAACCTCCTGTAATTGCCACAAGACCTGCAAGGCAGCCGTTAATGCTCATGCCAAGATCAGGCTTGCCAATAATTAACCAGGATGTGACAGTGGATGCCAAAAGTCCCGTAACAGCTGCGGTATTGGTTGTTACAAGAATATGGGATATTGCAACAGGGTCTGCAGCCATGGTTGAGCCAGGATTGAATCCGAACCAGCCAAGCCAGAGAACAAATACGCCTATGGTTGCAAGTCCCAGGCTGTGACCGGGTATTGGATGAATTTCTCCGTTCTTTCCGTACTTTCCGTAGCGGGGTCCAAGCACCAGAGCACCTGCCAGCGCTGCCCATCCGCCAATTGAATGAACCACAGTATCTCCCGCAAAATCAAGGAAACCAAGCTGGCTTAACCAGCCGCCGCCCCAGATCCAGTGTCCTACTACGGGGTATATAAACATGGTAAGTAAGAATGAGAATACAATAAAAGATAAGTACTTAATTCTTTCTGCAACTGCTCCCGAAACAATGGTTGCAGCAGTACCGCAGAATACAAGCTGGAAGAAGAACTTTGTCCAAAGGGGAACTCCTGCCCAGCTTATTGCGCTGTATACTCCCTGATAAGCTTCTCCCACTGACGGGGAGTTGTCGGGACCCGCTGCAAAAAACAGTCCTTTAAGGCCCACAAAGGCATTTCCGTCACCAAACATCAGTCCCCAGCCTATGGTAAGGAACCCCAGGGAAGATATGGCGAAAACAATAAAGTTTTTTGATAAAATGTTGACTGTGTTTTTGGATCTTGCAAAACCACTTTCAACCAGAGCAAAGCCCAGGTTCATGAAGAATACCAGTATTGCTGCGAGAACAACCCATAAGGTGTCCAGTACGACTTTCGTTTCCATATTTGTCCCTCCTGCAAAAATTATTCATATAAATGACAAAGGCGCTAATTAAGCAAGTTTTATGCATAATTAGCGCCTTTGCCTATTATGAAAAAAGGTGTCGTCCGCAAAGTTTTTTTGCGTAACAACACCTTTGTTATGCATTTTATATTAACAGCAAATAAAACTAAAAACAAGTGGGTAAAATAAAATTTTGCAATTTCATAATTTATAACTTGCAAAATCCTTGTCCATTGTGCAATCTTACCTTGAAGCAAGACATGCAATGTCGTCATTGACCTTTTATGGCAGGGTAAAGTACACTAGGATAAGAGCGAACAAACTTTCTATTTATAATTGACTACTCGTTGCACGGAGGGCTGAATTGGCCGAAGATATAAAAGTACATGACACATATGTTGAAAATTTAAATACTGCTGAGGCTCCCAGGTTCAGGGTTTCGGTAAGAAGCCTTGTTGCTTTTTCAATACCTAATGATGAGACCTGGGGCTTTTCGTCATACCGAATGGCCCAGGAAGGCACCCGTGCACATTCAAAGCTTCAGGCAATAAATAAAAAGGATGGCTCCTTCGAGGCTGAGGTTTTTCTTTCCCATGCTTTTGATGTTAAGGATTGCATCTTGGAGGTGACAGGCCGAGCCGACGGCATATGGAGGGAAAATGGAACTGTAATTGTTGAAGAAATAAAGACAACTGCAACTCCACTTTCAGAAATCCATGAGAATTTCAGCGAATCCCACTGGGCTCAGGGAAAATGCTATGCTTACCTATTAGCAGTGGCCGAGAATCTGGATAGAATTACTGTCCGGCTTACATATTACGATTCATCTACTGAGGCACTTAAATCCTTTGACAGGTCTTTTACCACAAAAAAGCTCAAAAGTTTTATTGACAAGCTTATACACCCATATGTAAGCTGGGCTCTGGCCCAGGAAGAATGGAAAAAGGTCAGAAATCTTTCGATACAGACACTAACCTTCCCCTATCCCTCATACAGAAAAGGCCAGAAGCTTTTATCCTACAACGTATACAAATGTATTGAGGATGAAAAGCGCTTATTCGCCCAGGCTCCCACAGGCACAGGAAAGACAATGGGTGTATTGTATCCTGCAATAAAAGCCCTGGGTGAAGGAAAATTAGACCGAATTTTTTACGTTACTGCCAAAACCACAACACGGGGCATTGCTGAAAAAGCATATAAGATTCTTGAACAGCAGGGACTTCGCCTTAAGGTACTCTCACTTACCGCAAAGGACAAGCTATGCCTAAATGATATAAAAAACTGCACCCCGGAAAACTGCCCCTTTATTGAAGGTTTTCAATACCGCTCCAAAAGAGTTGTAAAAAACCTTCTTAAAAAACATGATTTTTTCTCCAGAGAGAGAATAACAGAAACAGCCCTGCGCTATAATCTCTGTCCTTTTGAGCTGAGCCTTGTGCTTGCCTTAAGCTGCGACCTCATTATCGGTGATTACAACTATGTATTTGATCCCAGGGTGTACCTAAAAAGCTTTTTCCAGCAAAAAGGCTATGAAGAGTACCTTATACTGGTGGATGAGGCACACAACCTGTTTGACAGGACCCGGGAGATGTATTCGGCATCAATTGAAATAAAAGTCCTTTCCGAAATAATGAAGGAAATCAAAAAGGATCTTCCGGATATATATAAGGCCTTGAAGGAGATGAAAAAAGCCCTGTCCTCTATTGAAAAGGAGACAGGCGATTATCTTTATGAAGCGGGAGGCCAGCGCTATTATGTTTCCACAGAGCCGCCGGAAATTCTCAAAAAGCCCCTGGAAAATTTCATATTGCAGACTGAGAACTGGCTTTTGGTAAAGAGCGAGGAAAAACCCTATGGGGAGAGGCTTACCACGCTATTCTTTGATCTTCTTCATTTTAAGAATATCCTGGGCTTGTTTTCAAGCCAGTACAGAACATATATGACCGGGCAGAAATCCGCATTTAAATTGACCCTTTTATGTTTGGATCCTTCCCCAATGCTTAACAAGACCATGAAAACCGCCAGAAGCGCAGTGCTCTTTTCTGCTACCCTTTCCCCTCTCTGGTATTTTAAAAGCATTTTAGGCGGGAGAAGTGAAGATGTTACCTTAAGGCTTCCTTCGCCTTTTCCCAGAGAAAACCTATTGCTTATTAACGAGGACAGGATCGAGACCCGGTACCAGTACAGGGCACAATATCTTCATGCCACCGCAAAAGCAATCTATGACTGGTCCATGGCAAGGAAAGGGAATATCATGGTTTTCTTTCCCTCGTATAAATATCTACTTGACGTATTGAATATCTTCAAAGAATTCGAAGGGGATTACGAAATACTCTGCCAGGACAGGGATATGGACGAGCCTTCAAGAGATGCTTTTTTATCCGAATTTGAAAAGCATGGTGATACTGTACGGATAGCTTTCTGCGTAATGGGAGGAGTGTTTGGAGAAGGCATTGACCTTACCGGCAACAGACTTACCGGCGTAATTATAATAGGTGTGGGTCTTCCACAGGTGTGCCCTGAACAGGAAATTATGAGAGCCTATTATGATAATTTGGGCAAGAGCGGGTTTACCTTTGCCTATACTTATCCCGGAATCAATAAGGTGCTGCAGGCTGCAGGACGGCTGATAAGAACCGAAACTGACAAAGGCGCACTTCTTTTGATTGACTCCCGCTTTGCAACTCCCGAATACCTAAGGCTGCTGCCAGAAGAATGGCTTCCCATTCCCCGCACGTCAGAAGGCTTCTCACTTAAAGATGCGGTAAAGGAGTTTTGGGGTAAATGGGATGAAAATGTACAGCAATAAGACAGTGACTTATAATATGTCCTGTAAAGCAATTAAAGTTATTTAATCTGAGTATTAAACTATGTCTTAAAATATTCCCAGAAATTTATGGCTGACCTTTACGTTCACGCGAATTATTCCGCCGGATGTAACTATGTATGCCAAATCGTTACTGGCAAGACATACATCCAGAACATCAGTCTTTGAAGTGAAGGTATCCATTATATCGCCGTCGTCATTTACAAACAGCACTTCAGACCCCGCAAGGACTGCGGCTGTTCTCCCTTTTGTCACAATGCCGGTGACAAAGTCGTCTATCACAAGTTTATGTCTTTCGCTTGAATCCTCGTTAAGTATTTTAAGATATGTTTCGCTCCGGTTCTCCCTTGAATAAGCCTCCATGTTCAGCTCTGCAATTATCGGATGCTTTCCGTCTATTACATTAACCGAGGTCAGCCTTGATTCTGTGAACTTCTTTTCCCAGATTGTCTTAAGCTGCCTGTCCACTAAAATGAGACTCTTTTCACCATACAATAAAAGGTTGTTTTTCAGGGAAGCTCCTTTTACCAATATCTCCTGGTCACCTTTTATGCTTCCTTTCTGACTCATGGCAGGATCAAGGAATTCAAAAAAGCCGTTTACTTCAAGGCCGGAGGCGTCTATGCCGCTTGCCACAAAGGTAGCATTGTCAAATTGGGGATAATGGTGTACTGCAAAAGGATAATAGTTGGAAATGTTTCTTATGGAAACCTCCTGGCCGTCTCTTGACCAGGCTCTTATGGAACGCTTATAACCTGATTCTTTGCTTTTGGTTATAAGAAGAACCCAGTTTTCCGAAAGACCTGCATAAACAATCTCTTCCTCAAAGTTCTTCTCCCAAAGCATCATTCCTTCATTTATAACCCCTATGTAGTTACCGTCCAAATCAGCTATGAGAACATCTTTTTTATATGACTGGACATAGGGCTTTTTAAGGTTAACGGCAAAATAAGCCTTCTCCCGCCCGTCCATATCAAAGACCCTGACAGAGCTTTTGTCAGCTACAACCAGATCTCCTGATACGGCGGCTACGGATAAAGGCTCGTTATCAGCATAAGAAAGGATTAATTTTTCCTTTTCGGTAAGCTCCTGTGTTCCTTTCTCAACAGCACGGTTATATACCGTATTAAACCCCTGGATAAATACATCGGCTGGATTAATATCTAAAAAAGCATAAAGGGAAACGCCAAGAACAATAGCTACAATAAGCAGAAACAAAGCCAGCTTGGCAAAGCCCCTACCTTTTTTCTTTTCCATTTCCCTTTCCTCTGTCATTGGCATTTATATATGCGAATCTCCTTATCCCTGATTTATGGCATCAGTCCCTGAACAACCCCAGAAGCTCAACAGCTTTTGAATACTGCAGGTCGTTCTCTCTTCTAAGTTTTAAAATGGCATTATTAAGGCTTTCCCTGGTTTTATCATCAACCTTTCCCGTTGCAGCAAGCTTATTGTCCTTCTGATATTTTAAAAGTGCTTCATATGTATCAGATTCAAACTTCCTGTCGGGAGTGGATGAAAAGTATCCAAGTGCCTTTAGGACCCTTTCTGTATTATACACATCATTGCCGTAAGATGAAATACCTAAAGGAGTATTACTTGATATATAACCAACCTGAGATATATCAATGCCGTTGGGATAAGTGGGATTTTTGATTTCAAACGCAGGCTTAAGTCCTGTTCCGTGAATCATCCTTCCCTTTGGCGTAAGATAATAGCCGGTGGTAAGCTTGACCATACCCAATATATCCTCAGCTTCAGGGAAAACGCCATAATGGCTTAGCAATTGAGTTTCTGTCACATATGGGGAGTCATACAGCTCCTTGTATTTGTTATAGGCTTCAGGGGTAAGAATTGTCAACATATTTTGGAATATACCCTTGCCAAATGTATTCTGTCCTATGAGAAATCCGTTTCCTGCATCCTCCAGCGCTCCTGCCACAATCTCCGATGCGCTTGCAGTATGCTCATCAACCAGGACAGCTACGATATAATCGGGATGATTTCCATTGGCGTAATATACCACATCACTAAACTCATCGGATTTAAATACAAGGGTGGTGATGATGCCTTCGGGCATGAGCTTTTTGGCAATATCCACCGCCACGTCCACATATCCACCTGTATTCCCTCTGAGGTCAAGGATAATTTTGCTGATATTATGTTTATTGACCTGATTTATGGCCTCATTAAATTCTCTTGCCGTGCTGCTGCTGAAAGAATCTATTTTTATATAGGCCAGTTTGATTTCTGTTCTATATTGAACGGTTTTTATGGTTACCTTGCCTCTTTTTATGGTAAACTCTCTTGTAAGGTTGTCACGCTTTACAGTGAGCCTTACATATGTACCGTCCTCTCCCCTGATTATGGCAGCGACAGACTCGGCATCCATATTCTTTATGGACTTTCCGTCCACAGATATAATAATATCTCCTTCCAATAGCCCTGCATTCTCCGCAGGAGAGGCTTCATATATCTTTGTTATTTTTATACCCTCTTCTATTTTTTCAAGTGCCGCACCTATTCCTGAGTAATTGCTGCTGAGATTGTTTTTAAGAACCTCCATCTCATTGACATCGTAATAGTCGGAATATTGGTCGAGGCTTTGAAAAAGGCCTTTTAAAGCTGCTTTCAGGCCTTCTTCAGGGGTAATGCCTTTGTAATATGTTTCATCAATAAATTTAAGCATTGAGTCAAAATACGAGCCATACTCTTCTGCCGAAACCCCAATGCTTCCCACAATAATGGTTATAATAACGAATACGGTAAATAACAGCCTCTTAGTCCTTTTCATGAGCATTCCCCTTCTGTCAGAATTCTATCATGCGATCACGGTAATCCTTAATAAGCTCATCACCCATGTAAGAGATAAGGTCATACAATAATTTTGCCGTATACTCGCTGGTCATGTTTGAATTGGGATTAAACCTTCCTAATTCGTCAGGCATAATCAATCCCAGGTTTGCCGCAACCGCCGCCGCGTTGCGGGCATAAGAAGGAATCTGATCGTTATCGGTAAATGGTGTAGATGTGTAAGGATAGGGAGCAAGGTTTTCAAGCCCTAAGGCGGATATAATCATTTTTACAGCCTCTGTCTTGGTAATTAAAGTATTTGGGCTGAATCGGCCGTTGCCCGAACCCCTGGTAATGCCCTTCTGGTAAGCCTTCTTGATTTGCTCATAATAGGGATGATTAACGCTTACGTCATTAAAGGGTGATACTTCGGGTGTTTTGGAATTGGTCTTTTTAACCCCTATGGTGGAAACCTTGAGATTGGGATCCTCCGGTATATCCTTTAATGCGTTTATGAGCATTGCCACAAATTCTGCACGGGTTACATATTTTCCTATTTTAAAATTTGCTCCGTTTCCGGGTATTACCTCAAGAGCATAAAGTATGCTTATGGGCTCCTCCGCCCAGAATCCGCCTATATGCTTTAAGTCAGGCACCATAAGCCTTTCATATTCCACGGAAGTATTCAGGCTGTGGGTGTCACTGTATGTCTTTATAACATCGGTAGGTCTTCCCTGGCTGTCAAACTCGGGGAAGTTGGCTACATAATTCAATACCGATTCGTCCCAGCTCTTTTTGACATATCCTCCCTCAAAACTTATAAGGTTAGGCTCGTTGCGGGAATACATAAACTGGTTCCTGGCAGCGCTTGAAACTATAATTTCGGCAGTACCTCCCCATTTTACGTTGGCTCCGTTTACCTGGCTTTCGGATTCCACAATAACATTGATTTTTTGGGTCTGGGTACTGCTCCAGTTCTGGTCATAGGCATACAGCTTTCCTGAAAGCTCAACAGTTACCCTGTTGGAGTTGTTTGCCCCGGTTCCTACTGTGTATACCTTCTTTTCGGTAAATTCACCGGCATGATAATTGATGCCCGGCTTGGGGTCGGTAAGTATGGAGCGGCTGAAGTCGCCTTCAGTTAAGCGGTATGTTACACCATTTATATTGTATACTTCGGTAGGCATACGGCTAAGCTTGGTAACTTCGGTAATCTGACCGTTAGGCTTAGTCTCCTTGGTGGTGGTGTAAAGCACTACTCTGTTTAAAACAATGTTGTAATCTTCATTTTCAAGCCTGTATGTGTAGGTTGCATTAATAGTACCGTTTTTGTCAGTCTTCTTTATAGTCAGCGTTCCTGTAAGGAGTATGGGCTTTCCTGTAAGAAAGCACATTTCACTGTACTGGTATTCGTCCTTTTTGGTTTTGACCATGATTGAAATGCCGCCCTCGTATCCCATGTTGCCCTCAACAGCAAGAGCTTCAAAGGGAAGAGAAGCAATGAACGCAAATATAAGTACCAGAGCTGTTATCTTTTTTAAACTATTCTTCATGTCATACTCTCCTTCATGCTCAGTTGCATATAATCAGTATACCGTTGTTATTCTGAGAATGACGGATAACCCTTATTTCGTCACCCGGCTTCAACAATGATGTTGAACCAACCTGGCCATTCTTAAGAACTATACCGTTCACAGGAATATCAATTTCCATATCCTTATCCTGAACCCATTTATGGGTTGATGTCTGGTAAACAAGAACCTCAGTAAGTTTTACTCCGGTAGGATCCGAAACGGGCCTTCCCAGACTGTCAAATGAACCTCCTATAAGGCTTTCAATTCTTCCGGTCACAGGGCTTTCGGCATAGGGAGCGGTGCTAATAAGCTTAATACGGGTTCCCTCGGCCACAATATATACCGTTTGTCCCTCGTAATCCTTTCCAAAGGTTCGCATGTTTCCTACACCATTATCAAGGACAAGACGGGTTGCAGAAAGGTCAATGTCAAAAGTCTTAGGTGTATTTACAAATTCCCATGCCACACCATTTAACATTACAAAGGACTCAACAGTGATGTTCTTTAAGGGGGTTACTTCCTTTATGCGTCCCCTGTAAACGGTGTATCCGCCTGCTACGGTATTGTCGCATACAATCACGTTGGCATAATATTTACCCAATGTGCTTTCGACAGATACCTTCACGGAATCAAGGGCATTAATGGCGCTTATATCAACGAGTTTGCCGTCCTTAACGGCAATGACATCCCCGTTGAATCTGATAATGTCCGAAGTATTCTCAAGCTCAAGCCAGCCACCGTCGGCAACATGGAGCAAATTATCCTTAATAACGGTTTCATACAGGTTATCCTGCCTGTATGCTGCTGAAATAATTCTCTGAGTACCATCAGCTTCCGCTTTTGTTACAAAATATGCCTTGCCGGAAATTCTTCCTGTGGGTCTTTTCTTGTAGGAACTGCTATACTTAAAGCTTTGAATTCCTATATACGAGGTATTTTCCCACCTGCCGTTGACGAATTCCTGGACATTGGATACCAGGAGGCTGTCCTTCATGGAATCATAAAATTCAATCCTGCCTCTGAAAATACCTGAAATGGCATTTGAAGTTTTAACAAGTTCTATGGCTGCAATATGGATATTCTCTCCGTCTGTCTGAACCAGCAATTTTACTCTTTCTCCGGGAGTCAAATCTGAGATTTTTCCCGGCTTTCCGTTTTTATATATGGGAGTTGCTGCCGATACGGGGTAATACACAAAAGAACCCAAATCAGTCTTTAAAGCAATACCTGCAGCGTACTTTGCATGTATTGTTCCATATACGGGCCTATAAAAGCTTTTGGCGCTTATTTGCGAAATATATCCGTCTCTGTCAAGCTTTATAAATACCTGATCTCCCGGCTGAATGCTTTCAGCTTCAACCTCTATCCCATCTCTTAAAGCATAAACGTCATACCCGTAGGTAAAGCTTCTTAACGAGACCAGTCTTTCAAAGTTCTGAGGACTGGTTCCTGAACCGTCCTCAAAATACAAAGTAATATATCCTAAGGAAGGGTTGTTTTCCTTTACAACACCTTTAATAATTCCTGTTTCCTCCGCACCTGATGCGGCAAAAGTCATACTGCTGCTGCACACAGCCAGAAAAGTTATGGAAAATATAAGAACAACAGTAAGAATCGCTTTAAAAAACCGCAAATCGCATGCCTCCAATCATTAGACTCTAAAAGGATTATCGGCATTGTAAGTACCATAATAAACCATTAAATCATTACGCTTTTATGACAAAAAATTAAGCGGAAAGCTTTTTTGCTTTCCGCTCATATCTTGAATTACTGGCTGTCCCAAATACACCATAAGTGTTTAGGAGATCGCCATATATTTTTAAGTGCAATTCCCTATGCCTTTAAGGATTTTAAAAAATCGCCGAACCATATCAATACCTTGGACTGGGCATATGCTTCAGGTATTTTTATGATGTTAATTGAACCAAGCATGGGAATAATCAGCATGAATGCTACATAGCACACCAAAAGACCTGTTCCAAGGCCGATTATCATTCCTCCGGTCCTGTTGGCTGTTCCCAGTGTGGCACTTGTTCCCATGAAAGAAGTCAAAAGTCTTCCTATAATGACAACTATCAGCTTGACTACGACAAACAATACGAAAAGAGCAATGATTTTCAGCACTGAATATACAATTACATCATTTAGGGTCTGGATATTGTTTGCATACAGTGCATTGGTATCCGCAGCCATGGATGTAATGGATATTATCTGCCTGTAATTAGGATTTTCAGTCAATGCGCCATAAAGCTCAGGGGTATTTTGTATATAATCCAGCGCATTTTGTGTATTGTTTATTTTTACGGCACTTATGGTTGACAGCGCAGGAATAAAATCATTGATTCTGTCTCCCATAATCTTGCCCAGGGTTGTTTTTTCCATTGCCAGCAGAGCAAGTTTCGGAGAGAAAATGAGTGCGCATACAAGACCTATTATATAGCCGCCCAAGCTGAAGACTGTGTTTACAAGTCCTTTTAAATAGCCCTTGAATCCAAAGAGAGCTATAACTGTAACCAATACATAATCAACCCAATTAAATCCGAGTTTCATGATAAGATCCGCGGCAATAAACAATAATACTGCCAAAAACAGAAGTACCGCCGGCGTGCGGCTTACTGCGGTTGCAGCAGGTCTTGGTCTTCCATAACCGTAATTCACGATAACACCCCTGATTATTTTTTTACTTTTAATTGTTCTATTGTTAATATTTTGACGGCAATTCAGTCAATCATATATTTTATCGGGAAATATTACCTAAAAGTAAATGCCAAATTAATAAGCAGGAATAAAAGAATTGAAATAACAAGAATACTGACTTTTAGCTTATTATTACTAAAAGACATAGAATATTCTCCTTTCTTGTACCATTTAAAAACGACGGCCTTAAAAGGTTAAGTGTAATTATATCATTTGGTGCAGAATTTGTAAAATAATTTTAAGATTTCTGAAATAATTTCTCTGATAGAATGTTTCTATTACGGATAATATGAGGTGATTCTATGCCATTTGACGGCATATTTGCAAAATATATTGCCAAAGAACTTGATTCAATACTTAAAGGAGGCCGCATAAGCAAAATCCATCAGCTTGACAAAGAAGCCGTTGTTATTCAGGTAAGAGCCAATGGTGAAAATCACAGGCTATTTCTTACCAGCAACGCGGCATCATCAAGAATACACCTGACGGAAAAACAGTTTGAAAACCCGGATACCCCGCCTGTTTTTTGCATGCTGTTAAGAAAGCATCTTATGGGAGGAATTATCAAGGGCTTCTATACGAACGGCCTTGAAAGGATAATAACCATGGAAGCCGAAGTCATGGATGAATTGGGGGATCTTTCTTCAAAAAAACTTGTTATTGAAGTAATGGGCCGCCACAGCAATATAATTCTTTTGAACAGCAGCGATAAAATCATCGATTCCATAAAGCATGTGGGCTTTGAAGTGAACCGGGTAAGGGAAGTGCTTCCGGCGAGAACATATATTTTGCCCCCTGCCCAGGAAAAGCTTGATCCAACCGATAGCAGAACCTTTGATGCACTTAGAAGAGAAGCGCCTTCCTGCGGAAGAAAAACAGAATCCTTTCTTCTGGACAGGCTTAAGGGATTTTCTCCTACCCTATGCAGAGAATTAGTGTACAGGGTCGGAATTGACGATACAAAGCCTGCAAGTGAACTGACAGTTCAGGAAACCGAAAGGTTAATAAATGAAATAGAAAAAATGATGGTAAGCCTTGAAACCAACGGTCCGACTCCTGTTATTGTTTATGAGGAAGGTACCAATAAACCCGTTGACTATCACTGCGTGACCCTAAAGCAATACAATTCAGCCGAAAGCTTCACGCTTTTAAGCCAGGCCATTGACTCCTTCTTCAGCCAGAAGTATTCTCGGGAATTTAACAATCAGCGTGCCCGGGACCTTAAAAGCCTTGTTGAAAAGCATCTTGAGAAGTGCGAAAAAAGGCTTGATATAAATCTCAATACCTATGAGGAGAGCAAGGATTACGAAAAATACAGGCTCTTTGGAGAGCTCATCACCGCAAACATCTATGCCTTATCAAAAGGTATGGAAAAGGCTTTGGTTGTAAATTACTATGACCCGGACGGGCAATCCATTGAAATCCCCCTTGATAAAAACAAGAGCCCTCAGGAAAACGCTAAAAATTATTTTAAGAAATACAATAAAGCCAAAACAGCCTTTGTTTATTCAGGAAAGGAGATAGAGGCATTAAAGCAGGAAATTGCCTATCTTGAAAGCGTTCTTTATGCCATAGAAAACGCTGAGAATACCACGCAGCTCAATGAAATCAGGCTTGAGCTTTATGAACAGGGTTATGCAAAGCAGCCCATGACAAAGGGAAAAAAGGTTGCCCCTTCCCCTGTCGCGCCTTTAAAGATCGTATCATCCGACGGATTTGAAATACTCATTGGCAGAAGCAATAAGGAAAATGACAAGCTGACATTGAAAATGGCTCGTCATGAGGATATATGGCTTCATACCAAAAATGTTCCCGGCTCCCATGTGGTTATAAGAACCGAAGGAAAAGAGGTTCCGCCAAATACCTTGCTTGAAGCCGCCCAATATGCCGCCTGGTTCAGCAAGGCACGCAATACAAGCAAAATTGAGGTTGACTACACTTTTGTCAGGAATGTAAAGAAGCCCTCGGGTGCAAAGCCTGGTATGGTTATTTATACAAATTACAATACCATTGTTGCTTCCCCGAAGGCTCCAGAATCAGAAATATCTGATTAAAATATCCTGTCACATATCTTTTCTATGTTATAAAGCACCTTTTCCTTGTCAATGGTTTTAAATTCACCATTTTCATAGAGTATCCTGCCGTCAACCATGGCAAGGCAGACATCGGACCCTTTTATGGAATAGGCAAGAGCTGAGACCGGGTTGTGGAGTGGTTTTGAGTGTACCTTATCAACGTCAATGAGAATAAGGTCTGCCTTGAAGCCCTCCTTAATTACTCCAAGGTCTTCCCTTCCAAGAGCCTTGCCTCCGTTGACCGTAGCCATTTTCAATGCTTCTCCTGCGTTTATTAACAGTGGATCCAGATTTGCGCCCTTATGAATAAGAGATGCCAGGTTTATTTCCTCAAACATGTCCAGATTATTATTGCTTGATGCTCCATCTGTACCCAGGATTATGTTGATGCCGGAATCCATAACCTTGGGTATGGGGGCTATTCCGCTTGCAAGCTTTAAATTGCTTCCCGGGTTATGGGCTATTGTTACGTCCTTTTCCTTTAGAAGCTCAATATCCTCATCATCTATCCATACGCAATGTGCCGCAATGGTCTTAAGGTCAAAAACGCCAAGGTCATAAAGATGCTTTGCCGGAGTTTTTCCGAAATTCTTAAGGGAATCCTGGTGTTCAACCCTTGTTTCATCTAGGTGAATATGGATTGGCGCTCCGTATTTTTCTGCCGCATCACGGATGGCTCTGATATATTCAGGAGAACAAGTGTATATCGCATGAGGA
This sequence comes from Clostridiaceae bacterium, assembly GCA_012719545.1. Lineage (GTDB taxonomy): Bacteria > Bacillota > Clostridia > DSM-8532 > DSM-8532 > DTU059. The sequence continues at coordinate 36,605 of JAAYAD010000012.1, forward strand.
GCAAATGCGCCCATAATTCTGCCATCTGCCGCACCATTCCATTTAAGGTAGAAGTCTATGCATTCATTCAGGCTCTTATTCTGGGAAAAATCAGGCCCTTTTTCATTGGAAGTCATTCCTCTTGAAAGCTGGGCTCTGATGCCTGAATCTTCCACAGCTTTTGCCATGTGGTCCATATAAAAATACATATCTATAAAACAAGTGGTTCCTGTTGCCAGCATTTCCATAATGCCCAGCATGGTTCCCCAATAAACATCTTCGCCTGTCAATTTGTCCTCAGCGGGGAAAATATAGTCGAACAGCCAGGTCTGAAGGTTCATGTCATCAGCGTAGTTTCTTAAAAGTGTCATGGGTACATGGGTGTGTCCATTTATAAGGCCGGGCATAAGTATTTTTTTTGTACAATCTATCTCGACAGCATTTTCGCATTCTTCAGGCTTTATGGAGCCAAGAGCTTTTATTCTGTCGTTTTCAACAAGCACATCAATATTTTTTAGAACCTTCATTTCCTGATCCATTGTAACTGTCAGCGCATTTTTAAATAAATACTTCATATGCTCCTCCATATGCCAAAAGGTATATATTGCACCTTTGGCTTAATACTGGAAATTATTTATAATTTTATCACAGTGCTGGCTTCTGGGGTACCTATTAATTATTCGCCGACACAAAATAGCTGAATACATCCTCTCCCTTATATCCCAAGACAGTAATTTCAGGGAAATTATTTTCAAGAAGTGTAGTCATTTGGTCTACAAAATGCTTCTCTGTGCCGTAATGACCCGCATCAATTGTAAAAATATTATTGACCGAAAGCATTTGAGCATCATGGTATTTTAAATCCCCGGTTATAAATGCGTCGGGCTTAATTTTTACAAGCTCTGAAAGTATGTCACCATCATACGCTCCATTAAATACCGCAACCTTTGATACCCATTGCGGCATTTGTCCCACGAGCCTGAGAGCCTTAAGTTCAAGCCTCTTTACCAATAAATCCAGAAATTCCTCTCCCTTAAGCCTTGGTATTGTTCCATACCTGCCATGCCCGGATGCATCAGGCATGGATGTACTTTTCAGAACCCTGTAGTCCTGCAATCCTAACATTTCACACAGAGAATCTGTAAGACCGCCCAAAGCCGAATCAAAATTTGTATGGGCGCTGTAAATAGCTATGTTGTGCCTGATTGCCTTTGTTATAAGCCTTGCTTCGCGAATTTCACCGGTGAACACCTTTATGGCTCTGAATACTGCCGGATGATGGGACAAAATAAGCTGGCAATTATTTTGAATGGCATATTCCAAAGCCCCTTCATCCGCATCAAGGCATACCAAGACTTTTGATATTTCGTCCGCAGGGCTTCCCAGAATTAAGCCGCTGTTGTCATATGCTTCCTGTAGATTTAACGGTGCCTTTTTCTCTATAAATGAAATTATATCCCCTAATTTCATGGTTCCTCCCTGTTCTCAAGTTCTTTTAGCATAAGTTCCATTTCTTTAAGAAGTTCACTTTCTTTTTCTAAAGATTTATCAGGCTCTTTTGCAGACATAAGCCCTTTAACTACATTGGCCTGTCTGTTTCTGTGCTCTCTGACCCAGTCCAAAACAAGGGGATTATTTTTCTTAACAAGAATTTCACCTATGACCTCATTGATATGGCTCCAGTTTTCCCGAACCACTCCCGTATAGCGTATCCTTAATGCCTGATAAATTTTATTGTCCTCCCTGACCAAGTCCTCATCCAGTATTTCAAATCCATGCCTCCATAAAAAAGGCCTCACTATTTCCTGCTTGGTCATGGGCTGAATTATGATATTCTTTGCGCGCTTTGCAACATTTAAGGAATCCAGGAGAATCTCGGTTATAAGATGTCCTCCCATGCCTGCAATTACTATGCAATCAGCCTCATCCTCCGATATGGGTTTAAGCCCGTTTCCCAGCCTTAGCTCCATGCTGTTCTCAAGGCCGAATTGCATTAGTGTGCGCTGAGCTCTTTCCAACGGCCCTTTATTAATGTCACTTGCAATGGCTTTTTTGCATTTTCCCGTCATCAGTGCGTAAGCGGGAAGCAGTGCGTGGTCGGTACCTATATCTGAAAGGATATGGCAGGGCGGAATCATATCATATAAAAGTTTTAGCCTTCCTTTGAGCATATTGTCATCTCCGTTAAAAAAGACCCTGCATTCAGAATCCATGATTCTATTGTTAGTATGGTTATGGAAATTATAAAAAAAGATGATTGACAATGCAATCATCTTTTATTTTTTATATGGTGGGCCTTCAGGGACTCGAACCCCGGACCAACCGGTTATGAGCCGGTTGCTCTAACCAACTGAGCTAAAGGCCCTTAATATGGCTCCTCAAGTTGGACTCGAACCAACGACCCTGCGGTTAACAGCCGCATGCTCTACCGACTGAGCTATTGAGGAACGTATCGCTTTCTGAAACGCATAATCTATTATACTGATAAAGCCATTCCTGGTCAAGATATTTTTTTATAACCTTTTGGATGTTTTTTTAAGGGATTGGGGATAAGGTAAAAAACATATCCCCAATCATCCAATATCCATTATTCCTCAATTACTATTCTGTGATAGGATTTTTTGCCCCTGCGGATAATCATCTCACCGTCTTTAAAGTCGGCCTTTGTTATTACCCTGTCTATGGACTCAACTTTTTCATTGTTTACTGTGAGTCCGCCCTGATGTATGAGGCGCTTTCCTTCGCTCTTTGAAGGAAGAATTCCGGTACCGGCAAGCAGTTCCAGAACATGAATGCCATTTTCCACTTCTGAAGCTTTTATTTTGGCAGTGGGCATATTCTCTGTTGAACCGCCTCCGCCAAAGAGAGCTTCTGACGCACTCTTTGCTTTTTCTGCCTCTTCCTCGCCATGAACAAGCTTTGTAACTTCATAGGCAAGGATTTTTTTAGCCTCATTTATGCGTGCATCCTTCCAGGTGGCCATTTCCTCTATCTGGCTTAAGGGGAGGAATGTCAGCAATTTTAAGCACTTAATAACATCTGCGTCATCTATGTTTCTCCAATACTGGTAGAAGTCATACGGAGTTGTTTTGTTGGGATCAAGCCATACTGCGCCTTTTTCAGTCTTGCCCATTTTCTTGCCTTCGCTGGTTGTAAGAAGTGTAAAGGTCATTCCATAAGCCTCGGCACCTTCTACACGGCGGATAAGATCAATACCACCAAGAATATTGCTCCACTGGTCGTCGCCGCCCAGCTCCAGTTTGCAGCCATAATCCTTATAAAGCTTTAAAAAGTCATAGCTCTGCATCAGCATGTAGTTGAATTCAATAAATGAAAGGCCCTTTTCCATTCTGCTCTTGAAGCATTCCGCAGCAAGCATCCTATTTACGGTAAAGTGTACTCCTATATCCCTCAGGAAGGATACATAGTTGAGCTCCAAAAGCCAGTCCCCATTGTCAACCATTATGGCTTTTCCATCACTAAAGTCTACAAGCCTTTTCATCTGCTCACGGAAACGGGAACCGTTGTAGGCTATTTCTTCCCTGGTAAGCATTTTTCTCATATCGGTACGGCCCGAAGGATCCCCAACCATTGCCGTACCTCCGCCGATAAGGGCTATAGGTTTATGCCCCGCCTTTTGCATATGGCTCATTACAATGAGCTGAAGCATATGTCCAACATGGAGACTGTCAGCAGTAGGGTCAAAGCCTATATAGAAGGTTACTTTCTCTTTTCCAAGAAGCTCTCTGACCTTATCCTCGTGGGTAACCTGGGCAATAAAACCCCTTTCTTTCAAGGTGTCAAAAACATTGGTACTCATGCTTTTCTTCCTTTCGCTTACCGTTATCATTATAATTAAAGTTTGTTATACCAGGCTTATTATACCAGTATAAATTATAAATTAATGAAATATAAATTACTCAAATATATTAACATAAAATAGCACTCTTAAGCCAGAATGTCAACCGACCCAGGCAGCGCATTTATTTAGCCGGAACTATATTTATCCATTGTTGAAGCAAATAATATTAAATACAAAGGCAATACAGCAAATAAGCATATTTAACCGCACATTTATTATATTAATTGAATTGAAATAAATTGCCGCTTTGACACTGAAATAATTTCAGCTTATATGTTCAGCTTAATACGGTAAGAATACTTTTTTGTGGTTGCTAAAAAGCCTCTGCCCTATATCTTTAGTTACAAAGGCATTTATTGATATAAGCAAGGTTTATGCAGGGTTTCAGGGAAAAAATATTAAGTATTTATGTTTTGTGCTATAATAAAATGTATGCTTCATATTTTGCGCATTGTCCGGTTATTAGTGGTATGGGCATTTTACAAGTAATTTTCAACGAAATATGCGTGGGAGCAATTGATTAATTGGGAGGTACTTTATGAGTGATATAACCGGAAGAAGCAAAAGTCATAATAAGTCTAATGCATCTTCTATGAAAAAAGACAGAAATAAAGACACAACCAAAGACATTAATCCTGTGAGGATTATACTTAAATCTTTACTTCTGGTAGTGATACTTGCCTTTGTATTTCTTTTCATTGCAGGCAGCGCGCTGGCTGGCCTTGCAAGCGGCGGCGTCTACGGTATTGTAAAAACTACTCCCATGCTGGATCCAAAGCTTTTCAAAAGCATGGGCTTCAATTCCTATGTTTATGATATCGAAGGCAACGTCATTGCTGAGCTTAAAAAGGAAGAAAACAGGGTTTGGATTAATTATGATGAAATTCCCAAAATGCTGATTAACGCCTATATCGCTGTTGAGGACAAGCGCTTTTTTGAGCACGAAGGCGTCGATTTTATGAGAATAAGCAGCGCTGTATTCAACTATGTTAAAAAATTGTTGGGAGCCGATGTCGATATTCACGGCGGAAGTACAATAACCCAGCAGCTTATTAAAAACCTGACAAAAAAGGATCAGGTAACTGTAACACGAAAGCTCCAGGAGCAGTGGCAGGCAATGGAGTTGGAAAAGGTTCTTACCAAGAAAGAAATACTTACCTATTACCTCAATAATGTACCCATGGGCGGCACCTTCTACGGAATTGAGACAGCGGCCAAGGGTTACTACGGAAAGGACGTAAGAGACCTTTCACTGGCCGAATGCGCAAGCCTTGCCGGAATAACCAACTGGCCCAACAAGTATATGCCCATAGATGACGAAAAAATAGAAGCAAACCTTAACAGAACAAAAATGATTCTGGGTCTTATGCTGGAACAGGGCATGATATCCCAGAGCGAATACGAAGAAGCTGTAAACGAGGAAATTAACTTTAAATATAACCCTGAAGCCGGAAAAGTTATGCAGACCAGCAATCAGTCATATTTCGTCGATGAAGCCATTAAAAGCGTAAAAGAGCAGTTAATGAAGACCTACGGCTATACCGAAGTGGCTGCGCTGGATATTATCTACAATTCGGGACTCCATATTTATACCACCATGGATCCCAAGGTTCAGGATGCACTTACTGCTGTATTTAATGATCCTCAATATTTTGACTTCAAAAATAAATACGCTGATGAAGAACCCCAGGCTGCAATGGCAGTGGTGGATTATGCCGGAAATGTCCGCGGAATTTACGGCGGACGCGGCGAAAAGAAAGGAAGCGTATTTAACCGCGCAACTCAGGCAAGACGTTCCCCTGGTTCGTCCATTAAGCCGCTCCTGGTATACGGTCCTGGAATTGATTCCAGAAAAATTACCGCCGCAACTGTTGTTGACGACGTAAAGCAGTATCTTTTGAATGACAAACCTGAGCAGGAATGGCCCAAAAATGTTGAAAACCAGAACTATGGACTTACAGGTGTGAGAGAGGGTCTTTACCGCTCCAGAAACGTTGTTGCCACATTGCTTTTAAAGGATTATGTAGGTATAGATAATGGCCTTAATTATCTTAAAAAGCTTGGTTTGGACAGAACCAACGAAAAATATCTGTCTATTGCAATGGGCGGTTTCAATGAGGGTATGACTCCTCTTGAAATGGCGAGCGCATATACTGTCTTTGCCAATAAAGGTGTATATTCGAAGCCTATATTCTTTACCGAGGTAAAGGATAATGACGGAAATGTTATTCTTTCAACCAAGCCCGAAAGAACACAGGTATTCTCAGAACAGACAGTATTTATAATGAACAGTATGATGGAGGACGTTGTAAAAAGAGGAACCGCATCGGGCTACGGTACTATAAAGTATAAGAATGCTGACGGCAAAACTATCACAATACCATCGGCAGGTAAAACCGGAACATCCGACAAGAACAAAGACAAGTGGTTTGCAGGCTTTACTCCATATTATATTGGTGTGAGCTGGTATGGCTATGATAAGAACGTTACCCTCATGTCCGAAGAATACAATGTTGCCCTAAAGATTTGGAATGATGTAATGACAAGAATTCATGAGGGACTTGAGCCAGTTCCCTTCTTTGAAACCACTCCGCCCAATATAGTAAAGCGCAATATCTGCATTGACTCAGGCAAAGTTGCAACTGACTTATGCAAGCATGACCCACGAGGAAGCAGAGTTCGTGAAGAGTATTTTATTGAAGGAACAGAGCCTGCATACAGCGATACCTGCAAGGTTCACGTATCTGCTCAGGTATGTACCGCAAGCAAAGACGCTCACGGAAGATACTTGCTTGCAACCGAATACTGTCCTGGCAGCACCGTTAAGGAAATAGTAGGAATAAAAAGGCCTGTTCAGTATACGCCCAAGTTCCCCAACTCGGGTTATCCTTTGGATTTTGTGTATGAAATTCCTGAAGGAGAATATTGTACCGTCCATAACGCAGGAACTTTAATTCCGCCTATATATCAGGACTTTTTCTCAAGTTTCCCCCAGATAGGCAACTCGCAGACAGGTAATTCTGATGTTCCTGATCCCTTTGCCACCCAGAGTCCCTATGGCGGAATACTGAACAATCCCTTAAATGAGGATATAGGTGACCCAATTTCCGAACAGAACTGGGACAACGTTGACTGGGGCAACGACCCTAATAGCTGGGATTAATTGAGCCTATAAGCCAATAAGTTTGAGCTAAAAGTTAGTGATATTTATAAATTGGAGCAATTAATTAAAAAGTCTAAGATATTTAGTTAAAAAGTTGAGGGAAGATAATTTCAAATTATCTTCCCTCAAATATTTTGAAGTGTTTTACTCAACCAATTATCAGAATACAGCCTGAAAATCCATTGAGTTAATCCGTAGAGTGTAGAATAAAGCCGGATACATGTTTATCTTAATTAGGATTTATCAAGTTTTATTTCTTCTTTAGGCGGCTTTGGCCCAAAATACTGATAAAGGTAGCATAAAAGCCCGCCATTGAACAATTTTCTGTTTTTATCTGCTTTCCGGCCAAAATGTTTTTCAAATTCCGGGTCAGCATTTATGATGTAATATGACCAGGTGGAAAGTTTTGAAAATACCTTTCCCATATCTTGATAAAGCCTTGCATTTTCTCTTTTTTCCCCTATTCTTTGACCATAGGGCGGATTTGTCACAATAAAACCATATTTGGCTTTGGATGATAAATCTCTTACATCCCTTGTCTGCAGGTGCAGGCAATTTGCAACTCCTGCTTGCTTTGCATGATAATTGGCCATACTGATAGCCTCAGGGTTAATGTCGTAACCATGTATATATATGTCATTTACAGGCTTTATAAGGTCCCTTGCCTCATTTAATGCCCTGTACCATACTTCCTTGGGTATATTGGGCCATTCCATGCAGTCAAAATCCCTGTCAAGCCCCGGCGCCTTATTCATTGCCATAAGAGCAGCCTCAATGGGTATGGTGCCTGAGCCGCAGAATGGGTCAATCAGATGCCTTCCAGGTGTCCACCTGCTTATCATAAGTATGGCGCTTGCCAATGTCTCTTTTATCGGTGCGGCATACCCAAGGCTTCTGTATCCCCGTTTGTGAAGACCTGAGCCTGAGCTGTCAATGGAAATGGTGACATGATCCTTTAAGATATTAAAATCTATACGGTATTTAGGACCTGTTTCAGGAAAGACTTCAAGCTTGTATACCTTTTTAAGTCTTTCAACAATAGCCTTCTTTATTATGGACTGACAATCAGAAACACTCATCAGGGTGGATTTGACACATCCACCCGTTACCGGAAATTCCGCATCCTTAGGAAGCCAATCCTCCCAGGGAAGGGCTTTGGTTCCCTCAAAAAGCTCGTCAAATGTAACGGCATCAAATTCGCCTATCAGTACAAAAACTCTTTCTGCGCATCTTAGCCAAAGGTTTGCACGGCAAAGGGCCTCAAAATCGCCGTTAAAGTAGACCCGTCCATTATCGGTATGTGTATCTTCGTATCCTAAATGTTTTATTTCTCTTGCAACCACGGATTCTACCCCGAAAGTAGCCGTGGCAAATATTCTTAAGTCCTTCATACTGCACCTCGGTGTCAATTCATAAGTCCGTCATCTTAAGTATTCTTAGTGTTCAAATACAGATCCGCCGATAAACTCTCTTAATATTGAATTGAAGGGAACCATATCACTGGGCGCTGTAAGGAAATAGCCTAAAAATTCTATAAGCCTTCGGGCTTCCGCATACTGGGGCATATCCTGGGTTATTTCCTTTAACAGTGGCATTGCCAGAGGCTTTATCATGGCAAGTTCGTAAATGAGAGAGGAGTTAAACATTACGTCAGCTTCCTCCTGGAAGGGGAAGATATTGCGCTCCTCGCCCTTTCTTACACTTGGCCACATATCAATGGTTCTGGGTGCCGAGGTTCCGCGGTACTGATGATCCCTTACAATTCTTCTTAAGAGTCTTAGATCCGTAGTAGGTATGCGGTTATGCATATCAATGCGCATTGAGGTAATTGCGCTTATATATATCTTGAATTTGTTTTCTGCCTTAACCTCTGAGGTAAGCCGCGGATTCAGTGCATGAATGCCTTCTATGAGAAGTACATGGCCCTCTTTCAGCCTTATTTTCTTTCCGCTCCTCTCCCTCATTCCTGTTATGAAGTTAAATTTGGGAAGCTCCACTTCACCGCCTTCAATAAGGGTATTCAAGTCCTTGTTAAAGAGCTCCAGATCAACAGTTTCCAAAGCTTCATAATCGGGCTTTCCTTCCTCGTCCAGTGGGGTTCTTGTTTTATCAACAAAATAATCATCAACAGATATTGTCATTGGAATAAGCCCGTTAACCCGAAGCTGGACAGAAAGCCTTTGGGCAAAGGTGGTTTTGCCAGAGGAAGAAGGTCCGGCAATTAATATAACCTTTTTTTCAGGCTGGCTGTTTTTTATCATATCGGCAATGCTGGCAATCTTTTTCTCGTGAAGAGCTTCGGCAACAAGCACAAGCTCACCTATCCTGCCTGATTTCACCACATCATTGAGTTTGCCCACGTCCTCTACACCGAGTATATTAAGCCAGTCGCTGTACTCGCTGAATATACCAAAAAGCTTTTCCGGAACAGGCACGTCTGCCAGTACATTTGGATTTTCCTTTTTGGGCGACATCAGGACAATACCTCCGTTGTGAGCTTCAAGTCTGAACAATGTGAGATATCCTGAACTGGGTACCATATAGCCATAGAAATAATCCATATAATCATCCAATTTATACAGGGTAACATAGTCCTTTTCCCTATGTTCTATGGCACGGATTCTGTCCTCTCTTCCCTGTTTCAGGAATATATCCTTTGCTTCTTCCATGGGAACAATTACTTTTATGAATTTCTTATCTTCTTTAACCAGTTCCCTCATTCTTTTATCAATTTTTTCAATCTCAGAATCGGTTACCTTATAATCCAGAACCTCAAAAAACAGGCCCCGGCTTACCGAATGCCGTATCTGAACCTCTTTATCCGGGTACAGGTCATTTATGGCCTTAAATAAGATGAACATTAAGCTTCTTTGGTAAATTCTGATTCCATCTTCGCTTGTCATATCCACAAAGCTTACGGAGCATTCGTTGGTTATAGGGAAGGTTAACTCCTTCAATTCATTGTTTACAAGTGCGCCCACAATTAAAGAATCCTTTTTTCCCCTTTTCCCCTTTACAAGTTCTTCTATGGTGGTTCCCTGCTGTACTTTTATATCCTGTCCATTTAAGTTAACTGAAACTATTCTGTCATTCATAGTTCTTCTTAGCTCCTTACCTTTGTTTTATCTATATTATCCTATAAAACCCACCTATTTGCCAACGTTTGGGATCCATTTTTTGCATCAGCATGTCTTGTTGGTCTTTTATACATGTGCAAATTCTCATATACACATAAATTTATAGGTATAATATTATGAAAGAACTTGTATTTGTGTTCATTATTTTATTCTGTCCCTCCAAATTAAAATCTATTGACTTTCAGGCACAAAAAAAGAGGCTGCCAAAAGCAGCCTCTCTCTAATTAACTCAGAATTATAAAATCTGTCCTTTAACTTCCTTAGAAACATAAATTTGCGCTATTTCGGGGTCAATCATATAGCCTCTTCTGAATCCACTCTGAAGCTCGTCATAGAAGGCTGGGCACTCAAGAATTATGGAAATAACATTGTCTTCTCCCGGCTTTAAGTAGGATTCAGGAATGTAAAACTCCTTCTGGGGTCCAAGTATATCATAGCGAGCGACGGGTTTTCCGTTGACATACACTGTAAGTCGCTGATCAGCCTCCTGGATTTTTAAATGAATTGGAGCGCTGATTTTATCCCCAATATCATATCTGAAGCGTCTTCTGAACCATACAATGTGTCCCATTTCAGGAGCTGCCACAATTTTTCTGGCGGCAGGTACTGAATGCCATGCCGAATCATCATACTCCCATGTGTGATAACCCTGGTTGATACCCTTAAGCCCCTGTTTTACATAGAAGGTGCCAATTGTAAGCTTCATCTTCCCGTTGTCCTTATATGTGCCGTAAAGCTCAAAGGGATTCATAATACCGCTGAATTTAACAATATCGCCCTCATGGGGATGGGATTTGTTGTGGAATTCATTGGCGTAAAGAATGGCCATTGTATTTGTTCCCTTTTTAAGAGCAGCTGTTATATCCTTCTGTTTTATCTTTCTGTTATGGCTCTTATAGATGAGCTTACCATTGATGTAAATAAACATTCTGTCGGTATCATTGTGCTTGTAGTCCATGAATATCATACCGGGCTCTTTTTCAAGCTCGAACGTTGTTCTGTACCAATAATAGCCATGTTCAATAAATCCGGCCTCTTCAAGGGAAATGGGCCTTTCAAGCTTAGTCCAACCGGAATGGTCGAAGCTTTCAGAAACTTCTTCAGAATCCGATGAATACTTCCAGTCAGACACCCACTTAAAGTACGGCCTGTCTTTGACCGTTCCTTCTTTAAACTCTGCTTCATAGAGTCCGGTGCTGCTACATGAAAATTCCACAACTTTATCGTCCACAACAAGACGGGAGGGTTTAAAAGCATTTGTCATCGGGAATACCCTGAACTTATTGTTGCTGTCTTCTTTAATCTGCATATTAAGATGGATTTCCCCATTCTTTTCTTCAATACCTTCAATATAGTAGGAAGAATGAATCAAAAGACCCGAATTCAGTTCTTCAACCCTTCCTATAAGATGGTTTTCTATAATGAATAAATACACGTCCTTAACCTTAACTATTGCAACATCGGAGTGCTCATATTTAATAAGGCTTCCCCATTCATGGCCATATACCTCAACCTGGCCCTTTATGACTTTTATATCCTTAAAATCTGCATTGATAGTAACTTCTCCTGCTATTTCCTTTTTGCCCGCAAGGACAAAGGCAGTACCTCTCTCATACTTATGGGACAATAAAACTTCCGATGTGGAATAACCCAGAACAAGATCTGTGCCAGTTATTTTGAAGTTTATGGGCAGCATCCTCGTTTCATTGGAGAGAACCTTTGTTTTAAATACAAGCTCTTTTCCGGCAATGGCACTGGATACGCTTATAGTAAGGTCTTTATCATCATCTTCAAGGTTTCTGATAAAGAAGAACCTGCCTTCTTCATTGCCCTGCTCATAAACATCAAAATTCTCATCCGATTTATCCAGGGTATGGTCAAGGAATGCGCCGTTGGTGCCTATAACGGCAATATCCTCTCCTCCTGAAGTTAGGCGTACATAGGATTTGTCATCGCCGTTGAGAATTATATGTGAAAACTCCTTTGCAAATCTTATGAAGCCCTTAATCCAGTAATACTTATCCTTATGGAGTTCTCCCCATTCTCTTATGGGAGCGCCGCCAAAATCATAGCTGGTTATATTTCCGAGGCCTCCTAAGAAAACTATGTCCCCTCTTGCTCCCATAAAGGGGAAGGTAGTTCCTCCCACCATCATGTAGTAATTCAGTATGGAAGCTCCGTGAATAAGTACGCTCTTGGAAACCCCTTCAACCACCTTTAAATCAGGCTCATATATGGGCACGCCAATCTGGGCAAACCATCCTGCCTGAAGTTCAAGTATCATTACGGGGCAAGTGGACTGGCTTCTTCTGGATTCAATGATTTTGCCTTCAAAGAGGTCATATTCATTCATCCACAGTCCCGGGATATTGGGATAATATGTACGGGTATCTATGATATCCCTTCCCCTTAAAAAGGCAGCTTCATTGGCGAATTTGGGAATATCGATTCCCAGCTCTTCCATGGCTTCTTTAAGGAAGAGGAAATAGTTTATGGCATCTTCTTTTGTAATGGTTTCTTCGCCATATTCAATGAGATGGTCATATTCATTTTCAATTTGAATAGCAATAATCCGGCCCCCGTTGGTAATAAGGTGGGGTTTTATTATCTCATTGACCATACTGTACCAGCGTTTGCAAAGCTTTAAGTAGCCTTCATCCAGCATTCTTAACCGAATTTCCTTTTTGGCAATCTTGCCTATAAGCCAGTCGGGATGTCCTCCGAAATCAAGCTCTGCACATACATAGGGGCCTGGCTTTATAAGGACATATAATTCATACTTTTCACAAAGGGAAAGAAATCTGTCAAGGTCATAATCTCCTGACCATCTGACCTCTCCTTCACGTGGCTCATGCATGCTCCAGGGAACATAGACCGAAATGAGATTTGCCCCAAGGCTTTTCATTTTCTTAAGCCTATCTTCCCAAAGGGCTGAAGGTACTCTGAAATAATGAAATTCTCCGCCTATTAAGAATTCTCTCTTACCGTTGATTATGAAACCATTTCTGTCATAGGAGATAATTTTACTGCTCATGATCCCATTACTCCTTTGCGTCCATTGTCTCAGGCAAGGTGGATATCAAGTCTTTCCACAAGCCCTTCCCTTATCCTCTCTGCGTATGGCATTGGTACTATATTGCCGTTTATTGTTGTCACTTTGCCCTTCTCATGGATTTCAATGCGCTGAATTTCTGCCCTTCCTTCTCCATAAGTGTTCTTCCTTTCGGGGTTATGGTAAACAGTTAGGATGCTTCCCAGGAAGTTAAAGGCAAAGGTATTGGCAGGAAGCTCAATATCATATGTCTTCATGTCACGGTAAATTGTCGTTCCGGATGGCTCTTTGGTAAATAACCATTCAGGGATGACGGGTGAAAGCTTTATGCATAATTCCCCGCTTTCATTCAGAATGAAAGGCTCTTTTCCGCAGGTCATAATAAGCCACATATTGAGGAATTCTGCTGATGCCCCCGTAAGCCTTGAAACAAAGCCCGTGCCATGAATTTTACTGTCGGGATGTACCGTACTTGCAATAAATGAGGAATTCTCAAGAATGCTTCTTCCGTAAACTTCTGCATCCAGGAACGGAATCAGGGCTTCTTTGATGCACTGGAAAAATTCATCATACAACCCGCTTCTTAAAAGCTCCAAAAAGTACTTATATTCCATGTGCAGGAATACTGCCTCATTTTCAAGCCATCCTCTTGGGAAGATGTTTTGCCGGCCAATTTCCTTAGTCTCATCCATGATATTGTCATTTACCTTGTACATTTTAAGCTTTTCATCATAAAGGCCGGTTTTCTTTATGGCCTCATAAAGGCTGCGGGCCTTATTGATATCCTTTTCCATCCTGAGGACGTGAACTGGTCCCTCCAGGAAGTATGGTATGGGTCTTTGCCTGAATTTTAGTGCCTTCACAAAGGTATATCCGTATTTATCCTTTAATTCATTGCCCTTTTCGTCCTTAAGAAGCTCATACTCGGTTACTTCATTGATAAAATACGTGTAATAGACTCCATCCAGCTTATTTAATGCCTTTTCAAGCCCTTTGTCCACCTTTTTCACAACATTGTCCAAAAAGCTTAACACTGTATTGATGTCTAGTTCGCCTTCATTACCTGAAATACCGAATAAGGTCTCTTCCCTATAGGCTTCCTTGGCTGTATAGCTTTTGTCCCAGTACTCAAAGGGCTCAACATCAGAAGATAAAAGCCTGTTAACTTCATTGAAAAACCTCAGTGCCTCTTCAGGAAGCTTAACTTTTGCATCAATTCGGTTCTTCACGATGGTGTCCTTAACAAGCAACGCAAGCCTTTTTACAGCAGCGCTTTCATTGATTGATGAGCCAAGAATTCCGGGAAGGCCATTTAAAGCATCACACCATCCGGGCTTATTGGCCTCCATTTCAATGCCCACACCCTCGGGGTCAAGAGAAGCAATTTTATTAAGAATCAGTACAACAATTTTGGAAAGAAGGTTGCAGTTGTACACCTCTCCCTTGCCCTTTTGGGTTCTTACCTTGAAAGGATGTAAAGTACGCTCCTTAATCAGCCTTTCTTTTTCCTCAACTTTTGTAACTGCATGGAACTGCCTTACGCCGTTTTCGGTAAGCACATATTTCTTGTGCCTTGGAGCCACAACTTCATAGTTGTCATAATATGTGTAGCTGGAATCCTTTATAAGGATGTCCTCTGCTTTATCGGGATAGACAGAAAGATATCTTTCCAGTAAATCAGTGTTGTAAAGCCAGTGGTCTACCCAGTATCCTTCCTGGAAATCTGCAAGGTCTTCCTTTACGCTGATGCTAAGGATTTCATCCAGCAGCTCATCATTATTGCCTTTTTTCAGGACCACCTTCTTATATTCCAGATACTCAAGGAATGCTCCGGGAGTAAAGGCTTTGCTCAAATAGTCCTTGATATCATCTTGGTATTGAGGCTCAACATATTCATCAAGAATAGAATTAAGAGCATTTGAATCATCAATTAAGAATCGGGAGCCCTTAAGAACAAGAGGATTAAATCCGTCAAGCTGGATCAGGTTAAAGAATGTCTTGATATTTGCATCCCCTATGGACGGGAAGAAGCAAACATCGTTTCTTCTGTTCTGGTTTACATCTCTGAAATTTGAATTGCCCTGTGAATAGTATGTAGAGTCAACCTGGAAGAAGTTATACTCTCTTTCAAGGTCGCCATGCTTTCTGGAGTAAACATAGAAGGTATGTTTATTTTTTCCTACCTTAACCGGATATCCGCCTCTTAAGAAATTGTCCAGGAAACTCTGACCGGCATACAGGTCAAATTCTTTTGAGCCGCTCCGGGTAAATACGGGATTTTTAAGGCTTTCAATCAAGAGCTTATTTTCTTCAATTTTTGAAAGGATGTATGTTTCATTGAGCTTTGCGGCAAAATCCGTCAGCTTTTCGTAACTTCCTGCGCTTCCAACAAAGGTATATGAGGTATGGGCCTTATTCTTGCCAAGGGTTATCTTGCGGTAGCCGAAACCGCAGGGTGTTGTGCCCACTGTTACCTGTTCATCTGGAACTTTGAAATTATCTTTAATGAACTCAGCAGGATATGCGAAATCATTTTTGAATCCAAACAGCACCTGGGGCTCAACTATGTATCTGGCATGATTTACGGTATCGTTTTCGAAACTGACATTAATAAAGAAATTGCCGCCTTCAATAAACAGAGTTTCAGGAGTGTCATAAGGAATTACCGGTATCCTGTAGAAGGGAATGGTTTTGTAATTCTCAACACTCATCCACGCCTGGCGAAGATTACTCATTTCTTTAATGTCAATATTGGTAAGATAATATGGTATAACAGCCGGAAGACCGTCGGCAATTTCAATTTCAAGATCCTTGTCTGTAAGGTTTGTAACTTTTAAGCTTCTTACAAGGCTCGCAAGCTTTTCTCCCGGTAGGGTGCAGAACATTACCTCAGCTTTGATTCCAAGGGCATGGTTTATTTCTTCCAGCTTAACATCGTAGGAGGTTATGTACATCTTCTGGGTAATGTTTTTGTCCTTATCATGCAAATTGTCTTGGAAAGGTTCATGGAACGATACTTTTCCTGTTTCGGGATCTTTTACTTTCAAGAATGTTCTGAAGCCCTGAAGAGCAGTCTGGCGATAGGCCTTGTTAGCCGGCTGGAACTCCATTATCGAGTAGTCCTTATTGTTAATACCAAATGTTGCAATGCATTGTCCCCGGTTAACATAGTACAGCCACAAGGGTTTGCCGTTCAGTCCAGCGATGGCAGGTAAAAAACTTGAGAATGGTTTGGCCTGGTTGTAATCCTCAATGACAAATTG
The DNA here is from genome assembly GCA_012719545.1 of Clostridiaceae bacterium. GTDB lineage: Bacteria > Bacillota > Clostridia > DSM-8532 > DSM-8532 > DTU059. Next base: position 53,061 of record JAAYAD010000012.1, read on the forward strand.
GTTTTGTTCATTCAGATAATATCGACTCATGCTTACCTCCAAAAAAGATATTTAGGGGTATGTTTTTATGAGAGAAAAGCCATTAAGTACAAAATATTACACCTTACCGTAAGTAATCATATTCCAGCCGGCCATAGATGTAAATGTACATATTTGATACATTTATTATCAAAATCAAATATACCTAAGGGAAAAATTAAAAACAACCAAATATCTTTTAATTTGCTCTACGATTTTAAGTTATTGCATTTAAATAATAAATTTAAATTGCCTTTAATTTTTTATCCCTTTGCTTCCATTATAATCTAAAGCTCATGCCCTATCCATACGGGCAAAAGTACTGGATTAAAAGAGGACAAAAAGTTATATAAAAATCTTCTAAGACTAGAGGTAAGCCATTTTCATAGGCCGATATGCGGGCAATTTATTCCCTGTACAAATCACTTTTATATAAAAATAGTAAAATTATTGACTAAAAAAGTAAAATTTTTAATGTTTCATCAAGAAAAATTTGGTATATATTATGATTGTACCTCTATCGCTGCTGGGCAACTTTTATTATTCTTCAAGGCTACGCTTCTTAGGCAACCATGCTTACGGGGCTATCCGGAGTAAATAAAGTTCTGCCAAATGCAGTAAAAAGGAGGTAAAAGCATGTTAAAGAAATCTTTTGCTATCGTTCTCATCCTGGCACTTGTTTTATCCACCAACGCTGTTCCTGCATCAGCTGAACCTATTTCGGGCTATTCCAGCATACTGGCATTGGCTAACAACATGTATGTATGTGCTGAGAACTACGGCAACGATCCTTTGGTTGCCAATCGTTCCACGGCAAGTGATTGGGAAGCCTTCAAAATCATTTATAACTCAGACGGCACAGTTTCTTTCCTCTCACAGATAAGCAATAAATACGTCAGTGCTGACCTTAACATTGGCGGGCAATTAATTGCTAACAGGACAGCAATTGATACCTGGGAAAAATTCAGATTAATTGACCTGGGTGACGGTAAATTTGCCATACTGGCACTGGCAAACAATATGTATGTTTGTGCAGACCTCAACCAAGGTGCTGTGCTGTATGCAAACAGGTCATCCATAGATACATGGGAAACTTTCAGGATTAGTCAATTTGGAGGTTCCGCTCCTTCTTCCGGCTATACAAGACTTGTATGGTCCGACGAGTTTAATGGCACAAGCCTGGATACTTCAAACTGGACCTATGAAATCGGTACCGGTTCCAATGGCTGGGGCAATAATGAACTTCAGTACTATACAAGCCGTCCTGAAAATATCCGCGTATCCGGAGGAAATCTCATAATTACAGCTCGCAGGGAGTCCTACGGAGGTATGAATTACACATCCGCCCGCATCAAGACCCAGGATAAGAGGACCTTTACCTACGGAAGAGTTGAAGCAAGAATCAAGATCCCGACAGGAAAAGGACTCTGGCCTGCATTCTGGATGCTTGGCAATAACATCTCCCAGGTATCCTGGCCATATTGCGGCGAGATTGACATTATGGAACATGTAAATAATGAAGGGGTAACCCACGGTACCATCCACTGGTCCGATCACAACGGCAATTATGCCTATTACGGTGGTCCTACCCCCTGGAACCTTGACTTCAGCCAGTACCATGTCTACGCCATTGAATGGAGTCCGACATCCATCAAGTGGTTTGTAGACGGCAATCAATTCTGGGAAGCTAATATAGCTAACAGTATCAACGGTACGGATGAATTCCACAAGCCTTTCTTTATACTCCTTAACCTTGCGGTAGGCGGTAACTGGCCAGGATCACCCGACGGCAGCACCCCCTTCCCGGCAGAAATGCTTGTAGATTATGTGAGAGTCTATCAATAATCAAAACATCTCAATTATCCGGTTAAGTTCAATATAATATGAATTAACTTTCGGATAGCCCCGTAATCTCCCGGCCGACACTTCCCCCCAGCCGGGAGATTTATTATATTGAAAAGCTGAAACTTTTGGTCAAAGTGGATTTGATAGATTAATTCGCCAGGGAAACTGCCGTATTAATCTACTATGCAGACGAGATGATTTTCTTTATTTAAGCCCCATTTTATCTCTCTTCTTAATTATATGAGCTTCAATATCATTTGCAGCTTGTACAGGGTCATCTCCCAAGGCTATCTTGCCTCCGGTAATGTTTTCGACATCCTCGGTGAGGAGTTTAACAAGGTTTGGAGCACCGGTAATGAAAGGAGTGGGTGAAAGATGTGTATAAGCCCCGTAAGCGACACCAAATATACCGTCTATGGTCGCCTTTTGCTCCATCCATTCAGGAGCGGTAATGGCAATGGGCAAATCGGATATATCCACATCCAGATAATCTGCCAAGGCTGTTACCAGCATTGATATCCTTCCCGTATCGGTACATGTGCCGAAGCTCAGAACCGGTGGAATACCAAGGGCTGTACATACTTCCTTAAGCCCCTCCCCGGCAAACTGTATTGCATCAAGATTGCACAACCCTGCCACTTCCAGGCCATGGTTTCCGCAACCGCCTGCGACAATCAGAATATCTCTTTTAATGAGCTCTTTTGCAAGATTTACAGTGTTCCAGTCATGAGGACCGTTTCTTAAAGTAGAACAGTTGGCGAGTGCAACCACACCTTTAATCTTTCCCTGGGCTATAACATCAACAAGTTTGCCTATATCGTTTTCCACCGCATTTAACACAGCCTCGGTAGAAAATCCCGCAATAGCTTTAGTTTTATGTTTGGGAACCACGGGTTTGATTTTGCCATGTCTTTTCTTGAAATTCTCTATAGCAATATTAATGCATTTATCGGCCATCTCATCCGCTTTTGCGGGATAGTAGGGCATTTCATGCTGCACTCCGGGAACACCTATTATTGTGCTTACACTTATAAGGGCAACCTGGTACTTTTCTGCGTACTGGTCGATTGCAGGCGGGGAGCAGTTTTCCTCCATTACAAGGGCATCGACAGTACCAGTAGCCAAAAAGGGTTCAATCGCAAGCCAGTTTCCCATCAAACCCACAAATACATCATCAGTTGTGAATCTCTGCAAAAGTTCCTGGCCTGTCTCTATGGAGCCCACTACCCTTAATCCCTTGGCGCCGGCTTTTCTGGCCATTTCCTGATATTTCTCCTCCCTTGCCTTCAAAAGAGTTGCCACACCTATCCAGGGCTGATGTCCATTGAAAGCAATATTTACGTAATCCGGATCCATAATTCCAAGATCCACTTCAACCTCATGGGGCATGGGTGTACCAAAGAGAATATCCTGTGTCATTTCAAGACCTATCTGCGCAGTGTATATGGTAGCCAAACCCAGACGGAGAGCTTTTCTGGCAAGGGAGACATAATCCCCGTCCACATTGGTAAGGCAGCTTGCAATACTGTTTTCTATTTCATGCTGTACGCCCGAGGGATACAGACCGGTTTTCTTCCAAAGCTCAATACGCTTTCTGGGGGCAAAGGCCTCCACCATTTTATTGTCATAATCAGGCCCTTTTTTTAGTTCCTCATACAGGAGTTCGGCAAGTTGAACTGCCATCTGATCCACTGACTGGTCTGTACTGATTCCGGTTTTTTCACACATCCATTTAAGTTTGTTATAGTCTACTATTTTAAAAGGCGTCTTGCCTTCTCCTGTGGCCTTAAGGGTTCTGAATGCCTCAAATGCGTGATGAGCATAGGTTGCAGCTCCCATTATGTTTCTCATGAGCATATTTCTCATAGCCATCGCATCAGGGCCAATACCGCATACACCTTTGTCAGCCCCTGTGCGCATACTAATGCGACAGGGTCCCTGAGAACAAAGCTGGCAGCTCATACCCTCAAGACAGTATTTGCATCTAATTTTCTCCTGGATATCCCATCTTGAAAACACGCTGGACAAACCGTCGTCTCTGATTCGTTTCAGCATTTCCTCCACAGAATCATGATAACTTACACGGTCTTTCGGTTTTTCCATAATTATATCTGCCATTTAAAACCTCCGGATTATCTCAGTTGTCTTTTTCTCAGTATGTCCACAATATAGCAATAATATATGCGGATACCAAAAACAGACGTAAGATTTCTTTCGCTCCACACCCAAGTGGTCTGGTTTTGAAATTTAATCGAAGCCAGACCACGAAGCTTTTTTGTAACCTTTTCATATTTATAAAAGTGTTTCAACTGCTTTATTTAGTTCATCAAACGATTCAATTTTTAATCCGTTCTTCTGTGTTGTTTTGCGTCATTTTGTACAGATTTTATTTTTTCTCTTCTACTTTAGGGGAGCCTATCAAATATTATTTTGAGAAAGCCCCTTATTTTTGCTGCTGATATTTAAGTTGATGAATTAGGTCTTAAATCTTAGACAGGCTGTAACTACACAATAGGGTTGTACATAGTATGTAAAAGAGAACAAGCCATGGAGGTTTCATATGCACAATTTACAGCTTACACCTATCTATCCTGGTAATAATTGCACCGGTGAACCTATTATGATACCGGTCATGCCTGTAAGCCCCAGGCTCGCTGAAGCTTATGTTCCTTATCAGATTTACAACAAGATATTTACTCCTCAAGAGGCATTAAAGAAAGGAACCGTATTTCCCGAGCTTGCAAGAACTTAAAATCTGGCTAATTAAATAATTGGAGGTGTATTTTTGCATGGACGAAAGGACCAATCTTTTAGAACAAATAATGGCCTATGATTTTGTTCTATATGATTTGCAGCTTTTTTTAGACACCCATCCTTCTGATGGAAACGCGCTACGAGATTATAAAATGGCCCTTGAACAGTCTGAAAATTTAAGACGTCAATATCAGGCCAAATATGGTCCGTTAACCACAAGATATCTGCCAAATACAACATGCTGGCAATGGGTTAACGATCCGTGGCCATGGAATAAGGAGGCATAAAGTATGTGGTATTATGAGAAAAAAACTCAGTATCCTGTCAGGATAAGAAAGCCTGACCCCAGAATGGCTATCAATATTCTTACACAGTACGGCGGGCCAAACGGTGAGCTTGCAGCTTCATTAAGGTATTTAAGCCAAAGATTTTCAATGCCAACCAAAGAAACAAAGGCGATTTTAAATGATATTGGTACAGAAGAGCTTGCGCATCTTGAAATGATAGGCTCCATGGTTCATCAGCTGATGGACAAGGTATCCCCTCAGGAGCTTGAGAAGCTTCATGTGGACACCATGTACGCTGTCCATGGGCGTGCTGTTTTTCCCTCCGATTCCAACGGTGTTCCCTTTACTGCGGCCTATATTGAATCCATGGAGGATCCCATTGCCAACCTGAATGAGGACTTGGCAGCAGAGCAGAAAGCCCGGGCAACCTATGAATATCTTCTTAAGATGACCGATGATCCCGATGTCATCGATCCCTTACGTTTCTTAAGAGAACGGGAAGTGGTACATTACCAGAGATTTGGTGAAGCCTTAAGAATTGTTCAAGAGACCATGGGCAAGAAAAAGTTCTATTAATTAATGTTTTTTAGCTCCTCCGGTAATTGCCTTCACAATTGCGTGTACTCCATAATACGCGATGCAGTTACCTTTTAACATCATACATAACCTCATTCAACCCACCTCAAAGAAGAAGCTTGGATCACCCATCAGCCCAGGGTTGTCCAAGCTTTTTGCTATACACAGGTTTTTGCCCCCTGCAATTAGCAATCAATACATTCTCTCAGCCAACGAAGATATTACCATATCAACTATTTCTTTAATCCGATGAGCATCTACTTTTTCAAGTGTATCCTCTTCGCTATTGATTATTTTCGAAAGGTTTGTGTCTGTTGGCTTATCTATCATCAACACTGCCGGAATGCCTTCCTCGGCAAAAGAAGTGTGATCGCTTTTATAATCCTTACTTTCAGTAATCTCAATGTCAGACCATGCCTTTGATGCAGTAAGCAGATCCACCGCTTTGCTTCCGGTATGGTCCCAAATATATAGATTTAACTTAGCGGAGCCATTATATCCAATGGTATCCATATTGATATTGGCGATGATCCTGGACTTTTCTTCATCGCTAAGATCCTTCACATAATTCTGTGAACCTCTAAGAAACCACTCTTCGGCACCAAAGAAGACAAACCTGATCTCATAATTACCGCTATAAGTTATTAACCTCGAGAGTTCCAGTAAAGCAGCCGTACCGCTGGCATTGTCTAGAGCACCAACCCCCATGAAGCTATCGTAGTGAGCTGATAAAATAATAATGGGTGCCTTATTACCATTACTAGCAGTACGAACAGCACATACATTTTGTGTTTTTATATCGTACGATTCAGTAGGCTCCACTCTTATATAAGCCAGGCTCATAACTCCACTTTCATCTTTTTCTTCTTTACTTTCGAAATAATACTCTTGCATAACTGGTGCATAGCCCGCAGCCTCTAATTGCTTCATTATATACAAAGCGGCATTGCGTTCCTCTTCACTCCCAGCAGAACGACACACTTTCGCAATCTCCAAGATATCTGTTTTTATTCTCTCAGTATCAGCTCGCTCAAACTCGATCAATTGAGTGGATGGAGAAGCAAGAAACTCCTGCGATACCTCGGGAGATGCTGATATATCAGTCAGATTTATATTATCTTTTTTGCATCCAGAAAGTAGCAAAATAAGTGTTAGAACAATCACTATAATCTTTCTCATAATCAATACCAATGAATTATTTTAATGACTAAATAGCGCTCACAGCCCCGATATAGGCAATTATCACAGTAGCAGTAAATAAAACTGCTACTCTGAATTACATATATCATTTATGGTAGGTCAACACCTTCAACATATTGACCATATACCCATCCTTCTTTACCTGCATATGTTCCATCGTCGACATGTACTTTAAACCATGTTGTATCCCATGTTTTTGGAGTAACAGGAATCGGTGTAAAATCAAGTATAGTTAACATTGTACCCTTAGATAGTGTACATATTACTGAGTAGTTAGTTCCAGGGCCTGATCTGAGATTAAGAGCAGATGCTGTCACTCTAAGTGTTCCACTAATGAGCTGTATTTTAATCTGACCATTTGGATCTTGTAAATCCTGATTTGAAGCGGCATAAGCATAAGTTCCTGTAGATACGAGAAGCACTATGGCACATAAGATTGCAAAACACTTTTTCAACATACTTTCTCCCTCGCTTTTTTAAAATTTTAACGAATCAATGTTAGGTAAATAAAGTAAACGACAAGTACTCTGCGCTGTTTTTACATTCTTAATTCATAATCCTCACCCCCATCAACATTGCACCGCCATTTTTCCTTTTTTTGTAACATTATACCATACATTTTAAAATAGTGATTTGTTTTGTAATAAGTGCGGTTTTTAATGTAATAACTGCGGACATTTATATAAAATATTAATACAAAGCGCTCTTATCCAGTTAAAGTAGCTTAGAATCTCATGTTAATACAGATATTTGCTTTAAGTATATAACCAGTATTTAGGAATCCATATAAACTGTCAGTGGCCGGTGGCACATCTCCGTGGCTTCCAAAGTAGGTTACTTATCACTGAAAACATCATGGTACTGAAGAACTCGCTCACCTTGAGATTATAGGCTCGATGATACACCAGCTTACAGACGGTGTTCCTCCCAAGGAATTGGAGAAGCTCCATGTTGACACATTCTATGCTATTCACGGCTCGGGTGTTTATCCTTCCGATTCAAACGGCGTTCCTTTCACAGCGGCTTATATAGAATCTATGAGCGATCCTATTGCAAACTTGAATGAAGACCTCGCCGCTGAAGAAAAAGCAAGGGCTACATATGATTATCTGCTGCGTCTGGCTGACGACCCAGATGTTATTGACCCCTTACGCTTCTTGAGGGAACGCGAGGTTGTGCATTACCAGCGTTTTGGTGAAGCACTCAGAATAGTACAGGAAATGAAGGACCGCAAGAAATTCTATTAATATTTTTTTGATGACAGTTTTGATTCCAATTAGATAGTCGGCTACCCATAGGGGTAGCCGAAATCCACACCGTCGTTCAAACGACCGGTATACGCGGTTTCAAAGTCCACACTTTATAATGCCAGTTAATTAGTCACTGGCTTTTTCTTTTATCTTTCAACTATTTCACCATTTTTAAGGTATATAATCCTATTTAACTGACTTGCAATATGATAATCATGTGTAACAATAACTACTGTTTTACCTTTTTCATTTAACTTTGCAAATATGTTCATAATTACTTTTTCGGTTTCTTCATCAAGAGCTCCTGTAGGTTCATCTGCAAGTATAATATCAGGATTGTTGACAATAGCACGAGCTATTGCTACCCTTTGGCATTCACCACCAGAAAGCTCTCCCGGAAATCGTTCTGCTAATTCTTCCATTCCGACTTGCTCCAAAATCTCCAAAACTTTTTCTTCTCTCTTTCTTTTCGATATTCCCGCATATCGTAGAGGGAGTTCTACATTTTCAAACACTGTTCTGTCAAAAAGAAGAGCGTAATTTTGTACAATAAAGCCAATATGACGATTTCTATAAAGGCTCATTTGTCTTTCGTTATTTTTTAATTCTATGTTCTCATAATAATATCTTCCTGAATGAATACCAGTTAAGCCACCTAATACCTTTAGTAATGTAGATTTTCCCGAACCGCTCCTGCCCATAATGGCAAGAAATTCACCTTCTCTGATACCTAAAGTTACGTCTTTAAGAGCATGTACAATGTTTGGCTCCTTGCCATAAAACTTATTGATGCTTTCCAGCCTAATTTTATACATATAAATCCCCCTTTAAAAGAGAGTCAATATTTTGATTTGTCAATTTATAAATGGGAATAATACAAGCTCCGATACAGGCAATGACGCTTATTATTATCCAAGTCAAACTATACGAGACTTGGACCGGGAATAGCTTTTTTGTTATAAAAAACGAAAAAATATGGGATATGAGAAAAATAGCGATCATCTCAGTTACCAGATATGTAATTATTCTTCTTTTGGTAGCGCCGACTATTAGGTGCACCGCGTAATCGGGTATTTTTTTACTTAGTTTTACATATAAAACGCCCCCGATGCTTATAATAGAAAAACCTAACAAAATCACTGCAAATATTGTCATAATATCAATGCTATCTTGAGATACAAGTTTTAAAAGGTTAAGGGTATTATTAGAGATTTGAATTACCTCAAAATCATACAAATCATATTTTGCAATTAATCTGTCAATTTTCTCTCTTAGATTTCCGGCATTGTAATATTCGGATGCTACAATTGTTGGATTTAGTTTCATTTGATATATTATTCTCTGAAACAATCTTTCATTTTTGTCTTTCGGAGTATCCTCACAATTGACTAAAGGGGTTATGAACGAATTATCAAGATACTCAAAATAAAAAGATGGATCTTCGCCCGCTTCAACAATATTATTTCTTATGAGGCGGCTGTTTTTCTCCAGTATACCAATAACTTCAAAATTCATTTTTCTAAGAAAATAAGTTCCCTCAAAAACATCGCCAATCATATACCTGTCCCTAAGGTTATATCCCAATATAACTGGTATTGTTTTAGATGAGAAATCAATTGTCATTTCTTCTTCAGTAAATAATCTTCCTTCATAAACTTTAATCTGGAATTCATTCAAGCAGTTCAAATCCACGCTGTAATTATTGGCATAAACAAATCCTTCCTGTTCAGATTTAATAGTAATTTGTTGAGGTGCTATCTCGAGATACCTATAATCATCTGAGGTTTTCATGTCTTTATAAAAGTTTATGAGCCTTTGGTAAGAGTCCTCACTTTTAAAAAATAGCTTCTCCTTCTCGTTGTCATATATGTTCTCAACCATCCAAAAATATTTTTTTTGAGAATAAGCCTGATTGAATCTGTCTTGATCTTTTTTCATGGAGGTGATTGTATCTATTACTAAATTACAAACAATTGAAGTAACTACTAACTGAATGAAAATGAACGCGGAGAAGATTTTAAACTTCTCAATGCTTTTTACTATTTCATGGATAATCATTGCTGATACCTACCTATAGAATTATTTGCCCACCTAAGGTTTAGAAATAATGCAGGTACTATACAACAAATCATTCCTGCAATAAAAAAGATAAATATATTAAACGAATTTAACTGATATGAAAACATATATCTTATGGAAAAATAAGCCACGACAATGCCCACGACAAAGCTAGCAAATGCATACTTAAAATATTCTAAGCAAATTGCCAACAATATTTTGATACGACTTACGCCACATATTTTTAGAATAAGCATAAATTTTTGTTTTTGAATAACCCAAAAACTAGTACTTACAATAATAGTAATAAAAAACATAAGCCCGACATAAAAGAAAAGAGTATTAAAATTTGTTGCATTACTGCTGAAAATTCTTGCAATCCCCGATTCCTCAAGGTTATTTACTTTTACATGTGTATAATTAGCTTCAATAAGGTTGACATTCTCAATAACCCGATCACCGTCTAAAATATATGGTTCTGTCCAAACCTGCCTTGTATCTTTCGTAATACTAATATAAACGCTGTCGTCCAGCCAGCTTTCTTTTTCTATCCCCATGATACCAATAATCTCAAGCTCACTGCCATTAAATTCATAATATTCTTTGCCATCTCTTACCTTAGTTTTGACATTCTTCCCCACTATAGCTTTTGGTTCTGAACAGTAAAAATCATCAGTTTCAAAAGTGCGTCCAGAAATTATAGGAATATGGAACTTACCCTTGTTAAGATAGATTCCATATATGTTATATCCTTTCTTTGAAAAGAGGAAGTTGCCTGGTAATAAGACTTCTGTAGCCTCGGAAAATTTTAATTCATATAAACAAACTGCTTTATCTGTAAAATAACTGTTACTAATTCTTTGAACTAATTGAAATTCTCCGGTTGAATATCCTATAATGCTTAGGGCCAGAGATGCCAAAAAATAAATTATCAATAAAACAATATCTGCAGATTTATGTTTCAGTATCATGATTAGTATTTCTCCATAAAAATTATTTAAAAAACTGGGGGATGCCCCCCAGGCGACAATTTATTCTTCAGTTCCATAATATGCAGAAGTATAAGCATCAATTGAGTTGTATGTAGAATACGCACTTGAAGTTAAGTTACCAGTACCAACCCAATTCCTACCTGAGTAATGCTTTCGAACACTACCAACATATGTTGCTGCACTACTATAATGCTCAAACTGCCACTTAAAAGTTGTTGAAATACATGGATAACCTTGAGATGTATATTCTCTCAAAAACCAAAAGGTATATGGATAACCTTTTATTGTTCCAGTATAAGTGTCCGCAAGAACAACAGTCGACATAGTAGCCAACACAAGAAGCATGCAGAAAAGCACTGCAACTAAACTTTTCCTCTTTTTCATCTTCATACCTCCATTGTTTTTTTATGCTACGTAGCTGTATAAATTATACATATAATAACATAACTTGTAAATACATTTTTTGTAATATTTTGTTTGCCATTATATTAAAGTTATTATCTGTAATTACTTTGAGGCTGGTACGGTATTACCGCTGAAAAATGCAGGGCTGACATTTTACTATCTTATGATGGGTCTTACTTATATCCTTGATATGATTGGTTATTACACAAAGCGCACAAGAAATTCTATTAATTTTATGCAAAGAAAGAAGAAGCCAAATATGTGATGGCTTCTTCTTTTATAGCTTGTTTTGCTTGGTTATATTATATAGCTCAAATCATTTAATTATCTCATTCAATTGCTAACGACAAATCTCTTCCATTGCTCTTTATTACTTTTTTATACCAGTAAGCCGAATCTTTTAAAACGCGTTTCTGGGTATCAAACTCAACATATGTAATTCCGAAACGCTTCTCATACCCATATTCCCATTCAAAATTGTCGAGAATGGACCACAGGAAATATCCTGCTACTTCTACCCCTTCACTTGCAGCTTTTCTAAGATTGGAAATGTATCTTGCCAGGAAGTCAATTCTTTCATAATCATGGACTCGTCCGTCAGACATAACCCAGTCCTTGAATGCCGCTCCGTTTTCGGTTATTATAATTGGCTTTCTGTATCTTTCATATAAGAACTTTGGCCCCCAGTAAAGTGACTCGGGAGTTACATTCCAGCCCATATCAGTTTTGGGGTTGCCGTCAGGATGCTTGTGAGTTTCCATAACCCCGCCATTGTCTTCAACAGGTGCACCATGATAGATATTGCAACCAAAAAAGTCAAGGGGCTGGGATATGATTTTCAAATCTTCATCTGTTATGCGAGGCATAAATTTTTCAAATTTTTTCAGACCTTCTTCAGGGTATTTGCCAAAAAAGATAGGATCCATCCACCATCCATTGTTCCATAATGTCTGGTCATTGCTTTCAAACATGCATTTCTTTGCCCATAGTATCTCTTTTTCTGTACCGTTTTTAGGGTAGAAAGTCGTACCCACAGGCGAATAACCAATTCTGGCATCCTTCTGATTGCTTCTGATGGCCATTACAGCCCTTCCATGAGCTAAATTAACATTGTGGATAGCTGTCAATATGGCTTCAACAGGATACTTTATGCCAGGCGCGTGTTTGCCTTCCATATGTCCCAGAAGAACAAAGCATTGGGGCTCATTTATTGTAATCCAGTGTTTTACCCGATCCTTAAAATGGTTTGACACAACGGATGCATATTCTGCAAACCATTTGGGGCTGTCTGGATTAAGCCATCCGCCTTTTAAGAACAACTCCCATGGATAATCCCAGTGAAATATTGTAACAAAAGGCTCTATGTTATTCTCAAGAAGCTTGTTTATAAGACGGTCGTAAAAATCCAGGCCTTTAGGGTTTACCTGGCCTGTTCCGTTTGGAAGAATTCGCGGCCAGGAAAATGATAAACGATACGCATTTAATCCTATTTCCTTCATTATAGCCACATCTTCCTCATACCTATGGTAATGGTCACAGGCAACATGACCTGTCTGCCCTCCATAAACCAGGTTTCCGTCATTTGAAACTACATCCCAGACCGATTTGCCTTTTCCGTCAATGAATGCAGCTCCTTCAATCTGGTAAGCTGATGATGCTGCTCCCCAATAAAAGTTATCCTGAAACATAGTATATGCCTCCATATTTCTACTTTATATGTTTTCGGGGTCACCTTGGCGGGTGACCCCGGGCCTATACTTATTCAATTGGTTTTAATGTTATGAAATTACCTCTTCCTTCTTTATTTAATTCACGGAACAGGCGGAAAATGCCTAAAAATGCGAACACAAGGCCTATTCCAACATTGGCAATGGCTGTTGAGCGATAATCAGGTTCATATTTAAAGAGTTCAATAACAACGCCGGGAAGTTCAAGCACAGAGAAACCGGTGATTCCCTCACCTTTGAGATACATATAAAGATCAATATTTTCAGCAATAAACTGGCCGGCAATAACAGAGAATATTACAACTATAAGGACAATCCAGTGTGTCGCCTTTCCAGGTCTGCCGCCGAGAAGTTCATATCCCTTTTTAGCTGCAAAACCGATAAGGAGTCCTAAATATCCTACGAAGTAACCCAAAAGATAAACAATAATCCAGGGTATAGTACCAACCAAACCTCCAAGCAAAGCTCCAAAAAATCCCTGTATGTAATTCTTCTGCTCCTTGTTGAATTCCTGTGACGCATGTTGAACATCATCTTTGCATCTTTCAACACAGGCACTGTGCATGGGAATAACCGCGTCATTTAATTGGATCTTGCTGGGCACTTCGGTAAATGGGTTATGGCAATACCAGCATACGGTGTTTCCGGGAACCTCAGCCTCCTGCAGCATATTAACAACCTTATCAAGAAAATCAGGAAGATGTTTTATGGTTCCGGCTACATCCTCCAGCCTGATATCGATATGGGATGGATGAATCGCGTATCCTTTAATCCGGCTTTCCTTCCGGTTTGCTTCAATAAATCCAAGGATCTGATTCCATCGGGGATCATCTTTTGCTAAACAAACACCAAAGTGTATTTGTTTATAGCCCATGCCATCAGCCAAGGTTACACTATAGCCCTTGTAGTCACCAAAGGCACGGCCGTTTTTGATTTCGAATCCAAGAGTCTCAGCTAATTTTTTTAGTGGAATACCTACCAAAATGCATCTCCTTTGATAATACTTACACTAAGATATCGACAATAACTATATCTTCCATTATAGTTGTAGTAAAACTCTTCCATCAAGCCCCAAAATTTCTCCTAGTGCCATTTCGTCGGAATTAAAAAAGGGTTCTATAATAAATGTTGGGGTTATCAGAAGCTAAATAACAAAGACAGCTTCGGTACTCCAGCATTTTTTGTAAATAAAATGAGCATGGAGTTGGAATCTCTAGTAAAATGAAGTTGCTCAGACCACATTTGAAAGGAGA
>JAAYAD010000079.1 GCA_012719545.1 Clostridiaceae bacterium
CAAAAGTTCCTCGGTTATTGTAATATTAAACTGAGCCATGGTTCATCCTCCTCGGTTTGGTATTTGTTGGGCAACTTATATTTTAACCGAGGTGTGAGCTTTGGCTCAACTTCTTTTTACACCATTATATAGACTTAATCATTGGCTACATATTACTTATTCATACATAGTTTAAGGTTAACTAATTAATAAGGAAAGTAGTAAAGAAGTAATTTGGCTTATCCGGCTGGTATCGATAGGGTAGAACTATGCCGGGTAAGCCTTGATTGTACAATAATGTGCAGTTTCAGACGATTACTGAGCGCCTGAAACTATTTTTTCTTTATTGCAGCTTCCTTCTTAACAGCTTCACAATTATCCAACATCAAAAATATGACGATAAAAGCCAACAAATAAAAGCATGCCTCAGCCCGGATTAAGAGATTATGTTAAGAGTACTGTTAAGATTAAAATTGACCCAATACACTTATAATCAAAGAGAGATATGAAGCGTGAATTAATTGCTGTTAATGTATTTGAATGAGTATATTCCGTCATGATATGATGTAAGAAATTTATGCTGTATGCCGGGGTGAAGAATTTATGTCTGTAACAGTGAAGAAACTATACAAGAACAGTACATTCCTGTATAACATGAAGCTCATTGCCGGTCATAACGGCCTTAACAATCTTGTTCAATGGGTTCACATTATAGAGGATGACAGTGTGATTTCTTTCCTGCATGGGAATGAGTTGGTCTTTACTGCCGGTATATTAAACAAGAAAAAAGATTGGCTTTTAAATTTTGCCGTTAAACTTAAAGAGGTAAATGCCAGTGCCTTTGTTGTCAATCTTGGCCCTCACACCAAAGAAATAGACAATAATGTCATCGAGTTCTGCAACAAAGAGAACCTTCCGCTTTTCACTATACCGTGGGAAACGCGAATGGTAGATATGACAAGGGATTTCTGCAACAGAATTCTCAATGATGAGCAAATGGAAAATGACCTTTCCAAAACAATTAAAAATATAGTATTTAATGTTGGAGACCTGGAAACTCAGATTATGCAGCTTGAAAGATACGGCTGCAACAGGGACAGCATGCTTTGCTTTATAAGCATAACCATCGGCAATCTCGGAGGGGCAAGTTTTGATGATTATCAGCACGAAATTCAAATGATAGCGGAGAGAATTGCAAAGAGCATACATGAGTTATATATATACTTTTTATATCAGGACAGCTTGATACTGGCGCTTATAAACTACACTGACGCAGAAATAGACGCGTTTGTAAAGGAATTCTTTGAAAGTGCAAATATCAAATTAAAGCAATTTAATATTCACATGGGAATTAGTCCTAATAAACCCGGCCTCAATACCCTGAACAAAAGCTTTGAAAAAGCAACTTCTGCTATGAAGATGGCTTGCAATTTGAAAGAAAAATATTTGTACTATGATAAGCTCGGTATTTACAAAATACTGTATGCCACAAGTGATAAGGAGGTTTTAAGAAGCTTTTATAACGATACCATAGGAAAACTGGTTGCTTATGACAGGCAGAACAATACAAAATTTACCGAGCTTTTAAGGATTTATCTTGAAAATAACGGGAGCGTACAATTGGTGTCAGAAAAATTGTATGTCCATAGAAATACGGTTCTGAACCATCTTAAGAAAATTGAGAGTATTGTGGGAATCAATCCTTTGGAACTGGAAGGACGCGTAAACCTTTATATGGGATTCTACATAAAAGACATTTTGTAATACTTTTTCAGGATCAGGCGTTTTCTTTTGTGAAGTTTTTATATGGTAAAAATAATATAAAACCTATATAGGATTAATCTATAATTGTGCAAAAGCACAAAGAAGGTAATTTCCTATAAGTGATTTTGCCACTTCTAGTAATGAAGTTTGATTTTTGCAAAAATTCATTAGGCGTTTTTGCTAGTGTAAAGATTACATCGAAAATCAAATAAATTAAAGTTAATACAGTAGAGTAATTTAAAAATATCAATGGTGGAATATGAAGAAATATGAAATATTATATCCTTAAACTTTCATAATCTTTATGTAGATAATTCAGGAGTTGATTATTAAAACCTAAATTTTAAGCACATTTATGGATGGTTAAGATAAACAAGGTTACAAAATCGTGAATTATTGGAATATTGCTGCTAAATATCCGTGAGATTACTGTTAAATAATGGTTTAAATTGTGCAAGTGCACAAGAATGTTTGGGGGATTGTCAATTGCTTATCATCTCATTTCGTTTTATAATTAAGCTAAGTTGAAACACTTAAAAAAAGCGATGGAGCTGGAAACAAAAGCTTTGTCGCTTTTTTAATTTATATACTTATAAATAACTGCTTTGTTGATTCATAACCTGCATGTCGCTGATGATGTGCGTTAAGTACAATATCTTAAAAGATTAAATTCCTGAGAACAAAAAAATATTTGGCATGTAATTTGGCACGTACAAAATTGAATTTGGAGCTTATTCAATTTTGGTGAATTTCATTTTTGTACAAGGCAGAAATGGAGCGCGTTAATATGAAGGGTCAAGAAATTAAACTTACTTTAAAAAAATATAATTTGCAATCATGGAGCAAGCAAAAATTTATTAATCCTATTCCTGTAGAAAAGGCTTCGGGAATATACTTCTGGGATTATGACGGAAATCGCTACACCGATATGTCTTCCCAGTTGGTTAATCTTAATCTTGGCTTTGGAAACAAAGAAATTGAGGATGCAATTAAAGCTCAAATTGATAAGTTTTGCTTCATTGGGCCGTCGTATGGCGCTGAATCAAGAGCAAAGCTCGCAGAAAAAATTATTGAGCTTATGCCGGATAATATGGGCAAGGTTTTCTTTACCAATGCCGGAGCAGAAGCCAATGAGAATGCTGTCAAGATTGCGAGAATGTATACCGGCAAATTTAAGATTTTAAGCCGGTACAGAAGCTATCACGGATCTTCGTTTGGTGCAGGAAACCTTACGGGAGAACCCCGAAGATTTGCATTGGAGCCTGGTATACCCGGATTTATAAAGTTTTTTGATCCTTATATTTACCGGGAGCCAATCGAGTTTAAGTCTGAGGAGGAGGCTTCTAAGTATTATCTTGCAAAACTGGATGAGCAAATTCAATACGAAGGGGCTGATTCAATTGCAGCAATTGTCCTTGAGACTGTTACAGGCTCAAACGGAGTCCTGATTCCTCCCAGAGGGTATATGACGGGTGTAAGAGCCTTGTGCGACAAATACAATATTTTGATGATACTTGATGAGGTTATGACAGGGTGGTGCAGAACCGGCAAAATGTTTGGATTTGAGCATTTTGATGTAAAACCCGATATTGTGACCTTTGCAAAAGGCGTTACATGCGGGTATATACCGCTGGGCGGTGTGGTAGTTGCAAAGAAAATCGCCCGATACTTTGATGACAACTTGCTCTCCTGCGGACTTACATACAGCGGGCATCCACTGGCCTGTGCGGCAGGTGTAGCATGCGTTGAGTATTACGAGAAACACAACATTGCCGATAACGTAACAAAAACAGGAAAGGTTCTGGGCGAAATTTTAGAGGAATTGAAAGATAAACACCAATGTGTCGGTGATGTGCGCTATATAGGCCTGCTATCCGCAGTAGAGCTTGTGAAGGATAAGACCACCAAAGAGCCCATTGTACCTTACGGTAAAGACCCTGACGGAATCATGGGGAAAATTCTCGGCAAGCTTAGAGAGCGCAGATTTATGACATATACCCATGAAAACATGATACTTATAGCTCCCCCGCTTATTATAACTGAAGAGCAACTTAGAGAAGAACTTGTAAAGCTTGATGAAGTGCTGACAATAGTGGATAAGGAGTTCATCTGATATGCAGGTGTTTAATGAACTAGTGTATTTAAAGGCGTAACGAAAAGGTCTATTGAAAAAGGTTTGTGATTTTTGGTTACGCGCAATAGCGAATTTTCTATTGCGGAACACGGAGGCAGTATGGCTTACAAATTTATGTTACCCGG
Source organism: Clostridiaceae bacterium (assembly GCA_012719545.1). Classification (GTDB taxonomy): domain Bacteria; phylum Bacillota; class Clostridia; order DSM-8532; family DSM-8532; genus DTU059. Next base: position 4,003 of record JAAYAD010000079.1, read on the forward strand.
AAAAACATACATAGGTTCCGATGCATTAAAGGAAAGTGAAGCCGATTTAAAAGGTTTGGGTAAAAAAGCCCTTGTTGTTACCGGCAAGAACGTTACCAGGACAGGGGCGGTACAAACCTTGACTAGTACTCTTTCCAATTGCCGGATTGATTCAGTGCTGTTTAATGATATAACCGGAGAACCTACGGTGGAAATGATTGAGGCCGGTGTTAAAAGGTATAAGGAAACAGGCTGCGATTTTATTATCGGCATAGGAGGGGGAAGCCCTCTTGACAGTGCAAAGGCAATTGCAGCTATGACGGTGCTTGAAGGACGTATTTCGGACTATGTGGGCAAAGAGACAGAAGGAGAATTCCCCCCGATAGTTTTAATACCCACAACCTCCGGCACAGGATCTGAAGCTACAAAATACGCTGTAATTACCGATACGGCCAGAAATGTAAAAATGCTTCTCAGGGGTGAATCCCTCCTGCCTGAACTTTCAATAATTGATGCCCGGTTAACACTTACCATGCCGCCTCTTGTTACGGCGTCAACCGGGATGGATGCCCTGACCCATGCCATTGAAGCATATACGTCCAGAAAGGGAAATCCGCTTACGGATATATATGCTCTCAGCGCCATCAAAAGGATTTTTACTTATCTACCCCAAGCCTTTGACGACGGCACGAATCTCAAAGCAAGGGAAGAGATGGCAATAGCGGCATATGAAGCGGGAGTCTGCATAAAAAACGCCTCCGTAACTTTGGTGCATGGCATGAGCAGGCCCATAGGCGCACTCTTTCATGTGCCTCACGGATTGGCAAATGCAATACTTATTACCCAATGCCTGTCTTATGTACTGGATGGCTGCTATGAGAGATTTGCGGCAATATCCAGAATAATTGGTGCGGCAGATGATAAATCCGATGATAAGGAGGCAGCAGAGGCCTTTATAAAAAAGTTGTCGGAGTTGTGCAAGCATTTAAAAATCCTCTCTTTGAAGGAGTATGGAATATGTAAGGACGAGTTTGACAAGTTTAAAGACAAAATGGCGCAAAATGCGATGGCAAGCGGAAGCCCTTCAAACGCAATAAAAGAGGTTACCGGTGAGGACATACTTAAGATTTACAACAAGCTTTTTGCATAGTCCAATTATAGGTGATTACATGGGAGGTTTATAAGTGACCTGATTATCCGAATTTAATGACATTACAAACTCAAATTTACTGTTGAAAGTAAAGCGTGGAATGAAACTTAAAAATTAAACAACTGTTTATGATTTTTTTACAATGGCGTAAACCAAAGAGTTCTACGCCTTTTTTTATTGTTTTCGGCTTTTTAAAATGCGGCAAAATGCGGAGGGATTATATATGCTTCGGGCAGCAAAAATAAACGAAGATTTCGGAAGCAACATGATTTCTGATACAAACGAATTTAATACCGGAATAATCATTGAAAATCTGTCGGTGCAGTTTCCGGACAAAAACGGCGGCGAACATGTAGAAGCACTTAGAAATATCAATCTTGAAATAAAGCCGGGTGAATTTGTCTCCCTTGTAGGACCGTCGGGCTGCGGAAAAACAACTCTGCTTAGAACAATAGCCGATTTGCAGCAGCCAACTTCAGGAACCATATCAATCGGGGGCTTAACACCCCGTGAGGTAAGGCTTCAGCAGAAGTTTGGAATTGTATTTCAGAATCCTGTTTTATACGAATGGCGTACGGTAAGGCGAAATGTCTGCATGCCAATGGAGATCATGGGCATACCCAAAAAGGAACGTACAAAGCGTGTGACACAAATGCTCGAATTGGTCGGCCTTTATAATTTCGGGAAAAAGCATCCCCATGAACTGAGCGGAGGAATGCAGCAGAGAGTTGGTATTGCAAGAGCTCTGGCGCTGCGTCCCAAAATTCTTCTAATGGATGAGCCTTTCTCTGCTTTGGATGAATTTACAAAGGAAAAACTCCACCTGGATTTGCAGAATATCTGGAGTAAAACAAAGAAAACCATTATTTTCGTAACTCACAGCATTCAGGAAGCGGTATTCCTGTCAGATAAGGTAGTGGTGCTTTCACCTCATCCCGGAAGAGTATCGGCTGTTGTGGAGATAAACCTTCCCAGGCCAAGAGGGCTGAATATAAAAGATACAATGGAATTCAATTCTCTTGTTTCAAAGGTAAGAAACAGTTTTGAGGGGGTGTAAGCTTGAACGGAATTAAAAGATTTTTAACATCAAGGCAGATGGTAACCCTTGTTTGGGTCATTGGTCTTATAATCGTCTGGGAGATTGGGGCTGCGGCTGTAGAGCAGACCAAAAGAACCCCCGAATATGTTCTTCCCCGCATTTACCAGATTGTTGATTCGGTCTTCAGCCAGAAACTTGTAAACGGCAGCCAGACAGCTACGGAAATTGTTTTAAGCAATGCTTCGGTTACACTGGTAAGAGCAGGGATTGGTTTTCTCATCGGAAGCGTAATAGGCTTTGTGCTGGCATTGCTCATGAATATGTTTCTGCCAATTGAAAAAATAGCTTTTCCTTATCTGATGATTATTCAGATGATACCTATTCTGGGAATGGCCCCAATCATTCTGGCTATTACAAAAGATATAGACAAGAGTCGTATAGTAATTGCCGCAATACTGACATTTTATCCTGTGGCCACCAATACTTTGGCAGGATTTAAGGCCGTTGAAAAGGAAAAGCATGAACTGATGTATTCAATAGCGGCAAAGAAGAAAGATGTATATATGAAACTACTTATACCATCATGCATGCCATACTTCTTTACAGGCCTTAAATTATCGGCTCCAATGGCTATTACGGCTTCAATTCTGGTGGATACCCTGCAGGGCGGGGGAGGGCTTGGATGTATGCTGTCCCAATCCTTAAAACATGCCATGAGTATCTATGTATTCTGGCAAATCGTCTTCTTCAGTGCCATTGTCGGTATTTTAAGCTTTTATCTTATGTCGCTTGTTGAAAAATTGGTATCACCCTACAAAAAAGTCGGAGGATAGGAGGTGCGGCTTGTGGAAAACGGATATTTGAACACGGAAGTAAGTCCTCTGAAAATAAATGTATCTGATAAAACCAGCAGTAATAAGGCGAAAACAGCAAAAAGAAACGAGATAAACAAAGATGCAGTTACAACTGTACTTTATCCCGTTCTGTTCGGAATCTTAATACTGATACTATGGCAAACACAAATATTGCATAAGATTCTTGGAACCGACACCTTTACTCTTCCCTTACCGGGACGAATTGTCAACATCATATTAGGCAATGTTCCTGCCATATTAAAAAATGTTCAGGCAACGGTTATTGTAGCTTTGGGAGGCCTGGTACTTGGCTCGGTATTGGGGTACATACTTGGAATTATAGCAATGGCATTTCCAAAATGGGGTTATGGAGGAATTTCCATTGCATCGGCCTTCACAGCAGTACCAATAGTGGCCATAGCGCCAATTCTTAATAATCTCACTAAGGATTTAAGCGACGATCCACATGTGAGAAGCATGTTGGCAAAAACTCTGGTAGTTATGATAACCTGTACGGTTTCCATGAGCATAAATGCGTACAGAGGATTTACAGAACTAAAGCCTTTCTCGCTGGATCTGATGAAATCCTATGCTGCCAGCAAAACCACGGTCTTTTTAAAACTCAGAGTGCCAAACAGTCTTCCATATGTTTTTACGGCTTTAAGGGTAAGTGTTCCGGCCAGCATTATAAGCGCGTTGGTCAGTGAGTACTTTGCAGAGTACATCATAGGCGTTGGGCGTCAGATACGCGAAAGTATTGTTTTGGCGCAGTATGCAACTGCATGGGCATATATCCTTGTGGCTTGCGCAATAGGCATATTGATGTATGCCATATTGCTGATGGCTGAAGGTGTTATATTGAAGGGCCGCCGCAACCGTTAATCTTTCAGTTCAATTGGAATGGCTGAAACTGTTCCATATATAATCAAATAATTACGGATTACGAGGAGGGTTAAAAAATGAAAAAGAAAGTATTAAAGTTATTAGCTGTATTACTGATGATTGCAATGGTTTTAACATCATTTGCGGGATGTGGCAAATCGGCCCAATCACCGGCAAGTTCTGAAAATACCCAAAATACGGGAACTACTCCAACACAAACTCCTGAAAGTACTCCACAAGATACAGGAAAATATTATGATGCCACAGCTTCTGTGGAAAGCATCATAAAAGACGCTGCCGGCAAAGGCAAGGTAGGAAACTGGGGACTTGGAAACGAATATGAAGTACAGGCACTTCTGGCCAAGTATGGTCAGCCTATCACCTTCTTAAGCCAGGCCTTTGATATGGACGGCTTTGACAATGACACGATACTTCTTGCATCAGCAATGACATATAACGAGCTGGGGCTGGTTAAAAACAGCTATGAAGGCGGATACGGATACGGTGATAAGGTTGGCATAATAGACATGAACGATGAAGGCGTTGCAATGCTTGAAGACAACATCTTCTGCACAAGAGAGTTTGCCCAAAAGCATCCCAATACCGTAAAAGCATTTCTTTATGCTTCCATGAAGGGTTGGGAGTATGCCTGCAGCAATCCCGAAGAGGCAGCGCAGATAGTTTATGAATACGGTTCTTCAGTATCAAGCGAGCACCAGGCATATATGGCCTCAGAGGTTAAAAAGCTGGTTGAAACCGATACAACGGGGGCTGCTGTAAAAGACTACGGAAACATGGATGATAAAGCGCTGCAGCAGACACTTGATCTTGCTAAGAAGTATATTCAGCTGAGTGACCCGGCAGCAGCCGATAAATTACAGTCCCTGACACTGGACGATATCCGTGATGCTTCTTACCTTAAGGATGCAATGGCTTCAGGCGGAAAATTTGGTGAACTTGAGAAGACATCAGTTTCAATTCAGCTCAAGTGGCTTCCACAGGCTCAGTTCATGGGCTATTACGTAGCACTTAAAAAAGGATTTTACAAGGATGTGGGCTTAGACGTTACCATCATCCCCGGCGGCGGTGACATTGGAGAAACAACAGCCGTATACACCGGTCAGGTTGATTTTGGTGTTACCTGGGTATCCAACCTGATTGCCGCCAATGCAGGCGGAATGGATCTCCTTCAGATTGCACAGGTATTCCAAAGATCGGGTCTGGTACTTGTTTATAAGCTGAATTAATAGGCTTCAAGCGCTTTTGCCTGCAGCGATTTAGCTCTCCGTGAAAACGTTCGGTTTTCAAGTCGCGCTCGCAACGCTATCCATGCTCCGCTTTAAATCGCAGCAGGCACGCCGCTCAATAGCATTCAAATATAGCCTTACTTAAAATTGACTTTTTGCACATTAAGACCTGGATTGGAGGGGATTGGTTTGATGGAGCTGTTAATTAAAAATGGTGCCGTTGTTACCGAAAGTTCCAGCTTTATTGCTGATATAGCGGTCAAAGACGGAAAGATTTCCTGTATAGGAAAGAATCTTCCCATAGAAGCAAAAAAAGTAGTTGATGTCTCGGGAAAATACGTATTGCCCGGTGCAATAGACGTTCACACCCACCTTGCCATGCCCTTTGGCGGAACAGTGTCGGCTGACGGGTATTTGTCCGGTACGAGAGCCGCCGCCTGCGGCGGGGTTACAACCGTTTTTGACTATCCCATGCAGAGAAAAGGCAAAGGTATAGTGGAAACCGTTGAAGAAAGAAACAGGATGTGCGCCCCGGAGGCTTGTGTGGATTATGCTTTTCACTGTATTATTACCGACTTAAATGACGGAACTTTGCTTGATGAATTCCAGGCAGCCGTTGACTACGGCATTACAAGTTTCAAATGCTTCATGGTATACAAAAAAGAAGGCCTGATGGTTGATGACGGAACACTGGTAAAGGTAATGCTGAAAGCCAAGGAAGTGGGAGCCATTACCAATCTTCATGCCGAGAACCCGGACATTATCGACTTTTATATTGAGAGATTCAAAAAAGAAGGCAAAACATCTGCCTGGTACCACTACTTAAGCAGGCCTGAGTTTGTTGAAGAAGAGGCAGATAAGAGGGCAATTCATTGGGCAAAAGCCTTCAATGTTCCCTTGTACATAGTCCACCTGGCCAGTAAAGCGGGGGTGGAAGCCGCTGCAGTTGCTAAAATGGAGGGTTATGATATATATGTTGAAACATGTCCTCATTATCTTGAATTTACCAGTGAAGTATACAAAAGAGAGGACGGCCGGAATTTTGTCTGCTCACCGCCCATAAAAGGCAAGGAAAGTCAGGATGCCTTGTGGGCAGCCATCAGAAAGGGCACCGTTGATGTGGTGGCAACAGACCATTGCCCTTTCCAGAGCTATGAAAAGGACTGGGGCAAGGACGATTTCACCAAAATACCAAACGGTTGCGCCGGAGTTGAAAATCTGTATCCCTATATGCTTTCCAAAGCAAACGAAGGTAAGATATCCTTCAATACCGCCGTAAAACTGTGTGCCACCAATCCTGCAAGAATTTTTGGCTGCACAGAGAAAGGTTCTCTGACGGTAGGAAAGGATGCGGATATTGTTATTTACGATCCCGATAAGGAATTTACCATAACTGTCTCCAACATGCATTCGGATTATGACCATACCATATGGGAAGGCAAAAAACTTAAAGGTTACCCCGTCCAGACTTATGTCCGGGGAGAGTTGGTCTATGATGACGGCAAATTTGTAGGAAAGCCCGGCTTAGGCAAATTCGTAAGGCGCAAACCAGGAAGCCGAAAGGGGTGATTTTGTGGGTAAAGTTTTATACAGGGATGTTTCGATTATTGAAGAAGTAAGCGGCTGCCTGCTGTGCAACAATGCTCCATGTACAAAAGCATGCCCTCATGGCCTTGAAGCAGACAGTATCATCCGTTCAATAAGGTTTGAAAATTATTGGGGAGCGGCAGCAAAAATACCTGACAATGTGCCTTGTGTGGGCTGTGAAACAAAGGATTGCATGAAGGTATGTCTGAAAGGTAAAATAAACCGGCCTGTAAACATAGATGAAATCATTATCAATGCATCGTCATACGGCAAGGAAGAGCTTGGGAAAATAGATTTGTCCATTGAATTTTGCGGAATCGAATGTGAAAACCCATTCTTCCTGTCTTCATCGGTAGTGGGAAGCAACTATGAAATGGTAGCCAAGGCTTTTGAAATGGGCTGGGCAGGAGTTGCCTTTAAAACCATAGGAACATTTGCGGCAAAAGAGGTTTCTCCAAGATTTGAGGCCTTAAGGAAGGAAGCAGTTCCCTTTGTCGGGTTTGAAAATATTGAACAGATATCCGAACACACTCTGGAAGAGAATGTCCTGTATATAAAGCAACTTAAAAAGGATTATCCCAATAAAGTTATTATTGCCTCCATCATGGGCCGAAATGAGGAGGAATGGACATATCTTGCAAAGCTCATGACCTACGCCGGGGCAGATATTATAGAGTGCAATTTTTCCTGCCCCCACATGGCTGAAAACGGATTGGGCTCCGATGTAGGGCAGAACCCTGAACTGGTAGCCGCCTATACAAAAGCAGTCAGAAAAGGCACGGATATTCCAGTTTTGGCCAAGATGACACCTAACCTCGGCAATATGGAAGTTCCCGCAATTGCAGCAATAAATGCGGGTGCTGACGGCATAGCGGCAATCAATACCATAAAGAGCATTATCAGAGTCAATCTGGATAGCTTTGCCTCTGCGCCGGAAGTTAAAGGAAAGACAAGTGTGGGAGGATATTCCGGAAAAGCTGTAAAACCCATTGCTCTCAGGTTTATTCAGTCAATGAAAAGCTGCAGTGAGTTAAAAGACGTTCCTGTAAGCGGCATGGGCGGAATTGAAACATGGAGGGATGCAGCCGAGTTTATGGCACTGGGCTGTAAAACCATACAGGTTACAACCGCTGTGATGCAGTATGGTTATAGAATTATAAATGACATGATCGAAGGGATGAAATATTATCTTTCTTCCCATGGATACAAAAGTATAAGAGAAATAGTCGGAAAGGCGCTTCCACAGGTCGTGCCTCCTGAAAATCTTGACAGGAGCAGCATTTGCCTCCCGAAGTTTGACAGAAGCAAATGCCTTGGTTGCGGCAGGTGTTACCTGTCCTGTTACGATGGCGGACATCAGGCGCTTAAACAGGATCAATCCACCGGAAAACCGGTGCTGATTGCCGAAAAATGCGCAGGCTGCCACTTGTGTTTGGTAGTATGCCCTGTTAAGGCCATCTCACAGGGGGTAAGATTTTGCAAAAAACTTGAGCCTGAATTATGCAAAGCGCAGTAAGGCTCCTTAATATTATTTTCTACGGGAGGAGCGGTTAATATATGGTATCTTGCAGTATTGAAAGATTGGAAGAAAAAATAAAGACTTTCAGTAAATTTGGTGATACAGGCAGAGGCGGAGTGACCAGGTATTCACTTTCCCAGGAAGCAATTGATGCGAGAAATGAATTTATAAAAAGGATGGAGGCCATCGGAGCAACAGTTGTTACAGATGATATGGCAAATATGTATGCCACAATTCCAGGTACCGAAAACCTTCCTGCAATAATGTCAGGGTCTCACCTGGACTCCGTAAAGCAGGGCGGTAATTATGACGGAGTTCTGGGTGTCCTGGCAGCTATGGAGGTTGCAGAGACCATAGTTAAAGAAAAAATTCCTCACAGGCACCCTGTTTCGGTCGTTGTATGGACTAATGAAGAAGGAGCACGTTTTGAGCCTGCCATGATGTCTTCAGGAGTTATTTGCGGCAAATTTGAAAAAGAGAAGATGCTTGCGTCGGAAGCAAAGGACATACCGGGTTATACTTTTGGAGAAGCTTTGGAAAACAGCGGGTTTAAAGGGGATGTTTCAAACAGAATGTCACCTGAGAAATATAGTGCCCTCGTTGAGCTGCATATTGAGCAGGGGCCGGTATTGGAAAGCGAAGGCATCGATATAGGTGTTGTTGAAGGCGTATGCGGCATGATAAATTATGAGTTTACATTTCGCGGCCAGGCAGGCCATGCAGGGACAACTCCCATGAGATACAGAAAAGACGCACTATATGCTGCAGTTAAGACAATTCAGTACCTGCATGATGAGTTTGACAAACTGGACAGCAAGCTTGTTTATACAACCGGCAAGATTTCAGCACATCCCAATATACATACTATTATTCCTGAGGAGGTAAAGTTTACTCTTGATGCGAGACATCAAAATCCGGAGGTTATTAAGAAAATTCTTGAAATTATAGAAAGGATTCCGGGAGAGGTTGAAAAGTGCAAAGTTACTTACAAAGAAGCATGGTCCAGAAAAACTGTAAGGTTTACACCGGAACTGGTTGATTTTGTCGAGAAAAGCGCATATGATTATGGCTATTCAAAAATGAGGCTTTACAGCGGTCCGGGCCACGATGCCCAATATGTAGTTGATGTAATTCCGACTGCCATGATATTTGTACCAAGCGTTGGGGGGCACAGCCATTGTGAACTTGAATATACACCGGTTGAAAATTGCCTTAAAGGTGCAAATGTCCTGCTTCAAACATTGTTATATATTGATCAATACTTTGATCAGCACTAAAGATAATAAGTGGAATTAATATATAGAGATTAATAAAATTGATAAAGTGCGACCATACTTTTGCCTGGGTATACTTAGGAATACACAGGCTTTTTTGTTCGAGTACACCCAATACCAGCTTTTTTTGTATCTGGTTAGATTTACATTAGACTTTGATTAAAAACGTTGAGGGACAAGCTTGTTCTGTGATTAAATAATCATGCAAGAACGCCGGCATCTTACATGGAAATGGAGGGTACCGATGTGGATAAAAAAGCCAGAAATATTTGGTTGGATTTAATCATACTGATAATTTTGATGCTAGGCATTTTTTCCGTTGGTATGTTGCTGCGCGGAGGTAAGATAGAGCTTATGTCCATTAAGAATATTTCCAGCATATTTATAAACCGGATTAACATAAATGAAACCTATAATATTGCCGCGGATCAGGTTAATATCATCAAGATATCATCGGTAAGCAGCAAAATCAATGTGTATACCCATAATGATAACCAGGTTAAAGCCAACTTTTATGGGGATGTGACTGCTATTGGCAGAGTTTCTGTCCCATACCTGGAGGTAAAAAAGGAAGGGAAAACCGCGCTGGTTAAAATCCGACATCCTAAAAGATTAAATATTGGCGTAATTACCGGAAAAACCACATTGGACGTTTGGATCCCCGAAGGTTGGGATAAGGACATTTTTGTGGACAGTGCCTCGGGAGATATTGAGCTTAACGAATTAAGCGGAAAGAAGCTTTCTGTTGAAGCCATGTCGGGCAGAATTACAGGAAATCATCTCTATGGGGAAGAGATTTTCCTGGATACTGCCTCAGGTGATATTGGGATTAGAGAATGTACGGCAAACGATAAGTTTCAGGCTGAAACCATGTCGGGAAAAATAAATGTTGAGAATCTGGCATGTAATAAAGCAAATGTAGATTCTGCCTCAGGAGACATTAAGCTATATTCGGTTTTGTCATCTGAAAAGATTGTTGCCAACAGCATATCAGGAACCATTGATATACAGGCCGAAAGGGGTAATATCCTTGCTGATACTACTTCCGGAGACATTAAAGTGCGCCTGAAAGAGCTTGAAAGTTTTAAAGCCAACTCCACTTCAGGCTCGGTATATCTTGAAATACCTGATACAAGTGATTTCAATATTGATATTGAAACCCTGTCGGGTTCCATTCAGTGCCGGGATTTTAATTTGAAGCGGGCAACTTCCACCAAAAATAAGCTTCAAGGCACTGTGGGAAATGGAAAAGGGGATATTAGAATTGAAACCACTTCGGGGAATGTAACTGTGAATAAAAGCTAATTTTCAGCATAATATTTAAATCAACTGCTTTCCTGAATATTATAAGCGTTTAATAACGTACACTTGAAAATAAAGATGCAGCCCGAATACCGGGATATTGCATCTTTTTAATTGGGATATGCATTTATGTAATTCATTACATGTAGTGAGTTTGGTGTTTTTGATAAACAGTGCCCCTGATTAATACATTATGACCGAAGCATGAAGCATACTTTTATTTTCATCCCATATAAAAACATAGTTTTTTCCGTCGCAGGTTACGTATTGCAGCAATACCTCTTGGTGAAGTTTTATTTCTTTCTTATAACTTACCTCGATGTTATTAAAACTAATATCATCCATGCCTTCCGGCAAAACCTCGTTTACAAGATCCATGTATGAAGGGTTATGAACATGGTTATTGCAATCAATCATGGACTTGTTGATTTTAAAACGGCACTCTGAAACAATAGGAAAATTTATGTCAACGGTTTCTGTGAACTTAAATTCAGGAAAGTTCTTATGCTGAGGCTCAGGCTCAAATGGGGCGACAATGTCATCGGTGAGTCTTATCAGTTTACCGGTCTTTGTATCTATTGCAATCCATATGGATGTTGCTTTGGCTATGATTTCACCTTTTTCATTGAGAATATCATAATCTCTGTAGGCACGAAGTTTTGAATGTTCCTGTCCCCAGGTCCTTGCGAGTATTGTTTCACATACTTTGGGACGTTTATAAATTTCCAGCTTCCAGTTCATTACAACCCATGTTACAAAGCTTTTTCCCTGGCGGCTTATTCCCTGACCGGCGATGATGCCATGTATATTGGTTACATTGGTTAATGCTTCTAATAATGCCTTATTTGTCATTTCATAATTGAGCCCGACGTCCTGAATTCCAACAAAAAATTCTTTTTGCGCCTGCAATTTAATCCACTCCCTTGTATTTCTGCAGATTCGAGTTTTACAGCTGTTTATATGTTAATTCGTTAATTTTATAACTATCCCACATGGAGTATTGTATCATAACAGTTTAATTAGTTCACGGGCGGATAAAACTTGATGCTAACCTTTAAGCAGTTGTATTATGATTTTAAAACAGCCACCAGCGGCGATTGTTTTTTCATGAACTGATTAAATTTAATCAGGTTGAAACTAGGAGTCACAGGCTTTATATAGATAAGCGGCTGCAGGAAGCAAAAATGAGAGAGAAAGTCTATATTGATTTGGTTTCGGGGGATATTCACAAACAACTGAGCTTAAAAAACAGGATGCCTGATGTATGCAGGATTATGTATGATAAAATGATTTATGGGGATGAAGTCCTGAATACTACTCCCAGCGGTTTTAGCTCAACCATAAAAATCAGGTATTACCTCAGAAACAGATGATTACATGAATTATGAACATGCATTCAAAATATTTTAATTGAAATAAAGGATAAATGGAGGTGCATTATGATATTTGCTTGTTATCCCAAATGCACAACATGCCAGAAGGCAAAGAAGTGGCTGGAGGCAAACGGTATTGTCTTTGAAGAAAGGCATATTAAAGACAATAATCCTACAATTGATGAATTAAAAGAATGGCATAAAAAAAGCGGTTTGCCCCTTAAGAAGTTCTTTAATACCAGCGGCCTTATGTATAAGGAACTTAAGCTGAAGGACAGACTATCCACTATGAGCGAGGATGAAAAGTTAACCTTGCTGGCATCGGACGGTATGCTTGTAAAGCGTCCAATTCTCATTGGGGATAACTTTGTACTGGTAGGATTTAACGTGGCTGATTGGAAAGCTGCACTCGGCATATAAGCGATCAAATGTAATGATGTAGATATGGTTCAGTACTTAAGATATAGGGTGTTTATATATGGCAGAATTAAAGACCAAGCCGCATGACGGTGATGTTTACGAATTTATTAATACTTACACAGATACTGAGCAGAAGCGTAAAGACAGTATTGAACTTGTTAATTTGATGCAGAAGGTTACAGGGCATCCTCCTAAAATGTGGGGCTCTTCTATGATTGGGTTTGGTAGTTATCATTATAAATCGGAACGCAGCAGGCAAGAAGGAGACTGGCCGTTATTGGCTTTTTCACCGCGTAAAGCAGCCATCTCGTTATATGTTTATACGGGAGATCCCGAACATGAGTATTTGCTGGAAGATCTGGGCAAGTTTAAAATGGGAAAAGCCTGCATTTATATTAAAAAACTCTCAGATATAAACATCGAAGCCCTTGAAAGGCTAATGCGCGCTACTATTGACTATCTGAAAGAAAAATTTGGGCAATAGTAATATGCCTATCTGTAAATAAACTTACCATATTACTGAATAATTGCTGAAAATGAAATCTGGGGCAAATTCATCGTCCAGATTTTTGTGTTTAATGTTTAATACAGTAAAAAAGCTTATGCATACATAAGTTGTGCATAAGCTAATTCAACCATTTCAATTGAGGGGGAATCTAAATTTATTTGTATTCTGGAAGCCAAGAACCATGAGCTTCTATTAAATCATCTACCATTTTCACAATTTCATCAATGGTTAGCTCAGAACCTGTATGGGGGTCAAGCATGGCTGCATGATAAATATGTTCTCTTTTTCGAGTAGCGGCAGCTTCAATTGTAATTAAATGTACATTAATGTTTGTCATGTTCATAGCTGCCAATTGCACAGGCAATCTTCCTACATAACAGGGATTAATACCTGATCCGTCAACCATGCATGGAACTTCAACACATGCTTCTCCTGGCAGGTTCTCTATCAATCCTCCTTTGTTTAATACATTGCCGCCTATTTTATATGGTGTATTGGTTACTATTGCGTCCATTATATAAGAAGCATACTCCAATGAGCGCTCATGAGTAAGAGAGGGGTTCTTTACGAGTTCGTCCCTTTGTTTTTCCCATTCTTTTATTTGATTTATACAGCGCCGTGGATATTCGTCCAACGGGATATTAAACTTTTCAATTAACTCAGGATATTTGCTCTTGATAAAGAAAGGATTATATTCCGCATTGTGCTCGCTGGATTCGGTGCAATAATAGCCAAGCCTATTTATATATTCAAACCGAACCATGTCATGGTGTTTCTCGTTTTTATTCTTTTCGGCTGCTCTTCTTCTGATTTCAGGGTATAAGTCAACACCGTTTTTATCGTAAATTTCAAGAAGCCATGCCATGTGATTAATTCCTGCTATCAGTTCTCTTCTGCCTTCAAGCTTTTCTTCCATACCAAGTGAATTTAATAAATCCCTTGAACAGGCCTGGACACTGTGGCACAATCCAACGGTTTTGACAGAAGTGTATCTAAGCATATACCCAGTTAAGATGGACATGGGGTTAGTATAATTTAAAAAATACGCGTTGGGGCAGACTTCTTCCATATCACGGGCAAAGCTCTCTAAGACAGGTATTGTTCTAAGTGCCCTCATGATTCCGCCAATACCCAAAGTATCGCCGATTGTCTGCCTTAACCCGTACTTTTTGGGTACTTCAAAGTCAATAATTGTGCATGGGTCATAACCGCCTACCTGAATGGCATTGACAACAAAATCCGCTGATCTTAAAGCGTCTTTTCGCTGCTCTTCTCCCAAAAATGTCTTGATTTTGGCACGGCCGTTATTTATATTCCTGTTAATAGCCTGCAGCATCAATTCTGATTCTTTAAGCCGTTCTGAATCAATGTCATAGAGACATATTTCGCTGTCTCTTAATGAATTGGTGCATAAACAGTCACCAAGCACATTTTTTGCAAAAACTGTGCTTCCGGCTCCCATAAATGTTATTTTGACCATTTAATCAACCCCTTTCACAAGTCTATAATACTTTATTTTAAGGAAATTAAGAATTGTATAATGTCTTCTGAATATGTTAAAATGTCTCCATGGGAGAAAGAGGCAAGCAATACGATATTCCTTTATTAAATAAAGGTTTTCATGACATAAATACGGTTGTTTGCGGATGGCAGGATTGCAAAAGCGGCCATTTCTTCGGCCCTGCCATCAGGGAATACTATCTGATTCATTACATTCTGGATGGAAAAGGAATATTTGAACGAAAGGGTAAGGTCTACAGCCTTGGCAAGGGCAGCATGTTTCTGATAAGACCACATGAAGTGACTTATTATGAGGCTGATAAGCAAAATCCCTGGTCATATGTATGGATAGGTTTCAGTGGTGCTCTTTCGGAAGAATTAATTGACGGCTCAGGTTTCGACAAAAGTCCCATAGTCTATTCCCCAGGCAGCGCGTTTATTTTTAAAAACATGATTTCTGCCGATAAATTAAGCCAGTCTGCCGAGATTTATCTTTGTGGTCTAATCTTTGAATTATTTGCCCGATTAAAGGAAGAGAACAATGTAGATACCTGTGCAGCGCAAGTCTATGCAAGAAGAGCAGAAAACTACATTCAGTCCAACTACATGTATGATATCAGTGTTGCCGGAATAGCCAAAATACTTGGCATTGACCGAAGGTATCTTTACAGGATTTTTGTAGAACATATCGGAACATCACCACAGAAGTACTTATTAAAATACAGGCTTGGCAAGGCGGCAGAACTGTTAAGCCAATATGACTGTATAGTGAGCGAAGCCGCACGAAGCTGCGGTTATAAGGATACCTTCAATTTCTCAAAAATGTTTAAGAAGGAATACGGCATAAGCCCTTCCGAGTTTAAAAGAAAAATTAAATAATTTTGAGTATTAATTGTCCATTAATTATAAATTGGAGCCAGGTGTCAATTTCAATGCATATCTCTTACGGATAAGCCGAAAAAGAAAAGTCTTCGGAATATAGTTTAACTGTTGAGATGGTGAGTTTGTTATGTTAATCTATTGACATAAAAAGCCATTTAATAAAGAGCTGTTTTGGAAATTGCTGTTAAGTTGTCGGGCATAATCAAATGCACTTGCGGGGGGATTGTTATGTCATCAGCAACAAATGAAGAATTATTTTCTTCCTATCTTGAAGGAGACGGGAATGCCCTCCGCATTCTAATGGAACGCCACGGCGATGCTTTGACACTCTACATTAACGGTTACATACATGACATTCATGAAGCTGAGGATTTGATGATAGAAGCTTTTTCACGCATGATAAGTGCAAAGCCCCGGCTTGCTGAAAACGGATTCAAGTCATATCTGTATAAAACTGCCAGGAACCTTGCTATTCGGCATATGGATAAGCGCCGCCGCCAATGCTTTTTTAGTCTTGAAGGTTTGGAAGAAGAACCGGAAAGAGAAATGCTTGTGGAAGCTGTGGTGCAGTCCGAGGAACAAAGCCGCATCCTGCGAAAATGTATGGAACAGCTCAATCCCGATTACTCCGAAGCGTTGTATTTGCTGTATTTTGAGAATATGAGCTATGCACAGGCGGCTCAGGTCATGGGAAAAAGCATTAAACAAATCGATCATCTGCTTGAGCGTGGCAAAAAGAAACTTCGCCCGCTTTTGGAACGGGAGGGGATTACAGATGCGCAGTACTGATGAACGTCTTGCCGCAGTTGAAAAGCGAGTAAAGGAACTGGAAAAGCAAAAAAGACAGCGTAAAAAGCGATATATCAGCATATCGGCTATTGCGGCCTGTTTGATTGTCATAGTGGGTATGGGAATTGCCATGCCCGGCATCATGGCAGGTCTCTCCGTACAGGATTATTCCAATACCGGCATGATGGCAAGCATTTTTTATGATGGCAAAGCCCTTGGCTATATATTGATCGGCATATTATCCTTTGCACTCGGTGTGTGCCTGACTATTCTTTGTTTTCTTTTAAAACCTGATAAACAGCAGGATAAGGAGGACCATTAGCAATGATAGAAATCATTGACAATGCAATACAACTGATGGTCCTTGTATGTTGCGTAATTTACGTTACCATACTGTCACTACGGCATAAAGGACAGGTATGGTTTTTACTTACCTGCTTTTATGGAAGCTTTGCTTTGGGGATGATTCACTGGTTGCTTTTTATTGTGTTGTATAACGATACACCTAAGATTTCCACCGTATCAGATTTAAGCTGGCTGGCAGGAGTGCTGTTTCTGCTGGTCATTCAAAATACCTTGCGCCTGCCGGGAGAGAGTACATATCGGCCTCTTATGGCATGGGCAGCTCCTGCATTCAGCACAATAATGTGCTTATTTTTTTTCCAGTGGGGCGACTATTTTCTGAATATACTGTACGCTGTACTGATGGGGGCATGCGGCTATAATGCTCTGCGAGGATTTATGCTTTCACGCAGGAAAAGGGATAATACAGGTAAACGCCACTATTTTCATATCGTGGTTTTGGCATTTATACTTGTGGAGTACTGTCTGTGGGTTTCTTCCTGCTTTTGGGGTGAACTGGATCATTTAACCCCTTATTTTTTCTTTGACTTTCTTTTGACCTTTACGTTCTTTACCTTCCTGCCCACATTGAAGAAGGTGATGGAAGAATGATTTATATTGAAAATGTTTTTATTTGTATAGCAGCTCCATTGCTGATTGCCATAATGTGTACGGACAAGCGCAGCCGGCCTGCATTTGTATTTTTTATTGCCGGAATGGGCATGTGCCTTTTGTCGGCCTATATTAATACTTTTTTTGCGAGCTATTATGGTGCCGACATAACGCAGGCTACAGTTGAGCTGGCGCCTCCAATTGAAGAAATCATGAAGCTGTTGCCACTTCTTTTCTTTCTGCTTATATTTGAGCCAAAACGTAAGGAAGCAAAAAGAGCCATACTTCTTATTTCGGCAGGTTTTGCAACATTTGGAAATGTCTGTTGCCTTATTGAAAACGGCGCATCACATCTTTTGTTTTTGTTAATGCGCGGCTTCGGAACTGGTGCTATGCATATTGTTTGCGGAGCTATTGTTGGGCAGGGGCTTATATATGTATGGAAGCTTCCCTGGCTTAAGGTTGCGGGCACATTCGGCCTTTTGTGTATCGCCATTACCTTTCACGCCATCTACAACCTGCTTCTCAGTGTGGGGGGGATTGTACAGACTATAGGTCTGCTCATTCCTGTTTTCACTGTTTTCGCAGGTATTGGACTCAGCAGGCTGATAAGGTCAAAACTGCTTCAGAAATATGGTAATATACGAACAGAGTAATACATAATCAGAAATGCGGTAATAACAAATACATGGAGCTGCAAAAATGCGGCTCTTTTTTTATGCCTAAAATTTTTTTTAATATATTGATTTTGAAGTGGGGAGTTTTTTAATTTTTTGTATTCAAATAAGTAAAGAAACTTATTTGTCTTTATTAAGGGAGGTTGTGGATGGCGAAGGACACTCACTTTGCTCAGAATTATATAATGGGTTGCCATGAGAGATAGACTTATGGCAACCCTTTTTAATTAAAAAATAAAAAAATTTTGTTTTTAGGTGGGGAGTTTATTAGTTTTATGTATCTAAATAAATATAATGACAAATGTCCTCAATAAAGGAGGGTTATTATTGATAGTTCGTAAATGCGGATAGAGCTTCTAAATATCCGGTGGTGTTTACAGTTCTGTGTATTCTCCATAGTAAAAAGAAAAATGAAGTTAGGGATGATTATGAAAATGAGTAAGCAGCAATCAAAAATTGATTTCAGTATTAGTTTCCTGAATAAGGGGGTATCTTGATGAAAAAGAGAATCAAGTGGAGCGCAATACCTTTTGCGATGATATTTGTCCTTTTGGTATCCAATGTTATTTGCCCCTGTATTGTGAATGCCGAAGCTGAACCTTTATCTGATTCTGTTTCAGTGATTTATGAGAGCAACGGCGCTGACTCGGGTTCGGTTCCTGAGGATAAAAATACATACATTGAAGGGGATACGGTCCAGGTTCTGGATAATACAGGCGGTCTGACCAGGAATGGCTTTCAATTTGGAGGCTGGATGACGGAGAATATCATTTTCCAGCCCGGAGACACCTTTATTATCGGAAACGGTGATATTGTCCTCAAGGCTGTATGGATTCCCGTTTACAGGGTCTATTACGACCCAAATGGTATGCACAGCGGCTACCCGCCTACAGACCCGGTAGAATACCCTAAAGGTGCCCATGTAATTGTGAAGGGCAACACTGGCGGCCTTGATAAACCTGGCTATTATGGTTTGCAGAGTTGGAACACAAAACCGGACGGAAGCGGGACCACTTATTATCCAGGATCAACCCTCGTTATAGAGAATTCAGATATCACATTATATGCTCAGTACTCGACATTTCCGCCTCTTGTAAATCTGACCGTCTATGAAGTAACCTATTATGCCAATGGTGCAACCGACGGCTATACTCCCGAAAGAGTTTCTCAGTACTCCCCTGTAACCATAAGCGGCAATCCGGGAGGTCTGCGTAAGGATGGATACGCGTTTGCCGGATGGAACACGAAGCCGGATGGTACAGGAGAGTTGTACAAACCGGGAGATAAACACGATACACTTGGACATCTTTCGCTGTATGCTCATTGGACTCCGGTCTTTACCATTTCTTATATGGCTGACACCAATGCATCAGTTCCCAGTATTTCGAATCAGTATGCATCGGGGACCAATGTGAAGCTTTTAGAATATCACGAGGTAATAAATGGACCTGCACCTGCCACATTCATGGGGTGGAACACCGAATCCGACGGGTCCGGTGAGACCTACATGCCAGGTGATGTAATTTCTCTGGATTCAGATTTAACATTATATCCGACAATACAGTTTATCTGGAAGGTATGCCGGTTACAGTGAAGCCATTTAAAGTAACAAGCTTCAAGAACTGGAACACAAAGCCTGACGGCAGCGGAATATCTTATAATCCGGGAGATGTTTTTTACATCACTGCTGATACTACACTATATGCCACCTATTATGACTTAATAGTTATTGATCCTGAAGTTCCACTTATTTTTATAATGCCCTTTAACTACAATGGCAACATGGCAGAAGGAGGGGGTCCACCGGAGCACGGATTCTATTCTCCAGGCTCAATAGTTGAAATTAAGGGCAATACCGGCAATTTCTACAGGGAAGGCTATGTATTTGACTGCTGGAACACCAGACCTGATGGGAGTGGATTAACCTTCAGACCAGGGGATACTCTGACTATGCCAAGTCATGAGGTAACATTATTCGCTATGTGGAAGACGCCTGATAATCCTTCGGTAATTATTAGTATCCGCGTAACAGAAACTGTAAAGAAGTATGTTGTTTCTTATCCGATTTTAAACTCCTCTCAGAAGGTGAAAAAAGGAGATGTAATTCACGTTAAAGACTTTAGTGGTCTTTACAAAAAAGGTTACACATTTGGAGGCTGGAAAGACAGAAACAGTGGAAAAGTATATGAGCCAGGTACACCAGTCACTGTAACCCGTGCTTATACTTTTGATCCGGTTTGGCTTCCAGTTGTAACACATTATAGAATAAATTATGTTCCCGGAGATTCTTACAGCGGAGCCAGCGGACTACCGGTCGACAATACCCTGTATGAGTCAGGGGACGTAGCTACAGTGAGTTCAGTAATACCGACCTATCCGGGGCAGGAATTCCTGTGCTGGAGTACGAGCTTTTACGGTTATGACAATATCTATTATCCAGGAGATAAAATCAGATTCGGGATGCAGGATATTACCTTATATGCGCAATTTTCTGTGAGCAATATCTCTTTTACATACAACGGGAATGGATCAACTGAAGGAGAACCTCCGGTATTGAAGAGGTATAAGACAGGTCAAAAATAACAGTACAAAACCAGAACACCCTTAAAAAGAACGGATATTATTTCGATGGCTGGAGTACCATACCTGATGCAAGCAGTGGTGACTATCAGGCCGGGGATATTATCACTGCGGGGGTTGAGGATATAGTCCTGTATGCAGTATGGAAGGAGTTTCCGCCTGAAATAACACCGGAAACATATCCAATAACATATAAGAGCTATGGTCATACAGGTGGAGAAGTTCCTGTAGACAATAACAGATATTTATCAGGAACGGCAGTAACTTTGAAAAATGGCGGAAGTCTCCAAAAGGACGGATATATCCTTTACGGCTGGTTAATCGATAATATGGTTTATTTGCCGGGTGACACCTTTATTATGAAAAATAGAGAAGTCACTGCAATTGCCATCTGGGTGCCTGCCGACCTTGACAATGACGTTTTTGTTACCATATCTTTCAACGGCAATGGAAGTACCGGTGGAACTGTACCGGAAAGTATATCCTGTCCTGCAGGACAAGGAGCGGTATTGCCGCATAATATAGGTAATCTGACAAGACCTGGTTATGTGTTTGGAGGATGGACTGACAATGTTAAGCTGTACTTGCCAGGGCAGACTTACTATATGGAGAACTCTGTGCAAAATACCACACTTTATGCCGTATGGGTACCTGCAAGAACCTTTTCATATAATGGCAACCTTAACACCGGAGGTTCTGTTCCGGTGGACCCCGTCCCCTATGGAATAGGAGAGACTGTTACCATACTCGACAATGTTAATAATCTTACCAGGGACAACCACCTGTTTGCCGGATGGTTTGTCAGAGACAGAATATATCAACCGGGTGAGATCTTCACAATAGGCGCTGAGGATACCGTAGCATCAGCAGTCTGGGTTTCTTTAAATGAAACTCAGGAATCTCCTGAAATCAATACTCCTCCAAAGCGTAAAGCAGGGGTGCCGGATGTTGTAACAGCTGATGCAATGGTAGGAGATGTCTACAGTGTGGACTTATCGGATGTTTTTGAGGATACGGATGGAGATCCACTGACATACTATGTATCTGTAAACGGTAGTCCTTTTGAGCTTGTAAGTCCCTTGTATGAATACACAGCAACCGATAAAGGCAACGTTCTGTTAGTATTTATAGCCAACGACGGAAAAGTTGATTCGGATATTTATTCAGTGATATTAACCATAAACGAGGAATCTGACACTCCGGAAACACCTGTGCCTAACACTATGCCTAACCGTAAGGCGGAGGTGCCGAACATAACAACCGCTGATGCAATCAAAGGAGATATCTTCACTCTGAATCTGTCAGACATTTTCGAGGACTTAGATGGAGACTCACTTATCTATTATGTGTCAGTAAACGGTAGCCCTTACGAAGCAACAAGCGCTTTATATGACTATGCTTTGACGGGAACAGGAACCATAACACTGATTTTCAGGGCAAGTGACGGAAAGTCCGAGTCTACTGATACATATACGGTAATAATAACTGTCCAAAAAGGTTCAGGAGATTCTTCCGGCGGCTCATCAGGAGGCGGAAGCAATCCATCCGGAGGAGGTTCAGGCGGTGGCTCTTCCGGTGGCAAAGCTCCTGCAGGAGACGGTGTTCCTTCAAGTGAAGGTACTGTTTCGGGCGGAAGTGACTCTACAGGAGTTAACAGCGAAGTAATTTCTACAGGAAATACTGTAACTGTCATTACGACAATTTCTTCAACTATTGATCAAAGCGGGAAAGCGGCAGCAGAAATTCAGGAAGGGCATATTAACAGCTTTATAAGCAAAGCAGTTGATGAAGCGGAGCAAAGCGGCAGTACCGCAAAGGTCGAAATTAAATTGGAGACTCCGGATGATACTGCAGCGGTGGAGGTCACCATTCCCCAGTCTGCGATAAACTCTATTGCAGGTAATACAGTAGAAGCTCTCACTCTGTCAACTACTGTTGCAGATATTACTTTTGACCAGAGTACCCTGAGTACCATAGCAGATGAAGCGTTGGATGATGTCAGGATTGCAGCATCAAAGGTAAATCCTGATGAACTAAGTGAAGAAGCAAGGCAACTGGTTGGAGACAGGCCGGTATTTGAATTCAGAGTTGCCAGCGGAGATAAGGTAATCTCCAAGTTTGGAGGAAATGTAACAGTAAACGTTCCATATACTCCGAAACCTGATGAAGATATTAACGCCATAGTAATTTACTACATCAATGCAGAAGGAAAGCTTGAAACTGTGACCAACTGTGTCTATGATCCTGAAACCGGCACAGTAAGGTTTACTACAAACCACTTCTCCAAGTATGCGGTAGGTTACAACAAGGTAAGCTTCAAAGATGTGGCAAAAGATGCATGGTATAGTAAAGCCGTGTCCTTCATAGCAGCAAGGGGTATAACATCCGGTACCGGAAATGGCAATTTCAGCCCCGAGGCAAAGCTTACCAGAGCCCAGTTCATAGTAATGCTTATGAAAGCCTATGGCATTGAGCCTGAGGAAAATAGCGAAGACAACTTTGCCGATGCCGGAAACACTTACTATACCGGATATCTTGCAGCGGCAAAACGGCTTGGAATAACAGCTGGCATAGGAAACAACATGTTCGGACCCAACAGGGAGATAACCCGGCAAGAGATGTTCACAATGCTGTACAATGCCCTCAAGGCCATGGGTAAGCTCTCGAAAGCAGCTGGAGGAAAATCTCTGTCAAGCTTTATGGATGCAGGGGATGTAGCATCCTGGGCAAAAGATGCCATAACATATCTTGTTGAAGAATGGTATCTAAGCGGCAGTAATGGCAGAATATTACCCAATGAAACCACAACCCGTGCCCAGATGGCACAGGTACTGTACAGTTTGTTAGTTAAATAGGTTTAGGAATATCCTAAATAGTCTCCCCGAAAGGATATCCAACCCTCTTAAGACGGGCAGCCGGACGGAAACATTCCATCAGTTGGCTGCCCGTTTTTTGAAAGCTTCTCCTTCATCTTACTTGCCCTGAGAAGCTTGTTAATGATACCATAAATAAGTAGGTCGCTAATTTATGGTGAGAGTCAATATCATTGAACAGGAATGAAAGAACGTATGGATAATAATATAGAAAACATAGAAAATAACGTAGTAAAAAGCGTGGAGAAAAACGATACTTCCAAAAAGACTTATGAAGCCATAATAGATTCAATTAAAACCGATATAATGAACGGTAAAATAAAACCGGGGCAGAAACTTCCGCCGGAGAGAGAGCTTGCCAAAAAATTCAATGTCAGCCGTACATCCATCCGTGAAGCATTGCGAACATTGGAAATATTGGGTGTTATAAAAAGCGTTCAGGGCTCCGGCAACTACATTACAGGAGATGTTGAAAAAAGCCTTATTGAATCCATGTCCATGATGTTTCTGCTTCAGCAGATAGACAGCCTTGAGTTTTTCCAGTTCCGTGAGGCTCTTGAACTTAAAGCTGCCATGCTTGCAGTCCAGAATATAGATGATGAAAAGATAAAGAAGCTTGAGGAGCTTGTAGCAAAAATGGGTGAATCGGAAGATGAAGCCACTCGCTCTGCCTTGGACAAGCAGCTTCATGACACCATTGCGGCTGCCTCTAAAAATTCAATAATTATTCAAATACTCAATATCCTTTCCGAGGTCATCAGCCAGGACATTAAAGAAAGGCGTTCAGAAATATTAAGTGACCCCAAAAATGCCAAGCGGCTGCAAAGGATTCATGAAGAAATGGTATACAGCCTGAAACAGAGAGATGCACGGGCGACATATACTGCTTTTTCCAAGCATTTTGACCTTATTGCAGAATATATAAGAACCAGTTGATTAGAACATCTGTCGCAATTTAATAAGAAAACTCCAGTATTTTAAGAATGAAATTCCGCGCCAATTTCAGGGGCGGAATTTCATTTTTAAAGGAGAATAATATGAATATCCGGAAAATAGGACAATATAATTAATAAAATAATCAATATAGTTAAATTATTAACCAAATTGGTTAAATAAATATCTAAATTGGTTAAAGAAATAACTATTGTTTACAAGTCTATTGGCATATTGTAAAATGTAATTACGATATTGGTATGACCAATTATTCAAAATAGCAAAAGAAAAATTTAAACGTCTTCATGAAGAAATCCCACTTTAACATTGTAATAAATTTTTATGACAGCAAAATTGTCATTTATTTTTTGCACCCAAAATTGGTCATACCAATTATACGGAATGCATCTCTATACTGAAAGTCCTCAAAATAAAACGGGAACGCAAACGCGGAACAGAAGGAGTGTACAATATGGATACCACATTATTGTTTCTTTTGGCACTGGCACCTATCCTGTGGCTCATTGTTTCTCTTGGAATCTTAAAATGGCCGGGCTATAAGGCTTGTCCCATCGCTCTTGGATTGACAGCGGTACTTTCAATATTGGTCTGGAAAATGAGCGTCATTGACAGCCTTACAGCGGCGCTGGAAGGTGTTGCTCTTGCTTTATGGCCCATAACCCTCATTATTATTGCAGCAGTATTTACCTACAATTTATCAGTTCAAACAGGCAGCATGGACTTAATTAAAAAAATGATTACCGGTGTCAGTACCGATAAACGAATCCTGGTACTCATTCTTGCCTGGGGTTTTGGCGGATTTCTTGAAGCAATTGCAGGCTTCGGAACAGCGGTTGCCATACCTGCCAGCATTATGATTGCACTGGGTTTTGAACCATTGTTTGCGGCGGTAATCTGTCTTGTTTCCAATACTATTGCTACAGCTTTCGGCGCAATCGGTACTCCTGTAATCACTTTAGCCAAAGTTACAGGACTTGAATCGGCACAGCTTACCTATGCGGTTGCACTCCAACTGCTTCCGCTTATAATCCTTTTGCCTTTTGCACTTGTAATGATAACCGGCAAATCCGTAAAGGCCATTAAAGGCGTGTTTTTTGTAACTCTTATATCAGGTGTTTCCTTTGCTGTTCCACAGCTTCTTATAGCCAAATACCTGGGACCTGAGCTGCCGGCTGTTGTTGGTTCAGTGTGTTCCATGGTTTCTACCATAATTGCGGCAAGGTTCTTTAACGGTAAATCAGGTTCATCTCAGAAGGAATATCAGATTGAGGGAGCAAAGGCTAATACTCAACAACAGGCAATTTCATTAAGACAGGGCTTTATGGCATGGCTGCCCTTTATATTGGTTTTCGTATTCATTTTGGGTTCCTCAACACTTATTCCATCAGTTAATCAGGCATTATCCAGGATTAAGACAGATGTACCCATATATACAGGCGAAGGCGCTAAACCATATACCTTCAGCTGGCTGGCAACTCCCGGAACTCTGATTATTATTGCCACTTATCTGGGCGGATTGCTTCAGGGGATGAAATTCGGTGAGATAACAAAGCTCCTTGTAAAGACGACAAAACAGATGACCAAATCCGCCATAACCATTGTATCCATTATCGCTTTGGCAAAAATTATGGGTTACAGCGGCATGATTGGTTCAATCGCTACAGTGCTTGTAATGATTACCGGCTCATTCTATCCGCTTATAGCTCCAATTATCGGTGCTTTGGGTACCTTTGTGACAGGAAGCGATACTTCCGCCAACGTACTTTTCGGAAATCTGCAGGCTGAAGCCGCCAGGGCATCCGGCTCCAACCCGTACTGGATATCTGCTATTAATACAGGCGGTGCCACTGCAGGAAAGATGATTTCACCTCAAAGCATTGCAATTGCGGTTGCAGCAACGAATCTTCCGGGAAGCGAAGGAAAAATCCTTGCAAGCACCATTAAGGTCTGCATTGTTTATGTGTTAATTCTTGGACTTATCAGTTACTTCTGCGGTCCAATATTCGGATTTTAGTTTTGAAAGGGGAAAGAACATGAATATTCTGGTATGTATTAAGCAGGTTCCGGGATCCAACAAGGTAGAGGTTGATCCTGTAACAGGCGTATTAAAGAGAGATGGTGTCGAATCCAAAATGAATCCCTACGATCTTTATGCCCTTGAAACTGCGTTAAGACTTAAAGAGACTTACGGGGGCACAGTTAAAGTTATCAGCATGGGACCGCCCCAGGCAAAGCAGATTATAAAAGAAGCGTTCGCGATGGGGGCAGATGAAGGGATTCTTCTTTCAGACAGAAAGTTTGCCGGAGCAGACGTTTTGGCAACCAGCTACACACTGTCCCAGGGGGTAAGGGAAGCAGGCGAGTTTGATCTGATTCTTTGCGGAAAACAGACTACTGACGGAGATACCGCCCAGGTAGGCCCTGAAATGGCAGAGTACTTAAATATTCCAAGCGTATCAAATGTAAAGAGGATTGTTAGTGTTGAAAACGACGCTGTAACTGTTGAAATGGATATGGCACATACCGTTGAAATAGCAAAAGTTAAATTTCCATGCCTCCTTGCGGTTGAAAAGGATATCTTTATGCCGCGTCTTCCGTCCTATGTAAAAATGAGGGAGACAAAAGACAAGGAGATAAAGGTAATGGGCTTTTCCAACCTTAAGGATCAGGACGAGACGAAATACGGCCTTAATGGCTCGCCCACCCAGGTTCAAAGAATTTTCCCTCCTGAATCCAATATTAAGCGCGAGCTCTGGAATGATTCGGAAGAAGAGCTTGCCGAAAAACTGTTTAACAAGATTAAAGAAAGCAAGTTTATATAAGCAGGGGGTAATAAAATGGCAAGATTAGTGATACATAACGAGAAGATAACAGACAAAGAGTCTTTTATAAAGATATGTCCTTTTAGTGCCCTGGAGATTAACAGCGGAATTGTTGAAGTCAACAGTTCATGCAAGATGTGCAAGCTCTGTATCAAAAAGGGTCCGGTTGGCGCTGCTGAAATTGTGGAAGATCAGGTGGTCAAGACCATAGATAAATCGGCATGGAAAGGTATTGCAGTCTATGTTGACCATGAGAATGGATTAATTCATCCCGTCACCCTTGAGTTAATAGGAAAGGCCAGGGAACTGGCGGACAAGATTAATCATCCGGTTTACTGCATATTCATTGGTGCCGGAATCACTGACAAGGCAGAAGAGCTTCTGCACTACGGTGTCGACAATGTTTACGTGTATGACCATGAGGCTTTCAGGCATTTCAAGATAGATGTCTACACCTCCGCTTTTGAGGATTTTGTCAATAATATCAGACCGACAGCAATTTTGGTTGGCGCCACCAATGTGGGTCGCCAGCTGGCTCCACGTGTAGCAGCCCGTTTCAGAGCAGGACTTACCGCTGACTGTACAGTGCTGGACATCAAGGGAAACACAGATCTGGTTCAGATAAGACCGGCATTTGGCGGCAACATTATGGCTGAAATCCACACCCCCAACGCAAGGCCGCAGCTTGCAACCGTAAGATACAAGGTTATGAATGCGCCCGAAAGAAATGAAAAGGCATCAGGAAAGATAACAATTTGTGATTTATCAAAAGTCGTCCTAAATTCTGATATTGAGGTTATCGATGTTGTTCCCAAGGCCAAGGAGAAATTTATTGAGAATGCGGACGTATTGGTTGTAGCAGGAAGAGGCGTAAAAACACAGGAAGATCTTAACATGATTCGTGAACTTGCGGATCTTTTGGGCGGAGATGTTGCCTGCACAAGGCCTTTGATTGAAGCAGGATGGTTTGAGGCCAAAAAGCAGATAGGATTGAGCGGAAGAACCGTAAGGCCAAAACTCATCATTACCTGCGGGGTGTCTGGCTCGGTTCAGTTTGCAGCAGGTATGAACAATTCGGAAATGATTGTAGCCATCAATAAAGATGATAAGGCACCAATATTTAAAATTGCTCACTATGGCATAGTTGGAGACCTTTATGAAGTTCTTCCAAGACTTATAGCTAGAATCAAAGCGGAAAAGGGGGCATAGAAAATGAACTATAAGGTATTTGATGAGAAAGATTATCTTAAAATCAGAGAATTAATTAATGATGACGAACGTGTGTTATATAAGGAAAGAATAAGTGAAGATTACAGCCATGACGAACTTGGAGATGTTCACTGCTATCCCGATATCGTCGTTCAGGTTCTGTCAAGTGAAGAAGTTTCAAAGGTAATGAAATATGCCTATGAGAATAACATCCCCGTAACTCCCAGAGGCTCAGGAACAGGCCTTGTCGGAGCAGCAGTTCCCATACATAAGGGCATTGTAATAGATATGAGCAGAATGAACCGCATTCTGGAACTGGACGAGGAAAATCTTACAGTTACAGTTGAGCCGGGCGTTCTTTTAATGGAACTTTCCAAGTTTGTGGAGGAACACGACCTGTTTTATCCACCCGATCCCGGTGAAAAAACTGCTACCATCGGCGGTAATATAAATACCAATGCGGGAGGTATGCGCGCAGTTAAATACGGGGTTACCCGTGACTTTGTCAGAGGTCTTGAGGTGGTATTGCCAAACGGAAACATTGTGGAGTTTGGCGGAAAAGTAGTTAAGAACAGCTCAGGATACTCCATGAAGGATCTTATTGTTGGCTCGGAAGGTACGCTGGGTATTGTGACAAAGGCCATATTAAGGCTTTTGCCCCTTCCCAAAAAGGCCATCAGCCTTTTAATTCCATTCCCCACACTGGAGCATGCTATCCGTACCGTGCCACTGATTATCAAGTCCAAGACCATTCCTACCGCCATTGAGTTCATGCAAAGAGAAACTATTATTGATGCGGAAGAATTCCTGGGCAAGAAGTTCCCGGATAACCAGTCTGATGCCTACCTTCTTTTAAAATTTGACGGCAACTCCGTTGAGGAGATTCAGGCCAGCTTCGACAAAGTGGCAGATATCTGCCTTGAACAGGGAGCACTGGATATTCTGTTTGCCGATACCGACGAAAGAAATGACTCCATCTGGAAAGCCAGAGGTGCCTTCCTTGAAGCAATTAAGGCATCGACAACCCTTATGGACGAGGTGGACGTGGTTGTTCCAAGAAATAAGGTTAGCGAGATGGTTGAATTCAGCCACAAGCTCCAGGACAAAGTTGGAATACGCATAAAGAGCTTTGGTCATGCCGGCGACGGAAACCTCCATGCTTATATTCTTAAGGATGGCTTAAGTGAAGAGGAGTGGGAAAAGCGCCTTAATCTTGCCATGGACGAGATGTACAAAAAGGCAAGGGAACTTAATGGTCAAGTATCCGGTGAGCATGGAATAGGCTTTGCCAAAAAGCCATACCTGAACCAATCTCTGGCTCCGGAAATCCTTGAAATCATGCGAGGAATAAAACTTGCATTTGACCCCAAGAATATTTTGAACCCGGGCAAGGTTTGTCAGTAAGGTCAAAAGGTTTTGGTTTTAAGCTGTAATATATCATTAAGTGATTAATGATATGATGAACCCCTGAAAACGAAATGTTTTCAGGGGTTTTTAATTTTGGGGGTACGGTACAAATGGCAAGGCATTTTATTTTACTCTAAAAGCAGAGTGAAACATAAAAACACAAGGTCCTGGCTTTAAATACTGGAGCGGCCAAAAGGCTCACATTTTTGTGCACGAAATTATGTTTAAAAATATAGCGTTTAGGTGGGGAGTTTTTGAATTTTATGTATCTAAGTAAATAAAATGACTTAGCATACCTTTTTTAAAGGAGTGTTATCTTTGCGCAATACTGAAATGCGGATTGCTATGGTGAAACACCGAGTGGAAGCGCTAAGAAAGAAATATAAAAAGCGGCTGACAGCTCGGCTGACTATGTTGTGTGTTGTAGTAACCGGTTTCCTTGCAAGAATAGCCAGCACATTGGCTGACTGGGGACACAGCTATGTTCCCGGGCTTTACGGTGCAACCATGCTTTCAGAGGATGCAGGAGGCTATGTGATGGTAGCCGTCATTGCTTTCAGTGTTGCAGTGGTGATTACAGTGTTGTGCATCCGCTATCGTGAGAAGAAACACAAAAGAAGTTAAAGGCTAAAGAAACCACAAAGAATATTTAATGTAATTATTCATTTTTAATTCCAGTTCTATATTTCCTTTGTGTTTGAAGAACTCTTCTTTATCTAAAGTAATAATTAAAGTATCGTTGCATAAGCCATACTGTGAATATGGTATATTTTTGCCCTGGGAATCTGTAAAAGAAAAGTCCAGTTCTTCATATCCGAAACTCCTATCTAGATTATTGCCTTTTACTTCATAAAAGACTAAACATTCTCCCTTAAGAATGTTCCATCTATTATCAAGCTTAATAAATAAATCGACTGTGTTATGTTCAGGGGATACCGCAATTTTCTCTAAGCTTACAATTGTATCAAAGTGCTTATCAATAATATAGTTAATATCTATCTGAGCATTTAACCTGTTATATGGAGAGGGATCAATAGATACTTTAAATGTTTCTTGGCAATTCATATTTTTGATATTATATAATCCGCTATAAAAAATAACCTTATCAGGATATAAAAATAAAATAGCCAAAAAAGCAATTATTATTAAGCATAGAAGTAAAGCAACTTTTTTACCCACAATAAATCTGCCTCCATAAGTTATATCAGCCATTTCAAATAAACACATTATGATAAAATATTATAACATCAAGCGTGTTTGTAATAAATTAGGAGATTAAATAAAATCTTAACCGCAGCTAAAAGAGAGTTGAATTGTAGAGTTTACAGTTAAAAAATAATATTACTATTCCTTACCTGGTGCAATAGTTTCATACATCTTGAGTTAATTGATTTAACAGATTGGAGAGAACTGTAGTGAATAAAAAATCTATAATGGTCACGATATTATTTTGTCCTCAATACTGTTAAATGGTTGTGGAACAAACTCCTCTATCAACGCCATGCCATACTTAAACCTCCCATTGGCAGGAAATAATATGCCTGAAATTGATTATAGCTTTGAACTTGATAATATTGATGTATCCAATAAAGCCAAAGTATATAAGTTTATCGATGTAAGCGAACCATCAGATTCGAATTGAAACATATATCAAAAATATTTAATTTCTCCGAAGAATTAAGAGTTCAACGCTTTGATGATTTTATCGTAATGAATGCTGGAAAACGGATGATAAAATATGAAAAGTTAACGGGGATCTGGTCTTTTCAAGACACATCATATGATAAATATAAAAATCACGAACTGCCGTCAGACGAAGAAGCTATAACCGTTGCCAGAAACTTCTTGAAAGAGAATGATTTGTATAATGAGCGATTTACTATTGAAACAGTTGTCACTCAGTACTCAGGAAGTGAGCTTGATTCCACATATGCACCTTATAGCAAATCAGTATTTTTTTATCCGCAAATTAACGACTGTTCGATTCTTGGAAAT
Organism: Clostridiaceae bacterium; assembly: GCA_012719545.1. Taxonomy (GTDB): domain Bacteria; phylum Bacillota; class Clostridia; order DSM-8532; family DSM-8532; genus DTU059. The sequence goes on from JAAYAD010000079.1 coordinate 35,779, forward strand.
TCTAGAATGTTTTTGGTACAATGAAACCCGAGCGTTCCGGAACTATGAACACATCGGCGGTGTTCCGACAGCCATATGGTTTGACAACATGTCTACGATTGTTAAGAAAATCAAGGAGTATGGAGAACGGGATTTAACCAAAGGATTTTTAAGATTCATGATGCATTATGGTTTTCAGAGCAATATCTGCAATCCTAACAGTGGCCATGAAAAGGGTTCTGTAGAAAACAAGGTTGGCTATCATCGCCGGAATATGCTTGTGCCAATTCCGGAATTCATGGATTTGAGGGGATACAACAAGGAGCTCCTTTTAAAATGTGATCAGGACATGAATAGGATGCATTACAAGGGATACGGGATGATCAAAGATTTGATCCAGGCGGTTGGGAATGAATATCTACAATAGCTATTCAAAGATTATCGCAACTGATTATGCTGATTTTCTTGCACAGCTTCTAAAGATGGAATTAGACCATCGGGAACTTGTCAGAAAAAAACAGGAATCTAAAATCTGCAGGCTTTGATGTCATCAAAACTTTTGAAGGTTATGAATTTGGGGATATTCAAATACCAAATGCTATCAGTATTGAGGAATTAAAGGCCGGAGCTTTTATTGACAGGCTTGAAAATCTTATTCTTTATGGACCGGTAGGAACCGGCAAGAGCCATATGGCTACGGCTATTGGGGTTGCAGCTTGTTCTAGGGGAAAGAAGGTAAAATTTTATCGTACAGCAACGTTAGTTAATCTTTTGAGCGAAGCAAAGGCTAAGGGTGAATTACAACGGTTTATGAAACAGTTGCAAAAAACTGACCTGCTGGTCTGTGACGAATGGGGATATGTTCCTTTTGAAAAAGATGGCTCACAGCTTTTGTTTCAGGTTATTTCAGAATGCTATGAAAAAAGGAGCGTGATAATCACAACGAATTTGGAATTCAGCAAATGGAACGGTATATTCTATGACGAAAACTGACCAGTGCGATTATTGACAGATTGGTTCACCATAGCCATTTGCTTGTTTTCCAAGGCCAAAGTTACAGACTGACACACTCAACCATGAAATCCCAATATGGGGCAGGGGTGCTCGGAAAATTAAGTTCCGCACCGCTCGGAATTATACTTGCCAAAAACAGGAAAAATTCTGGCTGGGTGTCTTAAATGAGCTTAAGAACCGAGGAGTAGAGGATGTTATGTTGTTCTGCGTAGATGGGCTCACCGGTATAAAAGAAGCTATCAATGCTGGCTTCCCTAAATCTGAGATACAGAGTTACGTTCATTTCTAATTTTCCTGCCCGATAAAAGGCTAAACTCCGACTCCCGTAAACTAAATAGTAGATCTGCGAGAAGCAGTTATAAAATTAGTTAGCATCTCTTAAAATAATTGCATATACTTCATCCACTCTTGCAGGGTAAGTTGTCACAATTTCTCCATTATAATAAACTGATACTTTGTCACCAACATTAAAATGTGTCATACTGTCCTTTAACTTAACCTTTAAAGATACAGATATTTTATCACTTATTTTAAACTCATCTTCGTCTTCGTTAACAGAAACAAGAATTGTATCTTCATTTGTCTCTATTACGGTTCCTCTGAATCTAGGCTTATCATAAATATCATTCATGGTCATAGGCCTGAAAATATAAGCTAATATTAGTAGCAAAATGATAGCGACTGGTAATATTATATATATCATTTTTTTGTAATTCATACAATGCTAGCACTCCTTTGATAAAATTGATTTTTATTTAGAAATTGTTAATATTGTCCAAATTTTAATATGATTATTTTAACACACCGAATAGGTGTATTAAAATATTTTTTTTTAACACCTATTCGGTTTTTTACTTTTTCAAATATCTAATTTTTAGCTTATGCTTTATTAGTATTATATGTGAGTCTAGTTAATTTTCTACCCAGTATTCTGTAGCAGATATCCATAATGAACCGGAATGGATTTTGTAGTACCTATCTATGGTATCATACCACCCATCCATTATACGCATATAGTTGCCTCCATTAGAATATTGCCTCCAACCTACAGAAAGAATCCAATGCCAAGAAAATAACCCGTCAGCCAATAATATACCGCAAGGACGATCCTTAGTAGTTGCTGTTTTTATTCCTGAAAAATCGCCAAGACTACTATATTTCAAAGTATATCCTCGATTTTTAAAATATTCTTTAGCACTACCTGCAATTGTCATAACAGGTCCATTCCCAACAATTTTATGAACAGCTTTAAATGTATCAAGTCTACTGTTGTTTATCTTTAAATTTGAATGTCCTCTATTTGCAAAATATAAGGCTAAATTAGTTACTGCTGTTGCACCACAATGGTTTTCTGCAATATCTTCAAATTCGTCCATAATAGCCCAATCTGTACTTTCTGCTTTTAATATTGTATCATCATCATAATCACCTGCAGGCATATCGGATAAATCTATAAAACCATAGTCACCATCACCTTGTATTACAAAACGATCCTGTAAAAAAGATTGTTTTATTTCATTATGTCGTTTTACAAGTGAGAAATTGCTTTCTTTTAAATCTGGATAATAATCATATATATCGCTTGAATTTACAGCAGATTGTAACAAAGATTTATTATTTACGCTATATATATTGACAGGATTATTATAGATAATATAAGGGTTGGATTCATTACTTAATATCTCTTCTATAATCTTATTATTCCCTTTGCCAAATTCAATTACAGTTGGGTTATTAGGATTATTATTGATAACTGCATAACCTGATGGGGTAAAAGAAGCATAATATGCAATTATTTTTCCTTCATTATTATGCAATGGAACAATTTGTTTTAAATAAGTATTTTCTGATATGCACGCATCAGATTCATCATTACTATTTAAATATGTAGCAGCTGCAATAATAATATCTAGAGTATCAATATTATTACTATTTTTTGCATCAAGAGCAAAAGTGTTTACGTTGAAACCAAATAAAATCACAAGACTTAAAATAATTGAAATGGCTTTCTTAAACATAAAAGAATCCCCTTTCTGAATTTTTAATTTGATGGTTTTGAATAACAAATACTTACGTTATCTTATCCCATGTTTTCTACCTCCTTTAAAAAATATATATATTAAACAATATATGTATATTATTACAGGAGTTTTTTTACAAAATCAATCTAAGGTTTGTGACTTGTTGTTTTTCTTGTGCGAACAGTTGTATTTTAGTATTTTGCAGTTGATAAGCAATAAGTGGAGAAAAATATACTCCCAGGAGACATTAAGAATAATGACTACATTTCATTTTATTGTCAAAAACTTAATATAATTTCCAAGGTCACACAGTTTAAGCTGCTGTGACCTTTTACCGTTTTATATAATATGGTCAAGCTAAATAGATATCTTTAATATACCTGTTATGCTGTTGATAACAAAGGTAGAGCAAAATGAGTAAAGATAAAAGAACAGTAAGATCACCTGTTCAGTTGTTACCTAAGGCAGTAATAGCAGTTATACCAGGAGTACAGCAAAGGCAGATCTTGAAGTTAATGGCAGCGTAGGTAGCGCAAATGACAACAGCATGTTGCCAGCAGAATATTCAAGCAGACAGTATACTCTGTCTAAAGGCATACCGAATATTCGGTTGATGAAATATATGTTGCTGTTACCCCCTAATATATTCTGAAAAAACAACGTTATCTATTGAAATCATTCACCTTAATACCGTTTTAACCTCGGGTTGGAGTAGCTATTGCTATGTATTTTTTCATTGAGAACGTGGTCAAGTATTTCATTAATTGTTTCTTGACTTACAGGCTTGTGTATTACACGTAGCGGACGTACGGAAAATAACTCAAATGTATTATCGATCGAAATGACAAAAACGATTTTGCATGGGGATTTTGATTTAGTAAGTTCAAGTTGTCGAAGCCTTTTTGCAGTTTCAAGGCCAGTGAGCTTTTTCATATAATAGTCAAGAAAAAGCAGGTCAAAGCTTATATTCTCTTTATAAATCATGTCTAGCAGCTCTTCGCCGCTACCAAATTGTCTAATGTTGAACAAAACACCTCTTTTCTCACCATATTGACGTATAAACATTTCTGTAAGTTCGCAATAAAAAGGAAAATCATCGCAAATACCTACATTCAGCATTTTATAACCTCTTATTAAATTAATACAACTATAAAGGTACTTATTAATTTTATCTCAAGAAAATTACAACTTCAAGTGTATTTATACCTTTATGGTTGGTTATGTTAATTAAATGAAATTGTTACAGTTAATTTGGGTGATAAAGATGAAAATAGATTATAAGGCTCTTGGTGAAAGAATTGCAAAACGCCGAAAAGTACTTAACATGACGCAGGATGACGTGGCAGAAGCTACTGGCCTTAGCAATAACCATATCTCTAATATAGAGAATAACCATTCTATTCCCAGTATTGATACATTGCTTCGGATATGTGAAGCTCTGGATACAACCCCGAATTATCTGCTTCTGGGTATTACTACACATACGGATAAAGATGATGATTTGCGGAATCAAATCAGTCAGCTTATTAAACTATGTAATCAGAAAAAGCTCAAACTGATTGAACAATTTGTTTCATGGATTATTGATGAAGATATTTAATTTTAATATATTGCTTATGAATAGGGCATGAATTAATAAAACGAAACACTCCATTATTTGCCCTGATGAGCTCACAAAATTGACTTATACTTGACACTTTGATTTGTCGAAATTTACAGCGCAAAGAAAGGAATATGGTAGAATAATATTTAGTATATCACTGAAATATGTTGATTTTAATTTAGATTCAATTAAGGAATCTATCACTTTAGAATTCTACAATTGATTAGCGGATGAACCTTCAAAAATTTGTATAGAAATACTATTTACCAAAGAACGTATGTTCGTTATAATGGAGAGGCATGAAATGGGTGATTATGAATTTAGGGATCCAATTCATGGATTTATTTATGTAAGACCCTTAGAAAAGAAGATAATTGATTCAAGGCCTTTTCAGCGTTTGCGTGGAATAAAACAATTGGCTTTGACCCACTTAGTCTACCATGGAGCAGAACATACAAGGTTTGGACATTCATTAGGTGTAATGCATTTAGTAAGTAAAGCTTTTAATTCTGCTATTTCAAAAAATACACCTTTTTCAAAAGAACAAGCAGATTGGTATGAGCAAATATTGAGATTGATAGCGTTAACCCACGATTTGGGACATGCTCCATTTTCTCATGGTTCTGAGTCCGTTTTTCCTGACGGTTTAGAACATGAAGATTTTACTGATAATATTATTTTAAATACTGAGATTGCTGATTATATTAGAGAGATAGGTGCGGAGTTTGTACATAAATATGGAAGTGAATTTGACATTACACCTGAATTAATATGTTCTATCTATCATGGTAAAAATGTAAGTAATCCAGATTTTATATTTTTAAAAAAGTTCATGGATAGCGAACTAGACTGCGATAAAATGGATTATTTATTGAGAGATTCACTTTACTGCGGTGTAAACTATGGAAAATATGATGTCGATAGATTGATTTCTTGTTTAACCACTTATAAGAAGGACAATAATGTGTTTCTTGCCATAGAAAAAGGTGGAATAAATGCATTTGAAGGGTTTGTACTTGCTCGATATTTTATGTTTATTCAGGTTTATTTTCATAAAACTAGAAGATTTCTGGATAAAATGCTTGTTGAGTACTTAAAAACAAGTTTGCCAAATGGAAGATATCCAGACAACGTCGACGATTACCTCGAATGGGATGATGCTCTTGTATGGAGGAACATAAAAAGGGATGAAAAGTCTAATTATTATGCAGATAGGCTTATAAACCGAAAGATTATGAAAATGGTATATGAATCACCCACACATTCGAATATACAGGAAAAGAAAATGTACAATTTAATTAAAAATGATATGCAAAAAATGTTTGGGTGCGAAAATATATTATTTGATTCTGTGGAAAAAATGGCGCATAAGATACCAGCTAAGTATGAAATTGACAATGAAAAAACAATACCAGTTTTACTGAATTATAGCGACCAACCGAGCACTATAAGCATTGAATCAGGCATAATAAACAAGATGACTGAACCGATATATATTATGAGACTTTACGCTAAAGAAGAAATAGAACACGAAGCCGAGGCTTTTGTAAAGCAGAGAATGAAGGATATGATGGATTAATAATTTTTCAATTACGAATATATGGAGGAGAATACTATGGATAAATTAAAAAATGTAGTACCAGTGATAAAAAAAATATCTGAATATCAACAACCTGGAAAGAAAGCTTTACAGAAGTTAATTTATCTTATACAGAAAAAAGGCGTAGATCTGGGATTTGACTTTTCAATACATTATTATGGTCCATATAGCTCTAGTCTAGATGATTCAATCCATGTTATGCAGTTACAAGGGGTAGTTGAGATTATTCCTGATGGTATGAACCATAGAATTTGTTTGACAGATTTGAGTGATATGGTTGAAAATGGGGTGTTTTCTCCTATTGAAGAAGAAACAATAGAAAGTGTATTGGAATCCTTTGGCTCGATGTCAGCTTTTGACCTTGAATTAATTACAACTACTGATTTTGTTGCAAGAGAATTATGTAAAACTTTGAAGAACTGTACTGAAAATGATATTATTGATGGAGTGAAAAAGATAAAAGGTGAAAAGTTTTCATGTGATAAAATAAAACAAGCAATCCTTCTACTCAGAGAGAATGGATATCAGTGGAACTAATTATTGACTTTTTGAGTATAATAAAATATTATTGAACCAAGAAAAACCGAACACAAACAAAATGGCGTTGATAAGGAGGAGTACATGCTCTCCCGAAGCATAGAGAGAAGATGGCTGGTGTAAATCTTCGTGACGGAAGCATGGAAGTAGCCTTTGAGCTGTGAACCGAAAGGATATATCCGTAAGGATTATCTTAGTAGGCTTCAACGGAGTTTCCACCGTTAAAAGGAAAGCAATATCGGATATCTTTACAGGTATCCCGTATTGGCAGAGTGCAGATAGTCATATCTGAATTTAGGTGGTACCACGGACGCAACGGTTCGCCCTAAGCAATTAAAAGCTTACGGCGGACCTTTTTGTTTTGTGTTCGAAAAAATCAAGGAGGTATTACCATGCAAAAACAATATGACTTTAGAAAAGCGGAAAAGGAAATGCAGGACTTCTGGAAAGAGAACTCAATCTACAGCTTTGACCTTGAAAGTCCAAACGAAATCTATTCCATTGACACCCCGCCGCCGACAGTCAGCGGAAGCCTGCACATAGGACATATTTTTTCCTATACCCAGGCAGAAATGATTGCCCGCTTTAAGCGCATGCAGGGCTATAACGTCTTTTATCCCTTTGGCTTTGACGATAATGGTTTACCAACAGAAAGACTTGTAGAAAAAGAAGAAGGGATAGTTGCCAAGAATCTTCCAAGAAGCGAATTCATCAAAAAATGCATGGCAACTACCGAAAAATACGAGAAAGAATTTAAGGATTTATGGCAGTCATTGGGCTTTTCGGTTGACTGGTCACTACAATATGAGACCATTGACCCAATGGTTCAGCGAATATCGCAGAAATCTTTTATCAGGCTTTTCAAAGAGGGAAAGGCGTATGTGAAAGAGTCACCCGTTCTTTGGTGCACCGAATGCCAGACTTCCATTGCTCAGGCGGAGTTGGAGCTAAAGGAAAAGGATACGACTTTTAATTACATTATATTTAAATCAGACGATGAAGATTTGCTGGTCGCCACAACAAGACCAGAGCTTCTATATGGCTGTGTCTGCCTTTTTATAAATCCTGAGGATGAAAGATTCAGACATTTCATAGGTAAAAGTGCCACGGTTCCTCTGTATAATTATGAGATCCCCATATTGGCAGACAGCAAAGTTGATATGGATAAAGGAACGGGCATAGTTATGTGTGCTACCTTTGGCGACAGCACCGATGCAGAGTGGTATCAATCCCACAAACTTCCTTACAGGAAGGTTATCTTACCTGACGGTACAATCGATGAAGCTGTCCCTTTTATCGGAGGATTAAAGGTTAAGGAAGCAAGAAGCATAATTATTGGCTTATTATCAGAGAATGGCCTTCTTGTTGAGACAAAAAGCATAACACACACCGTTGCGGTACATGAACGCTGCGGCAGAGAAATTGAAATCATACCTTCAAAGCAGTGGTATATTGACATCCTGTCCAATAAAGAGCTGTTTTTAAAGGCCGCTGATGAAATCAACTGGTATCCGGATTATATGAAAAACAGGTATACAGCATGGGTTGAAAACCTTAAATGGGATTGGTGCATATCACGTCAGCGCTATTTCGGAGTACCTTTCCCGATATGGTACTGTAAAAGCTGCGGCAAAGTCATAGTTGCAAGTGAGAATAGGCTGCCTGTCAATCCTCTTGAGACGAATCCTGACAAGCCATGCTCCTGCGGATGCAATGAATTGATACCTGAGAGTTCAGTACTTGATACATGGGCAACATCATCAGTCACCCCTCAAATAAATGCAAAATGGGGAGAGGAAAATGATATTTCAGACAGGCTTTTACCCATGAGCTTAAGAACACAGGCTCATGAGATTATACGTACATGGGCATTTTACACCATAGTAAGAAGCTTGTACCTTACAGGTCAGATTCCTTGGAAGGATATCATGGTTTGCGGATTTGTTCTTGCCAAGAAAGGGGAAAAGATAAGCAAGTCAAAGAGTAATTCCGAGTTATCGCCCCAAAAACTTATAGAGAACCATTCTGCCGATGTTTTAAGGTATTGGGCTGCCAATTCCAGGCTAGGCACAGATACATTCTTCTCCATTGATGAGCTTGGGATAGCAAAACGCTTTATAACAAAGCTGTGGAATGCATCCAGATTTGCCCTGACACATCTTCAGGATATAGATATCCACGAAGAAATTGAGCTTATGCCGATTGACAGATGGATAATGGAGCGTTGCAAACAAACAACCATGGAAGCTAAAAGCTTACTTGAGGAATACGAGATTGGAACAGCAAGGCACAGGATTGACGATTTCTTCTGGAAGGATTTATGCGACTACTATCTTGAAATTGTTAAGGATCGCCTGTATAAGCCTGAGATACATGGAGTATTGCAGCGCAAATCCGCCCAGCATGCCTTGTATTATTGCATGCTTAATGTGTTAAAGCTTTACGCAATTTATGTACCCCATATCACCGAATATATTTATCAGAACTTTTTCAGGCAGCATGAGAAATGCATTTCTTTGCACAGGCTTTGCTGGGATACTACTGATAAGGTTGATAACGAGCTTATTCTTTTTGGAGAAAAGCTAAAGGATGTTATCTCAGAAGCAAGAAAATACAAGACTGTTAACGCTCTGTCCATGAAAGCAGAGATGGAGAAAATTGTTATAACTACTGAAGAAAAGTATGTGGATTTGTTCCGGCAAACAATAAATGATTTAAAAGCCTGTTGCCATGCAAATGTGATAGAAATTGAGCTGATAAATTAGTTCAAAAAATAATTGGAAATAGCATTGATTGTCACTGTTCCTGCTGCATTTGAACCGTCTTAAGACTTTGTGAGCAGGTGGCTGTAACTTTGAAAGTGCACTGTGAGTATGAACTTACCCCAGAATGTCAGGTCCAAAATAGACAGGGGTTCAGTTCAAGTCAGTGCACTTTCATCTTTCTCAATTATTATTTTCTTATTCTACATATATCATCTTTTTCGTCATTCCGCCGTCAACAACAAGGTTTATGCCTGTGACAAAATTATTTTCTTTTGCTGTAAGATAAAGGCATGCACGTGCTATGTCATCCGGCTTTCCTACACGCTTTGAAAAGTGCTGCTCGTGATCAATTTCTCTTAACTTTGAATAATCACCTGTTTCAATCCAGCCCGGAGAAATGGCGTTGACTGTAATCCTGTCCTGGCTGAATGATGCTGCCAGGGCATGGGTAAGAGCAACAATTCCGCCTTTTGTTGCGGCATAAGCCTCTGAATTGGGCTCAGACATAATGGCTCTGGTGGAGGCAATATTTACAATGGCTCCGCCGTCCTTGTTATTTCGCATATATTTGGCTGCTTCGCGGGAGCATAAGAACACGCTTCTTAAGTTGGTGTTTATTATATCGTCCCATTCTTCCAGAGTTAATTCATAAGGGGACTTAAAAACCGATACTCCTGCATTATTGATTAATATATCAATGTGGCCGTAGGTTTGGTTGGCTGTTTCCATTAACCTGACGATATCTGCCTCACACCTTACATCAGTTAGTACGAAAATAGATTTTCCGCCTCTTTCTTTAATTAAAGATACTGTTTTTTCTCCAGCTTCTGCATCTTTATCTGCCACAACGACATTTGCGCCTTTTTCTGCATATTGCAGGGCTACTCCTTTGCCGATTCCGTTTCCGGCACCTGTTACAATCACTGTTTTATTTAAGAAATCCATAGTTTACCACCCTCACAAAAATATCATAACTTCATATTAACATAAAAAAAGAAGGTTTAATCAACCATTATCAGTTTGCAGGAGGGGGAAGATAATTATATACCATTTGAATTAAAAATAATGTCTATTGACATAATGAAGTCTTGCAAATGCAGAAATGAGAATTTTGAACTTAAAGGCTTACCGAAACATCAGGTGATTCCGATACGGATAAACTGATTGAGTTGATAAGTTGATGGTTATGTTAACAGTTAATTATAAAGAAATGCTTTATGAGAAAGGTGAGAAAAGAGATGAATAAAAGCAGTAATAAGGTTCTATGGACCATATTGATAATAATTACTGTTTTGGTTTTGGCAGCAGTTATTTGGTATGCTTTAAGACCCATGAGAGATAGAGCTTTTATAAAAAGCAGATTGGAGATTGGCGGAAACAAAAATGTGCAGCTGTTACAACAACTTAATGATGAGTGGACATTGCCGGAGGATTATTCCTTGGAAGTCATAGAAGTTGAAGAAGTAACTATGGAATGGATACAGAAAATTGATGCCAAGCCAGTTAAGGCAATTCTACAGCTTCACGGCGGAGCTTATACCCGGTCTCTTAAAGATAATGGCATAACATACCGGCGTTCAGCGGTTCAATATGCCAGATTAAGCGGAGCAGGGGTGTTGACCGTAGATTACAGGGTTGCACCGGAACATCCTTATCCTGCCGCATTGGAGGATGCTGTCATGGCATATAACTGGCTGCTGGAACATGGCTATATGCCTGACGACATCATTATAGTCGGTGATTCAGCCGGAGGAGGCCTGGCTCTTGCAACTGTACTTTATATAAGGGATAATGGCATACCTATGCCTGCCGCTATAATCACTATGTCGGCATGGACTGACTTAAATTACAGACGCTGGACACCCAGTTATGTTGGCAAGGAGAAAGCCGATAACCCATATATTTCACCCCTTTACGGAGATTTTCACAATTTTCCTCCAATGCTCATGCAGGTAGGGGGAGATGAGAAGCTTTTAAATGATACCGTTAAGGTTGCGCAAAAAGCTAAAGAAGCGGGAATTGTGGTCAAACAGACGACATATCCCGGTATGTTCCATGTATTTCAGATGCTGTTTCCAAAACTGGATGACGCAAATAGCGCATGGGAAGAAGTTGAAGCATTTATAAAAGATGTTTATGCAGGCAATCTTGATGTGAAGTGACGGAGATGGTTTTTACAAAATAGGCGAACATTCCTTTATTATGGGGGATGATGAGCAGACTGATTATTTATTGCGTAAAGATTTATAATATGATTAAAAATAGCATTAAAATAGTAGGAATATTCAAAATAAAAATATAAGGGGCTGTCTCAAAATAACATTGAGATAGCTCCTTGTTTTTATCTCTAAAAACACAAAAGACAGGTCCAAAAGACCCGTCAAATGCGGTAGAATATAGTTGTGAATCCAATATCACTACAACAAGACTATACCAAAA
>JAAYAD010000083.1 GCA_012719545.1 Clostridiaceae bacterium
AATGCCTATGGGATAAGAAATTTCAATAGATTTAGGAACAGAATACTTCATGTTATGGCATAAGCCTTTACATACAAAACTGGCAGACAACCAAATATGATCATCTGCCAGCAATACATACGTTACTTCATTTTACTTTGTGTCCTACCCCAACAATTGACGTAGAACCTAAAAAAACCCGCCTTTCGGCGGGGGGTAAGGAGCATGAAGTTTACACTGTATGTAAAAGGTAGAGTGGATATCTTAAAACATTTTTTATATTTATCATGAAAGCAAGGCGCGGTCATTTGCAAATTCTTCGCCGCTTGCTTTTCCAAACCTGGACAGAAGATCCTCAACGGTGAGCTTCTTCTTTTCTTCACCTTTAATGTCCAGAATTATGCGCCCTTCATGCATCATGATAAGGCGGTTTCCATGCTTTATGGCATCACGCATGTTATGAGTAACCATCAATGTGGTAAGCCTTCCTTCATCAACGAATCTGTCTGTAAGCTCAAGCACTGTCTGAGCTGTTTTCGGGTCGAGAGCTGCTGTATGCTCGTCTAAAAGCAGAACCTTAGGCCTTTTCAAAGTTGCCATTAAGAGGGTGAGAGCCTGGCGCTGTCCACCGGACAGTAGCCCCACCTTTTGGCTTAAACGGTTTTCAAGACCTAAGCCCAATGTGCTTAAAAGCTCCTTGTACAGCTCACGCTCTTTATTGCTGATATGCCATTTAAGACCCCGGCGCTGGCCTCTGCGGTAAGCCAGAGCCAAATTTTCTTCAATACCCATATTGGCGGCAGTACCCATCATGGGATCCTGAAATACACGCCCAAGTATGGCCGCACGTTTATGCTCCGGAAGCCTTGTTACGTCAGTTCCGTCCACTATTATTGAACCCCTGTCTATGGTATAGACTCCTGCAATGCAATTAAGAAGGGTGGATTTACCGGCGCCGTTGCCGCCTATCAGTGTTACAAAATCTCCTTCTTCAAGGGTTAAGCTTACATTCTGCAGAGCTATTTTTTCGTTTATTGTTCCGGGGTTGAAAAGCTTGTATATTCCATTTACTGATAGCATCTTAACCCTCCTTAATAGAATTTTTTACAGGATACAGATAGTCTTTGAATACCGGCAGTGCCAGAGCAAAGGCAACGGTTATGGCTGTAAAGAGCTTAAGGTCGTTGGCCGGCATTCCAAGTTCAAAGACAATGGCAATAATAATTCGGTAGAGAACTGCGCCGAGAACCAGTGATATCAGCCTTGACATGAAGTTTTTCTTTCCGAACAGAACCTCACCTATAATTACCGACGCAAGACCAATAACGATTGAACCTGTACCCGAATTGATATCGGCAAAGGTCTGGCTTTGGGCGTATAAGGCGCCGCCTATGCCAACCAGACCGTTGCTGATAATAAGGCCCAGTATCTTTGCGGTATTGGTGTTGATTCCCTGGGCGCGAGCCATCTGTGGGTTTCTTCCGGTAGCCCGGATTGCGCAGCCTATTTCGGTACCAAAGAACCAGTACAGAGCGCAAATTATAATGGAAACACAAATGAGGCCCAATATAATGACTGAATATGTGCGATTTATTCCCATATCCTCAAAAACCGTATATACCGTTCTGAGTCTTAACAATGACAGGTTAGCCCTGCCCAGAATTCTTAAGTTAATGGAATATAGGGCAATCATTGTTAAGATACCTGACAATAACGGGGGAATTCTGAGGACTGTATTTAAAAGCCCCGTAATAAGCCCTGCAGCCATTCCGCCAAACAGTGCAAGTATCATTGCAATATACGGGTTAACTCCTTCATTGATTGCCCGTGCCGCAATGGCTGCCCCCAAAACAATGCTTCCTTCGACTGTGAGATCGGCAATATCCAGAATACGGTATGTAATGTATACGCCTATGGTCATTATTGACCATATAAGACCAAGGGATATCGCACCTGTTAATATATCCAGCATAATATTCACCCTTCTGTTTGTGTTGTCCAATAAGTCCGAAATTGTAAATGAGGCGTTTACTTATTATTTTTCAAATACATACTGCTGAAGATCAGCGGGGATTTCCAGGCCTATTTCTTTGGCTACGGTTCCGTTGATGGCAAAGTCAAATCCGCGTGCTGTTTCTATGGGCATATCAGAAGGCTTTGCTTCGCCTTTCAGTACCTTAACTGCCATAAGTCCTGTCTGGTATCCCAGATCCCTGTAGTTAATTCCAAGGGTTGCAAGTCCGCCGCCTTCAACCATACCTGCCTCACCGCAGATAACAGGAGTCTTGGACTGGACTGTTACACCGTTTACTATGGGCATGGCGGAAGCAAAGGTATTGTCGGTGGGTATGTAAATAGCGTCGCACTGGCCTACAATGGACTGGGTAGCCTGCTGTACGTCATTGGTGCTGCTTACTGTTACTTCAACATATTTTAAGCCCAAAGCTTCAATGGCTTCCCTTGCAATTTTAGCCTGCAGAATGGAGTTGTCTTCACTGGAGGTATAAAGTACACCAACTGTCTTGGCATTGGGCACAAGCTTTACAAGCAGGTCGATTTGCTCCTTAATGGGGTTCATATCGCTGGTACCGCTTACGTTTGTACCGGGAGCTTCATTTGAATTAACAAGCTTTGCAGATACATAGTCTGTAATGGCGGTGCCAAGGATAGGAATTTCTGTTGTCTTTCCTGCTATGGACTGAGCCGCAGGAGTTGCAATGGCAAGAACCAGGTTAACCTTATTCTTTATAAAACGATCGCTTATGGTAGAAAGGTTGCTCTGGTCGCCCTGAGCGTTCTGATAATCAATTGTAATGTTTTCTCCATCAACATAGCCATTCTCTTTGAGAGCCTCGATGAACCCTTCCCTTGCATTATCCAGGGCCACATGGTCCATATACTGAATAATGCCGATGGTAATCTTCTTTTGGCCTGAGCAGCCTGTTGCTGCAAGAACCAATACTATTGCCAGCATTAATGAAATGATTTTAGCGAGCTTTTTCATAATATACCTCCTGTATTATAATTTTTATATTACAATTTTAACCAGGTCCATTTATGGTATAAAAAAGCCCCTGTTATGCTAACAGGGGCGAACTTTCGATTCGCGGTACCACCTTGTCTTCGTTGCCTAAGCAACCTCAGTGAGCAACTATCATTGCTCCTCCACAGTAACGGTTGGACTCCGGCACATCCTACTCGGCTTTTAAAGCCTTTGAGTGTGCAGCTATCAGGATGAATTCACGAAGCCAATGTCCTGCTTTCTTCGCACCAACCGAAAGCTCTCTGTAGGACCCAGTGCATTCGCTACTACTTCCTGGTCATCGCTGTTATACCCTAAACAAAGGTTACTATGAGAGTTAACTCATAGGGAATATTAAGTTAAAAAGGTTCTTTAAGCGTTAAGCTCAAACGGTATTTTGTATTATTCTATGCGACAAAAAAGCATTTGTCAACAATAATTTTATAAAACGTTACTGTAATGAAGCGCTGCATTGCAATCGAAACAGATGTTGCCAAAAATGGTTTTGCTAAGTAAAGATTATATAGTAATTTTAATTTCAATTTGACTTCTATTTCCTGTAATTACCTGGCTATGGTCAAAATTAGCAAAGCATTTCCGGAAGCTTATTTTAAAAGTCATAATTCATACACCTCGAATGATGGAAAAGTCAGGATATATGCGGATATTGAACTAATGTATATGTTAAGATAAAATAAAAAAATAACCCCTTCATTGGAGAGACCCCATCCACTATTCTGTAGGAGGAAGTTTCATGAATCCAAGAAAACCTTTGGCCTTTTGGATTCCCCTTATCATTGCAGTTCTTATCATTCTGGTAACCTTTTTTGCTTTTGGCGAGAACCTGATTTCCCCGGACAAAGACAATACAGATTCCAACATAAACATATCCAACGATGCTAGAAAGACAATTGTTTTCTCCTTTGGAGGCATTGATTTCAATGTGAACTTAAAG
The DNA here is from genome assembly GCA_012719545.1 of Clostridiaceae bacterium. Lineage (GTDB taxonomy): Bacteria > Bacillota > Clostridia > DSM-8532 > DSM-8532 > DTU059. Next base: position 3,957 of record JAAYAD010000083.1, read on the forward strand.
ACTCAGATAAGTCTTTTCATGCAGAAATATCCCCACATTGAGGTTAAAATTCTACAGCTTCCAGGTTCCACCGATTATCAGAGAAATTCATATGTTTCTGCATTTAAATCGGGGGATGAAAGCGTGGATGTAATAATGACCGACATTATCTGGACGGCTGAATTTGCTTCCAACGGCTGGGTGCTCCCCTTAGATGATTATTTTACCCAGGAGATGAGGAAGGAATTTATAAAAGGAGCCATTGACGGCTGTACATATGAAGAAAAAATTTACGCCATACCCAAAAGATCAGATGTTCCCCTGCTTTATTATCGCAAGGATATAATACCTAAAGCTCCAGAGACAATTGAAGAAATGGTTGAGATGGTAAAGAAATATAAAGCATCCTCAGGAGTAAAATACGGATATGTATTTCAGGGACATCTCTATGAAGGTCTTGTATGCAATGCCCTGGAATTTATATGGGCATATGGGGGAGATGTAATCCGTAACGGTGAAATAGTCATAAATTCACCTGAATCCCTTAAGGGGCTCCAGACCATGGTAGATATCGTAAATGAAGGTATATCTTCACCCGATGTTTTAAACTTTGTTGAGGACGACTCAATGCTTGCTTTTCAGGATGGCAACGCATTGTTTATGAGAAACTGGCCCTATGCATATAAGCAGCTTAATGTTGAAGGGTCTGCCATTAAAGGGAATGTGGGAATATGCCCCATTCCAAAAGGAGAAGGCGCTACACAAAGGTCCACAGGAACCCTTGGAGGATGGAATTACATGATAAACAAAAATTCCAAACATCCTGACGAGGCATGGCTTCTTATTGAATGGCTGACAAGCTATGATATGCAGGTTCTGGACTCCAAAACAGGAGGAAATCCTCCAACAAGAACAAAGGTTTATTCCGATTATGAAAATCAGAATGATCCCTTCTTTGGACAAATGCTTTCTCTAATGGAAAATGTACGGCTAAGGCCTGTTTCGCCGGACTACCCCACATTGACAGAGCTTATGCAGATTAATTTCAGCAATGCTCTATATAAAAAAATAGATGCTCAAACGGCCCTTAAAAATATCGAGGACGGCATGCTAAAGATAATGGAAAAGAAGATTAATGGTAATTAAATTCAGGAATATGCAGTAAGAGGAACAGTGCAAAAAATGAAAAAGCAACTTCTGAAGCGTTTTAGAAGCTACCCCTTAAATGTACAAATGAATATAACCATTGGTCTGATTATTCTGGCCACAGTGCTTTTGCTGACTTTTTTTACATATATAAATACCCTTAATCAGACAAAGCAGAACTTTAAGGATAACGGGCTTTTGATACTTCAGGAAACCATGGATAAAATCAATTCAAGATTCAGGCTTGTTGAGAACACCATGGAGATGATATCAAACGACTCGAGAATCCTCGATTACGGCAAAAATTCTTCGGATACCAGCAACGAAATTGAAGTTCTGAAGTATCTTAACAGCTGCTATGCCTTCAATCAGTTCGATCTTCACAGGGAAGGGCTGTCCTATGTAAAAAACCTCATAGACGACATACTTTTTATAACCACCGACAGGGACTATTTGATTATCCGAAAGCTTCACTTTTCTTCCTACAATATTTTGAACTACATGGAGAGCGAATGGTTCAAAAAGGCATATGAAAACAAGGGCAAGTCTATATGGACAGACCACTTTTTCAATGCCAATTCCCAGTACCTTGCAAACAGTAATGAGGATTTGGACCCAATTTTGAACAATTTCATGCATATCAGGTTCATTTATAACGAAAAAGCCCGTAGGGATGTTGGCTGGGTCGCCATAAGCATGAATCTTGAGAACCTTTCTCAGGTAATTGAAAACATAAAGTTTGGTGAAAAGGGAAGCGGCAACCTCTACATTATTGACAGGGAAGGCACCATTGTTGCCTGTAAGGACAGAAGCAAAATCCTTAAAGAGCTAAGGCTTGACAGCGGCATAATGAATCAGGACTTTTTAAATGGCATGGAGGGCAACTTCTTTGAAGGGAAGATTAATGGAACCAACCATTTTATTTTCCACACATCCCTTGCCATTAACGGATGGAAGCTGGTTCTGACCCTGCCTTTAAGTGCCGTGGAAGAAACTTTTTACAAAACCGTTGCTTCAGTGGTGCTTATTGCCATAGCAGCCTCAATTATAATCACCCTGATAAGCTCCATTGTGCTTCATAGCATATTAAATCCTCTTAAAAAGATGCTTCTTTCCATTCAGGAGACCCGTAAGGGCAATTTATCAAAAAAGGTGGGAGTAACGGGCTGCGCCGAGGTAAGCCAATTGTGCGCCGAGTTTAACTATATGCTGGATACAATCCAGGATCTTCTGGAAAAAGTCATGAAGGAACAGCAGGCCTTAAGAAAGTCGGAGCTTAAAACCTTAAGGGCACAGATAAATCCGCATTTTCTTTACAATACACTGGATTCCATCAAGTGGCTCATTTACTCCAATGATAATGAAAAGGCATCCCAGCTTATAAGCGCCCTGTCAACCTTCTTTAGGATTGGGCTTAGCGGCGGCAGCGAAGAAATAAGAATAAGCGACGAGGTTGAGCATGTCCGCCAGTTCCTATTTATACAGAAAATGAGGGCAGGAGATAAGCTTAATTATCTCATTGATATGGACAGCGATATAGAGAATTTCATGACTCCCAAGCTAATCCTGCAGCCCATTGTTGAAAACGCAATCCTGCATGGAATCAATAAAAAAGGTAATGATGGCATCATTAAGCTCTCCATAAAAAGAAATGAAGACTCCATTACCTTTGAAATTGCCGATAACGGCATAGGCATGGAGTCTTCGGATATTGAAAAGCTGAAAAGGCAAATCAGCCAGAGTTCATGCGGCTATTATCCCAAAAACCGCGGCCTTGCCTTATGGAATGTCAATCAGAGAATCAAGCTGGCTTACGGCGCAAATTACGGTGTGGAAATCAAAAGTAAATACGGTGTGGGAACAAAGGTCAGCATAACAATTCCTGTACTGAAGAAAGAAGAAGCTTTAGCTTAAGCTTAGATAGCGGTGTTGCGCAATCAGAACTCTTACATCTCTGTAGGAAATCTTTTGTTTATTCTCCTTATCGGCACATAACGGGTATGGGGAGTTTTTCCCATAGTAAATTATAATTAATGATCTTTTCATCCCGGGTAAACTTATCACACCAGAAGAAAAAGGGCGGTACCAGGCCCGCCTGTTTGCAGACCTGATACCTGTAAATAACCAGGGGATGAAAATTCAATAAAAACAGATATTTATCCGAGGATATTTTCAGAATCCACCTGGATGCAATCTTTAAATCTTAAACTGCTGAATGCTTTGCTCAAGATTAACCGCAAGGGTATTCATTTCCCGTGCAAGGCTTTCAAGCTGTATTGCTGAAGAAATCTGTTCTTCGGTTGTGGCATTTATCTCCTGGGTTGTAGCAGCAAAGCCTTCTGTTATGCCCAGTATTCTTGAAACTGAATCGACGGTGGCGTTTTTCTGAGTCTCCATTGCGTTGATTCCGGACATCATTTGATTAAGCCTTGAAGCAATGCCAATTGTTGAGTCGGTTATAATCCTGAATGTCTCGTCGGTATGCTTAACAGCCTGCATTTGCCCTTCAATGGCAGATTTTGTATGGTGTGCTTCGCCACTGATGGCATCAACTTTTTTCTGGATCTGCGAAATAATCTGGGCTATTTTTTCCGAAGACTCTCTGGACTGATAGGACAGCTTTTTAACTTCTTCGGCAACAACCACAAAGCCAAGGCCTGCCTTACCTGCCCGGGCAGCTTCTATGGAAGCGTTCAGAGCCAAAAGGTCCGTTTGATCCGATATGGAGGCGATGATCTTTATGATATCGCTTATTTTCTTCATGTCCGCGCTTAAATCCAAAATTCCTTCAATTATGGAATTGGTGGCGGCATTGGTTATACCGGCCTTTTCGTTCAGGCTTTCTATAACTTCATTGGCATTCTCGCTCAAAACTTTTGTTTTTTCGGTTGCATCAAAAGCATACCTTGAATTGGCTATTATTGCATTAAGGCTGTCAGCAAGACGGTTCATGGCTTCATTTGCGCTCTGAGCTTCCTCGTGCTGATGAGTTGAGCCGTAGGCCACATCTTCCATGGCAGATGCTATCTGTTCCAGGGAATAACGTGAATGGTTGCAGAAATTTGCTATGGATTCGGCGCTTTTTACCACATTGGAGGATGCTGTTCTAACCTCACGAATTATATTGCCAATTGATGCCACCATGTCGGTGAAATTATGGGAAAGCAGGGCAATTTCGTCCTTGTATGGGTCTGCCAGATCCTGAGTCAGATCTCCTTCCTTAAGCCTGCTTACAGCCTTGTTAAGGCGGGACATGGGAGCATGCACGCTTTTGGTTACCAGCGAGGAAATTAAAATGGCAGCCAAAAGGCTTATTACCGATATCATGATTACGGATGCGGTCATGCGGCGGGTATTCTTCATAAGGTTTTCAAGAGGCACAATGCTTACGACCTTCCAGTTGGGAGCGACGTTATAGGAAGCAAGCATTTCCACACCATCAATATCAATAAGGGTATGGGATGCATGGTGCTCCGATCCATCCTGTGAAGAAATGTACCCCTGAATAATGTTTTCCTGTATAACAGAACCGGCATCAACGTTGCTCTGATTTGAGGCAAGAATTACGTTATCCTTGTCCAAAAGAAAGATTGTCCCGCCATCTTCCTCCAGTTTCAGCTCCGACGTTATTTTTTTCAAGGCGATTTTTGATGTGAGAAGCTGCAGAACAGCCACATTGCTGCTTGTAGGGTGTTTTATCTTTACAAACAAGGCAAGGCTTTTAACATCAGCACCTGTTTCGCTTTTATCTATAAAGCGCCATACAGGCTTTCCGTCAGTAGCAAGTATTTCATCATATAGCCCGCCCTTGGCTGAGGCATCAATGAGGGCAGTATCACCGGCTTTATAAACGGATTTGCCGGTGTAGATGGCAAAAGTGTCTATAAAGCCGTAATTCATCTTTTTCTCCTTAAAGTAAGCCCTTATTGCATCTTCGGCGGCTACCTTTGTAGCGGCATCTGAGCTTTCCCTTGTTTTAATGTAGTCAAGTATTTGCTCAGATGCACGCATTTCAAGAGCCAGGCTCTCAATGGAAGCCAGCTGCTCCGTAAACTTATTGAGAACCTGACCCATCATTTTTTCGGTATAGTTTCCTATGTTGCGCTCTATTTCAACCAATGCCGAACTGGCGGCTATAAAACCCACTATACAGACAGGAATTAATGTCATGGCAATAAAGGCAACCATGAGCCTTCTGTTGATGGGTATCCATCTTAAAAGCTTCTCAGAAATTCGGTCGAGACGGGTGCTGTTAAATTTTTTCATCATAATCCCCCCGGCAAATTTTAATTAACCCTTAACAGCTCCTGATGTGAGACCAGATACTATTCTCTTCTGGAAGAGCAGAACCATAATTACAAGAGGCACCGTAACTATGACTGCCGCTGCAGAAATTTCTCCCCAGGGTACAGTGTACTGGGAGTTGAACATGGTGATACCTACGGTTACAGTCCTCATATAGTCGTCGGTATTGAGAGTGTAGGCAAAAAGATACTCATTCCAGGCGCCTATAAATACAAGAATAGCTGTTGTAAATACACCGGGGGCAGCCAATGGTGCTATAACGAGGAAGAAAGCCTGAAATGGACTTGCACCGTCTATCTTGGCAGCCTCTTCAAGGGAAAAGGGAATATCCTTGAAGAAGGTGGTAAGATACCAGATTGCCAGAGGCAGGGAGAATGTAATGTATGGTATTATCAAACCCATATGTGTATTTCTGAGCCCCATATCTCTTAAGAATATGTACATGGGGGAGATAATGGCTATCTGGGGGAACATGCTTACACCAAGGACAACACCAAGCAATATTGACTTCCCTCTGAATTTGAGCCTTGCGGTGGCATAGGAGGCAAAGGAAGCAATAATTATTGAGAGTAAGGTAGTTCCTCCTGCAATTATAAAGCTGTTGTACAGGTATCTTCCAAAGGGACGCCAGGTAAAAGCGTGTATATATGACTGGATTGTAGGATCCAGGGTGTAAATCTTAAAGGAGGAATAAATCTCCGACGGTTTTCTTATGGAAGTTAAGAATACATAGTAAAAAGGAAAGAGTATGAATATCAGAAATATTGCCAGAAATATATAAAAACCAACGCTCGGATTCTTCTTCATGTTTTTACCCCCTCTCTTCCAGGCGGTTGCCCATAACATCCGCACCAAGAAGCTTAATATAGAAAATGCTGATCAGAGTGACGCACAGGAACACCATAATGGACAGGGTTGAACCTTTTCCGAAATCCATCTGGGAGAACATTGTTACATAAGCATAGATGGAAATGGATTCGGTGGAGTTGCCCGGTCCTCCGCCTGTCAACACAAATATGAGGTCAAATATTCTGAAGGCGTCAAGGGTTCTGAACAGGAGGGAGACAACAATTGTAGGCTTCAAAAGAGGCAATGTAATTTTGAAGAATTGTTGTATGCGTGTTGCTCCATCAATATTTGCCGCCTCATACAAATCTGCTGAGATTCCCTGAAGTCCTGCTAAAAGAAGCAAGGCAAGATAAGGTGTTGTCTTCCACACATCTGCGAAAATTATTGAAAACAGGGCACCGCTTTTGGTGGTGAGAAGTAAACCCGCGTCTGGGATAATGCCTAATTTGGTAAGCCAATAGGCAAAAATACCTGTCTGGCCGTCATAGAGACTTAGCCACATCCTGGCTGAAACAACCGTGGGAATTGCCCAGGGCACCAAAACAGCAGCACGGGTAAGCCCTCTTCCTTTATAAGGACGATTTATAATAAGGGCTATCATAAGTCCGAGCAGCAGCTCAAAACCAACAGATACAACGGTAATAAACAAAGTATTGAGAAGGGTTTTTCCAAGACGGCCTAATTTTCCGTCCTTAACTTTCAGTTCATTAAAAAAGTGGGCATAATTTTTTAAGCCTATATAGTTAGGCTCCAATATGGATGTGCGAAGCTCTTCCATCAAGGACGCGCCCTGGCTTGCGGCATCATCCTTCTTTAAGCTTAAGGCTTCCAGGGATGCCCGCACATTTGCTACTTTTTCAAGGTATTTTTCTGCAAAATCATGGCTTATAACGGCAAAGCGCAATTCATCATCGTTTACAGGCTTCATGTTATCAAGAAGGGTCTCAACCTGAGTGTATTTTTCTTCAATACCGGGCTGCTTTATGAGTTCTTCCTTGATAGAGTTGATTTCAGCCTGTATGGCGTCAACTTTCTGAGGATCGGAATTCAGCTCCTCGGATGCACGGAGCTGTCTGAAAATGCTTTTTATGTAATACTGGGTATCTGCAAATTTTTCAAGATCGATTTTGTATTCTAAAGTTACTTTGTTTTTGGAAGGATGGTTCAGCCTGAGATCGAACATGCTAATCCAAAAGGAGTTTAAAACAGGCCACAAAGCAACCAAAGCTATAATAAGAACCGCAGGCAATATCATTAAATACGCGGTTATGGCTTCATTTCTCTCATCTATACTTCTATATTTGACTCTTTTCATTTCATCCCCTGCCCCTCTTTATTTTGACAAAAGCCATTAAGTGTATCCACCTAATGGCTTTTGCCTTAAACTTTAATTAGATTACTGAGCGTCAGCAACTGCAGCTTTCATCTGCTGTTCCATGTTTGCAACAGCTTCTTCAACAGTCTGCTGTCCGGCAAGCGCCTTGGATATTTCAATCTGCATTATTTCAGAGAGCTTAGGCCAGATAGGAGATACAGGTCTGGGAACGGCAACCTTCAGGCCTTCAACAAAGCCCTTGTCTCCAAAGTGAGGATTCACTTTTACAACCTCGGCATCATCATAAAGAGGGATGTATGTGGGAGCAAGACCACCGTCAACAGCTGAAATCTTCTGTCCTTCGGGACCTGCAAGGAATTTAAGGAATTCCCATGCAGCATCAGGGTTCTTGCTGTTCTTGTTAATCATTGCGAGCCATCCGCCAAGACATGATGCGGATTTTACATCGCCCTTCGGCAGGGGAGCGAATGCAACCTTGCCAACAACCTTGGACTGGGATTCATCCTGGCACATAAACCACTGATAGGGCCAGTTTCTGATAAATACGCTCTGTCCTTCAATGAAGGATGTGCAGGATTCTGGTTCTGTAAAGGTGGTAATGTTGGAGGGAACAAAGTCGGAAGTAAAGACTTCAACCATCTTCTTAAGACCCTTAATGGTTTCGGGGCTGTTGATTACGATGTTTCCTTCGCCGTCAACAACTGAACCGCCGTAAGCAGCAATGTATTCCACTGCGTTGCAAACCATACCTTCGTACTGTTTTGCCTGTGCTACGAAACCAAACTGGGTACCGTTCTTGCCCTTGTTGGCTTTTGCCATTTCAATGAGCTCGTCATAGGTTTCGGGAGCCTTGTCAACGATATCGGTTCTGTAGAAGAACATGCCGGCATCGATAAACCTTGGCATTGCCCAAAGCTTGCCTTTGAAGGTAGCTGCGGCAACAGGACCTGTCATGTATTTGGAAAGGTCAAGATTGTCTCTCTCGACATATTTGTCAAGTGCTAATGCATAGTCAGCCTGAGCAAACTCAGCAGGCCAGATAACGTCAGCGTCGAAAATGTCATATTCGCTGCCGCCTGCTGCGAAAGAAGTTACGTACTGGTCATGCTGCTTACCGGTATCACTGGGCATTTCAACAAAGTTAACCTTGATTTTTCCTTCATATCTCTTATTGAAGGTTTCAATGATTTTGCCGGTAGCCGGAGTGACGTCAACACCTTTAGCGTATGTAATCTCGACAACTTCCTGCGGAGCCTCGGTGCTTGGCGCGGGTGTTGCTTCATTTTTGGTTTCAGGTGTTGTGGATGGTACTGCGGATTTGCCGCACGCACTTGCCGCAAATAACATGACAAGTGCCAGCACTAATGCCAGAACTTTTTTGATGTTTTTCATTCAGACATTCCTCCCAAATTATTTTGTCAGACTCTTTTTCAGAATCTCTACCTAGGATTATAGGAGGAACGCCTAATTTTCTTAATAAAAAATCTTCTGATTTTGTTTAAAATTTAAAGAAGTTTATTTGAAAATTTTAAAAACATTTATTTAAGGGCTATTAAAGGGATATAAAATCATCCCGGATAATATCCCTGTAATCGGTGGGGGAAACGCCAACAAGCTTCTTAAAGCAGGTGCTGAAGTACTGGGAATCCTTAAAACCTACCTTGTCGGCTATCTCATAGGCTTTAAGGGTTGTTTCCTTAAGAAGTTTTTTGGCAGAGTCAATCCTTACCTTTGTAAGATATTCAATGCAGGTTTCGCCTGTAACCTGCTTAAAGAGCTGGCTGAAATAACCGGGGCTGATATGGACGCTTTCTGCAATGGTTTTCAGGCTCAGTTCCGGATCCATATAATTCTCGAGGATAAATTCCTTAGCCTTTATAATTGAGCTTCTGGTCAGCGAATGGTGCTTGCTGAGTATAAAGTTAACAGTATTGTCAAGAATGCCTGCAAGATCTGAATGGATGTCGTCAAGGGTATCGCATTCCATTATCTTGAAAGGTGAAAAGCCTTGACCCAACACTTCCGACAGATTAGCTCCAAATTCAAGAATAATGCGGATAATTCGGTTTACTATCTCAATGGACAATAAGTATATATGATCCTTTTTGGCATTGCCTTCTTTTCTGATAATATCAAAAATCTCATTGAGAATTGCCTGTGCCTGAGCTTTATTTCCGCCCTTGGTATAGAGAATAAGATCATTTATTTTCTGCATGGCAAAGGGGGAAATGGTGGCTTCATAGGACTGATCCAAATCCTCAATAAAAATAATGCTGTTCTTTCCAAAAGCAAGCCTGTATTCCAGGGCCATCTTGGCTTCGCTGTATGATTTGCCTATATCCATAAGCTGGGTGTAGGTTCTTCCTATGCCTGCCGACACGCTGACTTTAAGATACTGCCGTACAGAGTTCTGAAGATGCTGAATACACTGGTGAAGCTCGGTTATGATATTGCCCTTGTCAACATTCTTTATGCAGCAAATAATTCCCACTTCATTGCGCTTTTCCTCAAAGGTGTATACGGTTCGGTTCTCATTTGTGAGAATTTCTTCTGCAATATTCTGAATGCAGAACTTAATAAGGTTCATATCTCCTTCGGTATTTTTTTGGGACAATATTGAAAAATCATCAATGCTGATAATAAGGCAAATGTAGTTATCGGCTTCAAGGCTTATTCCCAAATACTCCAGCTTATTATTGATTTCCTGAGGCGAAAATGCGCTGTTAACAAGGTTGAGAAAAAACCTTTCCTTAAACAGGGGCAGGCTTTCTCTAAGGAGTTCTTTTAACTTTTTCAGATGCTCCTTTTCCATTTCCTTATGTTCAAGCGCTTCAGACGCATCAATGAGGGTTTGGATAAGTTCATTCTGCAGTATGGGCTTGGTAATATATCTGAAAATTCCGATTTCTATGGCTTGCTGAGCATATGTAAACTCGTTGTATCCTGTCAGGAAAATAATAATAACCTCGGGAAGATGCTTCTTTATTTCCTGGGCCAATTCTATGCCGTCCATAACAGGCATGTAAATGTCGGTAAGTATAATGTCAGGTTTTGTCTTTAATGCTTTTTCGAGAGCTTCCTTGCCGTTTTCGGCTACATCGACTACCTCATAGCCATAGTTTGCCCAATCAATTGAACTGATTATGCCGTTGCGTATAATCTGCTCATCGTCAACGACCAGTATCTTGTGCATAAAACTACCCCCATGATTTCATCTAATAACATGATACATGAATACAGCCTGAAAACAAACTCTTAATTGCTTCCAAACCAAAATAAAGGGAAATAATTTTGTTATTTTATTGCGAAAACTAGCATAAAATTGCCTATTTTAACAAATATACATCCTAATTTTCGGGTAGAATGTCAAATTTAGATGGGAAAATGATAAAATTACTATATAGTTGGGGTATATATAAAGTGGTGTCAAAAATAATATACATAATTTGTAAAAAATAGTAAAACTAACAGGTGGTATCAGGAGGGTTTATGCGTGCAAACAGCAGTATGCGTGCCAAGTTTTTGATTTTTACGGTGGTATTCTTCTCCTTTTTTCTGACAGTCAGATTTGTAAGCTGTATAAACTACTGCGGAGTACAGTTGGAATTAATTTTTCATAACTACTCATGTTTAGCGAAATCATTTTCAGAATCGTTCATGAACTATATTGAAACAGTGTGGGTCATGGAGGAACTTACCGGTATAAGCATTATTGATAGTTCCTATGATTTTTCTGTTATTAAAGAGCAGATTGATTCTTTCCGGGAAAAAGGAATTGAAAATATATACATTTATGACGGTGAAGGCAGAAATATTTATTCCTTCTATGTATCCAGAAAGAATTTTACATTGAAACCTTTTCTGGATGATGTAATAAACGGAAAGGACAAAATTGTAACCATAAATTATGATGATTCGGGAGAAAGCAATATCTGGGCTGTCAGCGCAATTAAGAAAGAAGGGGATTTAAAAGGAATAGCTGCCGTTTGCATTAATGCCAATATACTTGGCAAATATCTGCAAATCATTGATAACGAGGCTTATGGTCTTGATTATCACTACTCAGTAATGGACAACAGCGGAAATGTCGTATACTGCAGCAATAATAAGGTAAAGCCCTGCAATATGTTATGTTTTACAGATGGTACAGAAATAAATGGGAATGATTTGCATAAGAAAGAAATATTAAGGTCATTTCTATCCAATAATCCAAAAAGTATAAGTGCTGATTTTCCAGTTGAAGGTATAGACTGGAGCTTTAGAATTACTTTGCCCTCAGAGACTATCAAACCGTGGTTCTATTGGCAGATAAAAAATGACTTGATGATGATGTCTGTATTTGCCTTATTTAGCCTTATTGCTTATCTTCTTTTAAATAAAAGAATTATTGAAGCTCTTTCAAAATTCAGCGAAGCCTCAATAAAGGTAATAAACGGAGATTATTCGGCAAGAATCCGTCTTGACGGATACAAAGAATTAAAAGAGGCAAGCGATAATTTTGACAGAATGCTTGATACCATTGAAAGAAATCAGCAGACAAAAACAGAATATCTCATGAATATATTCCATGATATTAAGAATCCTCTGAATGTTATTTTCGCCTCAATGCAACTTATGGAGAACTACAAATCCATTAATGATCCCGAATCTTTCAGATCAAAAGTATTGACACAGGTTAAATTAATACGGCAGAACTGTTACCGCTTAATGCGCCTTACAAGAAACCTGATAGATATAAACAAGCATGATAACGGCTTCTTAAAAATAAAGCTATGTAATTATGATATGGTAAAGCTAATAAAGGGAATTACTGATTCGGTCAAGAAGTATACAGAATTAAAAGGAATAAATCTTATCTTCACGTCAGAACTTGAATCTCAAATCATGGCCTGTGATCCCGACATGATAGAACGAATTATCCTGAATCTCATATCCAACGCAATAAAATTTACAGACAGGGACGGAACAATTACCGTCAGTATCAGACAATTGGATAATGGCAATAAATTATTGCTCATGGTCCAGGACACAGGCATTGGAATACCCAAAAATAAATTAAACACTATTTTTGACCGTTTCAAACAGGCAGAGGATTTATTTAACAGAAACAAGGAAGGAAGCGGGCTGGGCCTTTCAGTTGTAAAAGCTTTTGTAAACGCCCACCAGGGGGATATATCGGTAAAAAGCGAATATATGAAAGGAACCACCTTCTATATCACACTGCCTGTAATAACTGTTGACAATGCTGCCGATTGTCCGCCTGTAAAAAACAGTACCTCATCAAATGTACTAAACAGCTTAAATATAGAATTTTCAGATATATATTCAGGCTTTGAGGAGGAAGTCTCATAGTATTAAGATAAATCTGACCGCAAAAAGAGGAGGCAAAATGATGGACAGAATCGAAATTAAAAGCCAAAGGCTTTCCGTAACAATGCAATACCCGGGCACCTATTACAAAGGTTCCCGTTTTGACTGGACAGGGTTTATTACCGATGTAATACTGGATGGAAAACATAGTTTTTGCACCGATGAATCATCTGTTCCCGGTGTTGGAACCGGAGGGAGAGGCCTGTGTAATGAATTTGGCATAGAGGAACCTGTGGGATATGATGAGGCAAAAGTGGGAGAGAAATTCACAAAAATTGGTATAGGGCTTTTGGAAAAGGATAACCTTGAAAAATATGCTTTTGATAAGCCTTATAAAATATCTCCCTTTGACTTTGAAGTGGATATAAAGCCCGACAAAGCGGTATTTATCTCTGAACCCTGTTCCTATAACGGATATGCTGTAAGGCTTATTAAAGATGTGTCGGTTAAGGAAAATTTTCTTACCATAAAATATACTCTTGAAAATACAGGGCAAAAAACAATTGAAACCACGGAATACGTACATAATTTCATAAATATTGATAAAGCAGGAATTGGCCCTCATATGAATCTTTCTTTCTCCTTTGATCTTGAGGGCGATTGTATTTTTGATGGAGACAATGTCCTTAATATTTCCAAGAGGGAAATTGAGTGGGACAGAATTCCGAATGGGGTATTTTACTTTAAGCTTGAAGGCTTAAAAGAAAAATCCTGCTGGTGGATGCTTGAAAATAAGATTACCGGAACTGGTATAAAGGAAATTGATGATTTTCCTGTCACAAAAGTGGCTTTATGGGGTACGGAATGTGTGGTCAGCCCGGAAATATTCATAAATCTTTCGGTAGAACCGGGAAAGACTCAAACATGGACCAGAACCTATGAGTTTTTCAGTAAAAAATAAAATTGGTAAAAATAAATGGGGGAAGGCAGAGCCTTCCCCTTAAATGATTCATCCTTTATTAATTGAACTGTGCCTGAACTTCATCAAGAATTTCCTTTACGCTCTTTTCGCTGCCAGCGAGGATCTTCTCCTGCATTGCAGGAATCAGAGTATCAATGAACTTCTTGGTATCTGCAGGATATCCAAAGTCCTTAGCATAAGGAACCATAGCCTCGATAGCCTTGAACTCAGGATTTACTTCATAGTACTTGGAAGAAAGTGCAGGCTTGGAAGGATTGATACCAACCTCGGTCATAACCTTTTCAAGAGCTTCGTCTCTTGTGAGCCAGTAAGCTGCTTTTACTGCTGCCAGTTTATCGGGAGCATCCTTCAATACTACCCAGCCGTCAGAGTGTGAAGTACAACCCTTGGTGGTTCCTTCAGGCATTCCCACAACTACCCAATTGATATCGGGAGCGGATTCAGCAAGGAAGCCCTTGTACCAGTAACCGCCGGTGGTCATAGCAGCCAGCTTGTTTGCAAATACTTCTCCGTCCCAGCCATAACCTGCTTCCTGAGGAGAAATAGCTACGCCTTCCTTGAACATGTCAACGATGGTTTCAAGTGCCTTTACGTTAGCATCGGAGTTGATGGTCTTGCCATTACCCCAGCCGCCGCCGTAAGAAAGAGCGTACTGTGTGAAGTGGAATTCCATGATGTTGATGCAGATACCTTTAACGCCATCCTTTGTCAGCGCCTTGGCAGCTGTTTTCACTTCATCCCAGGTCTTAGGATATTCTCCTAATCCTGCAGCATCCCACATATCCTTATTGATGATGAACATTGCAGGAACAACGCTTACAGGAATACCATACTGCTGACCGTTAGCAGCCCAGATACCCTTTGCAGAATCAGCATAAGCGCTTAAATCCAGCCCTGCTTCTTTAACAAGGTCATCGATGGGTGCGAACATACCCTTTTCTATGTACTCGTATGCACCTTCGTTTGTAAGCTTAACAATGTCAGGAGCTGTTTTTGCCGCAATCTGTGCAGGAAGCTGGTTCCAGAAATCGGCACTGCTCGGATAAGTCTGCATTTCAAGCTTAATTCCAGGGAATTGTGACTCAATACCCTTGGATACGTCGGTGTAGACTGAGATTTCTTTCTCAGAACCCCAGAGGCCGAATCTGATTGTTACATCCTTGGTCTCCTGGTTTTGGTTGCCGCTCTGAGCGGGTGAAGATGGTTCAGAGGAAGAAACCGGACCTGCAGATTTACCGCAGCCTGTGAGTACAATGGAAGCCACCATAAAAATGGCCAGAAGAAGAGATAAAATCTTTTTGCTTTTCATACTGGATTTCCTCCTTATTTGCTCACTGTAGTTACATGGTAGCACATTCACCAAAACCAAGAAGTAAACGGAATTACAATTTATTAAAAAGGAATAATAAAGCAAAAAATGCATATTTGAATATTTATTGAAATTACATTTTGTTTAATAATTTTATACTTTGCCCGATTCAGACTGGGCTAAATTCTTTTTATCCACTTTTTCAGCGGCTGTAGCCTTACTGCATTTAGCGCTTCCGTGAAAACATCCGGTTTTCAAGTCGCGCCCGCTTCGCTATCCATGCTCCGCTTTAAATGGCAGCAGGCACGCCGCTCAATAACAATGTGATACTTAATAACTCAAAACATGTTCGGACCAGTCTGAATCAGCCCAGAAGGGTGTCCCTGTACTGTTTTGGTGAACATCCTGTTATCTTGTTAAAAACAATATTAAAGTGGACGGAGCTGTTAAAGCCGACTTTTTCTCCAATTTCATATATCTTAAGCTCCTGCTGGTGCATTAGTTTTTTGGCATGCTCCACTCTGACCTCATTGATATAGTTAAAGAGGGTTTTGCCAACTTCATCCTTAAAAATACGGCTTATGTAATTTGGACTCACATTCATCTGCTCCGCAAGGCCAGACAAAGTCAAATCCTTGTCATAATTGCTGTTTACATAATTAAGAATTTTCTTAACAAGAAAACTGCAGTTTTTATACCTTTCCATATCAAGACAAGTGAGCATGTTCCGGGACAGAATCTGGCCGAAAACTTCATGCAGCTCATCCAATGTCTCGCAATCGGAAATGTGAGTCATTTCCTCAAAACAGGTATCAAGCTCATTCAATAAAAACAGTATGCCTGAGAACAGTTTGTAAACCTCTTCTGTGGACAAAAAAGGCGACTCCCTTAAAAGGGTGAAAATTTCCTCAATTCTGTCCTTGCATTGGTAATGACTTTTTAGTGCTATACACTCCTTTAGCTTAATAACACACTGGCTGATTTTTGAGAGAACAGCCTTGTTGTCCTGTGCCTTTGGCAGTGTACCATAGAACAGGATTTTCTCTCTGGGACTGTAAAACCTTTGCTGCAAAGCCTTGTAAGCTTCAATAAATGCCATTGGTATATTCTCAGGGGAGGGGTGGTTTTCGCTTATTCCTGCTGCCACCTCCACATCCAGGAATTTTTTAAGCGCATCCTGGATAATATGCACGTTACGTGTCTGCTGATCAAAGACCTCTTTGGAGCTTACGATTTTCTCCATGCTGGAAATGCCCACAAAAAGATTTTTGGCATACTGGAAAAATACAATCCCGGGTTTATTGCTGAAAACCTGGCTTACAATATCCAGTACCGATTTACTTAAAAGCTCACGGTTATTGTTGGTATATCTTTGCTGAACCTTTTTGTAATTGATGATGGAAAAGGCGATACAGCTGAAATTGGTGCGTCCAAGATTCAGCTTAAAGTCATTCAAACCTTTGTAAAATTGCGCATCATCAGAAATCAGCCCGTCCAGAAGCTTTCTTAAGAAAGACTCTGCATTATGGTCGTCCTTTAGCTCCATTTTAGGAAGAAAATCGGTATTAACAGCCTCTTTTGCCTTTTCTATCTCACTTTTGACGTTTAACAGAACCTTAAGGATGCTTTCGGGAGTCATACAGGGTTTATGAAGGTAATCTATGGCTCCCAGCTTCATGGCTTCCTTAACATGCTCCAGATCGTCAAAGCTGCTTAATATTATGGTTTTGCAGGGGTGTTTCTTATCCTTTAAAGTACGAAGTACCTCAATGCCGTCAATTACAGGCATTTTAATGTCCAGGAGGACCACATCCGGTCTGACGCTTTCAATTTTTTCAAGAGCCTCCCTGCCATTTGAAGCCTCTCCGGCAATTTCGATACCATGCTTTGCCCAGTCAACCGATGATTTAAGTCCTATTCTTACAAGCAATTCGTCATCAACGATTAGCAGTTTCATAAACCCCACCCTTATTATCCGTATTGTTTGGTATCGCCGGTATGACGATGGTGACTTCAGTTCCCTTAAGTAAAGTGCTCTTTATGTCCAGACCGTACTTTTCACCGAAATGGAGCTTGATTCTCTTATGTACATTGGAAAGTCCAATGGAATTGAATCGCTGCCTTGTGGTGTCCTTGTCCTCCTCAAGTATGTATTTTAGTCTCTTGGTATCAAATCCCTGCCCGTTGTCTTTAACCTTGAAAACAACCTCATCGTTGTCCTTTTTTATTGAAATGTGCAGCTCGCCCATTTCTTCAAGACCTTCAAAGCCATGGAACACGGCGTTTTCAATCATGGGCTGAAGCAGGAATTTGAGTGTTTTGTAGTTTCTGACCTCGGGCTCTATGTCGTAGTGCACCTTAAACTTGTTATAATACCGAAGCTCAAGGATGCTTATGTAATTCTCAATAAAAATTATCTCATCGGCGATGGAAACAAAGTCATTGTTCCATTTTGAGGTATAGGCCATCATATATGCAAGTGAGTTTAAGGCATTCTCAATGGAAGTTGCGCCCTGAATGTTGGCCATCCACTTGATGGCGCTCATGGTGTTGTAAAGAAAGTGCGGATTTATCTGGGCCTGAAGGGCATGAAGCTCAGCTCTCCTTTTTTCTTCCTCCTCAAGATAAATTTTCTCAATAAGGTTCTTTATTTTAGTCTGCATCATGCTTATGGCCAGACCGATAACACCCATTTCTCCGTAATAATTGCCAATGGGAACATCAAAATTTCCTTCTCCCATTTTCCGCATGTTGTTGCTTAAGGCATATATGGGACGGGTAATGGAGGTTGTTATAAGATAAACCGCCGCAATAGACAGAATAACAACTCCAAGGCCAATAAGCAGCATGATTTTGTACATCTTAATGTTGTAGGAAAAAAGTTCATTTGTGGGGATAATGCTAATGGCTCTCCAGCCGGATATGGAAGATTGGCTGGAAATAAGCTGATATTTATTACCTTCCAGCATAATCTCCTGGCTGGGCCTGACATTGAAATTGACCGATTCCCCAAATACGCTGTCAAGGGTAAGGTTGATATGCTCCTTGTTTTTGCTGAAAATGATACGGCCGCTCTCATCTGTAAGATAAAAGAGGGTATTGGGGGTAACACCCCTGTCCATCCAAAGCTTTTCAAGGCTGTGCACATCAACATTGATAAGGATAATACCTATTCTTTCCCTGGTAAGCGTGTCCTTTATAAGCCTTCCAACAGAAATAACAAGATTTCTGCCGGGCAGCTTCTGATTGTCGTAATGTATGCCTATGATCACCGAGGCACCGTCGGCACTTATGATTCTGTCCAGCCACTCTTCACTTGTAATACTGTAATCGGACCTCATCCTTTCAACCAAAGCGCGGCCCCTTAAGTCAAAATACTTGTAGCCATACAACCATACCGAGTCGAGCATGTTTGAGTAGAAAACTATATTGTAATTTAAAAGATCATTGGCTTTCTCGAAATCATTGCTCTTTACGTGACGGGCATTTGGTAAACCATCGTAGTCCCTTTTAAGTATTTCTATGAGATTTTCGTCATAGAGAGGATATTCTGAAAGCTTGGCAAGCATATTGAGGCTGTTGTCAATGTTGTTTATGATTTGCTCGTTATTTCCTATGGCACTGTTTATGAGCTTGTTTTCTATCTCGCTGGAATACATTCCTATGGAGAGAAAGCTTAAAATGAACATGGGAAGAAGTATCAAAATAAAGGAGATTACGAGTTTATTGCGCAGGCTTATTCGGTTTACGATACGGACATATCCCATCATAACTCCTCCTCAGGTTACGACCCTATTATGCCATAAACTGAGCTCAATCGGAAGATTTAAATATTTCCGTAAATCATTAAAGAAATGATAATTTCATTTACTTACTTTTTGGCATGACCAAGTTAGTATAAAATTAGTTAAGTATATAAAAGGAGTGCGTTGTATGGTATCCCACGAGACAAGATTGAAACGGAAAGCGTTTAGATCCGCCAATGAATCAGATGCGCTCGTCGGGCTTTTCTTCATTTTCCCCTTTATTGCCCTGTGGTTTATCTGGTTCTTTGTACCTTTTCTCCAATCCTTCATAAGAAGTTTTCAGAGCGCCAACTTTATAGCCCTGGACCAGGCACAGTTTATCGGCCTGGATAACTACATCAAAATCCTTCAGGACAAGGAATTCTACCAGGCGCTGCTTCATTCCGTCACTATTGTGGCCATATCTGTTCCGGTGATAACTGTTTTGGCTCTCCTTGTTGCCATTGCAGTAAACCAGAATATTGTGGCTAAGGGTGTTTTCAGGACAATTTATGTTATTCCGTACATAACTTCGCCCATTGCTGCTACGACGGTATTCATGGTGCTTTTCAGAAAAGACCAGATGCTTGCCAGATTCATGACCATATTTGGTTTTGAAAACACCACATGGTACAGCAATGTAAATCTTGCTTTGCTCTTTGTTATTATCCTGTTCATCTGGTGGCAGCTCGGCTTTTTCATAATCATATACCTGGCAGGGCTCCAGGATATTCCGGCTGAGCTTTATGAGGCAGCCAGAGTGGACGGTGCAAATGCATGGCACAGGTTCTTCAATATCACCGTTCCTTCATTAAAGCATGTAACCTTCTTTGTGGTAACGGTAACCACCATCTATTCCTTCCAGGTCTATGACCAGGTAGCGGCCATTTCAAGATATGGTGTGCTGGGTCAGCCTGCAGGACGCACAAGTACGCTCATAACCTACTTCATGCAGCATGGCATCCGCTATATGGAAATCGGCTATGGCTCAGCTGCCGTTGTCATCTTTACATTGATAATTCTTGCCATTACCTATATACAGAAGCTGCTTCTGGCCAAGGAGGGATAAATCATGAAGACGGGAAAGAAGAATTATATTGTATCTATTATATTGGGCGTGTTTGCAATCGCATTTATCCTGCCTTTGCTGTATGCTCTCTATACTTCCTTCCTGAAGCTTTCTGACATAGACAAGCTGGTGGGTATAAAAAACTGGACCCTTGAAAGCTATCTGAAATTCTGGAAGGATCCCAACTATAACATCCCGCGCTGGTTTTTTAATACGGTATTGATGACCGGCATTACCATTGCAGGAAATGTTGTCATCAACTCCATGGCAGGATATGCTCTTGCCAAGCTGAACTTCCCCGGAAAGAACCTGGTTTTCTTCATTATAGTTGCAACCATGACAATACCCTATCAGATTATTCTGATCCCGGTTTATGTTACCATGGCAAAGCTTGGCTGGCTCAATACCGTTGCCTCGGTTACAGTACCATATCTTTATCAGTGTATTTTTGTATTCATGATGAAGCAGTTCTTCTCAGGAATACCCAATGAACTTCTTGAAGCTGCCAGAATTGACGGACTTACAAAAGTGGGAGTATTTTTCAGAATAATGCTTCCGCTGTCCAAACCTGGTATAATTTCTATGATAATCCTTAACTTCACCTCCACATGGAACGCTTACCTTGTTCCAAGCACCATGCTTAACAACAAGGACAGCTATGTACTGATTGTGGGACTCAACAGTGTTAAGGACCAGTTCTTTGACAGGACCAATGTTATCATGGCGGGCGTAGTTTTGATTACCTTGCCGGTTGTTATACTGTTTTTGATATTCCAGAAGCAATACATAGAAGGTGTGGCTACATCAGGTTTGAAAGGGTAGAGGTGAAAAATGAAATACCATGTATGGGAAGTTGTTGAAAACAACTTCAGTGTAGAAGAGAACTATAAAAACGAGACACTTTTCGCATTGGGCAATGGTTATCTTGGCACCAGAGGTACCCTTGAGGAAGGGTATTCAGGACCTAAGGGTACGGGCCTTGAAGGTACATACATTAACGGCTTTTTTGAAACCGAGACCATTCGTTACGGTGAAATAGCCTACGGTTTTCCGGAAAAAAGCCAGACCATGCTGAATGTTGCCAATGGCAAAAAGATTCGCGTATTTGCTGAGGATGAAGAGTTCAATATGCTTACAGGGACTGTTGAAAACTACAGCCGTGTTCTTGACATGAAGAACGGAACCCTGAAAAGGTCCCTGATTTGGCGTTCACCAAAAGGAAGAACTCTTAAAATAGATATTGAAAGGATTGTTCCCTTAAGCCATAAACATCTTGCAATGATTCGCTATGAGATAAGACCCTTGGGTCAGGATCTTAAGCTTCAGATTATTTCTTCCCTGGATGGCGATGTCACCAATCTTACCGTGGAAAATGACCCCAGAGTAGGCTCGGGCTTGCAGGGAAGAGCGCTTGAGATGGAAACAATCCGCACCCGGGACGGTTTTGGCCTTTTGAGGCAGAAAACCAAAAATTCCGGCCAGACAATTGTAAGCAGCATGGAAAATATACTTGAGACAACATGCAGCTTTGAATGCAAGAGCTTTAATGAGACATATAGTGCTCATACTGTTTATGATATCAATGCCAAAGCTGATGAGCCCATACTTCTTACAAAGTATCTGGTTTATGCTACATCCCATGACTATGCTGTCGAGATTCTGGAGCCTAAAACTGAGGAGCTTTTGCGCTCCGCGGTAAAAGAAGGCTACGAATCAATTAAAAGTGAGCATATAAAATTCCTTGATGAATTCTGGAAGAAAGCGGATATAGAGATTAAGGGCGATCCAAGCCTCCAGCAGGGAATCAGGTTCAACCTTTTCCATCTTTTGCAGTCTGCAGGGCGTGACGGAAGAACAAGCCTTGCTGCCAAGGGACTTACTGGTGAAGGTTATGAAGGTCATTATTTCTGGGATACAGAAATCTTTGCCATGCCGTTTTTCACCTATACCAATCCTGAAATCAGCAAGCAGCTTTTAAAGTACCGCCACAGCATACTGGATAAATCCCGTGATGAGGCAAGAACCCTGGCACATCCAAAGGGTGCCAAGTTCCCGTGGAGAACCATAGCAGGCGAAGAATGCTCTGCCTATTATCCTGCCGGAACAGCCCAGTATCATATTAACGCCGATATTGCCTATACCGTTGACCGTTATGTCTGGGCAACAGAGGATTTCGATTTCCTTATCAATTACGGAGCTGAAATTCTCTTTGAGACAGCCAGGGTATGGGTTGATGTAGGCGCATATATTCCTGCCTGCGGAAATAAATTCTGCATAAATGGCGTAACAGGACCTGATGAATATACAGCAGTGGTTGACAATAACTGCTACACAAACATGATGGCCAGGGAAAACCTTTACTGTGCCGTAAAAGCTGCGGAATGGATGAAGGAAAATGCTCCTGAGGAATATAAGCGTCTGGCATCCAGAATAAATCTTGAAGAAAATGAACTGAAAGAGTGGAAAAGAGCGGCAGATGAGATGTACATTCCTTATGAGGAAAGTACCGGAATATATCCTCAGGATGACAGCTTCTTAAGAAAGAAGCCCTGGGATTTTGCCAATACACCCAAGGAAAAATATCCTCTGCTTTTGCATTTCCATCCGCTGGTAATCTACCGCCATCAGGTGTGCAAGCAGGCGGATCTTGTGCTTGCCCTGTTTTTGCTGGGTGAACACTTTACTTTTGAAGAGAAAAAGATTAATTATGACTTCTATGAACCTCTGACAACCCACGATTCTTCGCTGTCAACCTGTATCTTCAGCATTGTGGCAAGCGAGATTGGTTATTACAAAAAGGCATATGACTATTTCATGTGCACTGCCCGTATGGATCTTGACGATCACAAGGGAAATACTAAAAATGGTGTACATACGGCAAACATGGGCGGTACCTGGATGTGCATAGTCAATGGCTTTGCCGGAATGCGCATTAACAATGATACTTTATGCTTTAATCCATACCTTCCTGAACAATGGGAGGGGTATTCCTTCAGACTCACTTTTAAGAACAGGCAGATTCAGGTGACTGTGGAAAAAGAATTTACTACCTATGAACTTTTGGAAGGAAGCCCCATTAAGCTGTTCCATTGCGGAAAGGAACTGCTCCTTTCAACAAGCCTGAAAGAAAAGACAAGAAACCAGGCCGATATCATGTAAGCCTGTCAAAATATTTGTTTTCTCCCATCCTTTTATGCTGCCGGTTAATGCCGGACCAAGGTTAATCCTTGGAAAACCCTTTTGCCATCTGACTTTTAGTCGGGCGGCAAAAGGGGCTTTTTTATCTCAATTACATATAATTAAATCGCTTTTATAAATGACTTTGTTAAAAAATTAATTTTTTATATTGACAATGAAGCATTTCTATGTTTATATTAGTATGCCATTTCTTTGTAGATTTTTGTCGAATGGTTTTACATAATTTCAATTTATTTCAACAAACCTCAATGCTTTTGCACGATGTTCCTTGATTAAAGATAGACATATAATATTTTTTATGATGGGAGGAAATTTATGTTTAAGTCCTTAACATCCCGTATCGTACTGACTATGATTTTTTTGGTCACAGTCTGTTCTTTAGTGTTTCTGGCAGTATCTTCATACGAATTGATAAAGTCAGTGGAAGCGCAGATGGAGCATGATGGTCGGACGCTTGTTTCAATTTTGAGAAGGGAAATTGGCAAATACAATATTACAGACCTTGAACACATTCAGGCAGTTTTTAAGGAAATTAAGGAAGAAAGCCAGAATAATCTGGTATATATTTCCCTTTCAAATGCCAATTCCGAGATATTGGTTACTGACAGCAGTGTCTTTAAGAAAGAAGAGGGAAGCTCTAAAGATGGGGCGGACGCCGTATCTTCAGCTTCAATTGATGCAGATGCAAAAACGTCAGTGAGCACAGATGAAATAGTTGGTCTAAACCTTAAAACCCCTGAAGGAATCAGCGTGTATAACTTGTCTGCACCTATTAAGTCGGGTTCAGAAGTAGTTGCTGTATTAAATCTGGGGATAAGCCTGACAAATATGAATGAAAAAATCAGGCAGACAATGACTGTCTACGTTATTTGTGCCCTGATTATTGTGGGTGTAGCCCTTGTTTTGGCTATTGTCATCTCAAGAACCCTCACAAGACCTATCAAGAAAATTGTTTCAGGACTCAGCAATTTCTCCAAGGGAGACTTTACCGTATCCTTCCATAACAAAGGAAGTGATGAAATATTCCAGCTTACCAATTCACTTAATACATCCGTTGTTATGCTAAGAAAAATGATTGATAAGGTGAAGGAGTCAATAAACAGCCTTTATTCCATTGCGTCACAGGTTACCGCTTCAGGTCAGGAAACTTCTGCGGCAAGTGAAGAAATCGTACAGAATATTGCTTCTGTAGCGGGTGACATTCAAAGAGAAAATGACAGCATAGCAAGCATTGTAAACGTTTTCGAGGAATTTGGATCAAAGCTTGAGGATTTCTTAAAGCAAATGGACAGGATGGAGGAAAGCAGCCTCGCAATTAAAGAAAGTGCCGCGTTTGGACAGGACAAGCTTTCAGAGCTTGTGGATTCCATAGACGATGTGAGAGAACATTTCAGCTCTGCCACCAGGGATATACTCAAGCTTAATAATGATGTGACAGAGATAAATCAAATTGTTGATGTTATAAACAATATTGCCGGGCAGACCAATCTTCTGGCCCTTAATGCAGCCATAGAGTCTGCAAGAGCAGGTGAAGCCGGAAAAGGCTTTGCTGTTGTGGCAGAGGAAATCAGAAAATTGGCTGAGCAGGTTATAAAATCATCAAAGAGCATTAATGACATTGTAAACAACATTACCAGAAATACCAAATCCGTGGTAAGTGATACAGAGGCCATATCACAGAAGATGGATCTGCAGAAGGAAGTTGTTGAACAAACTGTTGAGGCTCTTGGCAATATTTCAAAAGAAGTCGGTGTTACAGCGGCTGAAATACATCAGGCGGCAGAGGCTTTAAAGAATCTTTCTTCCGATAAAAACCGGATTGTTGATGATATAAATACCATTTCCGAAGTGTCCATGGAAGTTTCGGCGTCATCAGAGCAGATGACTACAACCCTTACTTTCCAGGCTCAAAATCTGCAGGAACTTTCCAGGCTTGCTTCTGCACTCAATGATTTGGCCGATGACTTAAAGAGAGATATCAATAATTTTAGAACCTAGGATAATATAAACCTCAGGATAAATAAAAGGTATATCCTCAACCGGTGATATTTATAAGGACAGTTTTCCTTAATTAGGTTAAAATAAAAAAGACAGAAGTATCTTTTAGCCTTAATGCCTTAAACTGATATTTAACTTATGCTTTAATATTTTGGTTGAGGTGAGATTATATGCCTATTATAGACATGCCTTTGGAAGAACTTAAAAGGTACATGGGAATAAGCCCGTGCCCGCCGGATATAGACGAATTCTGGGACAGGGCCCTCCTTGAAATGAAAGCTGTGGACCCAAAGGTGGAACTGGTTGAAAGCGAATTCCAGGTTCCCTTTGCAGAGTGCTATGACCTTTATTTTACAGGCGTTCGCGGAGCAAGAATCCATGCCAAGTACTTACGCCCCAAAAATGCAAAGGAACCTCATCCTGCCATTCTTGAATTCCATGGCTATGCCGGAAATTCCGGAGACTGGGTAAGTAAATTGCCATATGTAGCTAACGGCTATTCAGTTGCTTCCATGGATGTTCGCGGCCAGGGCGGAAAGTCTGAAGATGTGGGAGGAGTTATCGGAAACACCCTTAATGGGCATATCATACGAGGGCTTGACGATAAACCCGACAACCTGCTTTTCAGGCATATATATCTGGATGCGGCACAGCTTGCCGGAATTATTATGTCCATGCCTGAAGTGGATGAGAATAGAGTGGGAGCTATGGGAGCATCTCAGGGAGGGGCACTGACCCTTGCATGTGCCAGCCTGGAACCACGAATCAAGCTCTTGGCACCTGTTTACCCATTCCTGTGCGATTTTAAGAGGGTATGGGAAATGGATCTGGCAAAGGATGCTTATCAGGAGCTTCGCGACTATTTCAGACGATTTGATCCCTTACATAAAAAAGAGGACGAAACCTGGATGAAGCTGGGCTACATTGATTTGCAGAATATTGTTAAGAGGATCAAAGGTAAGGTTCTGATGGCTGTCGGACTAATGGATACCGTATGCCCGCCGTCAACACAATTTGCTGCCTTCAATAAAATTACTGCGCCAAAGGAACTGGCAATATATCCTGATTACGGACATGAGTATCTGCCGGAATTCCAGGATATGACCTTCCAGTTTATGATGGGGTTGTAATCAAATAAACTTTAATTATATAAGTTTGATTGTAATAGAGCTCCCACTCAAGCTACTGAGGGGGAGCTCTATATATTAGCTCTGATTGCATTTGAAAAGTGGAGGAAGTTATTTATGTGACAATGTTTACCCTAAGTCTATCCAGGCGTTTGTTTCTGA
Organism: Clostridiaceae bacterium; assembly: GCA_012719545.1. Lineage (GTDB taxonomy): Bacteria > Bacillota > Clostridia > DSM-8532 > DSM-8532 > DTU059. The sequence goes on from JAAYAD010000083.1 coordinate 30,512, forward strand.
GGATCTATGAATGGCTTTTACCATCTTTAAAGCTTTAATGCCCTCATTTCCGTCCAACTCAAATTTTTCGCCCGATAAAATCTTATTATAAAAATCTGCAATCAGGCGTTTATGGCTTACCCCCCAGTAGAATTTATCGCCTGATACAAGGTCTTCATCAGAATAATGTTCTGTTTTTCCATCATTCCAGGTTACGGTAAGGACACTTTCCAGCCTTATTACAGCTTTGCTCAGGACAATCTCAATACTTACCGGAGAATTTACAGGATAACAGTTTGACGCAAAAAACAGGGCAGTAGTGCCGTTTTTAAACTGTATTACTGCATCAGCGGTATCCTCAACCTCGATTGTATTTTCAAGAAGGCTTGTATAATAACTTCCTTTAAGCCTGGCCAAATCTCCCATAAACCATTGAATAAGATCCAGGGTATGGATGGCCTGATTAATAAGTACACCGCCGCCTTCCTTTTCCCAGGAGCCGCGCCAGTCACTTTGAGTATAATATGTTTCATCCCGGTGCCAGGTCACCCAGGCCTTTGCACCTAGAATTTGTCCTGCTTTGCCTGACTCAATAATTTCCTTGGCTTTTAATGATGTGGGATTATACCTGTTTTGAAAACATACTCCCAGCATACGGCCTGTTTCCCTCGATACATCAATCATTTTTTCCGCATCTTCAATACTTGTTGCCATGGGCTTTTCTGTTAAGACATGCACGCCGCTTTTCATGGAATCTATGGCCATTTTTGCATGAAGATAATGGGGTGTAAGGATATGTACAACGTCCACCTGTGAGTCCTTAAGCATTTCATGGTAATCGCAATAAAACCGGCACTTATATTTTTCAGCCGTTTTCTTGGCTTTCCTTTCGTCTATATCTGCAACACAGGCTATTTCAGCACCCGCTTTCACAATGGCTTCCAGATGCCTTTCAGATATGGCTCCGCAGCCAATTACTGCCGCATTAAGCTTCTTCAAAACAATCACCCCGGTATTCTAGTGAGTTCCGCTGACATCAAGGGTAGTTGATTGTACAACCTTCTTTTTATATGTGGATGTCTTTATTTTCTCCTGGAGCTTCTCATAGAAGAGATCTTCGTCCACAGGAATATCAACCCAGCTGCCTGTCCAGGCGGAAAGGTGCATGGCATTTGAAATATGAAGTCCGTTAATTCCTTCAATACCGGGAGCTAAAAGAGCTGACCCTTTGGTAATTGCGTCAACCCAATTTCTCATGATGCCCACATGCTGGGTAAACTCACCTGTAATGGGAATTTCGCATTTCCAGCATTCAGGTTCGCCAAAACCACCCTTGTACCTTTTATTGAATTCTCTTTCGGATTCCCTGAGTCTCCAGAAAGTTAATTTATCATCTTCAATAACAATCTTTCCGCGATCGCCGGTTACTTCAAAACGGTTGGTTCCGGGAGCTTCGCCTGTGGAGGTAATGAATACGCCGGTAGCGCCGTTTTCGTATTCCACATAGGCTGTTACATCGTCTTCCACTTCAATGTCATGATATTTTCCGAAAGACATGAAGGCCATAACTCTCTTGGGCATGCCGCAGGTCCACTGCCACAAATCCAGCTGATGAGGATCCTGATTTAAGAGTACTCCGCCGCCTTCACCTGCCCATGTGGCTCTCCATCCTCCGGAATCATAGTAGCTCTGAGAGCGGTACCAGTTTGTAATTATCCAGTTTGTTCTTTTTAATTCGCCCAGCTCTCCTGACTGAATGAGCTCCTTTAGCTTTTGGTACAAAGGGTTTGTTCTCTGGTTATACATAATGCCGAATACTTTGCCGGATTTTACAGCCGCTTCATTCATCAGGCAGACTTGCTTTGTGTATACTCCGGCAGGTTTTTCCACAAGCACGTGTAGACCATGCTCAAAAGCCTTGATTGCAAGTGTGGGATGGTCATAGTGGGGGGTTGCGATAATAACAGCATCTGCGCTGCCTGAAGAAAAGAAGGCATCGGAGTTGTCAAATAACTGAATGCCCTCACCCAGCTCGTTTCTTGCCCAATGAAGCCTTTCGGGATTAATGTCGCATACGGCAGAAAGTTTTCCGCCGGGTACTTGCCCCTTGGCAAGGTTTCGTGCATGGGATGTACCCATATTGCCAATACCTATAATACCTATTCTGACCTCTTTCATAAGTCATCCTCCTATTTCAGCGAGTATCTTATCCAGTGCTTCCTTGGCTATTGCAAACTGCTTTGGGCCGCCTTCGGGCAGTTTATTGGCCGGACTTGAAGGCTCCAAATCTTTAAAGCCCACAAAATCACCAAGATGGGGCTCAAGGGACAAAAATCCTTCAAAACCTTTATCATACAATGCCTTGAGTACATCCCAGACCCTTCCGTCGCCATAGCCTGCGGGAACAACATGATGGTCTATGTACAATGCATCCTTGATATGCATATATGCAATATGGTCTTTAAGATGGTTGAAAGCCCTGGGGAAGACTTCCACATCGCACTGGACAAAGTTGGCAGGATCAAAGACCGCTTTAAGATAGGGACAATTCATGGTTTCAATAAGATCAAGGCATCTTTCGGGTGTATCCCCGTAAATATCCTTTTCGTTTTCATGGAGAAGAATAAGGTCCGAACCTTTTGCCGCCTCAATAAACCGGCTCCAGCGTTCCATAACCTCGTCCCTGTAGATTAAAGGATTTTCATTTTCAGGGATGAAGAAGCTGAACATGCGTATGTATTTTGTTTCCATTATGTGAGCCAGTTCCATGGTGTGCTTGAAAAGGTCCAGATGGGGGGCAAAATCGTCGGTTATTTTAATTTTTCCTATGGGTGAGCCAATGGCTGACAACTTAAAACCCCTGTCGTCAAGCTGCTTTTTGATTTCCCTGGCTTCCCGGGCTGTGTGCTGGGTAAAGTTTCTTCCGTTGACGCCCCTCATTTCAATGTATTTAATGCCATGGCTGTCCAGAACATCCATTTGTGTAGTTAACATGGGATCAATTTCATCTGCAAATGCGCTTAAGATGAACCTTGCCATCATTCTTTCCTGCCTTTCAGATAAGTTTTTTTAAATAAGCCAGATTATTTCTAAGTTTTGTGAGAGTGTCCTCCTCATTTGAGAAGTCCTCAACCGATATATAGCCGTCATAGCCCAGTTCATGCAAAACAGCCATGAGTTTTTCAAGGTTTGCAAAGCCTTTGGTAAGAGGTACTGAAACAGGCTGGTAAATATCCGAGCCGTTTTTGGTTGTTTCCTTCTTTACCCAGGCTGCATTTTTAACATGGACGTAAGCAAGATACTCTCCCAAAAGCTCAAGCCCGAGCTTGTAATTTTCAAAGCCCTCATGAACCATGTTGCCGGGATCAAAGATAATACCTATATTTTGAGGATTGAAACCGGAAACGAGGCGGTAAGCAGCACTGGCGCTTGGGATAATGGTATTCATATGTATTTCAATATTAACCCGGACATTGTATTGTGCCGCAAGCTTTTCAATAATTTTTAATTCTTCAATTGTACGGGAAAATATTGTCCGATAGTTTTCTGTCTCGTCATAATTGGGAGGAAATACACGGATATTCTTACATCCGATACTTGAGGAAGCCTTAAGAACATTTTCGATTCTGTCGGCTTCATGTGGCTTTAGATAGGTTGTCAAAGAATAAATTTCAAGCCCGTAATTATCACAAATCCTTTTAGCTTTTTTAGATTCCTCACCGATATTCCCGATATCAAGGGTACTCTGGTTAAAGGACCAATATCTTCTTTCAAAACAATAATCTTCAGGCTTTTCTTTGGGCGCAGGGGTGCTGACTCTGAATTCCACACCGTCATAGCCAAGCTCTTTTAAAACCTTTGCGGTTTCTTCAATCCCGTATTCAGGCATACTTACAGAGAAGACTCCAAATTTCATAATAAGTCCTCCACTATAAAAGCTTTACTTAAGCTCATTATAATGTATAATAAAAGCATTAATATTGCATATTTTGATAATATTATGGCTTTTTTTGACTTTATGGAGGGTTACATATCGTGTTGGAGTCGTATTTTTCCAATCCTGACTGGGCAATATGTTTTGAACATAAAACAGGGCAGCTTCCTGACATGGATTTTCACCTTCATGAACGCTTTGAAATTTACTTTTTTATATCAGGAAATGTGAACTATTTTATAGACCGTAAGGTTTATCCTTTAAAATACGGCGACCTTCTTGTAATGAACAATCATGAAATCCATAAGCCGTCTTTTCTTGACAACAGTAAATATGAACGGATGGTAATCCATTTTGACCCTTCCGTTACACAGATATTCCAAAATGAAGCAGACCTTCTTAGATGCTTTACCGAAAGACCAACGGGTGAGCAGAACAGAGTCAGACTCAATGATGAGCAGATTGAGGAAATTATGGTCCTGTTCAAAAAATTAGGAAAGCATCAGGAGGATACTACCCAATACGGCAAAATCCTTAAGCTTACAAGTTTTATAGATCTCCTTGTCTATATAAACAGGCTTTTTCAGTGCCCTCAGAAGGAAGAATATTCTCATATCCCTGAAAAATTGGCACCAATACTTACCTTTATAGATAACAACCTTGATGGCGATCTTTCTTTAGGGGCCCTTGAAAAGCAGTTCTACATAAATGCCTCATACTTAAGCAGGCTTTTTAAAAAATGTATTGGAAGCAGCATTCATGAATACATCGTCTACAAAAGGATTTCCAAAGCCAAAAAGCTGATAACTGAAGGATTAAGTGCGTCGGAAGTATGTTCCTTATGCGGATTCAACGACTTTTCAAATTTCTCACGGATGTTCAAAAGGACGGTGGGAGTAACAATAAGAGAGTATAAGATGAAAGCAAAAATATAATCGAGATATCACATGCAGCATATGAGATGAAAAATAACCATATGAGAAAAGCATGCCCAATATGGTCAAAGGAAACTAATTCTCAAGAAACTGCCGGGCATACCTTTTTGGAGATATATTGAAGGCTTTGCTGAAAACCCGGATAAAGTTGGAATAATCGTTAAAGCCGCAGGCCTGGCAGACCTCGGAAATTGAAAGGCCTTCCCTCAAAAGGGCCTTTGCGCTTATAAGGCGTTTTTGATGAATATAGCTGTGGAGGGTATATCCGGTATGCCTTTTAAATTCTCTTAACAGGTGGTATTTGCTGGTATAGAATTTTGCCGCAAGTGTTTCCAAAGACAGATCTTCACCCAGGTTCTGGTTGATATAATGAATAATATCGTTGATTTTATCGTTGTAGACAATATCCTCAACAATTGCGTCAATATCCGAGTCAAGATAAATCTTGTTCAGGCAGACAATAAGCTCCACCAGATAAAGCCGGGTTAAAATATCATTCCCGTAAGCTTGGTTTGTATAGCATGCATGCAGCTTATTGAGGATATTTTTCAAAATTCCCAGTGATTTTGCATCGGGTCTTAAAAGATTATATTTGTTCTTTATGGTGGACCTGAAGCACATTAAAAGATCTGTTTCTTCGGTGCAGGCATTTCTGATAAAATCCGGATTAATCCATATGACAATCCTTTCATAGGGACCCTGTTCAATGACGGGCTTGTGCAGTTCCTTGTCGTTGATAAGCAGTATGTCTCCGGGCTTTACCGAATAGGATTTTCCTTCAACAATATATGTTACCTTTCCCGAAATGAAAAAATAAATTTCATAGAAGTCATGGTTGTGATAATCTACCTCAAGTAGTGTATCATCTTTATAGTGGAAGATTTCAAAATTGGAGTTTACCATGTATTGCCTGGGATCAAACTGCTGCCCCTGAGAATTAATCATACCTGCCACCTCCTTTTAAATAATACAGCAATTTTTGCAACAAAACAAACAACTAAAGCAAAGAAAATTGCAGATATATTCAATATAATGAAAGTAATAATAGGGTAATAATGAAGAATAAAGCCATAAAATATCTATCGAATTTAATTTCGGGAGGAGAGAATATGAGCAGAGCGGATATAGGATTAATCGGCCTTGCAGTAATGGGTGAGAACCTGGTTATGAATATGGAAAGCAAAGGGTTTACCGTTGCTGTATTTAACCGTAGCACTGAGAAGGTAACCAACTTCATTGAAGGAAGGGCAAAGGGAAAAAACATTATTGGAACCTACTCCATTGAGGAACTTGTGGCAAACCTTAAGAAACCCAGAAAAATCATGCTGATGGTAAAAGCCGGAAAACCGGTTGACGATTTTATAGACTTACTGATTCCGCATCTTGACAAAGGTGACATAATCATCGACGGTGGAAACTCTCACTTCCCGGATACCATTCGCCGTACAAAATATGTTGAGGAAAAGGGATTGTTATTTATAGGCACCGGCGTTTCGGGCGGAGAAGAGGGCGCTCTTAAAGGCCCAAGCATTATGCCCGGAGGCTCACCGGCTGCGTGGCCGTATGTGAAGCCCATATTCCAGGCAATCGCCGCAAAGGTTGAAGACGGGACTCCCTGCTGTGACTGGGTGGGGGACAATGGCGCCGGTCACTTTGTAAAAATGGTTCACAACGGTATTGAATATGGAGACATGCAGCTTATCTGCGAAGCCTATCATCTTATGAAGGAATACCTGGGCATGACGGCAGACGAGATGCACCAGGTATTTAAAGAATGGAACCAAGGCGATTTGGACAGCTACTTAATTGAAATTACCCGGGATATTCTTGCCTATAAGGATACAGACGGTACACCTTTGGTCGAAAAGATTCTGGATACCGCAGGCCAGAAGGGTACCGGAAAATGGACATCCATTGCATCTCTGGATGAGGGTGTTCCTCTGACACTGATAGGTGAAGCTGTTTATGCCAGATGCCTGTCCGCCATCAAGGACGAGCGCGTAGCGGCTTCAAAGGTGCTTACAGGACCCAAGCCCAAATTTGAAGGGGACAGAAAGTCTTTTGTCAACGATATAAGGGATGCTCTCTATGCTTCAAAGATTGTTTCCTATGCACAGGGCTATACCCTTATGAAGGCTGCGGCAAAAACCTACGGATGGAATCTGAACTATGGCGGAATAGCTCTATTGTGGCGCGGAGGATGCATCATCCGTTCAGTCTTCTTAGGAAAAATCAAGGAAGCTTTTGATAAGAATCCTGAACTTACAAATCTTCTTTTGGATCCTTTCTTTAAGGAGAAGATTGACAAGGCTCAGGCAGGCTGGAGAAGAGTTGTTGCGGCGGCAGTTGTCAACGGAATTCCGGTTCCTGCTTTCTCTTCCGCATTAAGCTATTATGACGGGTACAGAAGCGAAAGGCTTCCTGCGAACCTGCTTCAGGCACAGAGAGATTACTTCGGTGCCCACACCTATGAGAGAATTGACAGACCGCGCGGTGAGTTCTTCCATACCAACTGGACCGGAGAGGGCGGAAATACCGCATCAACCATTTATACGGTATAATTTTCCTCTTTAGATTACTAACCGGCTTTAGAAGGGAGCTACGGTGATGAATCTACCATTAAGTGTTGATCTTAAAGATAAAGTGGCAGCGGTAACAGGCGGCGGAGGCGTTCTCTGCAGCCTGTTCGCAAAGGCTTTGGCTAAAAGCGGCGCCAAAGTGGCAATTCTTGATCACAAGCAGTCAAATGCGGACAGAGTGGTTAATGATATCAAATCAATGGGCGGAACGGCAATAGGTATTGAATGCAGTGTTCTTGAAAAAGAAGCCATGGAAGCCGCAAGACAAATCATCAACAGGGAATTTGGAACCTGCGATATACTTATCAATGGTGCGGGGGGAAATGATCCCAAAGGAACCACTACCAATGAGTATCTTACCAAGGAGGATCTTGAAGGAAAGGAAGGTGTGGTGACCTTCTTTGACCTGGATCCCAGCGGAATTGAATATGTTTTCAATCTCAACTTCCTTGGAACCCTCATTTCCACTCAGACCTTTGCCAGGGATATGGTTGGCAAAGGCGGCGTAATTGTCAACATATCTTCCATGAATGCCTTCTGCCCGCTGACTAAGATACCTGCCTATAGCGGGGCGAAAGCGGCTGTTTCAAATTTCACCCAGTGGCTTGCCGTCCACTTTTCCAAGGTGGGAATACGTGTCAACGCTATTGCTCCAGGTTTCTTTCTGACAAAACAGAACAGGGATCTATTGCTTAATCCCGATGGAACACCGACTGAGAGAACACGGAAAATTCTTAATATGACACCCATGGGCCGACTCGGTGAACCCGAAGAGCTTCTTGGCACACTTCTGTGGCTTTGCTCGGATGCAAGCAAGTTTGTTACCGGTGTAGTCATCCCCGTTGACGGCGGCTTCTCTGCATACTCAGGGGTGTAAAGACGTGCGAACTTTCAACATCATAGGCTGTTAAAGCCTGAAGCTATTTAGCCTCCTCTAAACAACCAGTTCTCAAATGTGCCAGCATTAAAGTTAAAGCTTACATAAATGGCAGCAGGATAAGATAACGCCATACAATAGGTGGTAATGATACAAGAAATGAGTTTCGCACGTGGCTGACAGATTGAAGGTGAACAACTTGAATATATCAATGAATTCAACAAATGGAGAAATTACTGATGCAAAGCTTTTTGAAGCACTGAAAGCATCAGTTGAAGGGCGCAATCTTAAAAAAGTTCTGCTTCTTCCGCCCGACTTAACCCGGCTTCACTCCTATGCAGGCCGGATTACCTCCATGTATTATAAGATGCTTAAAGGAAGCTGTCATGTGGATATTATGCCTGCTCTGGGAACCCATGATCCCATGAGCCGGGAGGAGTGTCTGGAGTTCTTTGGCTCGGAAGTTCCTTATGAAGCAATTATTCCCCACAACTGGAGAACTGATATTACCACCATAGGCCAGGTGCCTGCAAGCTATGTAAAAGAGATTTCTGAAGGGCTTATTGATTACTCAATAGAAGTACAGGTAAATAAAAGGCTTCTTGACCCTTCCTATGATTTGATTATCTCCATCGGGCAGGTTGTTCCTCACGAGGTTGTAGGCATGGCCAATTACAGCAAAAATATCTTTGTGGGCTGCGGGGGAAGGGAAATGATAAACAAATCCCATTTTCTTGGTGCCATATACGGCATGGAAAGAATGATGGGAAAAGATCACACTCCTGTCCGTAAAGTATTTGACTATGCCGAACAAAACTTTATCAAAGACATTCCTTTGATTTACGTTCTTACCGTAACCACCGTGGATGGCAGCAAGGTCAATCTTGAGGGCTTGTATATCGGACGAGAACGCAGGCTGTTTGAAGAGGCCGTGGCTCTAAGTCAAAAGAAGAATCTGATATTTCTGGACAAGCCCCTTAAAAAGGTTATTGTTTACCTGGACGAAAGAGAATTTAAAAGCACATGGCTTGGAAACAAGGCAGTTTACCGCACCCGTATGGCTATTGCCGATGGGGGCGAGCTTATTATCATAGGTCCCGGTGTCCGCAAATTCGGTGAGGATGAAGGAATTGACAGGCTTATAAGGAAATACGGTTACAAAGGCAGGTTAAAAATTCTTGAGGACTATAAAGCCCATGACGACTTAAAGGAAAATATGTCGGCGGCTGCACATCTTATTCATGGCTCATCTGACGGACGATTCAGCATTACATATGCGACAGGCAAGCTTACCCGAAAAGAGGTAGAGGATGTTGGTTTTAAGTATATGCCTTTAGAGGAAGCTTTGGCAAAATATAATCCTGAAAAGCTGCGTGATGGTTTCAACACTTTGCCGGATGGGGAAGAGATATTTTTTATCAGCAATCCCGCCATCGGGCTATGGGCAAACCGGGAGATTTTTGATAGGAGGGGATAGGCTTGAAAGCGTTCATTCATGATGATTTCATACTGAACAGCAAAATGGCTCAAAGGCTTTATCATAAATACGCAAAAGATAAGCCCATCTTTGATTACCATTGCCACCTTGACCCCAGGGAGATTTATGAGGATAAGAAGTACAACAATATTACAGAGATTTGGCTTGGGGGAGATCATTACAAATGGAGGCTCATGCGGGCCAACGGTATCGATGAAAAGTACATAACAGGCAATGCTGATCCATATGAAAAGTTTTTAAAATGGGCAGACACAATCTCCAGGGCTTTGGGAAATCCACTTTATCACTGGACCCATCTGGAACTTAAGCGCTATTTTGATATAGATGAGCTTCTTAATCCCAAAACTGCTCCGATGATTTGGGAAATTTGCAACAAAAAGCTTTGTGAAAAGGGCTTTACTGCCCGTTCTCTAATTATAAAATCTAATGTCAAGGCTCTTTGCACCACCGATGATCCGGCAGACGATTTAAAATATCATATTGCCCTTTCAAAGGATAAGGATTTTCCGGTAAAGGTTCTTCCCACCTTCCGGCCGGACAGAGCGCTGGACATAACTTCAAAAGACTTTGCAGATTATATTTCCGTATTATCCGGTGCATCAGGCATAGAAATTACATCCTTTGGATCACTTGTGGATGCCCTTAAAAAGCGTGCGGAGTTCTTTAAATCCGTTGGCTGTAAAGTGGCGGATATTTCTTTCAGCGAGCTTCAATTTACTGAAGGTACCTCTTCTGAAGCTGATGAATTTTTCAGAAAGGCATTATCGGGAAAAGCTTTGTCTTTACATGAGATAAATGTTTACAGGACTCAGCTATTAGTGGCTCTGGGAAGAATCTGCCACAGCATGGATTTTGCCATGCAGCTTCATATGTGTGTTATCAGAAACACCAATACAAGAATGTTTGAGAAAATAGGACCCAATACCGGCTTTGATGCCATAGGAAACACTATATCGGCAGATTCCCTGGCCCGGCTTCTAAATGCCATGGATAAAACCGATGAACTTCCCAAAACCATTCTGTATTCCCTCAACGATCTGGACAATGCCAAGATTGCATCAATTATGGGTTGCTTCCAGGGCGGAGGCATCATGGGCAAGCTTCAACTGGGTTCTGCATGGTGGTTCAATGATCATCTGGATGGCATGCGGTATCAACTGAAAACCCTGGGCAATATAGGCCTTTTAAGCACATTTATCGGCATGCTGACTGATTCCAGAAGCTTTCTTTCATATCCCAGGCATGAGTATTTCAGACGCATTCTTTGCGATCTTTTGGGAGAATGGGCTGAGAAGGGCGAGGTTCCAATGGATGAGGAGCTTTTGGGTCAAATTGTTGAAGATATCTGTTTTGATAATGCGGTTAGATATTTTGGGTTAAATCTCAAGGAGGATAATTAATATGGAACTTAGAAAGGATTTTACTTACGCACTTCTGGCACCAAGCAGTATGGGCGTTCGTATTACTCCCATGAACGGACAGCCTGTACATGTCAGCGATACATACATTATGCATGCTACCAGCGCTGAAACAAACGTCTTGAACATTTCATCCTCCCTTGGACTGCCTTGCAAGGTTTTGACCACATTTGTAAAAGACAGTCCTATTGCAACCTTCATAAAGAATAACCTTGCCGCAAGACGCATCGCCTATGAGGGCAAGGATGTTCCTCAGGGCGGGCCATGGGGCTACAGGCATCAGTTTAATATAGCCGACAGCGGGTATGGTTCACGCGGGCCAAGAGTACATAACGACAGAGCCGGTGAAGTTGGCCGCACTTTGAACGTGAAGGATTTTGACCTGGACAGGATTTTCGGCAAGGAAGGCGTTCAGATTGTACATTTGTCAGGACTTATAGCAGCCCTTTCTCCTGAGACAAGCACCTTCTGCCTGGAAATTGCAAGAGCCGCAAAAAAATACGGAACAAAAATATCCTTTGACTTAAACTACCGCGCATCATTCTGGAAAGAGCGTGAGGAAGAATTGAGGGCAGTATTTACAGAGATAGCCGGCCTTGCAGATATCCTTGTGGGCAATGAAGAGGACTTCCAGCTTGCCCTTGGTATTCCCGGGCCTGAAGCCGGCGGAAAAGACCTGATGAGTAAGATTGACAGTTTCAAAGAGATGATTGGAAGAGTAAAGAAGTCATTCCCCAATGCTTCGGTCTTTGCCACAACCCTCCGGGAAGTTATAAGCGTCAACAGACATCTGTGGGGAGCCATTATGCTTGAGGGTGAGAACTGGTACGTTATTGAACCCCGTGAAATTCATGTTCTGGACCGTATCGGCGGCGGCGACGGTTTTGTGGGAGGCCTTCTTTATGGTATCCTCAAAGGCTGGGAACCTGAAAAATGGATTCAATTTGGCTGGGCAAGCGGAGCTTTGGCAACCACTTTCCTGACCGACTATGCCAGCCCCCATGACGAAGAACAGGTTTGGAGCGTATGGCAGGGCAATGCCCGTGTAAAACGCTAAAATAGGTTAGTTTTTCTATTGAAATTACCGATAAATAAAATAGATGTTTGATTTATTGAAGGATATAGACACCCGAACTCCTACCTTCATATTTTACTTGAGTGTTATTTACCACAAAGCCGCTGCACCCACAGCGGCTTTTTTCTTTGTACAGGATAATTATTCCTTAGAGGGTAGATTAATTATAATTCAGTGGCTATTTTTAAGCATAAATCCACAAGATTGGCTCTTATCTTTTCTCTGCTGACCCAGGAGCGGTGATCCCATTCAATTCCGCTTAAGTCGTCTCCGCCGTACAAAATCTGTCCCAACAAAACATTTCGGCATTTAGCTACGGCAAAGAATGCTGCAGCTTCCATTTCGACGGTAACACAGCCTTCCGAAACTCTTTTTGCGATTTTAGCATTGGTTTCTCTGAAGATAGCGTCAGTTGTCCATGTTTTTGCTTTAATATACGGAATTTTTTCCCGATTCAATATTCTCTCTATAGCCATTATTGCTTCAGGATTACACTCTATTTCACGTGACGGCTCAATATAATGATATGATACACCTTCATCCCTTACGGCGGAGTAGGGTAATACTAAATGGCCTACTTGAATATCTTTTTTTAAAACGCCGGCACCGCCGCAAACAATAAATTTTTTAAATCCTGAAGCTATCAGTTCCTCCAGCAATGCTGCCGAACCGGCTGCTCCTACGAAACCTCCCACCAGGCCTACAGAACAACCTTTATACGTTGTTTTGTAAACTGGAAGGTTTACTGTTTCCGAATAGCTTGTGCCAATTTGCTCCAATTCTCCTGCTTCCAATTTTTTATTTATTACTTCCTTGAAAAATGTAATAACACATGCCTCAGGTACGGGTGGCTTATTGATAATACTGGAAGGATTAATCTTGGCTTGCTTATCCGAATCAAACTCCAGAATTGGAAACAGACTATCATTTAACATGTAAAACACCACCTGCTATATGTTTTACTGATAAATTTTTATAATCCTTATTCCACCCACCGGGAGGGTATATTCACAAAGGAGATTTGATATTGCTCAGTTTTAAAGGAGAAATTTCTTTCCGAACCTGTAAACAGCAAGCTGTGATTTACTTATATAAAGTAAACATATACCGTACATATCCAATGTCGTCCTGATAATTAAATAGGTTATAAATTTCCCGAAGCTTTTTATATATTTCTTTTAAATCGCTCTCTTTCTTATATTTCTGGTATTTTGACACCAAATCTTTTAGTTCTGGTTTTTGCATTACATCTCTTTTCCAATATCCGAGCCTTGGCTTTTTGATTTCTTCCCGTATTTTTTGGATGTTTTCGTTAACAGACGAACTGAATAAATCATTGACCGGGTTATATTCGTCTTTTTGAGCTTTGGGAAGGAACAAATATACATATGTCATAATGGTGCTGTATTCAGCAACATTAATATTTTCTTCAGGATAAATACTGTATCCGCTTCTATGGTTGAAATAGGGAAGACCTATCTCGGCAGCCCACTCTACAGCCTCATTTTCTGTATCAGTGTAATCAACTGACTTTTTAAAAGGTATATACTTGCTATAAATCCTATATAAGATATTGGCAACCATTTCTTTTGTTATTGGGAATTGACTAACTTCGTCGGAAGTTACATATCCGTCATTAAGAAGCCTTTGAATTCTAAGAGTTCTCTCTTTGGCGGTATCGTGGAAAATTACTTCTTTATCACCGTCATGCATGATAATATCATCTGTCAGCCATTTATCTGAATCCTCATATATTAATTCATATAAATATAAAAACAATCCTTCATTTGAATGAAGGTAGACAGCATCAAAATGGCTTCCCATCAATCCGTCGCAATACCGCTGCATATTGGGAAAAATCTTCTCCCGAATAACCTGAAGAACAGAAGGATCTTCCTTAAGCTCCTTAATTGTATAATTGGTATCCTGGGCATAGGAATAAAACGCCGTGCTTGTTACAAAGACAAGAATTAAAATAAAGCAGAATATCCTTTTCATGCTTATAGACCACCTTTCAAAGATTATTGCCCTGATTTTTTTCAAAGAACCGGCGCTGCTTAAGATTAACTCAATTATATATTAAATGGGTTATATTAACAATTTAAAGTTTTTACAAAATTTTCTTGCCGATAAGCTCATTGCTTGCTAAGCAGAGGGAAAACATCTACTTCAGGATAATTGCAGGTTGGTAAGGCCGGTAATTTTATATATATGAAAATGCCTGTCATATGAGACTGGCTATTTTGCTGACAATAAAATTGGTGGCGCCTTCGATAAAGTTATTAATACTTTCCAGTGTTATTAATTTATGTGCTGATATGTCTGGCAGCTCTTTATCCTTATACCAGTTATACAACAGGTTTTCTTTATGCTTTTCTATTTCCTCTGCAGAAATAAAGTCACATAAATCTATGGGCCTGGCTTTTTCAAGATAAACCCAAAAATCATCTTTGTTTTCATCTCTTAAAAATAATATCTTGTCTACTTTCTCGCTTTCCTGGTGATACACTCCGCTATAGCCTTTTCCCCATTGGTCGGGATTTTTGCGCAGGAATGGAGTCCATACAGCTATATTGTTGTAAATATCTGATAGAATATGGCAGCAGTAACCGAGTATGAAGTAAAAGTCATTTGAATCTCTGTGATTAATAAGAAACTTTTGCACGTTTTTAATCCATTCATCGTTATTTGATATCAATCCCCAGGGTTCATCCCCGACACACAAATGGGACGCTTTTTTCCAGTCTGATATATAGCCCTCTCTGTTGTGTACACCGTCAGGAGCTATATTTCCTAAATAGAATTGGGGCAAATTATTGATTTTTTCAGGGAAAAGTTTATATATATTCTTTGCTATATGCAAATGTGTCATCTGAAATGGCATAGTCTTATAGTCATCCTCCCTATATAGCGCATGTTTCTTTACATCTAATCTTAACAAAAAATTTGATAAAGAAATATAAAAGGTGAGTAATAAAAGAAAAATCCCTAATATTGTTAGTTTGTTTATTATGGTGGTGTATTGAAAACCAAACATATTATAAATCTTTTGAACATGTAAAAAAGCCCCTGACAGCATTTAAACTGCCACGGGCTTTTATATGGAATATGCGATTATTTTCCGAAGTATCTTTCAAGGAGTCCAAGGAATGCTCTGCCGTGTCTTGCTTCGTCCTTAGCCATTTCATGTACAGTGTCATGGATAGCGTCATAGTTAAGCTCTTTAGCTCTGGTTGCAAGATCCTTCTTGCCCTTGCAAGCGCCGCATTCAGCTTCTACACGAGCCTGCAAATTCTGCTTTGTGCTGGGGAATACAACTTCTCCCAATAATTCAGCGAATTTAGCAGCGTGTTCTGCTTCCTCAAAAGCGAATCTCTTATAAGCTTCAGCAATTTCGGGATAACCTTCTCTGTCAGCCTGTCTGCTCATAGCCAGGTACATACCTACTTCGGTGCATTCACCCATGAAATTATCTCTCAGGCCCTGAACTACTTCAGGATCCAAATCCTTAGCGATACCTATTTTATGCTCATCAACCCAGTTGTAAGAAGTGGTGCCAGTTTCCTCATTGAACTTTTCCTTAGCAGCCTTGCACTGAGGGCAAGCATCAGGTGCCTCATTTCCGTAATGTACATAACCACATACTGAACAAACAAACTTCTTCATAATCATCATGCCTCCATTTACTTCTTTTATAATTATTTTAATCGATAACAATTATAAATTTATAACGATTACAAACATAATATACACCGATTTAATTTTTGAGTCAATACCCAAATTAAAATTTTTCAGAATTTTGGAAAGATGTTTTATTACAACGGATTTCGAGTATATCAGGTGCAAGACGGAGAGTAAATCTGTAGATAACTGCAGTACAAGCCATTTGTGATGTGGTGTTTACATTAAAGAATTTAAAGACCATTAGAAAAAAATCCACCTGAATTGGTGGATTTCTTAAACCATATATATTCATATATATTATAGATATATAACATATTGCAGTACTTATTTTTAAATGTGTACTATTAAGCTAAACTATTAAATTAAACTTAATATAATGTTTGTCCCCATCATGCCAATCCGGCAACAGAGTTAATTATCTGCTCTTTATCATATCCTGCCTCTAAAAGGGGCTTAAAGACATCTTCGTTGATATCTCCCACATAGGACCTTAAAGCTTTAATTCTGCCCTGAATGGTATAGGAGCCAATATTTGCAGGAACCAAAACCGACTTTCCGGCTTTTACAGGCATTGAGCCTTTATTCCATGTAAGAGCTCCTTCGCCTTCATAAAAGAGATAGGCTATAAATGAACGCCCGTCGGCAGATAAAGATGTTTCTCCGTTAATGTCAATTATGTCCACGCAAAAATGGGCGTCGGCAATAATAACTCTGATATCCGCATCGTCCTTTTTATAGGACAACCCTTGTGTTTTTCCCGTATTGGCGGCCTTTTCAAAATTAATGCTGTCAAGTGCTTTTTCAATGTGCAATGGTCTTGTGGTCCCATCGGGGTTTTTACGGTCAAAGTCATAAAGGCGGTAAGTGGCATTGGAGTTTTGCTGTATTTCAGCAATGAGAAGGCCCTTGCCTGCCGCATGGACAGTACCTGCAGGAATATAAAGAATATCTCCGGGTGAAACGGGAACTCTTTTTAAAAGCTCTGAAATACGCCCTTCATCTATAACTTTTTTAAATTCCGATCTGGTTACCTTCTTCTCAAGACCGTATAATACCGACGCTCCGGGAACGGCATCGACAATATACCACATTTCTGTCTTGCCAAAGTCGTTTTCATGTATTCTGGCATATTCATCATCTGGGTGAACCTGAACTGAAAGCCAGTCGTTGGCGTCAAAGAATTTTAAAAGCAGAGGGAACTTTTCCTTGTATTTTGAATAGCTTAAGGAGCCTAATAACTGTTCCTTATATTCATCGGCCAGTTCTTTTAAAGTACGGCCTTCAAAAGGTCCTTCTGCCACAATTCCCATACCGTCCTGATGAGCGGAAATTTCCCAGCTTTCAGCCACTATTCCGTCGGGCAGAACCTTTCCAAGCTTTTCAAGATTTCTGCCGCCCCAAATGTAATTTTTATAAAGAGGTTTAAAGGTGAGAGGGTATAACTGTGTATCCATACATGTTTTATTTTCCATAATGAAAGCTCCATGAGAACATATTTTTGTTTTATTTTTGAACCTTATTTATTGTATAAAAAAACTATCAGCCTTTCAATAAAAAAAGAAGCCTATATGGCTTCTGGTTTTTATATTCTTACGACTGTGAAATTAAACTATGTATTTATGCATTCCTTATATTTATGCATTCTCTTTCAATTGAGAATAACATTCGCTGCAAATGTTTTTACCTTTATATACTTTTATGTCGGTTGCATTGTCGCAGAATATGCAGGCGGGCTCGTACTTTTTAAGGATGATTGCTTTATCGTCAGAGTAGAACTCCAGGCCGTCGCCAATCTCGATGTCAAGAACGCGCCTTAATTCAATAGGAATAACAATTCTGCCTAATTGATCAAGGCTTCTGATCATTCCTGTTGCTTTCATACATATTTCCCCCTAATTTTTTATCTTATAAAGAAATTCTAAATTAATTATCAACTTATGTCAAGTTTTACAAGGAAAAATATTTTTAATACAATTTAAGAAATTATTTACAATATTTACTTTTTAATTTTAACAAT